>NZ_JBVLTJ010000002.1:860065-862909 GCF_055597585.1 Streptomyces sp. AMJ-169
GTGGGTTGGGGGGGTGGGAGTGGGGGCCGGACCCCCCCCCGCCGGCCTACCGGATCGGGTGGGCTATGGGTGTCCGGGTGGGTTCAGGTCTGGTCGGCGAGGGGTCGCTGGTCGGGGTGCTCGCGGGCCTGGGCGGCGCGGCGGACCAGGGTGATGGCCTCGGTCAGGCGGATGGTTCCGGCGCCGAGCCCGGATTCGGTCAGGGCCTTGCGGGCGCTGTCGCGAGTGATTGCGTCCGGGTCCGGGTGGGCTGCGGTGATCACCTCGGCCAGCCGCTCCAGGGACGCCATGGGTGGGCGTCCGCCCTGGCTCTGAGCGCGCGGTACGGAACCCTCGTCCTGCCCCTGGTCTGCGCCGTCGGGCTCGTCCTCGGACTCGCTGTGCGGGGAGCCGGTCGGCTGTACGGTTCCCGTGCCGCTGTCCAGATCGACGCTTCCGGACCCCAGGGCGCCCGGAGCCGTTGCTTCGCCGGGCTGCGCGATCCCGGCCTGCTGGGGCTGCGGCAGGTTGTGCCGCTCAAGCCGCTTCCGCTGCTGGTACGGATCCGCCGACAGGGTTCCGTCGGCCTGCTGCTGCCGGTACGAAACCCGTGCTGTGGTGGGGTGCGCCGATGTTCCTGCCGGGTCGGTGCCGCCGTAGCGGGTGATCAGGATGTGCAGGTGGGTGGCTCCGGCCAGGGCAAGTGGAGCGATCGCGGACAGGACGGTGACGGTGATGTCGTCGAGGTGGAGGTCCATGGTGCCGGGCTGGTTGAGGTCGAGGGCGTGCAGACCGTTGGCCCAGATGCTGGCGGCGATGAACAGGGTCCACGCGTACAGGCGCGCTGGCAGCGGGGCCTCGCGCAGAACGAGCAGGGCGCGGACGCTGTAGGCGATGAACCCGTCGATCACCACGGGGAAGAGGTAGGTCAGTTGGTGGCGGACGTGGACGGCGGTGGCCATCTGCCGCAGCGCATCGTAGGAAAGCGCGCATCCGGCGATGCCGAGCAGGACGATGGCGAACCGGTCCCACCAGGTGGCGCGGTGGCGGCTGATGGGCGCGGTGGGTATGGCGGTGTCGGGCATGGGTGTGGTCCCCCTCGGGGTGCGGTTCTGGGTGGGGGTGAGTGGTGATCCGTCTTGGCCGTCTTGCCGTTGACGGTGCAGGTCAGGGGCGGGACGGCAGGCGTGCGGCATGGTGTCTCAGCGCCGTCCGGGACGCGTCCTGCCGTACGGCGTCGGCTCGGCGGCCGTGGTCGCACCTGTTGGCTCGACAGGAGTGCCGGTGCCGTCGGCTCGGGGCCCGGGACGGATGCGTATCCGTCTTGGGACGCTGTGCTGTCTTGGACAGAGTGGCTTTGACCTGCGCTTATACGGCTGGGACGGCAGGGACGGCACGAGACGGATATAGACCGGGGCTGTCCGTCGGCGGCGTCCGTGCCCGTAGCGGGGTGCCCGGCGTGGGTGTCGCCGTCGAGCGGTCGGCGGCGGCACCCACGCGGGTCAGTCGGTCTGCATGTTTCTGGCGTCGTCCGGGCCGGTCTCGGGGTGGACGGTGGGGCAGTAGCGCTTCCAGGCGTCGGTGAACTTCGCCCGGGTGTAGCCCTTGAGCTGGGTGCCGTCGGGTATGCGGACGTTGCCGGAGCGAATGCCGTACTCGCGCAGCAGCCCGGACAGGGCGCGCGGGTTGAGCCCGCCGCGCCTGGCCTCAGCCCAGGGGGCTTCGGGGTCGGAGTTGAGGCGGTAGAGCAGGGCGTCGGTGGAGACGCTCTCGGGGTCGCCGGCGGCGGCGAAGGCGCGGCGCATGTCGGCGAGGATGCGGGCGTTGGAGGGGTTGTCCTCCTCGGCCTGGATCTCGGCGGTGACCATCTGCGCGCACGCGGTGCGAGCGTGCTCGGGCCAGGTGTCGCCTGCGAGGTCGGCGACAATCACCAGAGGCTCCCAGGTGTCGGCCGCCCGGTCCTCGACGGGCATCCCCGGCTCCAGGTGGAGGGCCTGCTCGCTCACCGAGGCGGCCCAGCGCGCGAGACGGGCCCGCAGGTCGTGCAGGCTGGGGCTGTCGCGGCGGGTCCGGTACGGGCTTACCCGCTCGCCCTCCGCGCGGCGGCGCATCCGGATCACGACGGACCGGTCCATGATCGTGTCGGGCAGGTCGCCGATGCCGGCGAGCGCCGCCATGGCGAAGGTCGCGAAGGAGTGGGGTGTGTGCTCCTTGCCGACCACACGCAGCACCGGTCGGCCGCGCTGGTGCCCGGCGTTGAGCAGACCGCGCATCTCCTCGTTCTTCTCGGCGACCTTGGGGCTGCCGAAGATGGTGTCGGCTTCGTCCACGAGGAGGGTCGGCGGCTCGTCCGAGATCGAGCGGAAGATGGCCGCTGCCGTGGAGTTCACGGTGATGACGGGCCTGTGGACCGTCTCGGTGAGCAGGTCGAGCAGGCGGGACTTCCCACACCGCTTCGCCGGTCCGACCACAGCCAGACGTGGGGCGTGCTGCCACACCTGCTGGAGGTGGGTGGCCGCGATCCACAGCACGGTTGCGTCCAGTGCCTGCTCGCTCGGGAGGATCACGAAGCGGGCCAGGGCGGTGCGCAGCTCGTTCAGCAGCGCGGCGGCGTTCGGCTGCCCACGGTCCGGTGACGGGGTGCCGGTCGGAAGGGATGCCGCAGGGGCGGCGGGGGCGGTACTCTCGTTTACGGAGATCCTCACTCGGCGGCTCCGGGGGGCAACCCGGTCCGCCGTGGTCGACTGTCCTGGGATGGGCGGTGGCGAGGTTTCCTGTCAGCCCCCGGTGTTAGTAGGACGCTGTTGGTTATTTCGGGGGCAAGCTCTACTCGGCCCTGCTGGACTTCGGTTTGGTGGGGCCGAG
>NZ_JBVLTJ010000003.1:0-669844 GCF_055597585.1 Streptomyces sp. AMJ-169
GCCATACCCGGTGTCTCTGGGCCTCTGGACCTTACGACGGCCCGTCTAACCCACGAACAAGGTAGGACCATATGAGCTGTTGTCGCACGCCCTCTGGTGAGCCGTCCGCCGCGCCCGTACCGTGACCCCGTATTGGTTCGGGCACTTTACAAAAGGCGGTCCGCATGGCCCTGGTCGACCTGTCCCTCGATGAACTGCGCACCTACCGCAGTGCGTCCGTCGAGCCCGGGGATTTCGACGCGTTCTGGTCGAAGACGCTTCAGGAAACCCGCGCGTACGACCTGGACGCCCGCTTCGAGCCGGTCGCCACCGACCTCACCACGGTCGAGGTCTTCGACGTCACGTTCGCCGGGTTCGGCGGCCATCCGGTCAAGGGCTGGTACGTCGTACCGGCCGCCGCCTCGGAGCCGTTGCCGCTGGTCGTGGAGTTCCTCGGGTACGGCGGCGGGCGGGGGCTGGCGCACGAGCACCTGCTGTGGGCGTCGACCGGGCGGGCCTACTTCCGGATGGACACGCGGGGGCAGGGCAGCGCGTGGGGCGGCGGCGACACCCCGGACCCGGTGGGTTCGGGTCCTGCCTTCCCCGGGTTCCTGACGCGCGGGATCGAGGCGCCGGAGAACTACTACTACCGGCGGCTGATCACCGACGCGGTGCGCGCGGTGGAGGCGGCCCGCTCGCATCCGCTCAGCGACGCCTCGCGGACGCTGGTGACCGGCGGCAGCCAGGGCGGCGCGATGGCGATCTCGGTCGCGGGCCTGCTCCCCGACCTCGCGGCGGCCACCCCGGATGTCCCGTTCCTCAGCGATCTCCCGCGCGCCATCCACTTGTTGGACCGCCACCCGTACCGCGAGGTCGCGCTGTACCTGAAGACGCACCGGGGCCGGGTCGCCGACGTCCTGACCACCCTGTCGTACTTCGACGGCGTCCACTTCGCCGCCCGCGCGAACGCGCCCGCGCTGTTCTCGGTCGCCCTGGAGGACCAGACGTGCCCGCCGTCGACGGTGTTCGCGACGTACAACGCGTGGGGGCATGAGGAGAAGGGGATCGAGGTGTACGAGTTCAACGATCACGAGGGCGGCGGGGCGCATCATGATGCGGTGCGGTTGCGGTGGTTGCGTTCGCGGTTGTGATCACGTCGGGTTTTTGCGGGCCTCGATCAGCGCGGCGCGCGGGGTCCCGTCCTCCCGGTGCCCGAACCCGGGCAGGGCGCGCAGTGCCACGCGGAACCCGGCGGCCGTCAACTCCCTTTGCACATCGCCGAGTCGGAAGGCCCGGTAGTACATCACGAACGGCGGTCGCCACAGCAGGTTGCGCACCCGCATCACCGCGTCGAAGCCGGCCAGCGCCCAGTACCCGGCGGACACCGGCTTCGGCGGGGCCGCGACGGGGAGCGCGAAGGTGCCGCCGGGCCGCAGCACGGTGTGCACCTGCCGGAAGAGGCCCGGGAGTTCGGCGGGCAGGAAGTGCCCGAGCGCGCCGAAGCTGACGACGAGGTCGAATGAGCCGCCGGGGAACGGGAGTTGACGTACGTCGGCCCGTACGAGCCGGACGCCTTCCGGCACTTGCCCGCGCGCCTCCTCCAGCATGCCCGCGCTGAAGTCGACGCCGGTGACGCCGAGTTCACAGACCTCACCGAGCACACCGAGCCCGGCGCCGGTGCCGCAGCACAGGTCCAGCCCTTCGGCGTACGGCCCCGACAGCTTCAGCGCGGCGGCGGTCGCGTCGAGGATCGGGGCCGGGGTACGGAAGGGGGTGTGGTCGAACTTCGGGGCCAGCAGGTCGTATCCGTGCTCGACGGAGGACAGGGCTTGGGCCGCGAGTTCGCGGAGGGTGGGGCCTTGGGGGCTGAACATTTTGTCAGGGTAGTGGGGGGAGGGCGTAGGTGGGGGTGAGGGTGCGGGCGCGGGGCGCCAGTACAGGTACGGCTCCCGCCCGTACGCACGGTTGGTTAATTCATACGGTTGGTTAATCTGCTGACATGGGGGACGTTCTCTTCTCTGGGCACGCGCTGCCTCTTTCCCTCCTCGCGGCACTCTGCGCGCTGGCGGCGCTGCATTTCCTGGCCGTGCACCGCACCGCCGGCCCCTCTCTAGCGGCGGCGCTCGCCCTGACGCTGACCGCCGCCGGGGTCGCCGCCGCTCAGGGGGAGCCGCCGCACTATGTGACGGGCGTCGCGCTGACGGCCGGCGGCACGGTGGCCGTCGCCTGGGCGGCCGGGCGCTCCCGCCGGCGCCGCCGGGCCCGGCGCTCCGCACGGGCCGACTACGAGGCCGCCGCCACGACGGTCCCCCTGTTCGCGGCACTCGCCGAACGGGACCGGCTGGCAACGGAGTTGCACGACGTGGCCGCGCACCGGCTGACCGGCGTGGTCGTCTCCGCAGCCGCCGCACTCCGGCTCACCGACCCCACCCGCACCACCGAAGCACTCCACCACGCAGCCGAGGCGGGCCGCCAGGCGGTCCACGAACTGGAACGACTCACCGAACAGGACACGTACGCCCCCCTCCCGACCTTCACCGACCTCGACACGCTGGCCGCCGCGCACGGGGTGGACTACCGGCGGACGGTGGCCAACGCACCGGCGGGCAGCGTGGCGACGGCGTACCGGGTGACCCGGGAGGCACTCACCAACTCGGCGCGGTATGCGGGGGGTTCGGTGGTGCGGGTGCGGGTGGAGGGGGGTGGCGGGAGGGGGTTCGGCGGGGGCGCTGGGGCCGGGGGGCCGGGTGTCGGCTGGGACAGGCTCTCCGGGTGCGGCGAGGCCGCCGCTGACCGGGACACACCTTTCGGGTACGGCGAGGCGACCGCCGACCGGGAGGCACCCTTCGGGTACGGCGAGGCGACCGTCAACCGGGGCGAATCCGCTGAGGTGGCCGCAGGCCGGGACAGGGCCTCGGAGTTCGGCGGCGCAGGCAGCTTCGGCGGCGCGGGCAGCGCAGGCAGCTTCGGCGGCGCAGGCAACGCAGGCAACGCAGGCAACGCAGGCAACGCAGGCAACGCAGGCAACGCAGGCAACGCAGGCAACGCGCCCAACGGCGACCGCCTGTTCACCGTCACCATCACGGACACCGGCGGCACGCCCCGCGAGCCCGATCTCGGAACCGGCCGCGGCCTCGCGAGCCTGGCCGCCGCGGTCGCCGCCGCAGGCGGGACGTTCTCCGCCGGACCGGTGGGCCGCCCCGGCCGAGGCGGCTGGCGCGTACAAGCCGTACTCCCCGCCACCACCACACCCCCTCACCCCCGCCCCCGCCCCCCGTGGCGCGGCCCCCTCGGCCTCGACTACGCCCTGGTAGCCCTGGCCATCGCCCTCTCCCTAGGCGCGAGCCTCCTCACGACCGCCGTACCCGACTCCTTCACCGGCACACTCCCCGCCGTACCGACAGTCATACTGTCGGCCCTGCACGCCGTCCCCCTCGGCTGGCGCTCACGCACTCCCGGGCGGGCGCTCGCAGCGGTCCTGCTGGCGCTGATGCTGTGGCAGGCCTGCGACCGGATCGGCTGGACGCAGCCGCCGGTGAGCGACATCTTCCTGGTGTACGGGTGGGTCGAGCTGACGCTCGTATACAGCGCCGGGCTCCAACTACCGCCCAGGCAAAGCCTGTTCGCCGCGTCCGCCGTAGCCGCCGTGGGCGGTCTCGCGCTGGCCGGCGGCGCGGGGATCACCGGCAACCGTGCAGCGGCCTGGGCCGTCCTGGCGGGCGCACTGGCGTTGCCGGCCTTCGCCGTCCGCGCGTGGGGGCGCCGCAGCGCGCGCCGGCACGAGCGGCTGCGGGCGGCCGACAACAGGCGCCGGGCGCTGCTCGACGGGGACGCCGACGCCGCGGTACGCGAGCAGCGGCTACGGTTCGCGGCAGGGCTGCGGGGCACGGCACTGCGGCACGCGCGAGCGGTGACAGCGGCGGCGGAGGCGGGCGAGCTGAGCACCGTACGGGAGGAGGCGCGGGCTGGGCTTGGGGCGTTGCGGGAGCTGTTGGAGGGGTTGCGTGAGGGGGGCGGCGGGGAGGGGAGCGGCGGTGTATGGGTCGGCGATGCGGTGGACGGCAGTACAGCAGACGTCGATGTGGGGGACGCCGGTGCAGGGGAGCCGCCGCCCACCGTCTCGGGCATCGAGGTGCTGGCCAGCCGCTACGGAGGAACCGTGCGACACATCGGCGCGAGTCGCCCGCTGCCGGCGGTCGTGGAGGTGTTCGCGTACCGGATCGCGGCCGTACTGATGACCGTCGGGGTCGTCCTCACCGTGCGCGCGGTCCCCGACGGAGTCGAGATCTCCGGTCCCCTGCCCGAACTCCCCGCCGCACGGCGCCAGTTGCGCGCCCTCGCGGACGCCGCCGGAGGTACCCTCTCCACGACCGACCGCGGTGCGGTACGTGTGTGGCTGCCGGAGGTCTCCCCATGGCGATCAGAGTGACCGTCGCGGACGACCAGGCCGTCGTACGGGCCGGTATCGCGGCGATCCTCGACGCGGAGCCGGACCTGTGCGTCGTCGGACAGGCGGCGGACGGCGACACGGCGGTCGAACTCGCCCTGGCCGAACGGCCGGACGTCGCGCTGATGGACATCCGGATGCCGGGGATCGGGGGCCTGGCGGCGACCGCGCGGATCACCGAGCGCGGTCACGGGACCCGGGTGCTGGTGCTCACCACCTTCGGCCTCGACGAGTACCTGTTCGCCGCGCTGCGCGCCGGGGCCGCCGGTTTCCTGCTCAAGGACACCGAGCCGGAGCGGGTCGTCGACGCGGTGCGGGTGATCCACGGCGGTGCCGCCCTGCTGGACCCGACGATGACACGCACCCTGATCAACCGCTTCACCCACGCCCCCGGCCCACTGGACACGACCCGCCTGACCCGACTCACCACACGCGAGACGGAGGTCCTACGACAGGTCGCGCGTGGCCTGTCCAACGCGGAGATCGCGACAACGCTGGGACTGAGCCCGCCGACGGTGAAGGACCATGTGTCGGCGGTCCTGGGCAAGTTGGGGGTACGGGATCGGGTGCAGGCGACGATCGCGGCGTATGAGACGGGGTTGGTACGGGCGGGGGGTGGCTGACGCTCGGCGTTGGACGGGGGAGGTGCGGGCGGGACGCGGCTGACGCCTCGCCGTTGGACAGGGCTGGTATGGCCGGCGCCGCCTGACTCACGGGCCGAGCAGCGGCTACCTCCGGGCCGAACGGCTGCCGGCCTCCGCCGCAAGACAGGGCTGGTATGGCCGACGCCGCCCGACTCACGGGCCGAGCAGCGACTGCCTCCGGGCCGAACGGCTGCCGGCCTCCGCCGCAAGACAGGGCTGATATGGCCGGCGCCGCCCGACTCACGGGCCGAGCAGCGGCTACCTCCGGGCCGAACGGCTGCCGGCCTCCGCCGCGAGACAGGGCTGGTGCGGCCGAGCGCCAGTTAACCCACGGACCGGGCAACGGCTGACCCCAGACACGGACCGGACAGCGGCCAGCCCCCGCCGCGAAGGCGACGGCACCTTGCCGCAGAACGGGGTCGGCGCGGCAGGGGCGCCAGCTGCCCCACAGGCCGGACGCCGGCTGACCCCGGACCGGACGACGGCTGACCTCAGCTGCGAAGGCGACCAGCCCCTCGCGCGCGAGACGGGGTTGATACGGCGCGTGCGCCAGCTGCCCCACGCGCCAGACAGCAGCTGCCCCCGCCGCAAGAGCAACCAACCCCCCGCCCCAGCACAAGGCTGATACGGCCAGACACCACCAACCCACCCCGCCGCAAGACGGATACGCACCCCGCCACAAGGCGCCCCCACCCCACCCCCCAGCCCATCCCCGAGCTGGACGAACTCCCCGCACCCCATTCCTAGCCTCGTACCTATGCCACCCACACTCCCCCGACGCATAGCCGCCGGCACCCTCCTGTTCCTGACCCTCCCCCTGACCCCGACCGCAGCGACGGCAGCCTTCCTCACCGCAGCCCTAGCCACCCCAGCCATCCCCCTCCTAGCCCTCACCGGACTGACCGCCGCCGCACTGACCGCCGCCCTCCTCGGCCGGACGGCATTCACGCTGCTAGCCCTACGGCACCGAACCCGGTCAGCCACCCTCCTAGCGACCGCCCTCACCGCCGCGGTAGCCGTACTGGCCGCCCTCACGGCCTTCCACCCCATGCCCACCACCCCAGCCGCCCCCACCCCACCCGGCGTCAACTTCTGGAACCTGCCGACCGGTTCACGCATCGCCTACGTCCACGCCCCCGCCGCGGGCAAACCCAGACCAACCCCGGTGGTCTTCCTGCACGGCGGCCCCGGCACACCCGCCGAGGGCATCCCGACCGGCGGCCGCACACTCGCGGCGGACGGCTTCGACGTCTACTCCTACGACCAGCTAGGCGCAGGCCGCTCCACAAGGCTGCGGGACATCACCGGCTACACCGTCGCCCGCCAGGTCGCCGACCTGGAGGCGATCCGACGCACACTCGGCGCCGACCGGATCATCCTGATCGGCCAGTCATGGGGAGGATCGCTGGCCGCCCAGTACCTGGCGGCCCACGGCAAACACGTGGCCAAGGCCGTGTTCACCTCGCCGGGCGCACTATGGGGCCACGAGTACCCGGGCAACTCGGCCGGCGAACCATGGACCCGACTCACTCCCGCAGAGAAAACCCACCTGGACCGCCTGAACAACACCCCCCGCCTGCTGGCGGCACTCCTGCTCCTCCAGATCAACCCCCAAGCCGCACACGCACTGGTAGGGGACAACGAGGTAGACCACTGGCTGCACGAGGTCGCCCTACAAGGCAAGAACAGCACCTCCTGCACAGGCGCCCCACCGACCACCCCCCACAACAACCCCCAAGGCTTCTACAGCAACCAACTGACCGTAAAAGACTTCGAACACACCCCCGACCCCCGCCCAACCCTCCGCGCCCTGCAAACCCCCTCCCTGATCCTGCGCGGAGAATGCGACTTCATAAAACCCACCGTAACCGCCGAATACCACCAGACCCTCCCCAACTCAACCTTGATAACCATCAAGGGAGCAGGCCACTCCATCTCAGCCGGCCAGCCACAGCGCTATACGGAACTGCTGCAAGCGTTCCTGCTGGGGGAACCGCTGCCGGTGGAGGCAGCCTCTAGCCGACGGTAAGCATCAGCGCACCGACATAAGTGGCCCCAGGCTTCAGCTCCGTCGGAACTCCATCGACCGTCGCAGTAAGGATCCTGCCGCGCGGCGCCCGTACGGCCGCGTCGGCGGCGAGGGTCAGTGAGGTGAGGTACGACGTACCGGTGACCGTCCAGACGGAACCGGCGCCAAGAGTGACGATGACCCCGTTGTTCACGGCCGGGCCAACTGTGTTGGTGACGATGCCGAGTTCACGGAAATTGGACGCGTCGATCGACGGGACCCGATGCCGGGCGGCGGACGCGGAGATGACGCCCTCGACGGTGCTGCCCTCGAAGGAGAGGACCATGTTCTTGCCTTGCCGCATACCGTTGTAGAAGTCCCCCGCGAGCCGGATCGAGGTGAACTCTGCGACCCCGTCGGCGGGTTGGGCGCGCGTCGGATCGAACCGGGTGTCTTTGACCGGCACCCCGGAAGGCTCCGTATAGACCCCGACGTTCAGCATCCTCCCCCCGACGTCCACCGCCCCCGGATCGTCCAGCTCGATCATCTGGACGATGACCCCGTCCCTCGGCTCCAGCCGCACCCCCCGCGACCCGTCGACGTAAATCGCCGTCTGCTGCCCCTTGTTGAGAAAGGTGGCCCGCTCTGAGCGGACAACTGTCCCCCCATCCAGGGTGAGTTGACCGGCTCCGAAGAACATGAACCCGAACCGCCCCGAGTCAACAGTGCTACTGCGCACCGGAATCGCCGCCAACTCCCCTAGCGTCAGCCCAAGTTCCAGCTCCTCATCAAGCGCGGCAACCACCTCCCGCGTACTGTCCCCGTAATGCACGACCGCCCCAGGCCCGGCGATGACCGTCGCATAACTCCCCACATCGAGACGCGACCCGAGCACACGTACGACGACGTCCCCGATCGCGTACGTCCCATAGCCGCACTCCCCGGTGTTCCCGATACGACTGTTGACCGCCGTCAGCTTGAGCCCACTACCACCCTCGACCGACAAGGCACCCCAAGTCTCGGAGAAAACAGTCGAGTTGAGGTAGGTAGCGCAGGTCCCCTCGCCGAGAAGGTTGGTCGCGCGGACGTTCCCGTCAAGGCCCAGCATCCAGGGGACGGACTGCATGTACGGTGTCTCGACGGTAGCCCGATAGTCGTCCGGCAGCCGCCCGTCACGGGTGCTGACCGTGGAGTTCTTGACGACGACGTTAGCCCCGCCGCCCGCGACGACCCCGGTACGAACCACACCCCGGGTGAAGATCCGCGCCCCGTCCAGCACAAGCCTCGTCCCGGCCCCATCCCCGACGACAGCGGCACCGTACCCGGCGAAGTCACAACGCCCGTTGCCGGTAAGGGAGATGAGGGAGTCGCGCAAGGTGTACACGGCGTCCTGGACGTACACGCCGTCGAAGCACTCACCGGTCGAGACGATCCCGATGCCTTCGGCGCCGGTACGGGCAAGTCTCCCGCCACGCACAGCTGCCGGCACTGACTTCTCCGGCACGACCCCGGCGGAACCGACGTACAGCGCCTGGCGAAAGGGAAAGGTGAGCGCCCCGTGGCTGACCGGGGTGGCCAGGGCGACCGTAAGAACGATGTCGCCCCGATAACTGCCGGGCCGGATCAGCGTACCCGTGCCACCGGTCACCGCCAGCGCCTGACCAGTCTCGACGCCGTCCACGGTGAGGGTGAGGCTGTACCCCTCGGGGGCGACGAGTACGCCACCGTCGGCGATGTTCAGCTCGCCCACCCGGACCGTCGCGGCCAGTTCGTACGTCTGCCCGGCGGCGACAGCCAGCCTGCGCGTGGAGGCGGCGCGCGCGGGGGCCGCCGGCAGCAGGAGGGCGGCGGCGAGAAACGAACGGCGGGCGAGAAGGAACATGGCGGGCCTTTCGGATCGGGAACGGACGGCACTTTCTCAACAGACGGCACCCTTAGGACAGATGACACACTGCCGAACAGACGGCGCCCTCAGGCCAGTTCACGCCCTCCGAACCGATCGACACCCTCTGCACAGGCAGCACCCTTTGATCACTTTGCACCCTTTGATCAGACGGCGCCTGCCGAACAGACGGCACCCTCTGGACGGGCGGGGTCTGCCGAGCTGCACGTGCCCAAGTCCGGTACGACCAGGCCGACATGGCGCAGATGAGTGATCACGCGCAGTTGCTCACCGGGGAGCCGACAAGGAAGAGGTCGCCGGGGCGCAGGGCTGTGGTCACGGATGGTGAGGTCGCCGCAGATCACACAGGCGGCGACATGCCCGTGGACATCCTCGGACGCGATATCCCGCCCGAGTACCCCGTCGGCCACTCAGCGCACGGCGAGGCGAAGACGATCACCAACGCGCTGGACTCACACGCCTATCAGCAGCACATCGGCAGGGGGCCCAGCCGCGTCCAGCGAGGCAAGCAGGCCGCTGATGTCCCGAGGCGAGAAGACATCGTCCCCGTCATACGCGGTGATCTCATCGACATGCCACCACTTGAAAGCACTGATGTTCTCCGCCGCCAACTCGGCCTCGGAAAGAGTGCCTTGAGGGGTGAAGCGGTCGGTGCGGACCAGAAAGTAGTCGTTGACGACACCGTCGTACCCTTGGGCGAAGTCGGGCGAGACGACCTCCTGATGCCACACGCGCGGCGGATCGGTGTCGAGGCGGTACCCGACCTCTTCCGCCAACTCCCTTCGCAGCGCACCCAAAAGCGTCTCCGACTCCTCGACGCCACCACCGGGAGCCGCCCACACACCCGCCCCCGGCGGCGTCTTGAGCGGAAAGCGGCAGAGGAGGACACGATCGTCCTCGGTAAGGAGGATCGCTCGGACCGAATGTCGCAGACGCATACGGTCACTTTAACTTTCGATCACCTCACACCACGCCTCCTCAGCCCGCCGCAGGCTCCACCACCGATGACGACGAGCCCAAGGCTCTGCCCGCACACATCCCCCACTCACCGCACCAACCGTGCTACAGTAGCTTCAGCACTCGTGTACGTCCCGTCGCGGACGCCGGTGCCAATCCTCTTCTCTCTCCCTCGTGACCTGCGGATTCGCTGCGCCCGAGGAGTTCTTCGCCGCCGGGAGCGCATACGGCCTCCCTCCGTCGCGGCTTCCCCCCTTCCCATGACTTTTCCCTGTCCGTCCGCGAAAGGACCGACCACCATGACCACCACTCTCGAACACCCCCCGCTCCGCCAGGAGCCCGCGCCCCGACTCGTCACCGGTGTCCTCGACATCGACGGCGGGAAAGGCTTCCTGCGCGGCCCCGGCCTGCTCCCCGAGCCCGACGACGCCCAGGTCCCGGCGGCGCTGATCCGCCGGTACGGCCTGCGCAAGGGCGACCGCGTCAGCGGCCTGCGCGACCGGCGCGCGATGACCGAGGTCACGCTCGTCGAGGAGCACCCGGCCGAAGAACCGCGCGGACGGCGCACGTTCGCCGATCTGACGCCGCTGCACCCGCACGAGCGGCTGCGCCTCGAACACCCCGCCTCCGGGCTCGCGGGCCGGATCGCCGACCTGTTCACGCCCGTCGGCAAGGGCCAGCGCGGGCTGCTGGTCGCGCCGCCGAAGACCGGCAAGACGGTGCTGCTCCAGCAGCTCGCGGCGGCCGTCGCCGGCAATCACCCCGAGTGCCGCCTGATGGTCGTCCTCCTCGACGAACGTCCCGAGGAGGTCACCGACATGCGCCGTTCGGTGCGCGGCGAGGTGTACGCCTCGACGTTCGACCGGTCGGCGAAGCAGCACGTCGCGCTCGCCGAGCTCGTCGTCGAGCGGGCCAAGCGGCTCGTCGAGGCCGGCGAGGACGTCGTGATCCTGCTCGACTCGCTGACCCGGCTGTGCCGGGCCCACAACAACGCGGCGCCCGGCAGCGGGCGCACCCTGAGCGGCGGTGTCGACGCGGCCTCGCTGCTCGGCCCGAAGCGGTTCTTCGGGGCCGCGCGGGCCATCGAGGAGGGCGGTTCGCTGACCATCCTGGCGACCGCGCTCGTCGAGACCGGCTCGCGGGCCGACGACTTCTTCTTCGAGGAGCTGAAGGGCACCGGCAACATGGAGCTGCGCCTGGACCGCGAGGCGGCGACGCGGCGCCTCTTCCCCGCCGTCGACCTCACCACCTCCGGCACCCGCCGCGAGGAACTCCTTCTCACCCCGGCCGAGTTGACGACCGCGCACGGCCTGCGCCGGGTCCTGGCCGGCCGCGACGCGCACACCGGCCTGGAGACCCTGCTCGGCCGACTGCGCGAGAGCCGCAACAACGCGGGGTTCCTGCGGAGCGTACGGCCTACGTTGCCGGCGGGGGCCTGAGAGCGGCCTGTACGAGGGCGTACGCGCGCGGGGCACCCTGCTCTGCTGGGGAACAGCACGCGTACGGCATCCGAGTGCACGCGTCCCGCGATCGGCACCGGCAGCGCGCTGATCAGGGTGATCGTTTCTACGTTGACCATATGACGATCGGATTCTCCTCCCGGGCCGTTGTGTCGGCCTGCGCGTTCTGTGTGGCGGGCACCCTGGCCGGCGGCCTGGCCCTGGGGCCGACGGCGAGCGCCGACACGGCGATGGGGGCGCCCGGCGCGGCAGGAACACCAGGCGCCGCGCAACCACCCTCGACAGCCGCCCCGGGAGGCCCGAGAGCAGCCCCGATCCCCTCCCCCGCCCTCCTGAACCGCCCCGGCGTCCAGGTGCGCCCGCGCCCCGGCGCGCCGGCCGTGCCGGACGTCTCGGCGCTGTCCTGGGTCGTCGCCGACGCCGGTTCGGGCGCGGTCCTCGCCGCGTCGGACGCCCACCGCAAGCTGCCCCCGGCGAGCACCCTGAAGACGCTGTTCGCGCTGACCGTGCTGCCGGTACTGCCGGCCGGCATCAAGCACGAGGTGACCGAGCGCGAGCTGGAGGACATCGGCCCCGGCAGCAGCCTGGTCGGGGTCGCCGAGGGCCGTACGTACACGGTCGCCGACCTGTGGCGGGGCGTGTTCCTGAACTCCGGGAACGACGCCGTGCACGTCCTGGCGGCCCTCAACGGCGGCTGGGAGGCGACAGCCCGCCAGATGCGCGCCAAGGCCCGCTCCCTGGGCGCCCTGGACACCCATGTGGAGTCCCCGGACGGGTACGACGCCCCGGGCCAGGTCTCCTCCGCCTACGACCTCGCCGTGTTCGGCCGGGCGGGGCTGCGCAACGCGGACTTCGCGCGGTACTGCGGCACCGCCGAGGCGCGTTTCCCCGGGGGCGAGGGGTGGTCGTACGGGATCGAGAACACCAACCGGCTGCTGACCGGGCACGACGGGGTGGCGGCGTATCCGGGGCTCGTGGGGGTGAAGAACGGTTACACCACCAATGCCGGGAACACGCTGGTCGCCGCCGCGCGGCGGGACGGGCGGACGCTGGTGGTGACGGTGATGAACCCGCAGGCGGGCGGCGGCTTCGCGGTCTACGAAGAGGCGCGGGACCTGCTGGACTGGGGGTTCGAGGCGGCCGGGCGGGTGGATCCGGTGGGCTCGCTGGACGCGCTGCGCTCCCGGCCGCGCCCGGGGCCCGACGAGCCCGGCGGGGCCGGCGTGCGGCCGGTGGCGGCGGGCACGGCGGCCGGGGGCGACGACGGCGCCGGCTGGTCGGAGGCGGCGGCGATCGCGGGCGCGGCGGTACTGGGCGCGGCCGGGGCGTCGGTGGCGCTGCGTTCGGCCAGGCGGCGCTGACCGGTGGGCAGCCACAGCAGCAGCCCCAGGGTGATCCACACGTAGGTGTTGCTGCCGAGGAAGCCGCCCACCCCTGAGGCGTCGTGGAACCAGATCCACACCACGCTGGTGCACATCACGGCGTACGCGGCGGCGGCCACGCGCGCGTGGCCCGCGCGCACGAGGGCGGCGAACGCGGGCAGCGTCCATACGAGGTGGTGCACCCAGGTGACCGGGCTGACCAGGCAGGCCGTCAGCCCGGTGAGCGCGAAGGCGGTCGCCCAGTCGCCCGCGCGGCGCACCCGCCACGCCCAGACGGCGAGGACCACCAGGACAGCGAGCGCCCATACGGCCTTGCTGTCGACGCCCAGGCGGGCGAGGACGCCTTGGAGGGACTGGTTGGAGACGTAGGAGAGGCGCCCCACGCGCGTGGTGTCCCACATCGCGTCGGTCCAGTAGAAGCGGGAGGCGTCCGGGGCGATCAGCGCGGCGAGGCCGGTCGCGGCGGCGGCCACAGCGGTCGCGGTCGCGGCGGCGCGCCAACGGCGGGTGATCAGCAGCAGGCCGATGAAGAGGGCGGGCGTCAGCTTGATCGCGGCGGCGAGCCCGATGCCGATACCGGTCCACTTGTCATGGCGGGTCGTCAACAGTTGAGCGTCTATCAACACAAGCGCCAGCAGCAGGACGTTGACCTGGCCGAAGCTGAAGGTGTCGCGCAGCGGCTCGAACAGTGTGAGGACGCACAGGGCGAGGCCGACGCCGTACCAGCCGTGGCGGCGCCAGCCGGGTCCGGTCAGGAGGCGCAGGACCAGGGCGAGGGCGGCCAGGTTGAGCAGCAGGGCCGCCGCGATCGCCGTGTGGAGGCCGAGGAGCGCCATGGGGAGCATGGCGACGGCCGCGAACGGCGGGTAGGTGAAGCCGTAGGGCGTGCCGGGGACCCGGTAGTCGTAGACGCGTCCGCCGTGGTGGGCCCAGCTGTCGATCGTGCCCCAGTAGACCCTGAGGTCGAACCAGTCCCGCAGCAGCGGCACGGTCGCGGTGAACGCGGTGACGGCGGCGGCGAGGGCCAGGAGGAGGGCGAGCCGGCCGCGGTCGGTGGCGGGGGGTCTCATACGCGGGTCCTCGGGGGCGTGGGGACAGGGCGGCTCATGCGGGCAGGCCGGGCGCGCGGGTGGCGAGGTGGGCCTGCCAGAGGACGACGGCCGCGAGGAGGCCGCCGGAGACGGCGAGCAGCAGCTGGCCGGCGTCGGCCGGGCCGCCGTCGGGCAGCACGGCGAGGGCGAGCACCCCGGCCACCCCGACGGCGCTGCGGCGCCGTATCGACGTGTCGGGGGCCGCGGCGGCGATCAGGAAGAGCCCCCACAGGGCGTACCAGGGGCGGATCGCGGGCCCGAAGGCGGCGACGGCGGCGAGGCTCAGGCCCAGCGCGTAGACGGGCCGGGGGCGCAGCCGCCACCAGATGACGGCCACGAGGGCGGCGGTGACCACGAGGCCGACGGCGTGCCAGGCGGGTACGGCGAGGGGGGCGAGGGCGCTGTCGTGGCGCTCCAGGAAGGCTTCGGTGGCGCGGCCCAGGAGGCTGGTCAGGGCCCAGTTCTGCGGGGACACGGGGGTTTTGAGGGCGCCGATCCAGCCGTAGCCGGTGCCGGTCGCGGCGGTGACGGCGACCGTGGTGGCCGCCGCGACCGTGAACGTCTTCAGGGCGGCTCTCAGCGGGCTGTGCTGGAGCAGGACGACCGCGACGAGGCCGAGGGCCGCCGGGGCCTTCACGAGGGCCGCCAGGGTCACCAGGACGGCTCCCAGCGCGAACCGTCCGCCCAGCGCGGCGACGAGTCCGATGCCGAGCAGCCCCAGCATGATCGCGTCGTTGTGGGCGCCCGCGACGAGGTGCAGCAGGACCAGCGGGTTGAGGGCCCCGAGCCACAGCGCGACGGCCGGATCGGCGCCGCAGTGGCGGGCCAGCCGGGGCAGCGCGGCGGCCATGAGCGCGACTCCGAGGACGGCGACCAGCCGCATCCCGTACAGCCCGGCGGGCAGTTCCCCCCGGGTGAGCCGGGCGAGCACCCCGGCGAGTCCCATGAACGCCGGTCCGTACGGCGCGCCCGTGTGCTGCCACAGGGGCGCGACCTCGCCGGCGAGCGGGCCGCCGAGGCTCGCGGGGCCGTAGCTGTAGACGTCGATGTGGGCGTCGACCATCGCCCCTTGCGCGAGGTAGCTGTAGACGTCCCGGCTGAACAGGGGCGGCGCGATCAGCAGGGGCGCGGCCCAGACGGCGAGCATGAGGACCAGCGCGCGCGTGGAGGGCGGTTTTCCGCCGCGTACCTTGCGGCCGAGGAGCACCCAGGCCGCGGTGAGCAGGACGAGCCCGAAGTAGACGCCGACGAGTCCGAGCACCGCGTGCGGTGAGGAGGGCGCCAGCAGTTCCCGCGCGGGCAGTGCGCCGGCGGTCTCACCGCCCAGCGCCAGGCAGGAGGTGCCGGCCAGCCCGAGCACCTGGCAGCGGCGGAGAGCGACAGGAAAAGCCTTGGCCAGCACTCCTCCACCCTGCCGACACCGGGTGTCCGCGAGGCGACGTCCCGTCTGCCGGAGGGTGTTCGGTACGTGACTGCCGCGTGCCCGCGCGGATTGGCGCGGATGTCGGCTCACGTACGCGCGCAGGGGGGCCTCAGGCGCGTACGGCTCCCCCTGCGCGGGTGTCTCACGCGAGCGGCGAGACGCTTCCCGCCACGGCTTCCGGGCGGAGCAGGTCCGCCAGGGTCTCGGCCGGCAGGAGGCCCTTCTCCAGGACCAGTTCGGCGACGCCGCGGCCGGTGCGGAGGGCTTCCTTGGCGATGTCGGTGGCGGCCTCGTAGCCGATGTGGGGGTTGAGGGCGGTCACCAGGCCGATGGAGTTCTCCACACTGGCGCGCAGGCGTTCGGTGTTGGCGGTGATGCCGTTGACGCAGCGCTCGGCCAGGGTGAGGCAGGCCGCCCGGAGGTGGGTGATCGACTCGGACAGCGAGTGGAGGATGATCGGCTCGAAGGCGTTCAGCTGGAGCTGGCCCGCCTCGGCGGCCATCGTGATGGTGACGTCGTTGCCGATGACCTCGAAGGCGACCTGGTTGACGACCTCGGGGATGACCGGGTTGACCTTGCCCGGCATGATCGAGGAACCCGCCTGGACGGGGGGCAGGTTGATCTCGCCGAAGCCGGCCCGGGGGCCCGAGGACAGCAGGCGCAGGTCGTTGCAGCTCTTGGAGAGCTTGACCGCGATGCGCTTGAGGACGCCGGACATCTGGACGAAGGCGCCGCAGTCCTGGGTGGCCTCGACCAGGTTGACGGCCGTCACCAGGGGGAGGCCGGTGATGTCGGCGAGGTGGCGGCGGGCGGCTTCCGCGTAGCCGGCGGGGGCGTTGAGCGCGGTGCCGATGGCCGTGGCGCCCAGGTTGATCTCATGGATCAACTGGACGGCCTCGTCAAGACGGTTGCGGTCCTCGTCAATCATGACGGCATAAGCCGAGAACTCTTGACCGAGCGTCATGGGGACCGCGTCCTGCAACTGTGTACGGCCCATCTTGAGGACGTCACGGAACTCGACGGCCTTGCGGGCGAAGGAGTCCTGGAGGACGGCCATCGCCTTGAGGAGGCCGCGCACCGCGAAGACCGTCGCTATCTTGACGGCCGTCGGGTAGACGTCGTTGGTGGACTGGCCGAGGTTGACGTCCTCGTTGGGGTGCAGGTGGTGGTACTCCCCCTTGCCGTGCCCCAGCAGTTCCAGCGCCCGGTTGGCGATGACCTCGTTGGCGTTCATGTTGGTGGAGGTGCCGGCGCCGCCCTGGACGACGTCGACGACGAACTGGTCGTGCAGCTCGCCCGCGCGGATCTCACGGCAGGCGGCGACGATCGCGGCGGCCTTCTCGGGGGCCAGCAGGCCGAGTTCCTCGTTGGCGAGGGCGGCGGCCTCCTTGACGGCGGCCAGGGCGTCGATCAGGTGCGGGTAGGCGGAGATCGCGGTGCCGGTGATGGGGAAGTTCTCCGTGGCGCGCAGGGTGTGCACGCCCCAGTAGGCGTCGGCGGGGATGTCGCGGTCGCCGAGGAGGTCGTGTTCGCTGCGGGTGACGGCGGTCATGGGGAGGGGTTTCCTCTTTCGCAAGGGGTGAGGGTTTCTTCAGGACGCCGGCGGCGCGCCTCAGGGCACGAGGTGCGGCGGGGCCGGGCGTCCTTGAAGGGTTCGGGGGCGCCGCGCGCACACTCGCGGCGCCCCCGTTTCGGGATCCGGCGTGCGCTCAGGCGCACGCCGGGAGGGTCACCGGGTCCAGCGCGCGCACCGCGCGGACCGCGCCCACCGGACGGCCACCGCCCAGGAGTTGCTCGCCGGCGAACGCGGCGAGCGTCTTAGGGTCGACGCCCGCGCGGGCGAGCGCCGCCGCCGCGACCGGTATGCGCGCGCGGTCGGCGCCGTCGGAGATCTTGACGGCGACGGCCCGCCCGTCGGGCAGGGAGGCGACCTCGACGCCTTCGAAGCCGTCCTTGGCGAGCAGTCCGGGCACGGCCCGCATCAGCGCGGCCACGTCGCGGTCGGCGCCGGAGGCCATCTCCACGTGGTCGCGCATGGCGTCGGCGACCTTGGCCTCGGGGGTGCCCGGCGCCGCCGCGGTGATGCGGGCGGCGGCGCGGGCGAGGCCATGCAGGGAGACGGAGAACAGGGGCGCGCCGCACCCGTCGACGGTGACCTTGGCGATCCGCTGCCCGGTGAGGTCCTCGACGATCTCGGCGATCGCCTGCTGGAGCGGGTGCGCGGGGTCGAGGTAGCCGTCGAGGTCCCAGCCGTTGAGCTTGCAGGTGTAGAGCATGGCCGCGTGCTTGCCGGAGCAGTTCTGCGCCGGCCGGGAGGGCGCGCGGCCCTCCCTGATCCACTCCTCGCGCTGCGCGGCACCGTAGGGCAGGTCCTCGACGTTGCGCAGGTCGTCCTCGGTGGCGCCGGCCAGTTCCAGGATGCGCCGGGTGCCGGCGAGGTGGCGTTCCTCGCCGGAGTGGCTGGCGGCGGCGAGCGAGAGGAGCTCGCCCTCCAGCGGGAGTCCGGCGCGGACCATGGCGACGGCCTGGACGGGCTTGAGGGCCGAGCGGGGGTAGAACGCGGCCTCGATGTCGCCGAGTTGCAGGGTGACGTCGCCGTTCTCGTCGAGGACGACGACGGAGCCGTAGTGCACGCCCTCCGTGACCCCGCCGCGCACCAGGTGGGCGACGGGGGCGTGGAGGGGCTCTCGGATGAGGGGGGCGTCCGTGGGCGGAATGCTGTACATCACTGCCTGATCACTGGTGGGTGGCCGAGGTCCGGCGCGCGGGGGTCACGCGTCGGCCTCGCTGGTGGTGCGCGCGAGACGGCGGCGGATGGCGTACCAGCCGGCGACGAGCGCGGCGACGATGAGCGGCAGGCAGAGCACGGTGGTGCGGCCCGCGCCGCCGTCGGCGTACATGAGGACCAGGACGGAGGCGAGGAAGGCCAGCGTCACGAGTTCGGTCCAGGGGGAGCCCGGCAGCCGGTAGCCGGGGCGGGTCAGCTCGCCCTTCTGGGTCTTCTGCCAGAACATGAGGTGGCAGAGCATGATCATGCCCCAGGTGGCGAGGATGCCGATGGCCGCGAAGTTGAGGACGATCTCGAAGGCGTCGGCGGGGACGACGAAGTTGAGGCCGACGCCGAGGACGCAGACGCCGCTGGTGAGCAGGATGCCGCCGTAGGGGACCTGGCTGCGGCTCATCTTGGCGGTGAACTTGGGGGCGGAGCCGCTGACGGCCATGGAGCGCAGGATGCGGCCGGTGGAGTAGAGGCCCGAGTTGAGGGAGGACATGGCCGCGGTGAGGACGACCAGGTTCATCACGCCGCCGGCGGCGGGGATGCCGATGTTGGACAGGACGGTCACGAAGGGGGACTCGCCGGACTTGTAGACGTTCCAGGGCAGGAGCATCGACAGCAGGACGACGGAGCCGACGTAGAAGAGGCCGACGCGCCACATGATCGAGTTGATCGCCTTGGGCATGATCTGCTCGGGGTTCTCGGTCTCGCCCGCGGCGACGCCGACGAGTTCGACGGAGGCGTAGGCGAAGACGACGCCCTGGATGATCAGCAGCATGGGCAGCAGGCCGTTGGGGAAGACGCCGCCGTTGTCGGTGATCAGGGACGGGCCGGGGGTGTGGCCGCCGACGTCGTGCTGGGTGACCAGCAGGAAGATGCCGATACACATGAAGACGACGAGGGCGCTGACCTTGACGATCGCGAACCAGAACTCGAGCTCGCCGAAGATCTTGACGGAGATGAGGTTGACGGTCAAGACGATCGCGAGGGCGATCAATGCGAGCAACCATTGAGGGATGTCGGAGAACATGCCCCAGTAGTGCGTGTAGGTGGCGACCGCCGTGATGTCGGCGATGCCGGTGGTGGCCCAGTTCAGGAAGTACATCCAGCCGGCCGTGTAGGCGCCCTTCTCGCCGAGGAACTCCCGGGCGTAGGAGACGAAGGCGCCGGAGGAGGGGCGGTACAGGACGAGTTCGCCGAGGGCGCGCACCACGAGGAACGCGAAGACGCCGCAGACGGCGTAGGCGATGAAGAGGGAGGGCCCGGCGTCGGCGAGCCGGCCGCCCGCGCCGAGGAACAGGCCGGTGCCTATGGCACCGCCGATCGCGATCATGTTGACGTGCCGGTGTTTCAGAGACTTGCTGTAGCCAGCGTCTCCGGCGTCGACATGAGGCGACGAGGGACGCGTCTCGTCTTTGAGGTGCTGCTCGCTCACGCCTCGGGTCCGCCTTCCAGGGGAGTTTCCGTGCGCGCGGGGCGCACGATGTCGGTGAGTGACGTCTCGACGCGGTCGAGGTGATGGCTCATCGCCTCGACGGCGTCGGACTCGGAACCGTCTATGAGCGCTTCGACGATGGCGCGGTGCTCCCGGTTGGACTGTTCGCGCCGGCCGCCCAGTTCGTTGAGGAAGGCCGACTGACGCGCCAGTGCGTCGCGGATCTCCTCGATGACCCGGCGGAAGACCGGGTTCTGGGCGGCTTCGGCGACGGCCAGGTGGAAGAGGGTGTCCATCGCGACCCACGCGGTGGTGTCCGTCTCCCGTTCCATGCGGTCCAGGAGGTGGGCCAGGTGGTCCAGGTTCTCCGGGGTGCGGCGGGCGGCCGCGTACCCGGCGACCGGGATCTCGACGTGCCGGCGCACTTCGAGCAGGTCGCTGGCCGCGTAGTCGCCGAAGGTGGGGTCCTCGACGGTGCTGGCGACCACGAAGGTGCCCTTGCCGGTCTTGGCGACCGTGAGGCCCATGGTCTGGAGGGCGCGCAGGGCCTCCCTGAGCACGGGCCGGGAGACCTCCAGCGTGCGACAGAGCTCCGCTTCGGAGGGGAGCTTGTCGCCGATGGCGTACTCGCCGCGCTCGATGGCGCCGCGCAGGTGGGTGAGGACCGCTTCCATCGCGCTGACGCGCCGCGGACCGACCCCACCTGTCTGGCTGTCTGACAGGTTCACGGGAGTGATGGTGCTGTTCGGCGACAGGTCGTGTCAAGACAGCCGAAAGGAAAAATTCAACGGGCGTGAAGTCTGTATCCAGACTTCACGCCCATGGCTCTGATCAGGCGCTCAGCACGCGGATCCGCGTTCAGGCACTCAGCGCGCCCGTGGTGAGCAGCCCGAAGAGCAGGACGCCGACGACGAGCCGGTAGGCGACGAAGGCGTTGAAGGAGTGCCGGGCGACGAACTTCAGCAGCCAGGCGATGGAGGCGTAGGCGACGACGAAGGAGACGGCCGTGCCGACGGCGAGGGGGGCGGCGCCCACGCCCGCGCCGAGGGCGTCCTTGAGCTCGTAGATCCCGGCGCCGGTGAGGGCGGGGATGCCGAGGAAGAAGGACAGGCGGGTGGCGGCGACCCGGTCGAGGTCGAGGATGAGCGCCGTCGACATGGTCGCGCCGGAGCGGGAGAACCCGGGGAAGAGCAGGGCGAGGATCTGCGAGGAGCCGACCAGCATGGCGTCCTTGAACGACGTGTCGTCCTCGCCTCTCTTGTGGCGGCCCATCTGGTCGGCGGCCCACATGACGCCGCTGCCGACGACCAAGGAGGCGGCGACGACCCACAGGGAGCCGAGGGCGCCGTCGATCAGGGGCTTGGCGGCGAGGCCGACGACCACGATCGGGATCGTCGCGCAGATGACCCACCAGGCGAACTTGTAGTCGTGGTGGTAGCGCTCCTCTTTGTTGAACAATCCCCTCCCCCACGCGGAGACGATCCGGATGATGTCCTTGGAGAAGTACAGGAGCACGGCGGCGATCGCGCCGACCTGGATGACGGCGGAGAAGCCGACGACCGCCTCTTTGTCGACGGGGATGCCCATCAGGCCTTCGGTGATCTTCAGATGGCCGGTGGAGGAGACGGGGAGGAACTCAGTCACTCCCTCGACGACTCCGAGGAAGGCGGCCTGGCCGACTGAAATGTCGCTCATGGGATCCAGTTCTCGACGATGGGGGAACCTGACGCGCAGACAGTCCTACCAGTCCCCGGCGCCCCCTCCGCGCCCCTCAGGACCACACGTTCTGCCCGATCCACACCCCCGCGAAGGCCGCCCCGAGGCCCGCCGCGAGGCTGCCGGCGACATTGGCGAACGCGTACAGGCCGGCGCCGGTCTCGGCGAGCCGCAGGGTTTCGTAAGAGAACGTCGAGTAGGTGGTGAGCGCGCCGCACAGGCCGGTGCCCAGCAACAGCCGCAGTTCCGGGCTCGCGGAGGCGGCGCCGGTGAGGGTGCCGAGGATCAGACAGCCGACGACGTTGACGGCGAAGGTGCCCCAGGGGAACACCGAGTCGTGCCGGGACTGCACCGCGCGGTCGGTGAGATAGCGCAGGGGCGCGCCGACCAGGCCGCCGGCGGCGACCAGGAGCCAGTTCACAACTAGTTCTTACCCTTCATGTCCGGTTCGCCGGATTGGTGCGCGCGGCCGGTGTCCCCGGGCGCGCGGCCGACGTACGTGACGACCTCGCACGGCTCCAGGGTGACGAGGCCTTCGGTGACGAGTTCGTCGAGCTGCGGCAGGAAGGCGCGGATGTGGTCCTCGGTGTCGACGACGATCACGGCGACCGGGAGGTCCTCGCTGAGGGAGAGCAGCCGCGCGGTGTGCACGCGCGAGGAGGCGCCGAAGCCCTCGACGCCGTGGAAGACGCTCGCCCCGGCGAGGCCCGCGGCGTGGGCGCGATGCACGATCTCGGAGTACAGCGGCCTGTGGTGCCAGGTGTCGTTCTCGCCGATGAGCACGGTGAGCCGCAGGGCGCTGCCGGTCAGCCTGGTCATGCCTGCATCCTCGCGACGACGCGACGGGTGGTGGTGGCGGCGAGCCATACGGCGCCGAGCGCGGCGCACAGGGTGCCGGCCAGGTAGGCCAGGGCGAGCCCCGGGCAGTGGGCGGCCACCAGTTTCTGGATGTCGACGGCGTACGTCGAGAAGGTGGTGAAGCCGCCGAGGACGCCGGTGCCGAAGAAGGGCCGCACCAGCCGGTGGACGCTGATCACCTCGGTGATCAGCACGAGGAAGGCGCCGATCACCGCGCAGCCGACGACGTTGATGCCGAAGGTGGTCCAGGGGAAGCCGCCGCCGTCCCAGGGCCACACCTGGCCGGCGCCGTAGCGGATCAGGGACCCGATCACGCCGCCGGCGGCGACCGCCGCGACCACGGGGAGCTGTCCCTTTTCCGGGGATGTCATGTCGTAGATCTCCTGCCCGGCCGGTGTCACCCCCATGAGCAGGGGTGATCCGGACCGGGCACCAGACTAACCCCGGCGGGGAAACGTCTGTACGGCCGCTGGAGCGCCGTTCTTGACGAACTCGGGCACCGGGTCGGGGAGGGCGGGCGGAGGCTCGCAGACGGCGATTCCGGGCTCGGTGAGGCTGCCGAGGACGAGGCGGCCGCCGGTGGTGCGGCAGACGCTGGTGACCATGCGGTAGCCGGAGCGGCGGCGGGCGAGGTGGTGGACGGTGCGGCCGGCGGCGTCGAGGGCGAGGACGCCGGTCGTCGGGGAGGGCCGGTAGGGGGCGTGCAGGGCGAGGCGGGCGGCGCGGTGGCGCACGGCCGGGGAGGCCCTGTGCAGGGCTTCGAGGACGGGTATCGGGGGTCCGGCCAGGGCAACCCAGAAGAGGCCGCTCAGCGGGTCGCGCCAGAGGTTGTCGGGGTAGCCGGGAAGGTCCTCGGCGAAGGGTTCGGCGCGGCCGGTGCGGGGCCCGGTGAGCCAGTAGCGGGTGAGCCGGCGCGAGCCGGTCTCGGCGACGACGAGGAAGGAGCCGTCGGCGCTCGCGGCGATGCCGTTGGCGAACTCCAGGCCCTCCAGGAGGACTTCGGGGGTGTCACCGCCCGGTGCGAGGCGCAGCAGGCGGCCGGTCCCGGTGTGGGCGACGAGGTCGGCGAGCCACTCCTGGAGGGGATGGACACGGCTGGAGACAGTGAAGTAGGCGGTGCCGTCGGGCAGGGCGGTGACGTTGCTGGCGAACCGCAGCGGCTCGCCCTTGGCGGAGGCGGTCAGGACGCGGACGCGGCCGTCGGCGGTGCCGACCCTGAGCAGGGCGCCCTCGGCGTCGCAGACCAGCAGGTCGCCGTCGGGCAGGAGGTCGAGGCCGAGGGGACGGCCGCCGATCTCCGCGATGTGCTCGACCCGGGCCGCGGCCGGCTCGTCGAGCCCGTCCACGCGCAGGATGCGCCCGTCGGCGACGCCGGTCAGGACTCTCCCGTACGCGTCCGACACGACGTCCTCCGGGCCGTGGCCGGGGAGGGTGACGTACCGCACCGGGATCAGTTCCGTACGACGGTCCATGAGCGCTGTGGCCCTTCCTGTCGGCAGGCGGCCATCCTCCCAGCCGGGCCGGACCGTCAGGCGCCGGCGAGGTGCGGCTTTACCGGCGCTTTGAGGGGCCGCTCCCCCGTGTCCCGTCCGCCACTCGCCTCCTCATGGCTGCCAGCCCTTCTCGAACAGCCGGGCGACCTCGGCGATGCGCATCTCGTCGCGCCGGTAGTAGGTGCGCTGTCCCAGGCGCTCGGTGCGCAGCAGGCCCAGGCGGGTCAGGAAGTCCAGGTGGGCGTCGGCCGCGCGGAGGGGGGCGCCGAGTTTGGCGGCGATCTCCTCGGCGGTGACGCCGGGGGCGGCGGACCGGTCGCCGGGCGGGGCCTGCGGGAAGTGCTGCGCCGGGTCCTTGAGCCATTGAAGGATCTCCAGGCGCCGTCCGACGACGGGAGTCTTCAGCATGGGTGGTTCCCTCCGTTTCGCGCGTCGGGGCCTCCTCGTACCGCGTCTTTCCACTCTCGCGCAGTCGACGCCTCCGTGTCCCGCACTCCGCGCGGCTTGGCCGGGACCCGCCCTGCCGGCGCGGGAACGGGCGGGGCCCGGCCGCGTCGTGCTCAGTGCGGCCGGGCCCCTGTCGAAGCGGGGTTTCAGCTGACCGGGGTCACCGGTGCTGGAACCACGACATCGAGGCGAGCGCCTTGTCGTCGTAGCCGAACAGGGCCTGGTTCTCCCAGCCGTTGCCGGAGGAGGCGTCGGTGGGGTCCCAGCCGTTGCCGGTGACGGCGGTCCAGGTGGCCTCCCAGTAGAAGACGCCCAGACCGCGGCCGTTGGGCACGGCCTCGACGATGCTGGCGACGTCGTTCATCCACTTCGCCTGCCCGGCGGGGGTGGCCGGGTAGCCGCTGACCAGCTTGGCGGTGGTGTTGATCTGGTTCTCCAGCGGGTCGTCCTCGGCGAGCGTGAACGGGTACGCCGTCTCGGCGACGAACACCGGCTTGCCGTAGCGGGACGCCGCGTCGTCCAGGGTCGTCTGGAAGTCGGACATCGGGCCGTGCCAGTAGCCGTAGTAGGACAGGCCGATCGCGTCGAACTTCACGCCGTTGGAGACGGCGTTGTCGAACCACCAGCGGGTGCCGGACAGGTCGCCGCCCTTGGCGAGGTGCAGGGCGACGGTGGTGGCGGAGTTGACCGCCTTGACGGCGTCGTATCCACTGTTGAGCAGTCCGGCGAGCTGCGACCAGTTGTCCGTTGAACCTTCGGACCACAGCATGCCGCCGTTGATCTCATTGCCCACCTGGACCATGTCGGCGGTGGTGCCCTGGGCCTTCAAGGCGTTCAACACGTCGTACGTGTGGTTGTACACGTCCGTCTTGAGTTGACTGTATGTATGGCCCACCCATGCGGCCGGCTTGGACTGGGCGCCCGGGTCGGCCCATGTGTCCGAGTAGTGGAAGTCGACCAGCAGCTTCATGCCGGACGCCTTGATCCGCTTGGCCATGGCCAGGACGTGCGCCTTGTCGTTGTAGCCGTCGGCCGGGTTGACCCAGACCTTCAGGCGCGCGTAGTTCATGCCGGCGTTCTTGAGGATGGTGATCGCGTCGCCGGTGGTGCCGGAGCTCGTCTTGTAGACGCCGCCCTTGGCCTCGCTTTTGGCGAGGGAGGAGATGTCGGCACCATGGATGGATGTACCGGTGGTGCCTGCACTGAACGTCAGGTCGTCAACATTGATCCAGTTACCCGCGTTGGCGTCACTGTTGATGCTGATGGTGCACTGGTTGTTCGTCACATTGATCGGCGTGACGATCCGCAGCCAACCACTGGACGACACCGGGATGTCTGTACGCTGATCCGCGCTCCCGCAACTCTTGAGCGCTATGTACGCCGCGTTCTGCCCACCGCTTGAGCGGACCCAGGCGGTCAACGTGTAGTTCCCGTTGGTCAGCCCGGACAGGTACTGGTAGGTCTCCACCTTGTAGGCGGAGGAGGCCCACTGGGTCAGCCGGTAGCTGCCGCTGTGGCCGCCGGCCTCCGTGAAGGAGGCGGAGTTCTGGCCGGCCGCCGAGTAGGTGGACCAGCCGGCCGGGGTGGCGGTGCCGGTGCCGTCGGACTCGAAGCCGCCGTTGGTGAGCGTCGAGGCGGCGGCAGCCGTCTGTACGGGCAGGGCGGTGAAGGCGAGGCCCGCGGCCAGCGGCAGCAGCAGGGCCTTGAGGGTGCGTCTGGGATGGAACATCGTCGTCCGTCGTCCCTTCGACATGGATGGGGGTGGGGTGTTGCGCACCTGACAAGCTGTCAGGTCCCACGAGAGACCGTCACCTGGGGTGCGCGGACCCCCTCCGCCCGCGGCTCGCGGCTCCACGGGCGAAGGGGGAGTCGGGGGCGGGTCAGCCGTCGAGGCGGACGACCCGTACGGCGCCGGCCGGGACCGCGAGGCGGGCGGCGGCGCGTTCACCGGTGAGGAGTTCGGTGCCGGCGCTCTCCAGCGCCACCTTCGCCTCGGCGTCGGTGTGGTTGATCGCGAAGAGGTAGCTGCCGTTCTCCCCGGAGCGGCGGACCACCTCCACGTCGCGGGGCAGGTCGCGCGGGGTGATGCGGGCGTCCTCGGCGGCGCCGGCGAGCAGCGCGGCGAGCCCCTCGGCGCCGAGGCGGGTGGAGACGTACCAGGCGGTGCCCTCGCCGAGCCGGTGCCGGGTGACGGCGGGGCGGCCCGCGGTGAGGCCGTCGGCGTACGACCAGACCGTCTCGGCGCCGCGCGGGACCACGAACTCGCTCCAGACGTCCGCGACTTGCTCGGCGCCGTCCGGTCCGGTGAGCTTGATGCCCTCGCCGGGCAGCAGCGGGGAGAACTCCTCGACGGTGAGGCCGAGGACGTCGCGCAGGGCGCCGGGGTAGGCGCCGTCGTGGACGGCGTCGTGCTCGTCGACGATGCCCGAGAAGAAGGAGACGACGAGGGTGCCGCCGCCGGCGACGTACGCGCGCAGATTGTCCCCGGCGGCCTCCGTCATCAGGTACAGGGCGGGGACGACGACCAGCGGGTACTTCGCGAGGTCGGCCTCGGGGTGGGCGAAGTCGACGGTGAGGTGGCTGTCGTAGAGGGCCGCGTAGAAGGCGTCGGCGCGTTCGCGGGCGTCGGCGTCCTCGCTGGGGCGCCAGGCGAGGTTCTGCGCCCACCAGGAGTGCCAGTCCCACAGGATCGCGGCGTCCGCCTCGGTGCGGGTGCCCTTGAGGGGGGTCAACGCGTCGATGGCGGCGCCGAGTTCGACGACCTCGCGCCAGACGCGGGTGTCGGTGCCGCCGTGCGGGACCATCGCGGAGTGGAACTTCTCGGCGCCGCGCTTGGACTGGCGCCACTGGAAGAACATGGCGCCCTCGGAGCCGCGGGCGACGTGTCCGAGGGAGTTGCGGGCCATCTGTCCGGGCGCCTTGGCGGGGTTGTGGGGCTGCCAGTTGACGCCGGAGGTGGAGTGCTCCAGGAGGATCCAGGGGGCGCCGCCCGCGACCGAGCGGGTGAGGTCGGCGGCCATCGCGAGGTTGACGTGGGTGCGGCGGCCGTCGGTGATCAGGTAGTGGTCGTTGGTGACGATGTCGACCTCGCGGCCCCAGGCCCAGTAGTCGACGGAGTCGCACTGGCTGAGCGCGGTCATGAAGTTGGTCGTCACGGGGATGCCGGGCGCGAGGCGGTGCAGGATGTCGCGCTCGGCGGTGAAGTTCTCGCGCATGGTGGCGTCCGCGAACCGGCGGTAGTCCAGGGCCTGGCCGGGGTTGCCGACGGTCGGCGCGGTGCGCGGCGGGGTGATGTCGTCGTAAGCCGCGTAGCGCTGGCCCCAGAAAGCGGTGCCCCAGGCGTCGTTGACGGCCTCGACCGAGCCGTACGCGGTGTCCAGCCAGCGGCGGAAGTGGGCGGCGCAGGAGTCGCAGTAGCAGGCGGAGACGGGGACGCCGTACTCGTTGTGGACGTGCCACATCGCGAGCGCCGGGTGGTCGCCGTAGCGCTCGGCGAGCTTCGTGGTGATGTTCGCGGCGGCCGTGCGGTAGTCGGCGTTGCTGTGGCAGATCGCGCCGCGTGAGCCGAAGGCGTAGCGGGTGCCGTCGGCGGCGACCGGGAGCGCCTCGGGGTGGGCGCGGTAGAACCAGACGGGCGGGACGACGGTGGGGGTGCCGAGGTCGACGCGGATGCCGCCCTCGTGCAGCAGGTCAATGATCCGGTCGAGCCAGCCGAAGTCGTACTCGCCGGGCTTCGGTTCCAGCAGGGCCCAGGAGAAGATGCCGACGCTGACCATGGTGACGCCGGCCTCGCGCATGAGGCGGACATCCTCCTGCCAGACGGTTTCCGGCCACTGCTCGGGGTTGTAGTCCCCACCGAAGGCGAGCCTGGTGAGGCCCTTGGGGCTGGTCTCCGGCATGGAATTTCTCCCGGTCAATCGATCATTTGGGAACGTGCACACACAGCTGCGGCGCTGCGAGCCCAACATAACCGCACAGCAACAACCATTGACAAGTGTCCGGGATGTTTCTCTACTGTGAACGCTCACAGAAGCATGACAGGGCGCTGCGACGGGCAGTGTCCGAGATCGTGCCATCGCATGGCAGGTTCCCGCAGCAGGCGAGGGACCCAGGTCAGGGGAGAGTTCCATGCCGAACACGAAGCGCCGTCGCCTCGTGGCTTCTTCTATCGCCGTCGTTCTCGGCGCCGGTGCACTGGCCGCTTGCGGCTCGTCCGACGACAGCGGGTCGGAGTCCTCCGGTCCCGTGTCGCTGACGTACTGGACCTGGGCGCCGGGCATGGACAAGGTCGTCGACCTGTGGAACAACGGGCCGGGCAAGAAGGACCAGATCAAGGTCACGGTGCAGAAGCAGGCGTCCGGTGACGACCTGGTGACCAAGATCCTCACGGCGCACAAGGCGAAGCAGGCCCCCGACCTGGTGCAGGCCGAGTACCAGGCGCTGCCGACGCTGGTCAGCAACGACGCGCTCGCCGACATCTCCAAGGAGGCGAACGGCGTCAAGAGCAAGTTCGCGGCCGGCGTCTGGCAGCAGACCACGCTGGGCACGGACGCCGTGTACGCGATCCCCCAGGACATCGGCCCGATGATGTTCTACTACCGCCAGGACCTCTTCAAGCAGTACGGGCTGACCGTCCCCACGACCTGGGAGCAGTTCGCCGAGACCGCCCGCGCGCTGAAGAAGAAGTCCCCGGACACCGACCTGACGACGTTCTCCTCCAACGACTCCGGCCTCTTCGCGGGCCTCGCGCAGCAGGCGGGCGCGAAGTGGTGGACGACCTCCGGCGACAAGTGGAAGGTCGGCATCGACGACGCGGCGACGAAGAAGGTCGCGAGCTTCTGGGGCGGCCTCGTCAAGGAGGGCGCGATCGACAACCAGCCCATGTACACGCCGGCTTGGAACAAGGCGCTGGACACCGGCAAGCAGATCGCGTGGGTCTCCGCGGTCTGGGCGCCCGGCACGCTCGCCTCGGCCGCGCCGTCCACCAAGGGCAAGTGGGCCGTCGCCCCGCTCCCCCAGTGGTCCGCGAGCGAGAACGTCACCGGCAGCTGGGGCGGCTCCTCGACCGGCGTGACCACGGACTCCAAGCACAAGTCGGCCGCCGCGAAGTTCGCCGCCTGGCTGAACACCGACGGCGACGCCCTGAACGCGATGGCCAAGGAGTCGGGCACCTACCCGGCGTCCACCTCGGCCCAGCTCTCCGGCGCCTTCACCACCCCGCCGGACTACTTCGCCAACCAGCCCGACTTCTACTCCGTCGCCGCGCGGGTCGCCAAGACGACGGCGCCCTCGGCCTGGGGCCCGAACGTGAACGTCGCCTACACGACCTTCAAGAACGCGTTCGCCGCCGCGGCCAAGGACAAGTCGGACTTCTCCGTCGCGCTGGAGAAGATGCAGTCCGACACCGTCGCCGACATGAAGAAGCAGGGCTTCGAGGTCTCCGAGTGAAAACCGCACGCCGGGAGTCGTACGGGGCCAAGAGTGCCCCGTACGCCTTCCTCCTCCCCGGAATAGCCCTGTTCGCCCTGTTCTTCGCGCTGCCCATCGGGTACGCCGGCTACCTCAGCTTCCGCAAGGTCCACGTCTCGGGGCTCGGCCTCGGGTCCGGGGCGCGCAAGGAAGTGTGGGCCGGGCTCGAGAACTACACCGACGCCCTCACCGACAGCGAGCTGCTGCACGGCGCGCTGCGCGTCCTCGGGTACGGCTGCATCGTCGTCCCCGTCATGCTCGGCCTCGCGCTGCTGTTCGCGCTGATGCTGGACGCCGAGAAGGTGCGCTTCACGCCGTTCACCCGGCTCGCGATCTTCCTGCCGTACGCCATTCCCGGTGTGATCGCCGCGCTGCTGTGGGGCTTCCTCTATCTGCCGGACGTCAGTCCCTTCTACTTCGTGCTGGAGAAGCTCGGGCTGCCGCAGCCGGATCTGCTGGACGGGGGGCCGCTGTACGGCGCGATGGCCAACATCGCGGTGTGGGGCGGCACCGGGTTCAACATGATCGTGATCTACACGGCGCTCCAGTCGATCCCGGCCGAGGTGTACGAGGCCGCGCGGCTGGACGGGGCGACCCCGCTCCAGATCGCCCTGAAGATCAAGATCCCGATGGTGGCGCCGTCGCTGGTGCTGACGTTCTTCTTCTCCATCATCGCCACGCTCCAGGTCTTCAACGAGCCGACGACCCTGAAGCCGCTCACCAACTCGGTGCCCACGACGTGGAGTCCGCTGATGAAGGTCTACGAGGACGCCTTCGGCAACGGTGACATCTACGGGGCCGCCGCGCAGGCCGTGATCATCGCGTTCGCCACGCTGGTGCTGTCCTTCGGGTTCCTGCGCGCCGCGAACCGCCGTTCCCAGCAGGAGGAGGCCGCCCGATGAGCACCCTCACCGTCCAGAAGGCCTCCTCGGCCGCCGGTACGTCCGCCGCGCAGGGCAAGCCGCCGCTGCGCCGCCGGATCGCGCTGGTCCCCACGATCACGCTGCTGCTCGGCTCGGTCTACTGTCTGCTGCCCGTCGCGTGGGTCGTCATCGCCTCCACCAAGTCCGGCAGCGAGCTGTTCTCCACCTTCACGTTCTGGCCCGGCTCGGGCTTCGCCGACAACCTCAAGGAGCTCAACTCCTATAGGGACGGCGTCTATTGGAAGTGGATGGGCAACTCCGCGCTGTACGCCGTGCTCGGCGCGCTGCTGTCGACGGCCGTGTCCGCGTGCAGCGGCTACGCGCTGGCGATCTACCGCTTCCGCGGCCGTGAGTCGATGTTCAACATCCTCCTCGCGGGCGTGCTGATGCCGCCGATCATCCTCGCCATCCCGCAGTACCTGCTGATGGCGAAGGCCGGCCTCACCGACTCCTACCTGTCGGTGCTGCTCCCGCAGATCCTCTCCCCCTACGGCGTCTACCTGGCCCGTATCTACGCGGCCGCGGCCGTCCCGGCGGACGTCGTCGAGGCGGGGCGGATGGACGGGGCGAGCGAGTGGCGGGTCTTCACCCGGATCGCGCTGCCGATGATGGTGCCGGGTCTGGTGACGGTCTTCCTGTTCCAGTTCGTCGCGATCTGGAACAACTTCCTGCTGCCGTACATCATGCTCAGCGACGACACCAAGTTCCCCATCACCCTCGGTCTGTTCACGCTCCTGAAGCAGGGCGCGGCGGCTCCGGCGCTGTACACCCTGGTGATCACCGGCGCGTTCCTGGCGGTCATCCCGCTGGTGGCGCTGTTCCTGGTCATTCAGCGGTTCTGGAGCCTGGATCTGCTGTCGGGGGCCGTAAAGTCATGACCATGAGCACTGCCGGGGGACGGCGCAGGCCGCCGACGATCCATGACGTGGCGCGTGAGGCGGGGGTCTCCCGGGGAACGGTCTCCCGGGTCCTCAACGGGGGCCATTACGTGAGCCCTTCGGCGCAGGAGGCGGTCAACGCCGCGATCCGCAGGACGGGTTACGTCGTCAACCGGCACGCCCGCTCGCTGATCACGGGCCGCTCCGACTCGGTGGGCTTCTTGCTGACGGAGCCTCAGGAGCGGTTCTTCGAGGACCCCAACTTCAATGTCCTGCTGCGGGGTTGCACGCAGGCGCTGGCCGCGCACGACGTGCCGCTGCTGCTGATGCTGGCGGCCACCGAGGACGAGCGGCGGCGGATCACGCGGTACATCACGGCCGGTCATGTCGACGGGGTGCTGCTGGTCTCCAGCCACTCCGGTGACCCGATCGCCCAGGAGCTGCGGGAGGCGGGCGTCCCACTGGTCGCCTGCGGCAAGCCGATCGGGATCGGTTCGAAGGTGTCCTACGTGGCGGCCGACGACCGCGACGGCGCCCGTGACATGGTCCGCCACCTCCTCGCCCTGGGCCGCCGCCGCGTCGGCGTCGTCACCGGACCGCTGGACACCCCCGGCGGGGTGGAGCGGCTGGCCGGCTACAAGGAGGTCCTGGCCGAGGCGGACCTTCCCTACGACGACCGGCTGGTCGCCTCCGGTGACTACAGCCGGGCCAGCGGCGAGGCGGGGGCGCGGGCGCTGCTGGAGCGGGTACCGGAGCTCGACGCGGTGTTCGTCGCGTCCGACCTGATGGCGCAGGGCGTGCTGGACGCGCTGCGCCAGGCGGGCCGGCGGGTCCCGGAGGACGTCGCGGTCGGCGGTTTCGACGACTCCCCCGCCGCCGTCGCCTCCACCCCGCCGCTGACGACGATCCGCCAGCCGTGGGACCGGATCAGCAGCGAGATGGTGCGGGTGCTGCTCGCGCAGATCGGCGGGGAGGATCCAGCGGCGGTGATCCTGCCGACGGAGCTGGTGAAGCGGGAGTCGACCTGAGCGGTCAGGATCAAAGAAGCGGTTCGGCACGCTTCGGCCTAGCGTGAAAGCAGGCGAATCCGCCGAACCGCACGTCCCCCGCACCTCCGCGCAAGGAGCACCCCATGACCGCCGGAGTCCACACGCTCATCTACCCCGTCAAGGACGTCGACCGGGCGAAGGCCCTGTTCGGCGCGTTGCTGGAGGTCGAGCCCCACACGGACGAGCCGTACTACGTCGGCTACAAGGCCGCCGGCCAGGACATCGGCCTCGACCCGAACGGGCACGCCCAGGGGCTGACCGGTCCTGTCCCCTACTGGCACGTCTCCGACCTGCGAGAACGGCTCGCGGCGCTGCTGGCGGCGGGGGCCGAGCTGGTGCAGGAGGCGCGGGAGGTCGGGGGCGGGCGGACCGTCGCCGCGGTGAAGGACCTTGACGGGAATCTGATCGGGCTGCTTCAGGACACGGCGGCCTGATCGTCGTACCCCCTGGCCGGCGCTCCGACGGGTGCGTGCGCGGGTGGTAGTTGCACGCTCAAGGACGCTGGTGTTCGGTGCTACGGTCGGGGTATGGCGGTGAATGCGGTGGGCCTTGAGGAGCGGTGGCGGGGGATTCTCGCGGTGCACGCGCGCACGGTGTGCGAGATCGACCGGGCGTTGCATCCGTACGGGCTCGGGGCGAGCGACTTCGAGGTTCTCGACCTGCTCGCCGCCGAGGCGCCCCGGGAGGGGGACCAGTGCCGGGTGCAGAACCTCGTCGGCCGTGTCCACCTGAGCCAGAGCGCGCTGTCGCGGCTCATCGGGCGGCTGGAGAAGGACGGCCTGGTCCACCGGTCGGTGTGCGCGGAGGACCGGCGGGGGGTGTGGGTGTCGCTGACGGGGAAGGGGCGCGCGCTGCACGCGGAGGTGCTGCCGGTGCAACGGGGGGCGTTGGAGCGGGGGTTGGGGGCGGGGGAGCTGCTGGGCTAGACGCCCCCTCCAGCCGTCCCCCTCAGGACAGCAGTTCCCGTACCGCCCCCACCGCCGCCCGTACCGTCTCCGGGTCCGCCCCCGGCCGGGCCAGCGCGCTCATCGGGATCGGGGGGACCGGGGGCAGGTCGCCGTACGGGGTGAGGCCGTCGGGGGCCGGGCCGACCGCTGCGAGGAGGGCGACGCCCTGGCCGGTGCGGGCGAGATCGAGGACGCCCGCCAGGTAGCCCGCGTCGCCGACGACCGTCGCTGGTACGCCGTGCGCGGCGAGCGTCGAGATGGCGCGGCGGCGGATCGCGCAGGGGTCCTCGATCGCGATCAGCGGGACCGGCGACGGGGACCGCGGCCGGCGCCAGCCGGGGGTCGCGTGCCAGGTCAGGGGGAGGGCGCCGACGGGGGTGCCCTCGGTGGCGGCGGCTTCGGTGACGTACACCGCGACGTCCACGCTCCCCCGCTCCACGGCCTCGACGAGGCGTGCCGAGCGGTCGATGCGGTAGCGGACGCGGCAGCCGGGGCGCACCGACTGGACGGCCGCGGTGAGCCGGGGCAGGAACTGGTCGGCGGCGTGCTCGGTCGAGCCGATCGTCACGGTGTCGCCCTCGACGTCGAGCAGGGTGCGCACGGCCTCGTCGTGGACGGCGAGTATCCGCCGCGCCTGTTCGAGCAGTTGGCGTCCGGCGGGGGTGAAGCGGGTGCCCCGGCCCTCGCGCTCGACGACCCTGCGGCCGAGGGTCTTCTCCAGTTTCCGCACATGCTGGCTGACCGCCGACTGGCTGAGCGCGAGGGTCTGTGCGGCCCGGTGGAAGCCGCCGCAGTCGGCGATCGCCGTCAGGCTGCGCAGGGCCACGATGTCGAGGACGGGTCGATGCATGCCGCGACCGTAGCCTCCGGATGTGATCGATCTCGATAGCTGATCGGTTTCGATATCGAATCGTCGTTGGACGTCTTCGGTCACCTCCGGTCATGATGGGTCCATGCTGCACACGACCGCTTCCGCTGCCTTTCTGACGCAGCGCCGAGTCATCGACTTCGGCGTGGCGTGCAGCGCGCGCTGTCGCTGAACATCCGGCTTCCCCCTTTCTTCCGCTTTTCCGCGGTCCAGCTGTACGCGTCGGTCCCTTTCCTTTCCTGCTGACGTGTGACAGCCGCTGAGGCCTGCCCTCTCCGGGACATTCCCCCCTTTTTTTCTCTTTCTCTTCACGGAAGCGGTCCACTCATGCCCTCTTTCTCCTGGGACGAGCCCGAAGGTCTCGCGCCGCGCGGCACCTTGATCGTGCTGGCCGGGCGCGGTGAACACGGCGGTGTGTACGAGCGGTTCGGCCGCCGGCTCGCCTTCGACGCCTACCGGGTGCGCGCCCTGGGCGACGCCTCGGCCGACCCTGGCGTCCTCGACGAGGCCGCCAAGCTGCTCGCCGACGAGTCGCTGCCCGGCCCGAAGGTCCTGGTCGGCTCCGACACGGGCGCCGCGTACGCCGTCCGGCTCGCCGCCGGCGCCGACGCGCTGATCCTGGCCGGTCTCCCCAACGGCCCCTGGGAGGCGGCGAGTTGGGAGGAGGAGGCCGAGGAGCGCACCGGGTGCCCGACGCACCGGGGCCGGCTGACGGACGACGCAGCGTTCCGCCGGGGCGCCCTCGCGGCCCCGGCCGATCTGCCGCGCCTGGACCTCGTGACGGTGCCGGTGCTCGCGCTGCACGGCGCCGACGACGCGATCAGCCCGCTGCCGGCGGCCCGTGCCGTGTACGCGGATCATCCGGTGCGGCTGGTGACGTTCCGGGGCGGCCGGCACGACGTCCTCAACGACGCCCTGCACCGCACGGTCGCCGCGACGGTCGTCCTCTTCCTGGAGCGCCTGCGGCTGTCCGCCGAGTCCCCGGCACCCCGTGAACTCCCCCTGATCGCCGAGGAGTCGGCATGAGTGTGACGATCACCGCGACGCAGCTGTCGGCCCGACTCGCCTCCTCCCGCCCGCCCGTTGTGCTCGACGTCCGCTGGGCGCTGGGCGATCCGCACGGCCGTGACCACTACGCCGACGGGCATGTCCCGGGCGCGGTCTACGTCGACCTCGACACCGAACTGGCGGCGCCCCCGAGCCCCGAGGCCGGCCGGCATCCCCTGCCCGGCCTCGCCGACTTGCAGACGGCGGCCCGCAGTTGGGGCATCTCGGCGGGCACCCCGGTCGTCGTGTACGACGACCTCGGCAACACGGCGGCGGCGCGGGCCTGGTGGCTGCTGCGTTATGCCGGTCTCTCCGAAGTGTCTTTGCTGGACGGGGCGTTGGGCGCCTGGAAGGCCGCCGGGCTGCCGCTGGAGTCGGGGGTGCCGCAGGCTCCGGCGCCCGGGGACGTCGTCCTCAAGGCGGGCGCGCTGGCCGTCGTCGACGCGGACGGCGCCGGTCAACTCGCCGCCGACGGGCTGCTGTTGGACGCGCGGGCCGGTGAGCGGTACCGGGGTGAGGCCGAGCCGGTGGATGCGCGGGCCGGGCACATCCCGGGGGCCGTGTCGGCGCCGACCGGGGAGAACCTCACGGCGGACGGGCGGTTCCGTCCGGCCGGGGAGCTGCGGGAGCGGTTCGCGGAGAAGGGCGCCGAAAGCGGCGTACCGATCGGGGTGTACTGCGGTTCCGGGGTGACGGCCGCGCATCAGATCGCGGCGCTGGAGATCGCCGGGTTCGAGGCGGCGCTGTTCCCCGGGTCCTGGTCGGCGTGGTCGGCCGATCCGGAGCGTCCGGCGGCGGCCGGCGGGGGGACGTCATGACGGCCCAGACCGTGGCGGCGCCGGCGAAGGCCGCGGGACGGGTCACCCTGCGCGGGACGGCGAAAGCGGCGCGGCGGTTCGACGTGCCGCGTTCCGTGCGGCGTTCGGCGGGTCCGCTCGGGCTCGTGCTGCTGTGGTTCGTGACCTCGGCGACCGGGCTGCTGCCGGAGTCGGTGCTGGCCTCGCCGGTCGACGTCCTGAAGCAGGCCGTCGAGCTGACGAAGAGCGGTGAACTGCCCGGTGCCATCGCGGCGTCGGGGCGGCGGGCGGCGACCGGGTTCCTGATCGGGGCCGTGATCGCGGTCGCGCTGGCGCTGACGGCCGGGCTGTTCCGGCTCGGCGAGGACGTCATCGACTCCTCGATGGGCATGTTCCGGGCGATCCCGTGGGTGGGTCTGATCCCGCTGTTCATCGTGTGGTTCGGGATCGAGGAGACCCCGAAGGTCGCGCTGGTCGCGCTCGGGGTGACGTATCCCCTGTACTTCAACATCTACGGCGGCATCCGCTCCACGGACGCGGGGCTCGTCGAGGCGGCGCGGATGATGGGGCTGGGGCGGCTGGGGCTGATCCGGTACGTGATCCTGCCGAGCGCGCTGCCCGGTGCTCTCGTGGGGCTCCGGTACGCCCTGTCGACGGCGTGGCTCGCGCTGGTCTTCGCCGAGCAGGTCAACGCGGACGCGGGGCTCGGCTATCTGATGAGCAACGCGCAGCAGTACTTCCGTACCGACGTCATCGTGCTCTGCCTCGTCGTGTACGCGCTGCTCGGCCTGGTGTGCGACTTCGCCGTGCGGGTGCTGTCGCGGCGGCTGCTGTCCTGGCGGGCCAACTTCGAGGGGGAGGCGTAGAGATGGGCAACAGCGTGGAGACACGGGGGCTTTCGCGGGCCTTCGACGGGCGGACGGTGCTGCACGAACTCGAACTGGACATCCGGGACGGGGAGTTCGTGGCGCTGCTCGGGCACAGCGGGTGCGGCAAGTCGACGCTGCTGCGGATTCTCGCGGGGCTCGACGAGAGAATCGGCGGCGAGGTGACGGTGCCGCTGCGGCGCAGTGCCGCGTTCCAGTCGCCGCGTTTGCTGCCGTGGCTGAAGGTGTGGCGCAACGTCGTCCTCGGCCTTCCGGGCGCCGACCGGGAGTCGGCGCTTCGGGCGCTCGACGAGGTGGGGATCGCGGACCGGGCCGACGTGTGGCCGAAGACGCTCTCCGGCGGTCAGGCGCAGCGGGTCTCGCTGGCCCGGGCGCTGGTGCGGGAGCCCGAACTCCTTTTGCTGGACGAGCCGTTCGGGGCGCTGGACGCGCTGACGCGCGGCAAGGTGCAGCAGTTGGTCGCCGAGCTGTGGCGTTCGCACGGCTGCGCGATCCTCCTGGTCACGCACGACGTCGAGGAGGCGCTGCTGCTCGCCGACCGGATTCTCGTCATGGACGAGGGCCGTATCGCGCACGAACTGACCGTCACCCTGCCCCGCCCGCGTGACCTGACCGCCCCTCAATTCGTGTCCCAGCGCGCCCAGTTGCTGGGCTGGCTCGGCGTGACCCGCACTCTGGAAGGAACCCTCTCGTGATCCGCAGACTCGCCGCCGCCGCGCTGAGCCTCACCGCCCTGCTGTCGCTGACGGGCTGCGGCGGCGCCGCCTCGGCGAAAGACGGCCAGGTGACGCTCACCATCGGCGACCAGGCCAAGACACTTCAGACGATCGTCGCCGCGTCGGACGCGCTCAAGGGCGCCGGGTACAAGGTGAAGTGGGCCGAGTTCGAGGGCGCGGCGCCGCTGTTCCAGGCCGTGCAGGCGGGCGCCGCCGACACGACCTTCTCCGCCGACCTGCCCGCGCTGCAAGCCCTCAGCGGGGGCGTGAAGTTCAAGAACGTGGCCGCGCTGAAGAACGACGGCCGGCACGTCGGGATCGTCGTCCGCAAGGACTCGGGGATCGCGCGTATGGAGGATCTCAAGGGCCAGAAGGTCGTGGTGTCGTCCGCGAAGGGCAGCATCGCGGAGTATCTGCTGGCCAACGCCCTTCAGCAGGCCGGGCTTAAGTACGCGGACGTGCAGGTGCAGTATCTGCTGCCGACCGACGCGCAGGCCGCGTTCGCTTCCGGGAAGATCAAGGCCTGGGCGACGTTCGGGGTGTATCAGGCGGTCGGCCTGGAGCAGGGCGGCCGGCTGCTGGTCGACGGCGGGGACGGGCGGGTCAGCGGGTACGGCTTCATCGGCGCCTCCGAGAAGGCCCTCGCGGACTCCGGCAAGAAGGCCGCCCTGGGCGACTTCCTGAAGCGGCTCGGTACGGCCCTGAAGTGGACCAGCACTCATCAGGACGCGTACGCGCAGGCCATCGAGTCGCGCAACGGCGCCGACGCGTCGGTCGCCAGGACGCTCGCCTCCGCCGCGTACAGCCAAGTCCTGCCGGTGACACCGGAGATCGACAGGGCCGTGCAGGGGGTGGCCGACCTCATGAACGGGATCGGGGTCCTGGAACCCAACGTCGACGTGGCTGCGGCGGCCGACACCTCCGTCCTCAAGTGACCTATCCGAAAAGGGAGTTGACCACCATGCCGGTCGAGTTCATCAGCGCCGTCCACACCGACGCCGGGGCCTCGGGGCCCGCCGCGGCCAGCCGTACGGGACTGGACGTGTCGTATCTGCGACGCTACGCCCGGGCGTTGGACGACGGCGGTTTCGACCACACGCTCGTCGCCTATCACTCCGCGTCCCCGGACGCCTTCCAGATCGCCCAGTTCGTCGCCACGCACACCGAGCGGGTGCGGCCGATCCTGGCGCACCGGCCGGGCGTTATTTTCCCGACGCACGCCTCGCGGGCGCTGGCCACGCTGGACCGGCTCAGCGGGGGGCGGCTGACGCTGCACATCATCTCCGGGGGCAGCGAGGAGGAGCAGCGCCGGGAGGGTGATTACCTCAACAAGGCGGAGCGGTACGAGCGTTCGGACGAGTACATCCAGATCCTGCGCAAGGTGTGGGAGTCCGACGGGCCCGTCTCGCACGAGGGCAAGTACTTCCGTTTCGAGGGCTACCATTCCGACGTCAAGCCGGTGCACGGGCTCGTGCCGGTCTCGGTGGGCGGGTCCTCGCAGGACGCGTACCGGGTCGGCGGGCAGCAGGGGGACATCTTCGGGCTGTGGGGCGAGCCGCTGAAGGAGACGGCGGAGCAGATCGCCGCCGTCAACGCGGTGGCCGACGCGGCCGGGCGGCAACGGCCGCGGATCTGGGTGTCGTTCCGTCCGATCATCGCGGCCACGGACGAACTGGCGTGGGAGAAGGCGCACTTGACGCTGGGGGCGCTCAAGGACCAGGCCCGGAACACCGAGTTGCTGCGGCACTACCGCACCGACGGACGGCCCGCGAACGTGGGTTCGCAGCGGCTGCTGGACATCGCGGGGCGGGGCGAGGTGCACGACCGGTGCCTGTGGACCGCGCCGGCGGTGGCGACCAACGCGGCGGGGGCCTCCACGGCGCTGGTGGGGTCGCCGGAGACGGTCGCGAAGGCGTTGCTGGACTACGTGGACATCGGGTGCGACCTGCTGTCGATCCGGGGCTACGACCCGCTGAACGACGCGATCGACTACGCGCGGCACGTCCTGCCCCTGGTGCGGCAGGAGCTGGCGCACCGCGCGGCCGGCGCCCAGGCCGCCTGATCCCCTCCCCCGGTCACGAACACCCTTATGGAGACCCCGTGTTGCTTCGCCGTGCCCTTTTCCCGGCCGCCGCCGTCGCCCTGCTGCTGCCCTTCCTGGCGGCCTGCGGGGGCGACGCCCAGGCCGACTCGCCCAAGGACGTCACCCTGCGCGTCGGCGCGACCGGCTGGAAGGTCGAGGAGGCCGCCTTGAAGTTCGCGCACCTCGACGACACGCCCTACCGCGTGAAGTGGAGCGTGTTCCAGGGCGGTGACAAGCAGTTGGAGGCCGTCCGCGCGGGCGCCCTCGACCTCGCCGCCTCCAGCGAGATCCCGCCCGTCTTCGCCACCGCCGACGGCAAACCCAACTTCAAGGTGGTCGCCGTGCAGGAGGGCGCCACGCTCAACCAGGAGGTCGTCGTCCCCAAGGACTCCAAGGTCACGGACATCGCCGGGCTGAAGGGCAAAACCGTCGGGTACGTCAAGAACACCACCGCGCACTACTTCCTGTACGAGCTGCTGAAACGGGCGGGGCTGAAGTGGACGGACATCGAGGCCAAGCCACTGCTGCCCAATGACGGGCTGGCGGCGCTGAACGGCGGTTCCATCGACGCGTTCGCCTCATACGGGACGTCGGTCATCACCGCGCATCAGCAGGGCGCGCGGACGATCGGTTCGGGGGCGGACATCCTGTCGGGGAACTTCCTGTGGTCGGCGCGCGACAGCGTCCTGAAGAGCGCGGCGCAGAAGGAGGCGGCCGCCGACCTGATCGCGCGGATCACGAAGGCGTACGCGTACATCCGTGCCGGCCGGGAGGCCGCGTTCGCGAAGGTCGTCTCCGCCGCCACCCACCAGCCGCTCGCGCAGGCCCAGGCGGACCTGGTGGCGCAGCAGAAGCAGCGGCCGACGAAGGCCCGTACGGTCGACGACGCGGCGGTCGCCTCCCAGCAGAAGGTCGCGGACGTCTTCACGGAGCTGGGCGCGATCCCGTCCCGGCTGGACGTGAAGTCGTTCTGGACGACCGACCTCGACACCGACCTGGAGAAGGCCCTGTGAGCGCCGCCGAGAAGACCGTCCGCATCGCCGAACTGGCCCCCGAGCACGACCGCTCGGGCGCGTTCCCCGCCGAGTCCCTGCGCGTGGCCCATGAGGCGGGCCTGCTGACGGCGACCATAGGCGAGCGCTACGACGGCCCGGGCGCCGGTGTGGAGGAGTCCGCGCGGATCCTGCACCACCTGGGCCGGCTGGACCCGTCGGTGGCGCTGATCGCGGCGATGACCCTGGCCACCCACGCGCGCCAGGCGGCGCAGCCGCACTGGCCGGACGAGCTGTACGCGCGCGTGGTGACCGAGTCGTTCATACGACCGGTGCACATCAACCACGCGCGCGTGGAGCCCGAGTTGGGTTCCCCCGCGCGCGGGGGCCTGCCGTCGACCCGCGCGCGGCGCACGGCCGGCGGGTGGGCGATCGAGGGGACGAAACGGTTCGTGACCGGCGCGGACGGCCTGGACTGGTTCCTGGTGTGGGCGACGACCGACGAGGCCGAGCCGCGCGTGGGGACGTTCCTGGTGCCGGGCGGCTCCCCGGGGATCGAGGTGACCGGGCGCTGGGATCAGCTGGGGCTGCGGGCGAGCGGGAGTCACGATGTGACGTTCCAGGGGGTCGAGGTGCCGTACGACCAGGTCATCGGTCTTGGGCCGCACGGTCCCGGTGCCGAGCAGGACAACCGCGCGGGGGCCGCGCTGCATCTGCCGCTGGCGGCGCTGTACTTGGGGGTGGCGCGGGCGGCGCAGGAGTTCTTCCGGACGTTCGCCCACGCGCGCGTGCCGGCCAACCTGGGGCATCCGGTGGCCCGTACGGAACGTTTCCGGCGGGCGGCGGGGGAGATCGAAGTGCTGCTGGCCGGGGCGGAGGGGCTGGTGTTCGGCGGGGCCGCGCGGCTGGACGCGCAGGACGCGTCGTACCGCCCGGAGGAGGCTCTGGGTGCGCGGGTGCTGGCCGACCGGCACGCGGTGCGGGCGGTGGGGCTCGCGGTGCGGCTGCTGGGGAATCCGGGGCTCGCCCGGGGCAATCCGCTGGAGCGGCACTTCCGGGACGTGCAGTGCGCGCCGGTGCACGCGCCGCAGGAGGACGTGGCGCTGCTGGCGGTCGGCGGGAAGGCGCTGGGGCTGTGACGGCCAGGGAACCCCAGGCCCGGGAGTCTCAGGCCCGGGAACCCCAGGCCCAGTTGCTCGGGCTCCTCGCGCGGGACCTGCCGCCGGACCAGCTGGACACCGACCCGCGCGCGCTGGCGGAGCGTTCCGTCGACCGTTCGGGGACGCGCCCGGACGGTCTGCCGCTGGCGGTGGTCCACGCGCGGCGGACACGGGACGTGAGCGCGGTGCTGCGGCACGCGCACGCACTGGGTGTGCCGGTCGTCCCCCGGGGCGCCGGTACGGGTCTTTCGGGGGGCGCGTCGGCGGGTGAGGGTTCGCTGGTGCTCGACCTGTCGGGCATGGACCGGATCGTCGAACTCGACGCGGACGACCAACTGGCCGTCGTGGAGGCGGGGGTGGTGACGGCCGACCTGGACCGGGCGGCGCTCGCGCACGGTCTGCGGTACGCGCCCGACCCGGCGAGCGCCGCCTGGTCGACGATCGGCGGGAACATCGCGACGAACGCGGGCGGGCTGCGGTGCGCGAAATACGGGGTGACCCGGGACAGCGTGCTGGGCCTGGAGGCGGTCCTGGCCGACGGGACGGTCGTGCGCACGGGCCGCCGTACGGTCAAGGGGGTCACCGGGTACGACCTGACGGCGCTGCTGACGGGTTCGGAGGGGACACTGGCGGTGATCACGTCGGCGACGGTGCGGCTGCGGCCGGTGCCGGTGGCCTCGGCGACGGTGGCGGCGTACTTCGCGTCGTTCGAGGCGGCGGCGCGGGCGTCGTACGCCATCGCGCGCGCGGGGGTGGTGCCCGCGCTCGCGGAGCTGCTGGACGGGCCGGTGCTGGAGGCGATCGATCCGGACCTGCGCGCGCGGGGGGAGGCGTTGCTGGTGGTGCAGTGCGACGGGGCGGGGGCCGGGGTGGAGGCGGCGGCGGTGACCGGGGTGCTCGCGCCGCTCGCGGTGTCCGTCGAGACCACCGAGGACCCCGTGGAGGCGGAGGCGCTGCTGGCGGCGCGCAGGCAGGCGCTGCCCGCGCTGGAGCGGCTGGGGCGGCCGCTGATCGAGGACATCGCGGTGCCGAGGTCGCGGCTGGCGGAGGCGGCCCGGGAGATCCGGGCGATCTCGGCGCGCCACGGTGTGCCGGTGTTCACGCTCGCCCACGCCGCCGACGGCAATCTGCATCCGATCGTCGTCGTGGACCCGGCGCTGGAGCGGCTGCCGGACGCGGCGTGGGAGGCGGCCGGGGAGATCTTCGCGCTGGCGCTGCGGCTGGGCGGGACGCTCACCGGGGAGCACGGCGTGGGGGTGCTGAAGCGGCAGTGGGTCGCGGAGGAGCTGGGGCCGGCCGCGTACGCCCTCCACAGGCGCCTGAAGGCGGCGTTCGACCCCACGGGCATCCTGAACCCCGGGAAGGGCCTGTGAGGCTCCTGTGAGGCCGCTGAGCGGCTTCTGAAGCCCTGCCGGCCGGCTCCCTCAGCTCCCCAGCAGCGTCAGCACCCCCGTCACCGTCGTCACCTTGATCAGCGGCTGGTACCCGTCCATCGCCTCCAGCGCCTTCGCGTGCGAGGTGTCGTTCGTGCCGGCGCAGGCGTCCGCCGCCACCAGGACCTCGACGCCCGCGTCGACGGCGGCCAGCGCCGTGGACAGCACGCTGCCGTCGGTGGTGACCCCGGCGAGGACCAGCCGCCCGTGCGGGGCGACGCGTCGGGCGAGTTCGGGGCTCCACTTGCCGAAGCCGGGGGTGTCCAGGACGTGGGGGGTGCGCTCGTCGAAGCCGTCCGTCAGCTGCCACAGGGCGGCGTCGGGCGGCTGGAGGGCGAACGGCCAGCGGGTGTAGTAGGCCCGCCAGGCGCCGGCGGGGACGGCGGGGGCGACGAACCGGGTGAAGGTGACGTCGTCGGCGAAGGCCGGCAGCAGGCGTCGTACGGCCTTGGCGGCCTGGTGGTAGCGGGGGGCCACCCAGGGGCTGGTGGGGTCGGCGAAGACGTGTTGCATGTCGATGACGGCGAGGTGGGTCATGCGGCGGCCTCCTGTGTGCCGAGGCCGGGTGTCCCCGCCACAAGCGCTGAAGCGTTTCTGCCAAGGGGGTCCGTCATCCTCGTCGACCTGTCTGCCGGGTGGGGGCTTGTCACGGCCCGGGACTGTGTCCTACCCGGCCGGGACCCGGACCGCACCGCGGGGAGCCATGACCTTCCCCACGGTGCGGTCTCGGGACCCGTCGCCTCAGGCGCCGAGTTCCGCCGTGCGCGGAGGGTCGGCGCGCAGTCCGCGGGCGATCGCCGCGGCGGCGGCGTGGACGTGCGGCGCCACGCGCGCGGGCTGCACGGCCTCGGCGTTGCCGACCAGTCCGACGGCGGCGACGACCATCCCGCGCGCGTCGCGCACGGGCACCGAGAACCCGCTGTAGCCCTGGGTGAAGGTGCCGTGGGCGACGGCGTGGCCGTCGCGCCGCACCTTCACCAGGCAGCGGCGCAGCGCCGTGCCGTCGGTCACCGTGGCGGCGGTGTAGGCGCGCAGGGGCCCGGAGCAGATCTCGCTCTGGACGCTCTCCCCCGCGTGCGCGAGGAGCACGAGTCCGACCGCCGACGCGTGCAGCGGTACCCGGCGGCCCCCGTCGCCGCCGGCGCCGCTGAAGTCGGGGTCGTCGGAGACGACGACGAGGCAGACGCTCTCGGTGCCGTCCTTGATGGCGATCATGGCGGCGGCGGACGTCTGTCCGTGCAGCCCGACCAGGTGGGGGTGGGCGAGTTCGGCCAGGGTCGCGGAGCGCGGCGCCAGGGCTCCGGTCTCCCACAGGCGCAGGCCGATGCTGTAGCCGCCGTCGGCGGAGCGCTCCAGGGCGCCCCAGCCGCTGAGTTTGTTGACGATGCGGTGCACCGTGGCCACGGGCAGGCCCGAGCGGCGGCTGAGGTCGCTGAGCGACAGGGTCCGGTTGTCCCGGTCGAAGGCGGCGAGGATGCTCAGCGTCCGGTCGACGACCGAGCGCTCCGGTGCGGCGGAGTGGGGAGTGGTCATCCCGTTCAGATTCCCTTCACCTTCATGACGATTGGTGCTTGCTGTGGCGTGCGTGCTGACACGTGTGTGCACCAAGTGACACGTGTGTGTACCAGAAGTGATCTGGCATCGGGCGACCACCTCTATGATTGAAGCCTCAAGTGGCCAGTGAAAGGTCGATTCCGGAACGTCCATGGTCGATTTCGCTTCGTTACCGATACCCGTCGTCCCCTACTCCCCCGTCTGCCGGCCCGGTCTCGGTATCGCGATGACGGATCTGCGTAAGTTGCGCGGTATGGGTGACCTGGGGTTCCTCGCCGCCCCCCACCGACTCGACTTCCATCAGATCCTGCTGGTCACGGCGGGCTCAGGCACCTTCTGCCTGGACTCGCACGGGGTCACCTGCCGGCCGGGAACCCTGCTGTGGACCCGCCCGAACCAGGTCATCCAGTTCAAGATGGACCCCGAACTGGACGCCCGCATCATCATGTTCACGGAGTCGTTCCCGCTCCAGATGAGCGCGCACATGGGGATGCTCGACGATGTGCTGCGCCCTTCGCACTGGCATCTCTACGACGACGAGCTCTCGGCGTTCAGCCGGGTGCTCGATCTCATGGGGGAGGAGTTCGACCGGCCCGACCAGGGTCTCGGCGAGGAGCTGCTGAAGCATCTGCTGGCCGTCGTCCTGCTGCACATCGACCAGATGTGCCGGCTGCGCCACCGCGACCGGATGGCCTTCACCGGCGAGAACGGCGAGCTGTTCCTCAGGTTCCGCCGCGAGCTGGACCGCTCGTACCGCTCGACGCGGCTGGTGGAGGACTACGCCGCCGCGCTGAGCTGTTCGCCGCGGGCTCTCGCGCGGGCCTGCCGGGCGATCGCCGGGACCTCCACGAAGGACCTCATCGACGCCCGCGTGGCCCTGGAGGCGCGCCGGCTGCTGGTGCACACCGATCTGCCGATCAGCGCGATCGCGCGGCAGCTCGGATTCTCCGAGGTGACGAACTTCGGCAAGTTCTTCACCCGCCGGATCAATATGACGCCGGGCGCCTTCCGGCGTGAGGCCAAGAGGGGCAACCAGCCCTGACGTGAGCGGAGTGACCGGCTCCTTAACCTGCTGGTCACTTCGCTTTCGGCGGGGTCTACGCCCGTCAACCCGGATTTCTTTCCACTCCTCGGAAGACTGGTTGTTCCGGATTCCGAAAGCTGGCAAGACTGTGCCCTGCGTGCTCCGGGTGACCGTCTGAGAGCACAGCCCCACGTATTGCCACTCCCCCCATCCACCCGCGCCGGCGATCCGCTCATCGCCACGCGTCGGCGTACCCCCCAGGGAAGGACGACCAACATGGCCGCAGTGACCGCTCCCGAGGCCGAGTCCTGGCTCATCGAGAAGATCGCGCACCGTCTTGGCGTGGCGACCGCGGAGGTCTCGCCCGAGGTGTACTTCGACGAACTCGACCTCGACTCGACCGAAGCCCTCATCCTGGCCGGCGAGTTGGAGAACTGGCTCGGCTTCGAGCTGAGCACCACGACCCTCTGGTACCACCCCACGGTCAAGGACCTCGCCGGATACCTGGCCGAGGAGAGTGCGCAGCGTGCGACCGCCGCGTGAGGCACCCCCGGTCGCGCTGGAGCTGAGACCGGCCGCGCCTGGGGGACGCACGGTGTACGTCGTGCACCCCGGGGCGCTGCCCGCGCGGGTCCACCGCGGGCTCGCGGCGGCGCTCCCCGAGGGCGACGGACTGACCGTCCTCGACCTGGGCGCGGTCCCCGCCTACGCCGAAGCGGCCCTGACCGGGGGCCGCGCGGCGACCACCCTCGACGCCCTCGCCGCCGGGCTGCTGGCCGCGATGGGCGAGCCGGACGGCCCCTACGCGCTGGCCGGCTGGTCCTTCGGCGGGGTCCTCGCCCTCGCCATGACCCACGCGCTGCCCCCGGGCCGGCGCCCGCAGCGGCTCGTCGTCCTCGACAGCATCGCCCCCACCGAGGAGTACAAACAGCCCGACGACGCACTTCAACCCGCCCTGCTGCTCGACTGGTTCGCCATGTACCTCGGTGCCAAGCGGGGCCGGGACGTGGCGCTGCCGCCCGGCGCGCTCGACGGCGCCGGCACCGACGAGGGCCTGCCCGTCGTCCTGGAGGCCGCCACCGCCGCCGGCGCCCTCCTCCCGGACACCTCGCTCCCGGGACTGCGCAAGCTGTACGACACCTACGTCGACGGCCTGCTGCGCAACAACCGGCTCACCGCCCCGCACCAGGCCCGGCCGGCCCCGCTGCCGGTGGTACTGGTCAAGGCCGAGCGGAGCCTGGTCCCCGCCGACGACACCCTGGGCTGGCTGCCGCTCGCCCCGCACGGGCTGACCGTGCACCTCGCCCCCGGCGACCACTACACGATGCTCAGCCGCCCCGACGCCCTCGGGCTGACCGCGGCCGTCCTGTCGGCCGGCTGAGCACCCCTCTCCCCCTTCCTCCAGCTCGACCTCATCACGTCCCGCGCGTCAGGGCGCCGTCCCCCCTTGCCCGCGCGCGCCGACGCGACACGCCCCGCCACGCGCCGCTGAGCCATGCCCGCGTCCGGGACGTCCCGCACCGTACGAGCGGTGCGCCGCCCTGCCCTCATCCGCCGGACGACGGGACGCCGTCCCCCTGGCCGCCCCGACGCCGCCCCGTCGCCATCGACCAAGAGAGCCTCGCCGTGAACGCTTCGCCTTCTCCCGACCTCGACCGCAGGCTGGCCCGCGACCCGATCGCGATCGTCGGCCTGTCCGCCCTCTACCCCAAGTCGCGTGACCTGCGCGAGTTCTGGGCGAACGTGGTGTCGGCCGCCGACTGCATCGAGGACGTGCCCGCGACGCACTGGGACGTGTCGCAGCACTACGACCCCGACCCCGCCGCGCCCGACAAGACGTACGCCAAGCGGGGCGGCTTCGTGCCCACCGTCCCGTTCAACCCGCTGGAGTTCGGGCTGCCGCCCAACACCCTGGAGGTCACCGACGTCCTCCAGCTGCTCAGCCTGATGGTCGCCCGCGACCTGCTGAAGGACGCGGGCGCCGACCAGGACTGGTACGACCCCTCGCGCACCGGTGTCGTCCTCGGGGTGACCGGCGCCAACCAGCTGACACAGCCGCTGACTTCGCGGTTGCAGACACCGGTCCTCAAGGAGGTCGTGCGCTCCTGCGGCCTGTCCGAGCGGGACGCCGACGAGATCGCGGAGAAGTTCAAACTCGCCTTCGCGCCCTGGGAGGAGAACTCCTTCCCCGGCATGCTCGGCAACGTCGTCGCCGGCCGCATCGCCAACCGGCTCGACCTCGGCGGCACCAACATGACGATCGACGCGGCCTGCGCCAGCTCGCTCGGCGCGGTCAAGGCCGCCGTCAGCGACCTGCTGGAGCGGCGCGCGGACACGATGCTGGTGGGCGGCTGCGACGCCGAGAACACCATCTTCATGTACCTGTGCTTCAGCAAGACGCCCGCGTTCTCCAAGCAGGGCCGCATCCGCCCCTTCGACGCGGACGCCGACGGCACCCTCATCGGCGAGGGTATCGGCATGCTGGCGCTGCGCCGGCTCTCCGACGCCGAACGCGACGGCAACCGGATCTACGCGGTGCTGCGCGGCATCGGCTCCTCCAGCGACGGCCGCTTCAAGTCGATCTACGCCCCCCGCAAGGAGGGCCAGATGACGGCGCTGCGCCGCGCCTACGAGGACGCCGACTGCTCCCCCGCCTCCGTCGAGCTGTTCGAGGCGCACGGCACCGGCACGGCCGTCGGCGAGGCGACCGAGCTGTCCGCGCTCGCGGCCGTCCTCAAGGAGTTCACCGGGGAACGGCAGTTCGCGGCCGTCGGCAGCGTCAAGTCGCAGATCGGGCACACCAAGGCGGCGGCCGGCGCGGCCGGCATGATCAAGCTGGCCCTGGCCCTGCACCACAAGCTGCTGCCGCCCACCATCAACGTCGACCGGCCCAACCCGGCCCTCGACTGGGCGGCCAGCCCCTTCTACGTCGGCACCCGCACCCGCCCCTGGCTGCGCGACCCGGCGCGCCCCGAACGCCGGGCAGGCGTCTCGTCGTTCGGCTTCGGCGGCACCAACTTCCACGTCGTCCTCCAGGAGCACGGCGACGGCGACGACCTCCAAGTCATGTTCCCCGTCAGCCGGGTTCACCTCTGGCACGCGCCCTCCGTCGGCCAACTCGCCCAGGCCGTCACGGAGTCCGACGCGGACGCCACCCCGGCCCCGGCCGGCCACCCGCGCCTCGCACTGGTCGCCGGCACCGCCGCCGAACTGGCCGAACTGCGCCTGCTGGCCGCCGCCGAACTGCGCGCGAAGCCGGACGCGGAGAGCTGGTCGCACCCCAAGGGCGTGTACTACCGCCGCGAAGCGGCCCGACTCGGCCAGGTGGCCGCGCTGTTCGCGGGCCAGGGCAGCCAGTACGTCGACCCCGGCCGCACCGCCGTCCTCGCCCTGCCCCCGCTGCGCGCCGCCTTCGACCAGGCCAACGCGGCCTTCGCCGGGCACGAACTCCCGCTGTCCCGCGTCGCGTTCCCGCCGCCCGCCTTCGACGAGGTGACCCGCGCCGACCAGGCGAGCGCCCTGCGGCAGACCGAGTACGCCCAGCCCGCGATCGGCGCGCTGGCCGCCGGCCACTTCCGCTACCTCACCGAACTCGGCTTCGCCGCCGACGGGTTCCTCGGCCACAGCTTCGGCGAGCTGGCCGCGCTGTGGGCGGCCGGCGCCCTCGACGACGACACCTACTTCGCGCTGGCCCGGGCCCGGGGCGCGGCGATGGCCCCGCCCGCCGACGCGGACTTCGACGCGGGCGCGATGGCCGCGATCACCGCGCCCGAGCAGCGGGTGCGTGAACTCCTTGAGCAGCACCCGGAGTTGACGGTCTGCAACCGCAACGCGCGGGACCAGATCGTGGTCGGCGGCGCCACCGAGGTCGTCGAACGCCTCGTCGCCGGCGCCGAGCAGGCGGGCGTGCGCATCCTGCGGCTGCCGGTCTCCGCCGCCTTCCACACCCCGTTCGTCGCCCACGCCGTCGAGGAGTTCGGCCGCGCGGTCGCGGACGCGGAGATCCGTGAGCCCGGCCGCCCGGTGTTCGCCAACTCCCCCGGCGCGTCCTACGGTCCGGACGTCGCGGCCAACCGGCGCACGCTGGTCGAACAGCTCGTCAAGCCGGTCGAGTTCGCCGACCGCGTCGAGGAGATGTACGCCGCCGGGTTCCGCACGTTCGTCGAGTTCGGCCCCAAGGGGGTGCTGACGCAGCTGGTGCGCCGCGTCCTCGGCGAGCGGGAGCACGCCGCCGTGCAGCTCGACCCGGGTGACAAGGGCGACGCCGAGGTCACGCTGAAGCGGGCCGTCGCCCAACTGGCGGTGCTGGGGCTGCCGTTGGCGACCGCCGACCGGTACGTCGCCGAGGCGCCGGCCGCCCTGCCGGTCAAGGGGATGACCGTGCCGCTGAACGGGATCAACCATGTGCCGGAGGCTCGGCGGGCGGCTTATCGGGATGCGGTGGAGAACGGGTATCGGGTGGCGGTGCCTGCGGCTGCGGCTGGAGTCGGGGTCGCTGCTGGGGCTGCGGCTCCTGTCTCGGTCCCGGCGTCCGCTGTTCCGGTGCTCCATGTCCCCGCGGCTGCCGCCGCTCCCTCCCCCGCTCCGGTCGCCCTGGCCGTCGAGCCGTCGCCCGTGCCCGCGTCCCTGCATGTCCTGGAGAGCCAGTTGATGGAAGAGGAACTCCGGGCGTCGGCCCCTGCCGCCGTCCCCGCCGCCGCGCCGGTCTCCGCCCCCGCGCCCGCCGCCTCCGCTGCCGGCTCCGGCTCCGGCTCCGGTGCCGACCGGCTGACCGGGCTGATCGCGGATCACCTCGCGTTGCACGACGACTATCTGACCGGTCAACTCTCCAGCGCGCAGCGGCTGATGGGGCTGCTGGAGCGGGCCGAGGAGCAGGGGCGCGTCGACGCGGTACTGCCCGGGGTCTCCTCCGTGAAGGAGCACGGGCTCGCGATCGGGCGGGCGCATGTGCGGGCCAATGAGGTGCTGCGGGATCTGGCGGCGCTGGAGTACGGGGCGGCGCCGGCCGGTGCCGTGGAAGTGCCGGCCGCGCCGGCCGCGCTGGTGGGCGAGATCGCGTCTGCCGCTGCACTTGCCCCTGCGGCTCCTGTCGCTTCCATCGCTCCTGTCACTCCGGCCGCTCCCGTCGCTCCCGTCGCTGAGATCGCCCCGGCCGCCCCCGCGCTGCCTCCGGCGCCTCCGGCCGCCCCCGCCTCCAGCACCCCCGAGGCCCCCGAGCCCACCGAGGCCTCGGAAACCGACATCCAGGCCGCGCTGCTGGCCATCGTCGCCGAGAAGACCGGCTACCCCGCCGACATGCTCGACCTTGAGATGGACGTGGAGGCTGACTTGGGCATCGACTCCATCAAGCGCGTCGAGATCATGGGCGTGCTCCAGGAGAAGTTCCCGAGCCCCACGCCGGTCGGGCCCGAGCAGCTGGCCGAACTCCGCACGCTGAACGAGATCGTGGGCTTCGTGCTGAACCTGGGCGGCCGTCCGGTGGGCGCGCCGCGTGTCGCCGCGGCCGCCGTCCCCGCCGCCGCTGTGCGGGCCCCGCTCGTCGAGGTCGCCAGTGTGCAGGACATCGCCGCCGCGCTGCTGGGCGTCGTGTCGGAGAAGACCGGGTACCCGGCGGAGACGCTGGACCTCGACATGGACGTCGAGGCGGACCTGGGTATCGACTCGATCAAGCGGGTCGAGATCATGGGCGTGTTGCAGGAGAAGTTCCCGAGCCCCACGCCGATCGGCCCCGAGCAGCTCGCCGAACTCCGCACGCTGAACGAGATCGTGGGCTTCGTCTTCGAGCTGAACGCCCCGGAGGGTTCGGCAACTCCGGCTGCCACCACGGCGGTTGAGACCCCGGCCGTCTCGTCCGCCGATGTACGGGCCGCGCTGCTGGACGTGGTGGGCCAGAAGACCGGGTACCCGGCGGACATGCTGGACCTGGGCATGGACATCGAGGCCGACTTGGGCATCGACTCCATCAAGCGGGTCGAGATCATGGGCGTGTTGCAGGAGAAGTTCCCGAGCCCGGCGCCGGTCGGGCCCGAGCAGCTCGCCGAACTCCGCACGCTCGACGACATCGTCAACTTCGTTTCGGGGCTGGGCGGTTCGGACGCTCCGGTCGCCGCGCCCGCGCAGGCCGAGGTCATGCGGACCGAGGCCGTCGTACCCGCCGCGCTCGGCCGTGGTCAGGCCGTTCTCGTCGAACTGCCCGTTCCGGACCGGCTCGTCGGGGCCTGTTCGCAGGGTGGCGGGGTGCTGGTCGTGGACGACGGCAGTGATGTCGCGCGGGCCACCGCGGCGCGGCTCGGGGAGGGGGGCCGGCAGGTGCGGGTGCTGCGGCTGCCCGGTGTTCCGCAGCGGATCGCGGGCGGTGCCGATGCCGCGCTGACCGGCTGGGGTGCCACCGAACTCGCCTCGCGGGTCGAGGAGTTGAGCGCCGGGGGCGTGCAGCTGGTGGTGGTGTTCGCGGCGGCCGGCGGGGTGCCGTGGGCGGAGGGGGTGCGGCGGCTCGCGCACACGCTGCTGGTCGCCAAGCATGTCGTGGGGCCGCTGGAGTCGGCCGCGCGCGACGGTCACCGGGCCGGGTTCGTGACCGTGACGCGGCTGGACGGCGCCTTCGGTCTCACCGGTGTCGCCGAGGAGGCCGCGCCGGCCGGCGGGATCGGCGGTCTGGTCAAGACCCTCGCGGTCGAGGCCCCGTCGGTGTTCACCCGGGCGCTGGACCTGGCGCCCGCGCTGGACGCGGACAGCGCCGCCGCACTGGTCGTGGAGGAGCTGTACGACGCCGCTGTCACGCCGGTCCAGGTGGGCCGGGACGGGACGCGGCGGGTGGCGCTGACGCTGGGCGAGGTCCCGGCGGCGCCGTCGACCGCGCCGGTCGGGGTGGGCGCCGGTGACCTGCTGGTCGTGACCGGCGGGGCGCGCGGGATCACCGCCCGCTGCGTGGGCGCGCTGGCCGTGCGGCACCGGCCCGGTCTGCTGCTGCTCGGGCGGACCGCGCTGGGCGAAGAGCCCTTGTGGGCAAAGGGAGTTGACGACCCGTCCGCGCTGAAGGCCGCTGCCGCCGGGCAGTTGAAGCAGGAGGGCGAGAAGCCGACCCCGCGCCGGGTGGAGCAGCTGTTCCAGGCGGTCGTGGGTGAGCGTGAGGTGCGGGCGACGCTCGCGGAGCTGCGGGCGGCCGGCAGTGAGGCCGAGTACCTGGCCGTGGACATCACGGACGCCGCCGCGACGGCCGCCGCGCTGGCGCCGTACCGGGAGCGGGTCACGGGGGTCGTGCACGGCGCCGGGGTCCTCGCGGACCAGCTGATCCCGGCGAAGAAGGCCGCCGAGATCGAGCGGGTGCTGTCGGTCAAACTGGGCGGTCTGCGCTCGGTGCTGGCCGCGCTGGACGCCGAACGGCTGCGGCACGTGCTGCTGTTCTCGTCGGTCGCCGGGTTCTTCGGCAACCGGGGGCAGTCGGACTACGCGATGGCCAACGAGGTGCTGAACACCTGGGCGGCGTCCTTCAAGCAGACGCACCCGCGGGCGCACGTGACCTCGCTGAACTGGGGCGCGTGGGACAGCGGGATGGTGTCGCCGCAGATCAAGGCGGTGTTCGAGGAGCGCGGGATCGTGCTGATCCCCGAGGACACCGGAGTGGCCCTGTTCACCGAGCAGTTCGACCCGGCGCGCGCCGGTGACGTCGTAACCGTCCTCGGTCCCACGACGCCGCTGTCGGCGCCCAAGGCGGTGGTGCCGGGCGCGGCCGTGCTGGAGCGTGATCTGTCGGCGCTGACCGGTGCGCCGCTGGTCGCGGACCACGTCATCGGGGACGCTGCGGTGCTGCCGGCGGTGGCGGCGCTGGGCTGGGCCGCCGGCGCGGTGGAGCGGCTGACCGGCCGACTCGTGGGCCAGGTACGGGAGTTCGTGGTGCAGAAGGGCGTCGTCTTCGACGGGTCCCTGGACGCCGGGCGCTTCCAGCTCGCGGTCGAGCCGGGCGCGGACGGCACGGAGGCCGGGGTGCAGATCCGGTCGGTGGCCGCCGACGGGACCGTACGGCCGCACTTCGCGGCGCGCGCCGTGCTCGGTGAACTCGCCGCGCGTCCGGCCGCGTTGGCCCTGCCCGCCTTCGGGGGCGGCGAGGACGCGCGGAAGTTCTACACCGACGGGACGCTGTTCCACGGGGAGTCGCTGCGTGGGCTGCGGCGGGTGCTCGAGGCGGGTGAGGGGCGGCTCGTCGTCGAGTGCCTGCTGGCCGAACACCGGCCCGAGGGCGGGGCGTTCGCGTCCTCGCGGCTCGCGCCGGGGACGGCCGACCTGCTGCTCCAGGCCGCGCTGGTGTGGATGCGGCTGAACAAGGACACCGCGAGTCTGCCGATGTCGGTGGCGCGGGCCGATCTGTTCGAGGCGCTGCCGGACGGCGAGCCGTTCGCCGTGGTGGTGGAGCCGGTCGCGGTGAACGGGACGGGCGCGACCCTGACCGTCACCGCGTGCGCCCCCGACGGCCGGGTCCTGGCCCGGTTCACCGAGGTGTCCGTCCTGTCCACCCCGCAGCTGGCCGCCAAGTTCGCGAACCGCTGAGCCGTACCGGACCACGGCGGACGGCCCCCGCGAAGGGGCCGTCCGCCGGGCCCGGCTCCTTGGAGGAGACAGCTGCCATGAGCAAGTTCGCCATCGTCGGGATCTCGTGTCTGTTCCCCGGCGCCACCACGCCGGATGAGTTCCGGCGCAATCTCCGGGCCGGCACGGACAGCCGCCACGAGGGCGGCCCCGAGGTGTTCGGGACGCCGCCCGCCGCGCGGGACGCCGACCCCCGGCATCAACTCACCTCGCGCCGGGGCGGGTTCGTCACCGACTTCGCCTTCGACCCGGCCGGCTATCTGCTGGCCGAGGACCAACTGGCGGGCCTGGACCGGATCTTCCACTGGTCGATGTACGCGGCCCGTGAGGCGCTGCGGGACTGCGGGCTCGACGGCCGGCCCGAGGTGCTGGCCCGCACCGGTCTGGTCATGGGCAACTACTCGTTCCCCACGCCGACTTCGGCCCAGGTGAGCGTGCCGCTGGCGCAGGAGGCGGTGCTCGCCGGACTGCGCCGCGCGGGCCTGGGCGCCCTGGACGTACGGCCGTTGGCCGACCGGGGTGCGATCGTCCCCGAGAATCTGCGGGTCAGCGGCTCCCCGGCCGCCGTCACCGCCGCCGCGCTCGGGCTCGGCGGGCCGCGCTACTGCCTGGACGCGGCCTGCTCGTCGGCGCTGTACGCGCTGAGCCTGGCCTGCGGTCACCTCGCCTCCGGGCGCGCGGACGTCGTCCTCGCGGGCGCCGTCTGCGCCCCCGACCCGACCCTGATCCACCTGTCCTTCTCCGACCTGCACGCCTACCCGCAGGACGGCTTCAGCCAGCCTTTCGACCAGCGCTCGGGCGGTATCGTCACCGGTCAGGGAGCCGGCATGGTCGCGGTGAAGCGGCTCGCGGACGCCCTGCGCGACGGCGACCGCGTCCACGCGGTGATCGACGGGATCGGGCTGTCCAACGACGGCGCGGGGCGGCATCCGCTGGTGCCGAACAAGAGCGGTCAACTGGACGCGCTCCAAAGGGCGTACGCGAACGCCGGGGTGGACCCGGCCGCCGTCGACTACCTCGAGTGCCACGCCACCGGCACCCCCATCGGGGACACCACCGAGGCGGAGTCCGTCGCGGAGTTCTTCGGCGGGCACGGCAAGGTGCCGCTGTACGGCTCGGTCAAGGGCAACGTCGGGCATCTACTGACCGTGGGCGGGCTGAGCAGCCTGCTCAAGGTCGTGCTGGCCATGGAGGACGGGGTGATCCCGCCGACGGTCGGGGTCACTGAGCCGGTGCGGTCCGCCGACGGGAAGGTCGGCGGGGAGACGCTGGTGCGGTCGGCGCGGGCGTGGCCGGAGGGGGCCGGGGTCCGGCGGGCTGCGGTGTCGGCGTTCGGGTTCGGGGGGACCAACGCGCATGTGGTGCTGTCGAGTTCGGGGGCATTGGATGCTTCGGGGGGCTCGGGTGCTTCGGGTGCTTCGGGGGTCTCTGGCGGCTCGGGTGCTTCGGATGCCTCCGGTGCCAGCGACTCGTCCGACCGCGCCGGGGGTCGGGGTGCCGGCGACTCGTCCGACCGCGCCGAACTCCCCGCCCTGGACATCGTCGGACTCGGCGCGCACTTCGGCTCCCTGGAGACCGTCGACGCCTTCGAACTCGCCCTGCACAGCGGTGAGTCCGTGTTGCGGGAGCTGCCCGAGCGGCGCTGGCGGGGGCTGGACCGGACCGACGGGGGCACGCTGGAGGCGGCCGGACTGACCGCTCCCCGGGGCGCGTTCGTCGACGGCGTGGAGGTCGACCCGGCCGAACTCCGGGTCCCCCCGGCCGACTTGCGGATCTACAACCCGCAGCACGCGCTGGTCACGAAGGTCGCCGACGAGGCGCTGCGCGACGCCGGGTTCCGGCTCGGCGCCACCGCCCGCAGCACCCCCGACCCGCGCCGGGTCGCCGTGCTCGTCGTCGCCGAGCTGGAGCCGTACACCCACGCCCGGCTCAGCCGGTACGGGCTCGGCACCTTCCTGCGTGCCGAACTCGACCGCGCGGGCGTGGAGTTGACGCAGGAGCAGCGGGCGGCGGTCAACGAGGTCGCGCGGGACGCGGTCGTCGATCCGATCGGCGCCAACGAGGTCCTCAGCTACATCGGCAATGTCATGGCCGGCCGGATCTCCTCGCGCTGGAACCTGACCGGCCCTTCGTTCACCCTGTCCGCCGAGGGCGCGGGCACGGCCGAGGCGCTGGAGGTCGCGCGGCTTCTGCTGCTCGACCCCGACCTGGAGGCGGTGCTGATCGGCGCCGTCGATCTGGCGGGGGCGGCGGAGACGCTGCTGGCCTGCGGTGTCCCTGCGGCCGAGGCCGGACTGTCCTTCGGCGAAGGGGAGTTCGGCCGGGCGGTCGGCGAGGGCGCGGGCGCGCTGGTCGTGACGCGGCCGGACGCCGGGCTCGGGAAGGTGTACGCGCGCATCGGCGGCGTCGGGGTCCGGTACGCCGGCCCCGACCCGCTGGCCGAGGCGGCACGGTCCGCCCTGGCCGAGGCGGGGGTGGCCGCCGCAGAGGTGGGGTACCTGGAAGCACACGCGGGCGGGACCGCGGAGGCGGACCTGGCGGAACTCGGGGCGCTGGCGGGGGTGTACGGGGCCGCGGGCTCTTCGCTCACCGGCGACTCCGCGCGCACCGGCAGCCTTTCGGGCACGGGCAACTCCGCGCGCACCGAGGGCACTTCAAGCACCGACGCCTTCTCTGCCGCAGAGGGCTCGTCACACACCGCCGCCCCCTCGTCCCCAAACTCCCCTGCCCCAACCCCCCGCACCGCTCTCGGCAGCGCCAAGTCCCACCTCGGTGACGTAGGTTGTGCCGCCGGAATGGCAGGCCTCCTGCGCGCGGTCCTCGCCGTCCGGCACGCCTGTCTCCCCGGTACCCCCGGCTGGAAGCGCCCCGCCGCGCATCTCGCCGGCCTCTTCGAGCGGTCCGCCCTCTACGTCCCCGACGCCTCCCGGCCCTGGCTGCGTGAGCGGTCCGGCGGGCGGCGGCACGCGGCCGTCGACATCGTCGGCGCGAACGGCTCGCACGCGCACGTCGTCCTCTCGTCGGTCCCGGAGGCGGAGCGTCCCCGTCCCGCCGCCGACTGGTACCGCGCGGACGGCCCCGTCCTGCTGGCGCTCGGCGCGGACACCCCCAACGGGCTGCCCAAGGAGGCCGAGCGGCACTGGGCGCTGCTCCAAAGCGGCGCCGACCCGAGGGAGTTGGCCCGCGAGGCCGCCCGTAACCTCGGCGCCGCACGGGTCGTACTCGTCGGCAAGAACCGTGAAACCCTGCTGAAGCAGCTGGAGTTGGCGGTCCGGGATCTGCCGGGGGCGCTGGCGGAGGGCAAGGAGTGGGCGACGCCCGCCGGTTCCTTCTTCACGCCCCGGCCGATCGGGGCCGGCGGGAAGGTCGCGCTGGTCTACCCGGGCGCGTTCAACAGCTACCCGGGCCTGGGCGCCGACCTGTTCCGCGCGTTCCCCGGTCTGCTGGACCGCTTCGAGGAGCAGGCCGCCGAACCGGCGCGGCTGCTGCGCTCGGCGCTGCTGTACCCCCGCATCCGCGAGGCGCTGGACCGGCGCGCGCTGATGGAGCTGGAGGAGCGGCTGGGCGGCGACGTGCCGTTCATGCTGGCGACGGGGACGAGCTTCTCGATCCTCTACACCGCGCTCGTCAGGGACGTCCTCAAGGTCGGGGTGCACGGCGGCTTCGGCTACAGCCTCGGCGAGTCGAGCATGCTGTTCTCGACCGGCGGCTGGGACGCGTCCGGCCGCAGCGACGCGCTGATCAGCGACAGCCCCGTCTTCCAGGACCGGCTGTGCGGCCCCCGCCGTACGGTGCGCGAGGCGTGGGGGCTCGCCGAGGACACCCCGGACCAGAAGGTGTGGTCCTCCCATGTCCTGCTGTCCCCGGACGCCCCGGTCCGCGAGGCCCTGGCCCGCTACGACCGCGTCCACCTCACCCACGTCAACACGCCGCGCGAACTCGTCATCGCGGGTGATCCCGAGCAGTGCAGGGCGCTGATCGCGGAACTCGGCTGCCCGGCCGCGCGTTCACCTGTCAACGTAGTGATGCACTGCCCGGTCGTCGATCCCGAGCTGGACGGCCTGGCCCGGATGAACGACTACCCGATCGGCGACTTCGGCGACCTGGAGCTGTTCAGCGCGTACGACTACCTGCCCCTGCCCGCCGCGAAACTCCCCGAGTCGCCGCGCCGCATCGCCCACACGCTGCGCTCGGAGATCGACTTCCCGCGCCTGGTCCACGCGGCCTACGACCAGGGGTACCGCTACTTCATCGAGGTCGGTCCCGGCGCGACCTGCTCCCGCTGGATCAAGGACACCCTCGGCGACCTGCCGCACGTCGCCGCCTGCGTCGACCGCAGAGGCGTCCCGGCGGCCACTCCGCTGGCCCACCTCGCGGCCCGCCTGGTCGCCCACGGCCTCCCGGTCGACCTCACGGCCCTCCTGGGCACCGCCCCCGCCGAGTCCGCACCCCGGCGACTGCCGAAGGTACGGGTCGGCCAGGGCGAGCCGATCCCGGACCGCATCGCCCGGGAGGCGGCACCGCTGCTGACTGCGGCGGGGGCCGCGACGGGGGCGAACGGGAACGCGGCGCACGCCGTGCCGCGCGCGAGCGCCGGCGTCGTATCCGGCGGCCCGGCGCACCAGGCTCCGGCTCACCCCGACGTCACCACCTCCGCGAGCCCGACGCACGCCGGTACCGGCGTCACGACCACCGTCCCCGCGAGCCCGGCACACGCCGGTCCCGGCGTCACGACCACCGTCCCCGCAAGCCCGGCACACGCCGGTCCCACCGTCACGACCACCGTCCCCGCAAGCCCGGCACACGCCGGTCCCACCATCACCACCACCGTCCCCGCAAGCCCGGCACATCCCGGTCCCGCCATCACCGCCCCGGTGGCACGCCCCTCCGCGGAGCGCCCCACCCCCATGAGCGCGACGCCCCCCGCTCCCCTCCCCACCCCCACCCTGTCCACCTCGCCGGAGGAGCCCGCCGACATGCCCGCCGATCCGACTCTGGAGCTCTCCGAGGTGATCACCTTCGACGGTGATCCGGTCATGGCCCTGCCCTGGGTCAGCCCGCCGCCGACGAACGCCGCCCAGCCCCCGGCCGCCCTCCCCTCAGCCACCGCGTTCCCGGCCGCCGGCCTCCCGGCCGCCGTGCCCCCGCCGTCCCCCCAGCCCCGGCCCGCCCAGCAGCCGGCCTCGGCCACCACCCCAGCCACCCCGGCCACCCCCGCCACACGCACCGGCACCGGCACCGCCCCCGCCCCCCGCGCCGCCGACCTCGTCCGCGACCTCCGCCGCGAGATGCTCTCCGCCCACAGCGTGGTCATGGAGACCCACCGAGTCCTCCAGCAGGCCACCCTGGAGCGAGCGGAGTCACTGCTCGACGGCACCCGCCCCACGCCACTCGCACCCCCTGCCACCAAGACCCCCGCCATCGCACCACCCCCCACCCCCCGCCCGGCGCTCGAGCCGACCGCCGTCATCCCGGCCCCGCCGGCCCCCCGCGACAAGAACGTCATCTGGGACGAACAAGACCTCCTGGAGTTCGCCACCGGCTCCGTAGCCACCCTCTTCGGCCCCGACTTCGCCGTCATCGACAGCTACAAAACCCGCGTCCGCCTCCCCGCACCCCCCTACCACTTCGTCACCCGAGTCACCGAACTCGACGCGGAGCCCGGGGTGTTGAGGCCCTCGAAGATCACCACCGAGTACGTCGTCCCGGAGGACGCCTGGTACGCGGTGGACGGCGGGGTCCCCCCGGCGGTGACCGTCGAGTCGGGACAGTGCGACCTCCTCCTGGTCAGCTACCTGGGCATCGACTTCCGCAACAAGGGCGAGCGCGTCTACCGGCTCCTCGACAGCTCGCTCATCTTCCAGGGCGGCCTGCCGACGGTCGGCCAGACGCTGCGCTACGAGATCTCGATCGACCGTTTCGTCCACCAGGGCGACACCACGATCTTCTTCTTCAGCTACGACTGCTTCGCCGACGGCGAGCTGATCCTCCAACTCCGCGACGCCTGCGCCGGGTTCTTCAGCCAGCGGGAGCTGGAGACGCCGCTCGGCGTGGTCTTCTCCGACAAGGACCGGGCCCGCCGCGCGGCGCTGCCGAAGGGCACGTTCAAGCCGCTGGCCTACGCCCGCAAGCACGAACTCGACGCCCGCGACCTGGAGTTGCTGGCGCAGGGCAGGCCGGGCGAGGTGTTCGGGCCCGACCACGCGCAGGACGAGGGCATCAACCCGGCGCTGCGGCTGCCCGATGCGCGGCTGCGGATGATCGACGAGGTAGCGATCGACCGCAAGGGCGGCCCCTGCGAACTGGGCCTGATCACGGCGGTGAAGCGGCTCCAGCCCGACGCCTGGTACTTCACCTGCCACTTCCCGGACGACCCGGTCCTGGCCGGCTCGCTGATCGCCGAGGGCGCCGTACAGCTGCTCCAGGTCTATCTGATGCATCAGGGCATGCATCTGACGTTGCCGGACGCGCGGTTCCAGACGGTCACCGGGCGCAAGATCGACGTACAGGTGCGCGGCCAGGTCACGCCGAAGGACGCCGAGATCCGGTACGAGCTGGAGGTCACCGAGCTGACGCTGCTGCCCCGGCCGACGGTCGTCGCGGACGTCCTCGTCTACCTGGGCGACAAGCCGGTCGTACGGATGCAGAACCTGGGCCTCCAGATCGTCGAGAAGCCGGGGACGCCGTACCGGCCCGAGGTCGGCGGGGTGCCGCGGTTCCTGGGGCGGCGCAACCGTAATGGCGAGGCCGCGATGATCAATGAGCTGCATCTGGCGCACTCCGCGAAGGGGTTGCTGGACATGGCGATGGGGCCGGAGTTCGAGATCTACCGCGACAGCCGGGCGCCCTACATCCCCAACGGGGACTTCCAGTTCGTCGACCGGGTCATGTCCCTCAAGGGCACGCGCGGCGAGCTGAGCCCGGGTGCGGAGATGGTCACCGAGTACGACTCCAACGACGACGCCTGGTACTACACGCAGAACTCCTCGCCGTACATGCCGAACTGCGTGTACATGGAGTCGTCGCTCCAGGCGGCGATCTTCCTGGGGTACTACCTGGGCGCGACGCTGAAGCAGCCCGAGGAGCAGTACGCCATCCGCAACCTGGACGGGCGGGCGACGCTGGTCAAGGACGTCGACCTGCGGGGCAGGACGATCCGGCACCACTCCAAGCTGCTGATGACAAGTGTCGTGTCGGGGGCGGTACTTCAGAACTTCTCGTACGAACTCTCCGCCGACGGCGAGGTGTTCTACACCGGCGAGTCGATGTTCGGGTACTTCAGCGACAAGGCGCTGTCGAACCAGGTCGGTCTCGACAGCGGTAAGTACAAGCCCACTTGGCTCGAAGAGGCGAGGCCCGAGGGCGTCAGGCGGATCGAACTCGGCGCGGGCGCACCAGCGTTCGAGGGCGAGGGTGAACTGCGGCTGCCCGGCGGGCGGTTCGACCTCGTGGACCGGCTCGACCTGGTCGCGGACGGCGGGCGGTTCGGGAAGGGGTACCTCAACGGGTTCCGCGATCTGCGGCCCGACGAGTGGTACTTCGACTGCCACTTCCACCGCGACCCGGTGATGCCCGGCTCGCTCGGTGTGGAGGCGATCCTTCAGGCGATGCGCCTGTTCGTCATGGACCAGGGCCTCGCGAAGGACCTGCCCAGCCCCCGGTTCGCGATGGCGACCGACGTCGAGACGGCCTGGAAGTACCGGGGCCAGATCCTGCGCCACGACCGGGAGTTGTTCTTCGACGTGCATGTGAAGGAGGTCCGTCAGGAGGCGGGCCGGCTGCTGCTGATCGCCGACGCGGACCTGTGGAAGCCGGGTCTGCGCATCTACGAACTCACCGACGTCGCCATCGAAGTCCGCCCCGGCACCGCCTCCCTCTGAAGCGCAGGAGCACATCCCCATGAGCACCACACAGCCCCCGCTCTCCTGGCACGGGACCGGGTACCCGAGCACCGACCCGGCGGGCGTCCACCAGGTCCTCGCCCAGGTCGAGCAGCCCTGTTTCATCGTCACCACCCCGCAGGGCATCGGCGCGGTCGCGGGCGGAAGCGTGACCCCTGCCAATTCAAGCGTCACCCCTGACAACTCGGGCACCGCTCCCGGCCATGAAAGCCCCGGCGTCCTGGCCGCCGCCCCCGCCCTCCCCCCGCAGCGCCTCGGCTCCGCCGCCTTCCGCGCCGCGCACCGCGTCGAGTACGCCTACATGGCGGGCGCGATGGCGGGCGGCATCGCCTCCGCCGACCTCGTGATCGCGCTGGCCCGGCAGGGTTTCCTCGCCTCCTTCGGCGCGGCAGGTCTGCTCCCGGAGCACATCGAGCGGACCCTCGCCCGGTTCGCGGCGGAGATCCCCGGTCTCCCGTTCGCCGTCAATCTGATCCACAGCCCGAGCGAGGAGCGCCTGGAGCGGGAGGCGGTCGAGCTGTTCCTGCGGCACGGGGTGCGGTGCGTGGAGGCGTCCGCGTTCCTCGGTCTCACCGCGCATCTGGTGCGCTACCGGCTGGCCGGGCTGCGCCGGGACGCGGCGGGCCGGGTGGTCGCGGACAACCGGGTCATCGCGAAGGTGTCGCGGGCGGAGACCGCCGAGCGGTTCATGCGGCCGGCGCCGACCGCGCTGGTCGAGGGGCTGCTGCGGGACGGTCTGATCACGCAGGAGCAGGCGCAGTTGGCGCATCTGCTGCCGCTGGCCGACGACATCACGGTGGAGGCCGACTCGGGCGGGCACACCGACCGCCGGCCGCTGCCCGCGCTGTTCCCGGTGATCCTGCGGGTGCGCGACCAGATCCAGCGCGAGCACCGCTACGCGACCCCGGTGCGGGTCGGCGCGGCGGGCGGGCTCGGTACGCCGACGGCGGTGGCGGCGGCCTTCGCGATGGGCGCCGCCTATGTCGTCACCGGCTCGGTCAACCAGGCCTGCCTGGAGTCCGGCACCTCCGCCACGGCCCGCGCGCTGCTCGCCCAGGCCGATGTCACGGACTGTGTGATGGCCCCGGCCGCCGACATGTTCGAGATGGGCGTGGAACTCCAAGTCCTGCGCCGGGGTTCGATGTTCGCGATGCGCGCCCAGCAGCTGTACCGGCTGTACCAGGCGTACGACGGCCTGGAGGCGCTGCCGGCCGAGGAGCGGGCGCGGCTGGAGACGCAGTTGTTCCGCCGGCCGCTGGAGGAGATCTGGCAGGAGTGCGTGGCGTACTTCTCCCGCCGTGACCCCGATCAGCTGGCGCGGGCCGCCGGTAATCCGAAGCGGCGGATGGCGCTGGTGTTCCGCTGGTATCTGGGGATGGCCTCGCGCTGGGCGGTCACGGGTGAGGCGGACCGGGCGGCGGACTACCAGATCTGGTGCGGCCCGGCGATGGGCAGCTTCAACGCGTGGGTGGCGGGCAGCTACCTGAGCACCCCGGAGAACCGGACCGTCGCCGACGTCGCGCAGCACCTGATGCGCGGCGCCGCCTTCCACACCCGTGTGGCGCAGCTGACGACCGCCGGTGTGAGCCTGCCGCCGTCGGCCGCCGACTACCTCCCGGTCCCGCTGGAGCCCGCCCTGACGGGGGCCGCCCGATGACGCCCGAGGACGTCGAGAAGCTCCTCGGCGACCCCAACTCCCCTGAGAATCCGTACGGGTTCGCCGCCGCCGTCGCCCGCGACGAGGCCGACGCCCACCCCGACGAGCTGTGCGCGGCGCTCGTCGGGGCCGGGTTCCACCTCAACTACCTGCCCCCGCAGTGGGGCGGGGCGCTGGAGGCGTTCGACCGCAGCATGACCCTGGTCCGTACGGCGGCCCGGCGGGACGTGAACGTCATGCCGGGCACGATGTTCAGCATCATCGCCGCGACCTGCCTCCAGCTGCACGGCAGCGAGGAGCAGCGCAAGAAGGTCGCGGACCTCCTGACCGGGGGCGGCGCGGTCGCGTACGCCCTGACGGAAGCCGCGCACGGCAGCGACCTCCTGACCAATGAAGTCCGGGTGGAAGACGGCAAGTTGTACGGCGAGAAGTGGCTCGTCGGCAACGGTCTGCGCGCCGAGGCCGTGTACGTCCTCGCCCGCACCGGCACGCGCGGTCCGGGCGCGTTCTCCGCGTATCTCCTGGACGCGGACGCCGAGGGCCTGGTCCGCGAGCCCGCGCCGTACGGCAACGGCATGCGGGGCGTGGAGCTGGCGCGGCTGCGTTTCGACGGGGTGGCGCTGCCTGAGGAGACGCTGGTCGGGAAGGCCGGCGAGGGTCTGGAGGTGACCGTCCTCGCGCAGCAGGCCGTGCGGCTGATGAGCATGGCCGGCAGTCTGGGCTGCGCCGACACCGCGCTGCGGCTGACTCTGGACTTCGCGGCGGAGCGCCGGGTCGGCGCGCTGCCGCTGGCCGAAACCCCTTACGCGCGGCGGGACTTGGCGGTCGCGTCGGCGGCGGCGCTGGCGGCGGACGCGGTCGCGCTGGCCGCCGCGCGGGGTGTGCACGTGGTGCCGGGCGCGTTCAGCGTGTGGGCGCTCGCGGCCAAGCACGTCGTCGCGGAGGCCACCGAGGACGTCGTCCGCCGCTGCGCCGCCGTCCTGGCGACGCGGGCGGTCCTGCGCGACGGGGTGTTCCAGAAGATCCAGCGCGATGTGTCGGTGATCCGCGTGATCGACGCGAGCCCGCTGGCCAACTTGCGGGCGTACGCGGGCCAGATCCCGGCGCTTGCGGTGCGCGAGAGCGCCGGCGGCCCCGACGCGCGGATCTTCGCCCTCGACGCGGAGCTGCCGCCGTACGATCCGACGCGGCTGGACCTCGTCGTGCGCGGCGCGGACCCGGTGCTGGGGCAACTCCCGGACGTGGACGAGCCGTTGGTGCGCGAGCTGGCCGAGGCCTTCGCCGGTCTGAAGGCGGAAGCCGCCGAGGTGCGCAAGCCGACCGCCGACCCCAACGCGCTGATCGACCTCGCGGAGCGGTACGCGTGGCTGCACGCCGCCGCCGTGTGCGTCCAACTCTGGTCGGCCAACAGTGAGTTGTACGGCCACCCCGGCTGGCTGCGGGCGGCGCTCGCCTATCTGCTGGCCCGTGCCGAGGGCACCGACCCCCGGCGGCGCGGCGCCGATCTGCTGCCCGCGCTGGAGGCGGTGTCCGGGCTGCGGGCGGACGGGCTGCTGTTCACCGCCACCCCTGTCCGGCTGAGCCCTGAGGAGAGCCGCTGATGCCCAAGGCCGATCTGACCGAGCTGGCGGTGCGGCTCGAAGCGCATCTCGGAGACCCGCACGACGCGGGCGGCCGGATGTCGTACCGCCAGGTCCTTGAGTACGACGAACGGGAGGTGTACCCCTACGACTTCGTGGGCGACCTGCGGGCGTGGGGGGTGCCGGAGTACGCGCTGCCGGGTGAGCAGGGCGGGCGTTCGGGGGACGTCGAGGCGGAGTTCAACCTGCTGCGGCTGGTGGCCCGGCGCGATCCGACCACGGCGACCGCGCTGATCATCACCAACCTCGGCTTCATGCCGCTGTGGGTGGCCGGCACGGACGAGCAGAAGCGCCGGATGGTCCACGACATCCTGCACGGCTACCGGCTGTCCTGGGGGCTGTCGGAGCGGGTGTACGGCAGTGATCTGCTGGCGAACGCGATGACCGCCGAGAAGGTCGAGGGCGGTTATGTGGTGAGCGGCGAGAAGTGGCTGATCGGCAACGCGACGTGGTCGGACGGGATGACGGCGCTCGTCCGCACCGGGGAGCGGCCGGGGCCCGCGGGGTTCTCGCTGTTCGTCCTGGACAAGCGGACCGCGCCGGCCGGCACGGTCACCGAACTGCCCCGCGAACAGCTGCACGGGCTGCGCGGGATGGACATCAGCGGGCTGCGCGTGGAGAAGCTGTTCGTGCCCGAGTCGGCGCGAATAGGCGCCGAGGGACAGGGACTTGAGATCGCGCTGAAGTCGACGCAGATCGCCCGCGCGCAGATCAGCTGCATGGCCATGTCGGCGGTCGACACCGGGCTGCGGCTGACCCTGGACTTCACCGAGGGCCGTATCCTGTTCGGCCGGCCGGTCAGCGACATCCCCTACAGCCGCCGTCAACTCACCGAGTGTTTCGCGGACTTGATGGTCGCGGACGCCGTGAGCCTGGGCGCCGTACGGGCGTTGCAGGTGGCGCCGGAGCAGGTGAGCATCGGTTCGTCGGTGGTGAAGTACTTCGTGCCGACGCTCCTCGAGCGCAGCATGTCCCAGCTGTCGGTGGTCCTGGGCGCCCGTTTCTTCCTGCGCGGCCACCCGCACTACGGGATGTTCCAGAAGCTGATGCGCGACCTGCTGGTGGCGAACTTCGCCGACGGCAACACGGTCGTGAACCTGCGCAACCTGGGCCAGCAGCTGCGGTCGTTGCTGGCGACGGCGCTGGAGACCCCGGCGGACGCCCCGCTCCGGGACACGGCCCGGGAGCGGGCGGCGGTCCTGTACGGCATCACGCGGCACATGCCGGTGTACGAGCCGTGGCGGCAGGAGCTGTCCAGCCGGGGCCGTGACGACACCGTGCTGGCGGCGCCGCACGGGATCGAGGAGCTGCGGGAGCTGGCGGAGGACGCGCAGGGCGACGAACGGGGGCGGCGGCTGCGGGCGGCGGACGTCGCCGAGGAGCTGCTGGCCCACCTCGGCTCGGTGAACACGCGCTGCGAGGAGCTGAAGGCGCGGCTGGGCCGGGAGTTCGCGCAGTGCGCCGAACTGTTCGACCTGGCCAAGGAGTACTGCGTCGTGCACGCCGCCGCCGCGTCCGTGCTGACCTTCGTCCACTCCTACTACGCGCTGGAGGACCCGCTGCCCAGCGGGGCCGTCCTGCTGCTTCAACTGGAGCGGCTGCGGCGCCTGTTGAAACCGTACGAGGCGGTCACCGACCAGAGCGACATCGACGAGGTGATGCGGGTGCTGCGCGGTTTCCACCAGGGCGACCGGCTCTTCTCGTACTGGCAGTTCCCGATCGCGGCGCGCACGCTCGACGCGTCCGCCGTCCGCCACTGATGGCGCTCTCCGACGCGGGGCCGCCGGCCGTCGACCTGTGGACGCTCCCCGAGCAGCGGGTGGCCCAACTGTCGGCCCGTATGGGCGGGTTGGAGCTGCTGGCGGCCGAGGAACGGGCGCGGTACGAGCGGCTGCGGCGGCCCGATTCGCGGCGGCGGTTCCTCGGGGGGCGGCTGCTGAGCCGGCTCGCGCTGAGCAGCCTGACCCAACTGCCGCTGGACGGCTGGGAGTTCCGGCTGACGCGGTACGGGCGGCCCGAGCCGAGCCCGGACCGCGGGCTGCGGTTCAACCTCTCGCACACGGGCGGGATGATCGTGTGCGTGGCCGCCCGGGGGCACGGCTGCGGGGTGGACGTGGAGCGCGTCCCCTTCGACCCCGTCAAGTCCCGTCACATCAGCGCCTATTTCGACAAGGACGACCGCTTCACGGCGCCCGGGCTCGGCCCTGCCGAACGCTGGCTGCTGACCGAGGCCTACCTCAAGGGGCTCGGCGTCGGGCTGGCCGACGGGCCCGGCGGGCTGCGCTTCCGGCGGGGCGGCGGCGGCCGGTTCACCGTCTCCGACCGGCGCCGGCCCGGCACTTCGGCGCGGTGGCGGCTGACGCTGCTGCGCCCCTCCCCCGGCCACCTGATCGCCGTGGCCACCGACGGCGACGCGAACGTGCGCCTGCACGAACCGAGTTGGGGCCAACGCCCCGCAGGACACATCACCACACCCCCCTCCCGGAAAGAAGACCTGTCATGCCCCAGCACCCCCCGTTGAACGTCGCCGTCATCGGCGCCGGCCCCTCCGGCCTCTCCGCCGCCTACCACCTGCGCGACCACGCCCGCATCACCCTCTTCGAGCGCGAGCCGCGCCCCGGCGGCCACGCCAACACGGTCGAGGTCGAGGAGAACGGCCGCACGATCGGCCTGGACACGGCGTTCATCGTCTTCAACCGCCGTTTCTACCCGCGGTTGACCGGCTTCTTCGACGAGGTCGGCGTGGAGGCGAAGGCCCACCCCGGCGGCTTCACGTTCTTCGACCAGGACAGCGGCCTGGAGTTCGGCACCGAGGAACTGGAGTGGGACGAGGAGGCGATCGACGCCCGCTACGGCGCCGAGCACCCGGAGTTCCCGCTGGTCCGGCGGGAGGCGCGGCGCTTCCACGAGGAGAGCCGGCGGGACTTCGTGCGCGGCCGGGCCGACATGTCGATGGGTGAGTACCTCGACGCGAACGGCTACAGCCAGGAGTTCCGCCACTCCTTCCTGATCATGCTGTGCTCGGCCGTCTGGTCGGTGCCGGCGGAGCTGATCTGGGAGATGCCGGCCGCGACCGTGATCGCGTTCTTCGTCGGCCATGACGAGGGCGGTCTCGGCGGGCGCCGCGTCGACTGGCGCACGGTGGGCGGCGGTTCGATCTCCTACGTCCGCAAGGCCCTCGCGGCGGTCAGCCCCGACCTGCGGCTGTCGTCCCCGGCGACGGCGGTGCGCCAGGAGGCGGACGGCGTGTACGTCACCACCGCGGCCGGCACCGAGAGGTTCGACTACGCGGTCCTCGCGACCCACGCCGACGAGGCGTACGCCCTGCTGGAGAACCCCTCGGACGCCCAGCGCGCGGCCGTGGAGAACGTCCGCTACAGCGCGTCCAAGGTGATCCTGCACAGCGACCCGTCGCTGATGCCGGCCGCCGAGAAGGCGTGGCTGGCCTGGAACTACGGCAAGGTCCAGGTGGACGGGGGCACGCACTGCTTCGTCACGTACTACCTGAACAAGCTCCAGGACTTCGACGCCGAGCGCGACTACTTCGTCACCCTGGACCCGCCCGGCCCGGTCGACCCGGCCGCGCTCATCGCCGAGTTCGACTACACCCACCCGATCATCGACATGGGGCTGCGCGAGAGGCAGTCGGTGATCTACGACGCGAACAAGGGGGGCCGGGTGAAGCTGGCGGGCTCGTACTTCCACTCGCCGCAGCTCGGGCCCGACCAGATCGGCTCGCACGAGGCGGCGTTCTCGTCGGGCGCGGAGGCGGCGGCCCAGCTGATCCGGGAGCTGGAGGCCTAGGCCGGCGGTCCCTTGTAGCGGTGGGCGGACTCGTTCTCCTGGGCCATGCGGCGCAGCGCGAGCAGGGCCGGTTCCAGCAGGACGGTGAGCAGGAGGGCGCGTTCCGCCTGTTCCAACGGGTCCTCGATGTCGTCCAGTTGGTCGAGGTCGAGGACCGCGGTCCGTTCGGCGAGGCGGGCGTAGGGCAGCAGGCGGCGCCAGTCGACGGGGGCGCCGAGGGAGCGCAGGGAGGCGAGGGTCTCGGCGAGGGCGGTCCGGGCGGGCGCCGCCTCGTGGACCTTCCAGCCGAGCTGTCCGACGAGGGCGTCGACCTCGGCGGCCTCGGGTTCCTCGGCGGCGGGCTCGCCGGCGAAGCGGATGGCGCCCAGGGTGAGGCCGAGCAGGATGTGCAGGTCGTCGGTGCGCTCGGCGAGGGCGTCGAGGAGTTCCCGGGTGGTGCTGACCGACAGGCCGCGTACGCCGATGAGGGCCCGGATCAGCCGGAGCCTGCGCAGGTGCTGGTCGTCGTACTCGGCCTGGGTCGCGGAGGTCTGGCGGCCCGGGGGGAGGAGGCCTTCGCGCAGGTAGTACTTGATCGTCGTGACGGAGACGCCGCTGCGGCGGCTCAGCTCGGACATGCGCATCGGTTCGGCCCCGCTCTTGCCTCGACAATTGGATACCTCTACTGTCTAACATGGATAGTGAAGGTATCCAATACTGGCCCGCCCGATCCGGGCCGTCTCGTGCCGCCCTTTCGAAGAAAGCCGCCCGCCATGCCCACCCTGCGCTGGACCTCCGACACCCCGCCCGCCCCGGACGCCGAGGCCTTCGTCATGGCGTCCCGTCTGGAAGTGCGCGGACTTTCCGACGTGCCCCGCTTCTTCGCCAAGTCGCTGGCGGCGTGGAAGCAGGTCAGGAGCGCGCCGGGCGCGTACTCCGCGTCGCTGATCGCCGAGCCGTTCAAGGGCGTGTTCTGGACCCTGTCGGCCTGGGAGGACAAGGACGCGCTGTACCGGTACGCCCGCGCGGAGCCGCACAAGTCGGTGATGACGGGGCTGCGATCTTCGATGAAGCGGTCGGTCTTCACCTTCTGGCAGGCCCCGGCGGCCGGGCTCGCCCTCGACTGGGCGGACGCGAAGCGCCGGCTGGCGAAGGCCGCGCAGGACAGCCCCAGCTGACCCCCGTACACCCACCCTCACCAGGAGAAACACCGTCATGACCCTGTCCGAAGAGAGCGCGGTCGCCGAGGAGCCGGCGGCGCCGCCCGCGCCGGCCGACCAGGGCCGTCGTATCCCCCTCTGGCTCGCGATCGTCGCGGCGTCCGTGCCGATGTTCATGGTCGCGCTCGACAACCTCGTCGTCTCCACGGCGCTGCACACGCTGGCCGTGGACCTGAAGGCGGACACGCAGCAGTTGCAGTGGTTCGTGAACGCCTATGTGCTGAGCTTCGCGTGTCTGCTGATGACCGGAGCCGCGCTCGGTGACCGGTTCGGGCGGCGGCGGGTGTTCGTCGCCGGGATCGCGCTGTTCACGCTCTCCTCGATCGGCTGCGGGCTCGCCGACACCAGCGCGCAGCTGATCACGTTCCGGGTGATCCAGGGCGTCGGCGGCGCCGCGGTGATGCCGCTGTCGCTGACGCTGCTGTCGCAGGCGGTGCCGGAGCGGCTGCGCGGGATGGCGCTGGGCGTGTGGTCCGGGGTGAGCGGGCTCGCGGTCGCGATGGGCCCGGTGGTCGGCGGCGCGGTCGTCGACGGTCTGGACTGGCGGTGGATCTTCTGGATCAACGTGCCGGTGTGCGTCGTGGCGATCCCGCTGGTGCTGTTCGCGCTGAAGGAGAGCTCGCTGCCGGGGGTGCGGCTCGACCTGGCCGGCATGCTGCTCGCGGCGGGCGGGCTGTGCGCGGTGGTGTGGGGCATCGTGAACGGCGAGGCGGACGGCTGGACGTCGGCGAAGGTGCTCGGCGCGTTCGTGGCCGGGGCGGTGCTGCTGGCGGGGTTCGTTTACTGGGAGTCGCGCACCGAGCAGCCGATGCTGCCGCTGTCGTTCTACAAGGTGCGCGCGTTCACGCTGACCAACGTGGTGTCGGCGGCGATGTACTTCGGGGTGTTCGGCTCGCTGTTCCTGCTCGCGCAGTACCTCCAGATCGTGCCGCAGCGCACGCCGCTGGAGGCCGGGGTGCGCACTCTGGCGTGGACGCTGATGCCGATGTTCGTGGCGCCGGTGGCCGGCATCCTCTCCGACAAGGTCGGCGGCGGGCGGCTGATGGCGCTGGGGCTGTTCCTCCAGGGCGTCGGCCTCGGCTGGATCAACCTCTTCGCGGGCACCGACACGGAGTACTCGTCACTGGTCGGGCCGATGATCGTGGCCGGTGTCGGCATGGGCTTCGTCTTCGCGCCGACGGCGGCCGTCGTGCTCGGCTCGGTGCACAAGGAGTTCGCGGGCAAGGCGTCGGGCGCCAACAACACGGTCCGTGAGATCGGCGGCGCGCTCGGGATCGCCGTACTGAGCACGGTGTTCGTCGCTCATGGCAGCACGCGGAGTCCGCAGGAGTTCGTGGACGGGCTGCATCCGGCCGTGTGGGTCGGGGTCGCGGTCGTGTTCGCGGGGGCCGTGGCGGCGCTCGGGATCCCGAAGAAGGTGCGGCCCGGCGCGTAAGGCTTCCTCTCCCCCGACCGGCGGTCGGGACCGACACCCTTTGATCCCCCGTCAAGGGTGTCGGTCCCGGCCGTCTCGCATACTTATGCGAACGCCGGGTTAGCATATGAGCGCTGCCTAGCTCGAAAGAGAGCGCTTGTGACTGTCAACGAGGACTCGTTCACCAACTGGAAGAACCGCGAGGAGATCGCGGAGTCGATGATCCCGATCATCGGGAAGCTGCACCGTGAGCGGGACGTGACCGTCCTCGTCCACAGCCGCTCCCTGGTCAACAAGTCGGTCGTCAGCATCCTCAAAACCCACCGGTTCGCCCGGCAGATCGCGGGCGAGGAGCTGTCGGTCACCGAGACGATGCCGTTCCTGCGCGCGCTCACGACGCTCGACCTCGGCCCGGCGCAGATCGACATCGGCATGCTGGCCGCGCTCCACCGCACGGATGAACGCGGCCTGACCGTCCAGGAGTTCACGGCCGACGCGGTGGCGGGCGCGACCGGCGCCAACAAGATCGAGCGGGGCGTCGGACGCGATGTGGTCCTGTACGGCTTCGGCCGCATCGGACGGCTCGTGGCCCGGCTGCTGATCGAGAAGTCCGGTTCGGGCAACGGCCTTCGGCTGCGCGCGATCGTCGTGCGCGGCGGCGGCGACGGCGACCTGGTGAAGCGGGCCTCGCTGCTGCGCCGGGACTCCATCCACGGCCAGTTCCACGGCACGATCACCGTCGACGAGACGGGCGGCACGATCACCGCCAACGGCAACGAGATCAAGGTGATCTACGCGAACGACCCCTCCGAGGTCGACTACACCGCGTACGGGATCTCCGACGCGATCCTCATCGACAACACCGGCAAGTGGCGTGACCGCGAAGGGCTTTCGCGGCATCTGCGGCCCGGGGTCGCCAAGGTCGTGCTCACCGCGCCCGGCAAGGGCGACGTCCCCAACATCGTGCACGGCGTCAACCACCACACCATCAAGCCCGACGAGCAGGTGCTGTCCTGCGCGTCCTGCACGACCAACGCGATCGTGCCGCCGCTGAAGGCGATGGACGACGCGTTCGGGGTGCGGCGCGGGCACGTCGAGACCGTGCACTCCTTCACCAACGACCAGAACCTGCTGGACAATTACCACAAGTCGGAGCGGCGGGGCCGGTCCGCGCCGCTCAACATGGTGATCACGGAGACCGGCGCGGCCTCGGCCGTCCAGAAGGCGCTGCCCGACCTCCGGGCGCGGATCACGGGCAGCTCGATCCGCGTCCCCGTCCCGGACGTGTCGATCGCGATCCTCAACCTCCAGCTCTCCCGGGAGGCTTCGCGCGAGGAGGTGCACGACTATCTGCGCGAGGTGTCGCTGACCTCGCCGCTGAAGCGGCAGATCGACTTCACGACCGCCCCGGACGCCGTCTCCAGCGACTTCATCGGCTCGCGGCACGCCTCGATCGTGGACGCGGGGGCGCTGAAGGTGGAGGGCGACAACGCGATCCTGTACCTCTGGTACGACAACGAGTTCGGGTACTCCTGCCAGGTCGTGCGGGTCGTGCAGCACGTGTCCGGGGTGGAGTACCCGACGTATCCGGCGCCGGCCGTCTGAGTCGGCTCTCCGAGCGGGGCGCTCTCTTTGAACGGGGCCGGCTGTCAGCCGGGGACCCCGTCCCGCAGGCACACCGCCGTCCCTGACAGCGCCGCCCCGTGCAGCGCCGTCAGGGTGCGCAGGTGGGCCGGGGTGAGGAGGGCGGTGAGGTCGGCGAGGTGGTGGAAGGCGTACCGGTCGTGTTCGTGGCTGAGCCGGACCGGGGTGCCGGGGGGCAGGGTGCCGCCGTGGAAGTAGAGGTCGAGGACGGCTCCGGTGCCGCCCACGTCCGCCCGGTGGTCGACGCCGATCAGCCGGCAGGACTCCACCTCAAGGCCGGCCTCCTCGCGCAGCTCGCGCCGGGCCGCCGTCGCGGGGTCCTCGCCGTGGTCGAGCATCCCGCCGGGCAACCACCAGTCACCGGCGGCGAGTTGACTGGGCGCGTAGCGCAGGAGCAGCACCCTCCCGGCGTCGTCGAACAGCAGCACGCAGGACGCGAGCAGCGCCTGGGGCAGGGTCTTCACCCACTCCTCGCGGGGCAGCCAGGTCTCGACGGCGACAGTGCTCTGGTCCACGGCGGTTCCTTCCGGACGGTCGGGGGTCACGCACTGTCCAACGACGAACTCGCCTTGTGGGGACGGGAAACCGGTCGGCTCGCGTGCGAAGTGCGGGAGCGGGGGGCGGCGTTGGGGATGCGGGGCGTTCTGGATACGGGGGCGCGGCGTTGGGGACGCGGGGCACGGCGTACCCGGCGGGAGTCAGCCGGCCCGCCCCGCGAGCACGGCCCCGAGAACACACACCGCCGCGAGGGGCGCCCCGGCCGCCGCCCACAGCACGGCCTCCGCACTCCAGAACCCCATGACCAGCGGGGCGACGGCCCCCACCGCGACGCACAGCACCACCGCCCGCCCCGCCGCGCGCGGCACCTGCGCGTCGAACCGCGCGTCCAGCACCTCGTTCAGCCCGCCGGCGGCCCCGCGCGACAGCGCCCCGTACACCAGGAGCAGCAGCCCGAGCCCCACCGGCCGGTCCAGCCGCAGCAGTTCGAGGTACGGCCGCCACCCGGCGGGGACGCGCGAAGTGACGGTCATCCGGCCCCCCCTTGCCTGCCGGCCGCCCCAACTCAGCCCAGGAGAGGGCGAGTTGCCCGGCTTTCCGGGGTCAGGCGGGGCCCGGGAGGAGTCGGCACAGGAGGGAGTCCTCCTTCTCGGCCAGGGCCTCCTCGTCACCCCCGTGGAGATGCGTGAGCGTGCGCCAGAGGACCAACTGGCCGTGGAGCGCGGTCCACAGATGGATGCCCAGGATCTCCGCGTCGCCGCGCTGATCGGGGCGTACGGCGGCCAGGTACGCGTCGACCGCCGCCGTCCACATGCCCAGGACAGCCGCCAGGGGCCGCTCGTCGGTGGGGGGCCGCTCGGGCTCGTACTCCAGGCTGAACATCAGCCGGTAGCGGCGGGGTTTGTCGACGGCGAAGCGGCGGTAGGCCCTGACGGTCGCGCGCAGGCGTTCGCCGGGCCCCTCGCCCGACTCCCCCGCCTCCCGCATCGCGGCGGCAAGGGCGCGGTAGGCGGCGGCGAGGACCGTCGAGACGAGGTCGGTCTTGTCCTTGAAGTGGAGATAGACGCTGGGCGCGGAGATGCCGACCTCGCGGGCGACGCCGCGCAGCGACAGGGCGTCCTCGCGGCCGGTGTCCTCCAGGATGCGGGTGGCGGCGTCGAGGATCTCCTGCCGCAGCCGCTCGCCCTCACCGCGCGCGTTGGGCACCCGTCTGACCTGCGCCGTCATGTCGCCTCCCGCCCGCCACCCTACGTCAGCCGCCGAGCCGGCCCCTGACGGTCAGACGACCCCGTCGGCCCGCAGCCCCGCGATCTCGGCCGCGCCGTACCCGAGTTCGGCCAGCACGGCGTCGGTGTGCTCCCCCGCCGCCGGGACCGCGTCCATCCGGGGTGCGACGCCGGCGAGGTCGACGGGCGGGATCAGCGCCGGTATCCGTGCGCCCCCGGGGATCGGCACGTCCCGCCACCGCCCGCGCCCGGCGAGGACCGGGTGGTCGAGGAACTCCGCGACGTCGTTGACCCCGGCGTTGGCGATGCCCGCCGCATCCAGCGCCTTCATCACCTCCGTGCTCGGCGCCCGGGCGCAGCGCTCGGCGACGATCGCGTCCAACTCGGCACGGTGGACGACACGTTCGGCGCCGGTCGCGAACCGCGGGTCGCCGGTCAGCGCGGGGTCGTCCAGGAACCGCGCGCACAGCGCCGCCCACTCGCGCTCGTTCTGCACCGAGAACAGGACGTCCTTGCCGTCGGCGCAGGTGAAGGCGCCGTAGGGGGCGATCGTGGCGTGCCGGGTGCCGGCTCTGGGCGGCTGACTCCCGCTGAAGCGCGTGTAGTTGGCGGGCTGGCCCATCCATTCGGCGAGCGCCTCGAAGAGGGAGACCTCGACGGGGTGTACGGCGCCGGTGGTGGCGCGGGCGAGAAGGGCGGTGAGGATGCCCGAGTAGGCGTACATCCCGGCGGCGATGTCGGCGACGGAGACGCCGACGCGGGCGGTGGACTCGGGGGTGCCGGTGAGGGAGACCAGGCCGGTCTGGCACTGGATCAGCAGATCGTAGGCCTTGCGGTCGGACCAGGGGCCGGTGGAGCCGTAGCCGGTGACCGCGCAGGGGATCAGGTCCGGGAAGCGGGCGCGCAGGGCGTCCGCGCCGAGGCCGAGGCGGGCGGCGGCGCCGGGGGCGAGGTTCTGCACGAACACATCGGCTCCGCCGAGGAGTTGGTCCAGGATCTTCCGGCCGGGCGGGGTCTTCAGATCGAGGGTGACGGACTCCTTGGAGCGGTTCAGCCAGACGAAATAGCTGGACTCGCCGTGCACGGTCCGGTCGTACCGGCGGGCGAAGTCGCCGCCGCCCGGCCGCTCCACCTTGACGACCCTGGCGCCGAGGTCGGCGAGCTGGCGGGTGGCGTAGGGGGCGGCCACGGCCTGTTCGACGCTGACGACGGTGATGCCGGACAGGGGCAGGGGGCCGGGCATGCGGTGACCTCCGGGGACGGGGGCGGCCCGCCGGGACATCGCGGGCCGTCTCCTGAGGGGCCATACCCCGCGCGGCGGCGCGTTCCGGTCGCCCGACCGTCGATTTCCGGCCGATTCACGTGTCACGCGTGGAGAAAAGGTGAACGGTGCCGGGCTGGCCTGCCGTATACAGAGGCGGCCGGGGTGACCACCACAGCCCTGGCCAAAACCTGACGTTCCGTATGGACAGCCGGTCTCAACTGGCTTTCGCCGCTTGGGCGTTCCCCTAGGGTGGCGTCCTGATCAGCTGTCACGATCCGCAGGAGGATCCGCCGTGCCGGACACCCCATCCCCCGCCAGCCTTGCCCAGGACGCGCGTTCCCGGATCGACACCTCCACGCCCCACTCGGCGCGGTTCTGGAACTACTTCGTGGGCGGCAAGGACAACTACGAGGTGGACCGCGAGATCGGCGACCAGATCAAGGAGATCTTCCCCGGTCTCGTGGACGTCGCCGTGACCAGCCGCCACTTCCTGGGCCGCGCGGTCACGCACCTCGCGGGCGAGGTCGGCATCCGGCAGTTCCTCGACATCGGCACGGGCCTGCCGACGGCCGACAACACCCACGAGGTGGCCCAGCGCGTGGCCCCCGAGGCGAAGATCGTGTACGTCGACAACGACCCGATCGTCCTGGCCCACGCCAACGCGCTCCTGACCAGCACGCCGGAGGGGAGGACGGCGTACCTGGACGCCGACATGTACGACCCGGCGTCGATCCTCGAAGCGGCGTCCGGCACCCTGGACTTCTCGCAGCCGATCGCGCTGATGATCCTCAACACCCTTGGCCACGTGGCCGATTACGACCGGGCGCGCAAGCTGGTGAGCGATCTCGTCGCCGGGCTGCCGACCGGGAGCCACCTCGTGATCAGCGACTCGACGTCGACCAGCGAGGGCATGGTCGCCGCCTCGAACGCGTACAACGAGAGCGGGGCCGTGCCCTACTACGTGCGCGGCGTCGAGGAGATCGCCGGGTTCTTCGAGGGGCTCGAGGTGCTGGAGCCGGGCGTGGTCCAGGTGACCGAGTGGCGGCCGGCGCCGGGGGCGGAGAAGGTGTACGTGGACGCGTACGGGGCGGTCGGCCGCAAGGCGTAAGTGCCGGGCGGGGCCGGGGAGTTGGGTTCTCCCGGCCCCGCTCGCCGTCGGGTCAGTAGGCGAAGCTCGACCTGCCCTGGACCGTCGCGGTGACGTGCGTGATCCCGCTGCCCGGCGGCAGCGCCCTCGTCGTACCGGGCGGGGCGACGACCGTGCCGTCGCCGAGCTGGGCCGCCGCGTTGGCGCCCCAGCCGATGACCGAGCCGTCGTCGAGGGCGGCGAGGGAGTAGTCGAGGCCGCCGGAGATCTCCTGGACGCCCTTGAGGGTGTCGATGGGGACCGGGCTGGTGCGGTTGGCGGTGGTGCCGTCGAGGAGCTGGCGGGTGTCGTTCTTGCCCCAGGCCTGGACGCTGCCGTCGTCGAGGACCGCGAACGAGGAGCCGTTGGTGGCGAAGATCTTCGCGACCGTGTCGAGGTAGGTGACGTCGACCGGCTTGTTGCTGTCGGCCTTCTTGTCGTCGCCCAACTGCCCCTCGCCGCCCTTGCCCCAGGCCTTGACGACGCCGTCGGCGGTGAGCGCGAGGACGTGGTCGCAGCCGACGGCGACGGCGTCGACGTCTGTGAGGTCCGGGACCTGCATCGGGGTCTCGCGGTCGGTGCTCGCGCCCGTGCCGAGACGGCCGTTGGCGCCCGCGCCCCAGGTCCAGACGGTGCCGTCCTGCCGCAGCGCCACGCTGAACCCGCAGCCCGCGCCGACGTTCTTCACCTTGTCCAGGCTCTGCACGGGCATCGGGGTCTTGTAGGGGTTGGTGGTGTCCTGGCCGGTGCCGAGCTGCTTGGTCTTGTTGCTGCCCCAGGCGAGGATCCGGCCGCCCTTGACGGCGAGCACGTGGTCCGCGCCCGCCGAGAGGTCGCTGACGCCGGTCAGTCCGGCGACGGTCGCCGGGAACGACTGGGCCACGATCGTGCCGTTGCCGAGCTGGCCGGAGGTGTTGGCGCCCCAGCTCTTGACCGTGCCGTCGTTGAGGAGGGCGACCGCGAAGGCGTCCTTGTTGGCGGTGCCGCCTCCGCCGGAGACCCTGCGGACGTCGTCCCGGCCGATGCCGACGACGGCCGCCGGGGTCTGCTGCGCGAGGAGGCTGCCGTTGCCGAGCTGGCCGTAGGCGTTGTCGCCCCAGGAGCGGACCCAGGGGTCGGCGGGTCCTGCGGTGGCTTGGGCGGGGGTGGTGAGGGTGAGGGTGGTGGCGGCTAGGGCCGTGAGGAGGAGTGGTCGCAAGGTGGTGCCTTTCGGTTCAGTAGGCGTAGCTGGTGTCCGTGAGGGAGGCCGAGACCTCGGTCGCGCCGCTGTCCGGGGGGAGGACGGTGACCGGGGTCAGGGACGAGGTCGTGGTGCCGTCGCCGAGCTGGCCCCTCGCGTTCTCGCCCCACGCGACGACCGAGCCGTCGTCGCGGGCCGCGAGGCTGTAGCGCCAGCTGGCGGCCACGGAGACCGCGCCGGTCAGACCGGCCACCGGCACGGGGCTGCGGCGGTTGGTGGTCGTGCCGTCGCCGAGCTGCCCTTGGCTGTTGAGGCCCCAGGCGCGGACGGTGCCGTCCTTGAGGACGGCGAGGGTGTGATAGGTGCCGGCGTGGAGCGCGGTCACGTCCGACAGGAGCGGGACGTCCACCGGAGTGCTGCTGTTCTTGGTACTGCCGTCGCCGAGCTGGCCGTGCGCGTTGGCGCCCCAGGCCTTGACCCGGCCGTCGGCCATGACGGCGAGGCTGTAGGAGCAGCCGGCGGCGATCGAGACGGCGCCCGTCAGCTCCGGCACCCGGCCCGGGGTGTCGCGGTCGCCCGTGTTGCCGTCACCGAGCTGGCCCGTGTCGTTGCGGCCCCAGGCCCACACCGTGCCGTCCTCCCGGAGGGCGAGCGCGTGACTGCACCCGGCCTTGACGTCCTTGACCCGGTTCAGGCTCTGCACCGGCGCGGGCAGCGGGTTCGAGCCGCCGGTCGAGCCGTTGCCGAGCTGGCCGTTGCCGTTGGATCCCCAGGCCAGCATCCGGCCGCCGCGGACGGCGACGCCGAAGCTGAGCCCGGCGGCGACCCGCGACGCCTGGTCGACTCCGGTCACGGCCGCCGGATACGGCCGCTGTGTCGTCGTACCGTCGCCGAGCTGGCCGGACGCGCCCGCGCCCCAGGCCCGGACCGTGCCGTCGTTCAGCAGCGCGAGCGCGAAGCCGTTGGCGCTGCCGCCGCCCCCGCTCAGCTGCCGTACGTCGGCGCGGCGCAGGCCGGTGACGACCGAGGGGGTCAGCTGGTCGAGGGTGTCCCCGGTGCCGAGCTGCCCGGTGCTGTTCAGCCCCCAGCCGCGCACCCACGGATCGCTCGGATCGGCCGGACCCCGGGCCCGCGCCGGTCCGGCCGCCCCCAGCAGCACCACCGCCGCCAGCGCGACCGCCCTAGTACGCATACGTCGTGTTGCCCCCGAGCGAGGCGGCCACGTTCTTGATCGCCGACCCCTCCTTGAGGATCCTCACGGAGTCGTAGCGCGACACGGTCGTCCCGTTGCCCAGCTGGCCCTCGCTGTTGTTGCCCCAGGTGAAGACGTCGTCGGCGGTGACGGCGACGCCGTGCCGGGCGCCGGCGGCGAGGTGCTGGACGCCCTCCAGGCGGGGGATCTCGACGGGCGCGGTGCGGTTGGTGCGGGAGATGTTGTCGCCGTCGGCCTGGTCGCCCTCGAGGAGCTGGCCGTACTGGTTGTTGCCCCAGCCGTAGACGTGGCTGTCGCTGGTCGTCGCGTAGTTGTGGAAGGCGCCGGTGGTGATGTCGGAGACGTTCTCCAGCCAGTCGACGTCGACGGGTTCGGTCGCGGACTTGGTGGAGGAGTTGCCGAGCTGGCCGTAGAGGTTGTAGCCCCAGGCCTTGACGGTGTCGTCGGCGGTGATCGCGAGGGCGTGGTAGCAGCCGGCGGCGACCTTGACAACGTTTTCCAGGCCCTTGACCTGGCGGGGTACGGAGCTGGTGGCGCGGTTGCCGGTGCCGAGCTGGCCGTGGATGCCGCGGCCCCAGGCGTAGACCTTGCCGTTCTCCAGCAGCGCGAGGCTGAAGTCGCAGCCGGCGGAGATCTACTTGACCTTGGGCATGCCCTGGACCCGGTCGGGGGCGGTACGGCTGTCCCCGGTGCGGTTGTTGCCGAGCTGGCCGTAGGAGTTGTCGCCCCAGGCGTAGACCTGGCCCGAGGTGTTGAGGGCGAGGGCGTGCCGGCCGCCGGCGGCGATGTCCTTGATGTTGTCGAGGCCGGGGACGGTGATGGGCACGGCCTGGTTGGTGTTGCCGCCGTTGCCGAGCTGGCCGGAGGAGTTGTGGCCCCAGGCCTTGACGGTCTTGTCGGTGCGGGCGAGGGCGAAGGAGTCGGCGGAGGAGGTGCCGCCGGCCGACATCTGGTCGACGTCGCCGCGGAAGAGGCTGGTCACCGAGGCGGGCGAGAGGCTGTCGGAGAGAGTGCCGTTGCCGAGCTGGCCGGTGCGTCCGGCGCCCCAGCTCAGGACGGTCGGGTTGCCCTCGTTGGCGCCGGCCGCGGGGGCGAGCGCGAGGGTGGCGGCGACCGCGGCGGCGATCACGGCCGCCCGGCGGGCGGTGGATGTGCGCAGGGACATGGCTCTCCTTGTCTTCGGGCCGGGTCCGGGCATGCCGGTGCCCTTGGCCGTGGATTCGGTGGGGACGTCCTTGAGCAGCCTCGCCGTAAATGATCAACGGCGCGAGCCGAGTTGGCCGAAGCACCTGATTGACCGCCGCCCGTTCGAGTTCCTTGATCGACTTCTGTGTGTCTTGTTGATTTGGGGGCGTTTCATACGCCGTCTGCTGTCCGTCTGCGCCCTCGCGCTCGCCCTGTCCTCGGGGACGCTCGCCGGCTGTTCCGGTGCGTACGCCGTCCCCGCCGTCGCTCCTGTCGAGGAGTGCAAGCCCGACGACCAGGCCTGCAAGGACAACGAGGCCAACGCGGAGGAGGCGCAGAAGATCGAGGAGCAGCAGAAGAAGACCGAGGCCGACGCGGCGAACGCGCAGAAGACGATCGACGGCGTCGGCAAGCAGCTCAAGGAGTGCGAGCCGGGGTCGTCGTCCTGCATGGAGAAGCTCGCCGGGTCGGGGGCCTCGGAGAAGGACGGGATCACCGACATGACCTCGACGATCTCCGGGTTCAAGACGGAGCCCGGCGCCAACGCCTCGGCGGCCTCGGACGGCGTCTGCTCCGGCTTCGCCGGGACCCTGCCGGCCGGCGCCGGTGAGACGCCCGTCCCCGTCGGCCAGATGTGCTCGCTGCTCGGTTCCTGAAGCCCGCTAGGAGATCCCCATGCGCCGTCCGCTCACCGTGCTCGTCCCCGTCCTGGCCTCCCTCGCGCTCGCCGCGCCCGTCTGCGCCGCCCCGCCGCCGCCCGGGGCGGGCGACCCCGGCCCGATGCCGGCCGCGCGGGCGGTGGGACCCGACGGGAGGCCCGCGAAGATCGCCGACGTCCTGAAGCGCTGCGAGACGAAGCAGTCCGCGTGCTCCTTCCACATCAACCGGCTGCTGGACCGCGAGTTCGCCACCGCCGTACGGTCGCTCGGCAACTCGGTGTACAACTGCACCCAGAACGACATGAACGTCGACCGCACGGTCACGCTGCGCACCAGCAGCACCGACAACATCGGCGGCGAGATCTCCGGGAAGGTCGGCGTCGAGGGCCAGGTCAGCGCGTCGGGCGAGGTCACCACCAACCTCAGCAACGACATCACCAGCAACCACAAGACCCCGAACCTCAAGGAGGGGCCGACCTCCGAGAACGGTACGAAGACGTCCGTGGCGGGCGGGGCGAAGCTCGCCGGCTCGATGAGCGCGAAGCTCGCGTTCGAGGCCGCGTTCAAGGCGACGTACTCCAAGTCCTGGACGGTCGACAACACCGAGGCGACGACGTACAAGACGGTCGTCAAACCGCACGACATGCTGGTGTTCGGGGCGAGCGCGGCGATGCGGCGGGTCACCGGGAACCTCATCACCGACATCGGCAGCAAGATCCTCGGGATCTCCGTGGACAGCCCGTCGATGGTCAACACCAGCTCGTTCGTCGCGCAGACCTACGCGGCCCCGGCGAACGTGTGCCAGGGGACGCGGCCCACCGGCAACTCGGCGCCCGACGGCGACAACACCCCTTGATTCGGAGCCACTTGATGCGCAGAACTCTGCTGATCGTCCCTGCCCTGGCCTCGCTCGCGCTGGCCGCGCCTTCTGTCGCCGTCTCTCTTTCGGCGCCCCCGGCTCCTGGTGAACAGCCCGTCGGTGTCCTCAACGGCGATTTCGCCGACCCCGCGATGAAGGGCGACGGGCCGACGACCGTCGGCATCGACAACTGGACCGGCGCGAACCAGCGTTACTCCCCCGCCGCGTCCGGCCGGACCGACGGCTCCCACGGCGTCGCCCTCCAGAAGGACGGCAACACCCTCTCCCAGCGGCTGCGCGGGGTGCGGACCGGGGCGCGGGTGACGGTGAGCTACGAGGACAGCCCGGCCGTGTCCAAGGAGTGCCTGCCGGCCGAGGTCGCGGACGGGCAGCCGTACACGGTCGAGGCGGGCGGGGGCGCCGTCCAGGCGGTCACCACCGCCGGTGACCCCGGGCGGGTCAAGGGCACGGCGGGCAAGGGGGTGTGGACTCAGCGGTCGTACAGCTTCACCGCCGGGGAGAACGAGCCGCTGCTCACCTTCACGTCCAAGGTGGCCAACTCCAAGACGCACATCACGTGTTCGCCGATGGTGGCGCGGGTGCGGGCCGTCGAGGTGCCGCCGGCCGTCGACCAGACCGTCGACCGGATGTCACTGGGGACCTCGGAGGCCTTCAAGGGCAACGAGAAGGAGAAGTGGCTGCACAACGCGCTGGCCGCGTGCAACGGGGAGAACGCGTGCGCGTTCCAGCCCGACCGGCGGACCTCTTTCCGTTACTACGGCCAATCCCGGGTCGTGGGCGAGGCGTTCATCAACTGCACCCGCAACACCCTTGAGCACACCCGGGTGTTGAGCTTCGCCGAGCGCAGTCACGACAGCGTCGCGCAGACCTACGCCGACGCCGGCCAGTCCCTGGAGGAGGTCGCCCGGCTGCCCACCTCCGGCGACCGCGCGGAGGACGAGAAGCGGGTCAAGTCCCGTCCGATGGCGGCCCAGTTCGCCGCCGCGTACGAGAAGGCCTGGCAGCGGCCGTGGCAGTGGTTCAGCAGCGACCAGCGGACCGTCGTCGAGCGCATCCAGCCCGGCGAGGTGAGCTGGGTCGAGCTCCAGCCGACGCGGGAGCGGGTGGAGGGGTGGTTCGTCAGCAAGAAGGACGACTACCGCGTGCACGCCGTCGTCGACGGCCCCTCACGCGCGGTGCCTGACCGGCTGTTGCAGCGGACGGGGCCCATGTCGGCGGCGGAGAAGCAGCGGTGCACGGCGGAACGGCCGATGACGACGACTCCGGTGGGGGCGGGGGCGCCGGCGGGGTCGGCGGACAAGGGGGTGGCGGGGGTTACGGCGCCTACGATGCCGGGGGTGCGGCGGTTGGGCTGACAAGTCTGTTGGGGCGGGCGGGAGTTGGGGTGGGCGGCGTGCCGGCGGAGGGGTTGGGCGGCGTGCCGGCGTTGAGCTGGCCGGCGTGCCGGCGTTGAGCTGAGCGACGTGCCACCGTTGAGCTGGCCGGCGCGCCGGCGTTGGGCTGAGCGGCGTGCCGGCGTTGAGCTGGCCGGCGTGCCGGCGTTGAGCTGGTCGGTGTGCCGCCCACCCCCTCCCCCGTCGCCCCCTCACTCCCCCCGTGCCGCCAGCGCCGCCTCCGCCTTCTTTCGGTAGACCGCCAACTTCTCGGCGGGCTCGATGACTTGGCGGCTGCGGGGCTTGATCGAGACGTCGTGTCCGGCCGCCGCGCTGCGCAGGGCGCCCACCGTCGCCCGGTCCCGGGGGACATGGGCGAAGGGGTCGAAGGAGTACCAGCGCATGGCGTTCAAGTGCGTTATCTTGGCGGCCTCTTCGTCCGTGACCGCGTTCGCCGTCAGGACCTCGTGGAGCTCTTCCGGGGCGTTCGGCCACATCGAGTCGCTGTGCGGGTAGTCCGCCTCCCAGCAGATGTTGTCGATGCCGATCTCATGGCGCAGCTTCACGCCGACGGGATCGGAGATGAAGCAGGTCAGGAAGTGCTCGCGGAAGATCTCGGAGGGCAGCTTGCCGCCGAAGTCCTGGAGCGTCCAGGTGGCGTGCATCGCGTAGGTGCGGTCGAGCCGTTCGAGGAAGTACGGGATCCAGCCGGTGCCGCCTTCGGAGAGGGCGATCTTCAGCGTGGGGTACTCCTTGAGCACCCGCGACCACATCAAGTCGGCCGCCGCCTGTACCAAGTTGATGGGCTGGAGGGTGATCATCACGTCGGGCGGGGCGTCGGCGGAGGTGACGGCGAGCCGGCCGGAGGAGCCGATGTGGAGGTTCATGACCGTGCCGCAGTCGGTCAGCGCCCGCCAGACCGGGTCCCAGTACCCGGAGTGGAAGCTGGGGTAGCCGAGCGGGACGGGGTTCTCGGGGAAGGTCAGGGAGTGGCAGCCCTTGTCGGCGACGCGGCGGATCTCCTGCGCGCACAGTTCCGCGTCCCAGATGGCGGGCAGCGCCATGGGGATGAAGCGGCCGGGGTGGGCGGCGCACCACTCGTCGATGTGCCAGTCGTTGTAGGCGCGGACGAGGGCCAGCGAGAGACCGGTGTCCTCGGTGGCGAAGAGCCGGGCCGAAAACCCGGGAAACGAGGGGAAGTTCATCTGGGCGAGGACGCCGCCCGCGTTCATGTCGGCGATCCGCTCGTCGACGTCGTAGCAGCCGGGCCTGATCTCGTCGAGGCCCTGCGGCTCCATGCCGTACTCCTCTTTGGGCCGGCCCACGACCGCGTTGAGGGCGGAGTTGCCGACGCGGTTGTCGCGGAACTGCCAGATGTCGCTGCCGTCTTCGCTGTGGACGAGGCGCGGGGCCTCCTTCTTGTAGCGCTCGGGGAGGTGGGCCGCGAAGAGGTCGGGGGGCTCGATGATGTGGTCGTCGACGCTGATCAGGATCATGTCGTCGCGGTTCATGAACACGCTCCTAGGGGTGCGGCTCGGCGGAGGTGGGGGTGAGGCTCGGCGGAGGTGGGGGTGAGGCTCGGCCAAGGGTGCGGCTCGGTCGGGGGCCGGGCTCAGTCGGAGGCCGGGCTCAGTCGGAGGCCGGGCTCAGTCGGAGGCCGGCAGTGCTCTGGCGGCCTTGATGGTCAACGGCTGGCCGCCGTAGGTGAGTTCGCCGGGCCCGGAGGCGGTGCAGAGCAGTTCGAGGGTGTCGCCGGGGTCGACGTACCGCTTGCCGATGAGGGTCGCGGGCGGGGCGCTGTCGGGGGGCGGGGCCGGGGTCGAGGCGGCCGGGGCCATCGGGGTGCCGCCGCAGCGGATCGGACCGTCGAGGTCGTGCGGGGCGCGGATGACGATGACGCGGGTGGTGCTGGTGGGGCAGGCGAGCTGGTCACCGGGGCGCGGCATGGTTCGGCTCTCCTTTGGGGGCGGCGGGGGCGGGGAAGTCGGGGGCTTCGGCTGCTCCGGCGGCTTCGGCTAATTCGGCGGCTCCAGCGGCTCCAGCGGTATCGGCAGCTCCAGCGGCTCCGGCGGCTCCAGCTGCTCCGGCGGTTTCGGCTGCTCCGGCAGCTCCGGCAGCTTCGGCAGCTCCAACTGCACCGGCTGCACCGGCTGCTCCAGCTGCTCCGGCTGCCCGCAAGGGGAGTCCCGCGGCTTCCGGCATCGGGAGCGCGGCTTCGGGCGTGGGCTGCGCGGCGGCTTCCGGCGGCGGCAGCGTGTCGACTCCTGGCGGCGGCAGCGTGTCCGCTCCCGGCGGCGGTGCCTCAGCCGGCGGCGGTTCCTCCGCGCGCGGTCGTACCGTCAGCCGGTCCCCCAGCCTCTCCAGCTCGTACGACTGCCTGGCCAGCCAGAACCGCAGGAACCCGGTGAGCGAGTAGCGCAGGAAGAGGGCCGCGCCGGTGACGGTCGCGGTGGTGCCGCCTAGGCCGAGCGCGAGGGCGTCGCCCTGGCCGAGGGCGGAGTCGGTGGCGTGGGCGAGGGGGAAGGCGAGGGCGCCGGCGGCGAGGCCCGCGGCCATGAGCAGGGCGCCGAGGCGCAGCCAGAGGGCGGTGCGGGCGCCGGCGGGGTCGGGGATCTTGAGGGCGGCGAGGTCGCGGACGAAGCGTTCGGCTCGGGCGTCCGGCGTCATGGGGCGCTCCCCAGGTAGTGGGCGGAGAGGTCGGCGTGCAGGCGGGCGTCGGGCCGGCCCTGCCACCGGACGCGGCCGTGGGTGAGGACGGCGGCGTGGTCGGCGATCCTCAGGACGGCGGCGGCGAACTGCTCGACGACGAGCACCGCGACGCCCTGCGCGGCGATCTCGGCGACCCGTTCGTAGAGTTCGGCGACGACCAACGGGGCGAGTCCCAGGGAGAGTTCGTCGAGGAGGAGGACGGCCGGGTCGGTGGTGAGGGCGCGGGCGAGGGCCAGCATCTGCTGCTCGCCGCCGGAGAGGGTGCCCGCAGCTTGACCGCGCCGGCTGCCGAGGGCGGGGTAACGGGCGTACGCGGCCTCCTCGATGTCCTCGCGGCGCCGGCCCGTGAACGTCATCATGCGGAGGTTGTCGCCGACGCTGAGGTTGGGGAACACCCCGCGCCCCTCCGGGATCAGGCACACCCCGGCCCGCGCGAGATCGCCCGCCCGCACCCCGGTCACGTCCCGCCCACCGAGCAGCAACCGCCCGGCGCTGGGCGGGTGTACGCCGGCGGCGACCTTCAACAGGGTTGATTTCCCGGCCCCGTTGGGCCCGAGCAGGGCGACGGTCCGGCCGGGGGCGACGGCGAGGGCGACGCCGTGCAGCACGGAGATTCCGTCGTACTCGGCGTGTATGGCGTCGAGTTGGAGGAGCGGGGCCCGGCTCATGTCAGCTCTCCCCCCAGATACGCCGCGAGAACGGCCTCGTCCCGCCGGATCTCGGCCGGCGCCCCACAGGCCACGACCCGCCCCAGATCGAGGACGTACACCAGATCGCAGACGCCCATGACGAGGCTCATGTCGTGCTCGACGAGGAGTACGGCCGTCCCGTCCCCGGCGAGTTCGCGCAGCAGTGCCGCGAAGCGTCCGGTCTCCTCCGGGTCCTGTCCGGCCGCCGGTTCGTCGAGCAGCAGCACTTTCGGGCGCAGCACCAACGCCCGTCCCACTTCGACGAGTCGGGCCGTTCCGGTGGGCAGGGCGGCGGCGGGTTCGGCGGCGAGGGCGGTGAGGCCGAGCCGCGTGAGGACTTGGTCGGCGGTGCGGCCCGCGTGGCGGCGGCCGGGGCCGAGTTCGGCGGCGACGAGGAGGTTGTCACGGACGGTGAGCCGTCCGAACAGCTCCAGATGCTGGAAGGTCCGGGACATCCCCCGCCGTGCCCTGCGCGCGGGTCCTTCCCGGGTGACGTCGTGCCCGCCGAGCCGCACCCGCCCCGCCTGCGGCCGGCACAGCCCGGACACCACGTCGAACAGGGTTGACTTTCCAGCCCCGTTCGGGCCGATGAGCCCGGTGACCCGCCCGGGTACGACGCCCAGCGAGACCTGGTCGAGCGCGCGCCGCCCGCCGAAGGAGACGGTGACGTCCTCGGCCACGAGCACCGGTTCAGCGCGTCGCACGGGCCAGCACCTCCCCGTCCTGTGCCCGCCAGGGCCGCCGCACACCCCACCACTCGACGGGGACGTCGACGGCGGGCCCAACTGCCGTGCGGGACCTGAGTGTTACGGCGATGGCGACGGCGAGCGCCAGTGCGGCCCAGGTGGGGAGGGTGTGCGTCGCGGCCAGGAGCCAGCAGGCGGCGAGGGTGACGTACAGGGCACGGCTGCGGGCCAGCGGGGCCCATTCGGCGCGCATCCCCTTCAGGACGCCACCGGGGTTGTGGGCGAGGCCCATTCCGGCGAGGGCGATGAGGAGCGGGGCGAGGTCGTGGGCCCAACTCCCCAGCCCGTCGAGGAGTTGGGCGGGCAGGACGAAGGACAGGCCCGTGAACAGGCCGGTGCCCACGGCGCCGAGGCCGCCGATGACGGCGATCAGGAAGATCGGGAGCCCGGCGACGAGGTTGAACTGATCGGCGGTGACGGTCTGTTGCTGCATTCCGTAGAGGGCGCCGCCGAGGCCCGCGATGCCCGCCGAGAGGGCGAACACGGCGACCCGCGCGCCCAGGAGCCGGCCGCCGAGGGTGGCGTACGCGGCCTCGCTGTCGCGCAGGGCGATCAGTCGGCGCCCGAAGCGGCTGCGGCGCAGCGCGGCCACCGCCACGGAGACGAAGGCCAGCAACACAGCGGCGAAGACGAGGAGTTGGGCCGGGGTCGTCAGACGCCGGCCGAGGAGGTCAGGTCCCGTGACCGACACCGAGCCCTGGTCGAACAGCGCGATACGGACGCCGAGGACGTCGAACGCGGGCAGCGTGAAGATCCAGCGGTCGAGGATCGCGGCGAACGCCGTTGTCCCCAGGGCGAGATAGATCCCGGACAGCCGCAGCGCGGGCAGCGCGATGAGCGCGCCGACGGCGGCGCAGACGAGGACGGCGACCGGCAGCGCCCACAACTCCCCGCGCGCGCCCAGGTGTCCCCAGACGACGGCCCCGATCCCGGCGATCGACAGCTGGCACAGGGAGATCTGTCCGGCGTACCCGGCGAGCGGGACGTAGGAGAGGGCGACGACGCCGAGGGAGAAGACGGCGCCGTAGGAGACGGCCTTGTCGTCGGAGAGGACACTGACCATGGCCAGCGCGAGGACCACGACGGCCGCGCCGAACACCAGCGCGCCGCGCGCCGAGGGCAGCGGCACGCTCACCAACCGCCTTTCTCTTCCCTTGAGTTGGCGGTGCGGGAAGGCCAGCAGGGCGAGCAGGAGGAGCAGCGCGGGGGCGGCGAGCCGCAGGCCGGGGAGGTAGTCGTTGCGCGGGAGGTAGCCGGCGAGATAGGCCTCCATGAGGCCGACGGCGAGCGCGCCCGCGAAGGTCAGCGGGAGGCTGCGCAGCCTGCCGAACACGGCGGCGGTGTAGGCGGAGACGATGAGCAGGGAGAGCTGCTGGGCGTCGAGGGCGACCGTCGGGGCGATCAAGATGCCGCCCACCGCGGCGAGTTGGCTGCCGAGGACCCAGGCGAGGCGGCCGGCGCGCAGCGGGTCGGCGCCGGTGAGGGCGGCCAGCGCGCGGTCGTCGACGCAGGCGCGCATCTCGGTGCCGGCGCGGGTGCGGTGCAGCAGGAACCAGAGGGCGGCGGCGATCGCGAGCGCGGCGAGGAGGGTGACGGCCTGGTGCCAGGTGACGGCGGCCGGGCCGAGGCGCAGCGCGGGGCGGCCGGCGAGGAAGGGGCTGAGCGGGCGCGGGGTGTCGGGGTCCCAGACGAAGCGGGCGAGCGCGATGGAGCCGGTGAGCAGGGCGACCGTCATGACCAGCCGCTCCGCCTCGCCGAGGGCGCGCACGGGCCGCATCAGGACGCGTTCGACGAGGAGCCCGAAGGCGGGCGCGAGGACGAGGAGGACGGCGGCGAGGGCGGCCGGGACGGGCCAGCCCCAGCCGACGGCGAGCTGCCAGTAGGCGAAGGCGGCGAGCATCCCGGTGGCGCCGTGGGCGAAGTTGAAGACTCCGGCCGTGGTGTGGGTGAGCACCAGGCCGCTGCCGATCACGGCGTAGACGGCCGCCGTGGTCAGACCCACCACCGTGAAGGCGAGGAACTGATCCATGCTGTGGAAACTAGCTTCTCCTTATTGGAGAATCAACATTCGTGCACGATACTCATCGGCGAGAATCCCGTTCTCATCAGGAGGATCACCGTTGAGTCCCACCGACGACCTCGTCCAGCTCGAACAGCTCCTCGCCCGCTACGCCGTCGCGATGACCCGTGGTGACATCGACCAGGTCCTCAAGGTCTTCACTCCGGACGGCAGTTACCGCGCCTTCGGCGAGAGCTACTCCCTCGACGACTTCCCCGCCCTGGCCGCCGCCGCCCCCAAGGGCCTTTTCCTGGTGGGCACTGCGGCGATCGAGCTGACCGGGGACACCGCGACGGGCGTCCAGCCCCTGTGTTTCGTCGAGCATTCGGAGCACGCCCTGCGCATCGGCTACTACACCGACGCCTACGTCCGCACCCCGGACGGCTGGCGGCTGCGCACCCGCGCGATGACCTTCATCCGCCGCGGCGGGGCCCACGACTCGGGCCGCCCGCACGCCTTCACCCGCTCATGAACGTCACGGACTTCCGTACCGGGCTGGCGAGTTGGCTGGACGCGCACGATCTGTCCGCCCCACGCGGCGACTTGGACGCCCAGGTCGCCCAACTCTCCCGCGTCCGCAGCGCGTTGTGGGACGCCGGCTGGATGCGGTACGGCTGGCCCGCCGAGGTCGGGGGACTCGGCGGGCCCGCGCTGCTGCGGGCGGTGCTCGGCGAGGAGGTGGCCCGGCGGGAGCTGGCCGAGCCGGGGATCTGGTCGCTGGTCGAGGTCCTCGTACCGACTCTCCTCGACCATGCCCCGCCCGCGCTGGCCGCCGCCTGCGTCCCCCGGCTGCTGAGCGGCGCCGAGCAGTGGTGCCAGGGCTTCTCGGAGCCCGGCTCGGGCAGCGACCTGGCGTCGCTGTCGACGCGGGCCGTGCGTGGGAGCGACGGGGACTGGACGGTCTCGGGCCAGAAGGTGTGGACGAGTCTCGCCCAATACGCCGCCCGCTGCGTCCTGTTGGCCCGCACCGGCGGCCCGGGCCACGCCGGGATCAGCGCGTTCCTCGTCGACATGGACTCCCCCGGCGTCACCGTCCGCCCGCTGCGCACGATGCACGGCGTCGACGAGTTCGCGGAGGTCTTCCTCGACGGCGTCCGCGTCCCGGCCAAGCGTTTGCTCGGGGCCGAGGGCGACGGCTGGCGCATCGCCACGGACCTGCTCCCCCACGAGCGCTCCACCTGCTTCTGGCACCGCGTCGCCCACCTCCACACCCGCCTCGACCGCCTCCTCACCGACGGCCCCGCGCCCGACCCGGACCGGCTCGGCGAGGTCTGGCTGGGCCTCCACACGGCCCGCTGCCGCTCGGCCGCCACCCAGCGCTCCCTCGCGGCGGGCGCCCGGCTCGGCCCCGGCACGTCGGTCGACAAGATCCTCCTCGCGACCGCCGAACAAGTGCTCTACGACGCCGTACGGGACCTTCTCCCAGGGCGAGTTGAGCTTTCCGACGACGGGTGGCGCACGGAGTATCTGTACGCGCGGGCCGCGACGATCTACGGCGGCACCGCCGAGATCCAGCGCAACATCGTCGCCCGCCGGCTGCTGGACCTCGGGAAGGAGTGAGCCGTATGGACGCCGCCGAACGGGCACTGCTGGAGGACACCCTCCGCAAGGCCCTCACCTCGGGCACGGACCTCGCCGCCCTGGGCTGGCCCGACCTGCTCGCGGAGGAGGGGGCCGTCCCGCTGCTGTTCCGGCTCCTGGGCGAGACCGGCACGCACGCCCCCGTCCTCAACGACGTGCTCCTGCACGCCGCCGGACTGCCCCTCGGGTCCGCTCCCCCGCTGCCGTTCACGGGCGGCACCCGGGTGGTCTGGCTCGAATCCCCCAACGACGCTCTCCTGGACCCCGAGTTGCCCTTGCACCCGACCGACGCGCCTGCGGATCTGCCCCTCGCCGCAGGCCGCCGCGCGCTCGGCTGGTGGCTGCTCGGCACCGGGCACGCGATGCTCGCACTGGCCCGCCAACACGTCCTGGACCGCCACCAGTTCGGCCGCCCGCTGGCCTCCTTCCAAGCGCTGCGGCACCGCCTCGCGGAGACGTACGTCGCCCTGGAGGGCGCCGAAGCCGTGCTCACCGAGGCCCACGGCGACCTCGGCGCGCTGCTCGCGAAAGCCGCCGCAGGACGGGCCGCGCTCATCGCCGCCCGGCACTGCCAACAGGCGCTGGGCGGGATCGGGTTCACGGCCGAACACGCGCTGCACCGGCATGTGAAGCGGGCGCTGGTGCTGGACGGGCTGCTGGGGTCGGCACGCGAACTGACCCGGGAGGCCGGGGAGTTGCTGCTGCGGGAGGGACGGGCGCCTCGGCTCGTCGAACTGTAGGGAGAGTCATGGACCTTTGGGACGATCTGCTGGGCTGCCTCGGCCTGACCGCCGTCGAACCGGGTGTCTGGGAGGCGCGTTCGCAACAGCTGGAGTACCGGCGGCTGTTCGGCGGGCAGCTGCTCGCCCAGTTCTGCCGCGCGGCGGTCCTCGCCGCCCCGGGCAAGCAACTCAAGTCCCTGCACACGCAGTTCACCCGCGAGGGCCGGTCCGGGGAGCCGGTGCGCCACTTCGCCGAGGTCGTGCGGTCGGGGCGGACCTTCGCGGGCGTACGGCTCACCGCGCGGCAGGGGCACGGGGTCGTCGCCGTCGCCGACGCGAGTCTGCACGTGTGGGAGGAGGGGGCCGACCGGCAGAGTGTCGAGCCGGTGCCGGAGCTGCCGGGGGCGGAGCGGGCCGTCCGACTCGGGCTGCTGCCCTGGGAGTCGAGGGCGGTGAGCGACTTGGACACGACGGGGTCCGCGCCGCCCGGCTACGAGCTGTGGACACGTATCCCTTCGGCGGCAGGCGAGTTGGCGCCCGCGCTGCTCTCGTACGCCACCGATCTCACCCTCATCGGCACGGCGTTGCGGCCGTTGGCGGGGGTGACGCAGGAGGACGCGGGGCGGGTGTTCAGCAGTGCGGTCACCTCGCACACGGTGTGGTTCCACCGGCCGTTCTGGACCGGGCGGTGGCTGCTGCTGCGGCAGCACAGCCCGGTCGCCGCGCACGGAAGGTGTTTCGGGCGGGGGGATGTGCTGACCGAGGAGGGGGCGCTTGTCGCGTCGTACGCGCAGGAGGGGCTGTTGCGGTTCTGAGGGGACGCGCTTCGGGCATCTCCGAGATGGCCCGAAGCGCGTCCCCTGAGCTGCCGGGCGCCCTCCCCGCTAAGGCGCCGCCACCTCGATCACCACCGCCGACCCCATCCCCCCGCCCGCGCACATCGCCGCGACCCCCAATCCCCCGCCCCTGCGCCGCAGTTCATGGACCAGCGTGACCAGCATCCGGGCCCCGGTCGCCGCCACCGGATGCCCCAGTGAGCAGCCGCTGCCGTTCACGTTCACCCGCTCGGGATCGAGCCCGAGCCGGCGCACCGCCGCGATCGGCACCGCCGCGAACGCCTCGTTGATCTCGAAGAGTTCGACGTCCGACGCCGCGAGACCGGCGCGGCCCAGCGCCTTCGGGATGGCGAGGACCGGGGTGAGCCCGGTCTCCGCCGGGTCCACGGCGACGGACGCCCAGGCGCGTACGGTCGCCAGCGCGGGCAGCCCCAGTTCGGCGGCGGCCACCGTCAGGATCGCCGAACCGTCGTTCGCGCCACAGGCGTTGCCCGCCGTGATGGAGAAGCCGTCGATCTCGGGGTGCAGGGGCTTGAGCGCGGCGAGGCGTTCGGCGCTGGTGTCGCGGCGGGGGTGTTCGTCGGCGGTGAAGTCACCGACGGCCACCGTCTCCTCCTTGAACCGCCCCTCGTCCAGGGCCCGTACGGCGTACCGGTGCGAGCGCAGGGCCCAACTGTCCATCTCCGTACGGCTGATGCCGACCCGGACGGCGGTGTTCCAGCCGACGGTGAGCGACATGTCGAGGTTGGGCGCGTCGGGGCGGTCGGGGTGCGTCGGCGGTGTCCAGGGTTCGCCTCCGTACAGCGACTTCGGTGCGGTGGACGCCGAGTTGACGCCTCCGGCGAGGATCAGCCGGTCCATGCCGGCCCGGATCGACGCGGCGGCGGTCTGTACGGCCGCGAGTCCGCCCGCGCAGTGCCGGTTCAGGGCGAGCCCGGGGACCAGGGGGAGTCCGGCGGTGAGCGCGGCGTGGCGGGCGACGACTCCGCCGCCGTGGTGGGACTCGGCGAGGACGATGTCGTCGACAAGGCCGGGGTCCAGGTCCCGTACCGCCGATCGCAGCACAACTTCGGCCAGTTCATGGGCGGTTGTCTGCCGCAGGCTCCCCTTGAAGGCGGTGCCGATCGGGGTGCGCAGGGCGTTGACGATCACGGCGTCAGGCATCGGCGGGCTCCTCCTCGGAGGCGGCGAGTTCGGCGGCGGCGAGTTCGGCGGCCAGCGTGCGGCGCAGGAGCTTTCCCGTTGCCGTGCGCGGCAGTTCGGGGCGGAAGACGACCGTGTCGGGTGTCTTCGAGGACCGCAGCCGCGCGCGGGCGAACGCGCGGATCTCCTCCGGGTCCCCGGCCCCGACGAGCACGGCGACCAGCCGCTGCCCCCACTCCGCGTCGGGCACCCCCAGCACGGCGGCCTCGCGCACGCCGGGGTGGCGCAGCAGCACGTCCTCGATCTCGGCGGGGGCGATGTTCTCGCCGCCCCGGATGATGGTGTCGTCGGCGCGCCCCTCGATGTACAGGTAGCCGTCGGCGTCCAGCCGCCCCCGGTCGCGCGTGGCGAACCAGCCGTCGGCGGGTCCGTCCGCGCCCTCGTACTCGCCGGAGACCTGCTCACCGCGCACGAAGACCAGCCCGCTCTCGCCGGCGGCGCACGCGGCGCCGTCCTCTGTGAGAACGGCGATCTCCACTCCGGGCAACGGCCGTCCCACCGACCCCAGCCGGTCCCGCACGGCGGGGTCGCTCGCGGCCAGCGCGCGCCGGTGGTCCTCGGGGCCGAGCACGCACAGCGAGGACGACGTCTCGGTCAGCCCGTACGCCCCGACGAACCCGGTGTGCGGGAAGCGCCGCAGCGCGCGTTCGACGACCGGGCGCGGACAGCGCGCGCCGCCGTAGCCGAGGCTGCGCAGGGTCGGTACGTCGGCGGGGGCATCGGTGCTGGTCAGCCGGGCGAGCATGGTCGGCACGACCATCGCGTGGGTGACCTTCTCGCGGCGTACGGCCGCCAGCCAGTCCTCGGGGTCGAAGTGGGGCAGGTAGACGACGCGGCGGCCGGCGTAGAGGCTGGTCAGCAGGTTCATCAGGCCGGCGACGTGGTAGGGCGGCAGGGCGACGAGGCTCGCGTCGGCCGGGTCCGCCGCGCCGAAGTCCTGGGTGTTGAAGACGTAGGCGAGCAGGTGGCGGTGGCGCAGGAGGGCGGCTTTGGGGGCGGCCGTCGTGCCGCTCGTGTAGAGGGTCACGGCGGTGGCGTCCCGCTCGTCGGGGGCGGGGTCGGCCGCCGGCTCTCCGGTGGGTTCGAGGAGGGGGTCGAGGTCGGCGGGGAGCAGGAGTTCGGCGCCCGGGTGGCGGTGCACGAGGGACGTCAACTGTTCTTCGCCGAGGCGGTAGTTGAGGGGGACGAAGGGGACCCCGGCGAGGGCCGCGCCGAAGAGGGCGACCGGGTGGGCGAGGTGGCCGGGGCCGGCGTACAGGACGGCGCTGCGGTCGCGGAAGCGGGCCGCCGCGTGCCGCGCGAGGCGCAGGAGGGCGGCCGTCGAGAGCGTGCGTCCGCCTTCGGTCACCGCCGGCCGGTCCCCCGCCGAGGCGGCCATTTCCAGGATCACGGCTATATTCATGAGAACGTCATTCTCCTACACTCAGATCCTCACTCGCAAGAGAGGGGAACTACTGTGCTCATCGAGGGTGCTACGGCTCTGGTGGTCGGCGGCGCGGGCGGTCTGGGCGAGGCGACGGTGCGGCGCCTGCACGCGGCCGGCGCCCGGGTCACGGTCGCCGACCTGGCCGACGACAGAGGCAAGGCGCTGGAGGCCGAGTTGGGCGTGCGGTACGTCCGCACCGACGCCACGGACACCGGCTCGGTCGCGGCGGCCGTCGAATCGGCTTGTGCCGACGGCGAGTTGAGGATCGCCGTGGACTGCCACGGCGGTCCCGCGAGCGGTGGCCGGCTGGTCGCCAAGGACGGTTCGCCGATGGCGCTCGACGGCTTCCGCACGACCGTCGACGTCTATCTGACCGGCGTCTTCAACGTCCTGCGGCTGGCCGCCGCCGCGATCGCCCGCAGCGCTCCGCACGACGCGGACGGCGGCCGGGGCGCCGTCGTGCTGACCTCGTCGATCGCCGCGTACGAGGGGCAGGTGGGCCAACTCCCGTACGCGGCGGCCAAAGGCGGGGTCAGCGCGATGACGCTGGTGGCGGCGCGGGACCTCGCGCCGCTCGGCGTCCGGGTGGTGTCGATCGCGCCGGGGACCGTATTGACACCCGCGTACGGGAAGTCGGCCGAGCAGCTGGAGGCGTACTGGGGGCCTCAGGTGCCCCATCCGCGGCGGATGGGGCGGCCCGAGGAGTACGCGGGACTGGTCGCGCACGTGTGTGAGAACGAGTACCTCAACGGTGAAGTGGTGCGGCTGGACGGGGGGTTGAGGTTTCCGCCGAAGTGATCCCCGGGTTTCAGTCCGCCGTCATCTCCTGGCGGGCCTTCGCCCACAGCCACCCCGCGTACGTGTGCAGTCCCTCGCCGAGGGCCCGGTTCTGCTTCCCGGCGAGGGCGCGCGCGAAGCTCCCTTCGAGGAGAGCGGCGAGCCGGAAGCAGGCGAGGACCTGGTACCAGCGGAACGCGGAGACGTCCCGGCCGGTCAAGTCGCCGTAGTACGCGACGAGTTCGGCCCGGCCCGGGATGCCGTCCCAGGGCTGGAACTGCGGATCGCTCCCCGGCGGGTCGCCCTTCTCCCGCCAGGCGGTGAGGATCCAGGCGAGGTCGAGCAGCGGATCGCCGAGGGAGGCCATCTCCCAGTCGACGATGGCGGCGAGGCGCGGGGCGTCGTAGGCGAACATCACGTTGGCGAACTGGAGATCGCCGTGGACGATGCCCGTCGTGCCGCTCTTCGGGGTGTGGGCGGCGAGCCAGTCGGCGACGGGGCCGACCTGCGGGGACTCCGCCTCGCGGTAGCCGGGGGTGGCGCGGTAACCGTGCAGCAGCTTCAGGTACTTGGGGGTCTGGCGGGCCAACCAGCCTTCGGGGCGGCCCAGTTCACCGAGGCCATGCGCGTAGGGGTCGACCGCCGCGAGTTTCGCCGCGCCTTCGACCAGGGCGAAGGCGACCGTGCGGCGCCAGTCGGCGTCCTCGCCGTATCTGCCCGGGAGTTGGTCCCTCGGCATGAAGCCGTCGATCTTCTCCAGCACCGAGAACGGGCCGCCGAGGACGGTGTCGTCGCGGACGCTGGCGTGCAGGCGGGGGTGGGGTACGTCGGTGGCGGCGAGGGCGGCCAGGACGGTTCCCTCGCGGCGGAAGGCGTCGCCGGCGCCTGCTGTGAGGTGGCGGCCGGGGCGGCGCAGGACGAGTGCGGTGCCGTCGGCCCGGGTGAGGGTGTGGAGCTGGTTCTGGGCGCCGCCGGTGAGCGGGATGAGGGCGGTGACGGGTCCGTCGCCGGGGAGTTCGGCGAGGCCGGGCCAGGCGTTGAGGCGGGCGAGGTCCTCCGAGGTCACCAGTTCACCGCCGTCCGGGGGAGCCGGTCGGCGTACTGGGCGCGGGCCGCGGCGAGCCTCGCCGGGAGGTGGGCCGAGCCGAAGTACAGGTCGTCGGCCGGCGCCGCCTCTTTGAGCAACAGCCGTGCCACGACGTCCTGGTGGGCCTCGGTCGGTCCGTCGGCGACGCCGAGGGTCGGCCCGGACTGCCACATCCGCATCAGCGGCAGTTCGTTGGAGACGCCGAGGGCGCCGTGCAGATGCAGCGCCCGATAGGCCACGTCCACAAGGACTTTGGGGGTGGCGACCTTCACCGCCGACACGTGCAGCCGGGCCCGGCGGGCGTCGGCGCGGTCGCCGGTCCGCTGGGCGCGGTCCATCTGCCAGGCGGCGTGCAGGACTTGGAGCCGGAACTGCTCGATCTGCACCCAGGTGTCGGCGAGTTGGTGCCGCACGGCCTGCTGATCGGACAGTGCCCCGCCGCGCGTGCGCCGGGAGGCGATCCGCTCGGTCATCATCTCCAGCGCCCGCCTGCACTGCCCCACGGACCGCATCGCGTGGTGCAACCGGCCGCCGCCCAGGCGGGTTTGGGCGATCAGGAAGCCGGAGCCCGGCTCGCCGAGCAGGTTCTCGGCGGGGACCCGGCACCCGGTGAACCGCAGATACGCGTGCACCCCCTGCCCCAGCGGCTCGCCGCCCATGCCGGTGCCGCGCACCATCTCCATGCCGGGGGTGCCGGCCGGGATCAGGATCATCGAGGCGCCCTGGTGGACGGGGACGTCGGGGTCGGTGACGACCATCGCGATGACGAACGCGGCCAGCGGGTAGTTGGAGGCGAACCACTTCTCGCCGTCGATGACCCACTCACCGCCGTCGCGCACGGCCCGGCAGGTGAAGCCGCCCGGGTCGGCGCCGCCGGTCGGCTCGGTCATCGCGAACGTCGAGACGATCCGCCCGTCGAGCAGCGGCTCCAGGTACTCCTTGCGCTGCTCCTCGGTCGCGTAGTGCGCGAGGATCTCGGCGTTGCCGGAGTCCGGGGCCTGCGTGCCGAACGCCATCGGGGCCCAACTCGACCGGCCCAGAATCTCGTTGAGCAGTCCGAGGGGCACCTGACCCATGCCCATGCCGCCCAGCGAGGGCGGCAGGTGGGCGGCCCACAGCCCCCGGTCGCGCACCCGCCGCTGGAGCGGGCGGACGACCTCCCGGAACACCTCGCTCTGCCGGTCATACGGCTCGGCGTTGCCCGGGAACAGCACGTCCAGCGGCTCGATCTCCTCGCGGACGAGCGCCGCGGCCCAGTCGAGCTTCTCCTGGAAGGCGTCGTCGGTGCTGAAGTCCCACATGCCACGCACCTCGATTCAAGAGTCCAGAATGTTATTCTGACTGAGCGAGAATCCTACTCTCATCCATGAGAAGCCTCCAAGGAGCCTGCGGCATGGGATACGCGGACCAGCTCTTCGATCTCACCGGCCGGACCGTCCTGATCACCGGCGCCAGCAGGGGCCTCGGCCGCGCGATGGCCCTGGGCGCGGCCCGCTGCGGCGCCAACTTAGTTATTGCCAGCCGCCGTTACGAGGCCTGCGCGAAGGTCTGCGCGGAACTCACCGCCGAGACGGGCCGCGAGGCCCTGCCGTACGCCGTCCACGTGGGCCGCTGGGACCAGCTCCCGGGCCTGGTCGACGCCGCGTACGAGCGCTTCGGCCGGCTGGACGCGCTGGTCAACAACGCGGGGATGTCCCCGGTGTACGACGACCTCGGGGCCGTGACCGAGGAGATGTTCGACGCCGTCCTGAACCTCAACCTCAAGGGCCCGTTCCGGCTCTCGGCGCTGGCCGGTGCGCGGATGGCGGCGGCCGGGGGCGGCGCGATCGTCAACGTCAGCTCGACGGGCTCGGTCCGGCCCCGGCCGGCGATCCTCCCGTACGCGGCGGCGAAGGCGGGCCTCAACTCCCTTACGGAGGGCCTCGCGCACGCCTTCGGCCCCGGGGTCCGCGTCAACACCCTGATGTGCGGCCCCTTCGCGACCTGGGCGACCCGCGCCTGGCAGGACGACCCCGGTCGACTCGCCGAGGGCGTAAGGCCGCACGCGCTGCGGCGGATCGGGGCGCCGGAGGAGGTGGTCGGGGCGGCGCTCTATCTGCTGTCGGACGCGTCGTCGTACACGAGTGGGGCGACGTTGCGGGTGGACGGGGGGATGCCGTAAGGGAGTTGGAGTGGGCCCGACTCTCAGACGAAGTCCCCATGTTCACCGAGGCGGGGCGCCGCCCGGTACTCCGGCTCCCATCCATCGACCCGGAACGGACTCCCCACCATTCCCGTCCCTCCCGCGTCCACCACCATCTCCGGCGCCCGCGCGAGCGCTTCGGGCAGGGTGCGTACGGCCGCCGCCGGCACCCGGAGCGGACGCAGCCGCGCCTCCCACCTCTCGGCGGTGTCGGCGGCCAGCGCCTTCGTCACCGCGCCGATCAACTCCTCGCGCCGGGACGCCCGTTCGGCCATCGTGGCGTACCCCTCGATGCCTGCCTCCGCCGCGAAGGCGTGCCAGAAGCCGTCGTGGGTGATGAACAGCGCCAAGTGACCGTCCGCCGTGGGGAAGAGCTGGGCCGGGACGTAATAGGAGTGGGCGCCGCCGAGTCTGCGGGGCGCGGTGCCGTCGGCGAGCCAGGCCGCCGCGTGGTAGTTCAGCTGAGAGAGCATCACATCTCTTAAGGAGACCTCGATTTGACCTCCTCTGCCCGAGACGACCTGGGCCAGCAGTCCCAACGCGGCTGCCAGGCCTGCCGAGTTGTCGGCCGAGGAGTAGCCGGGCAGCAGGGGCGGCCCGTCCGGTGCGCCGGTGAGCGCGGCGATGCCGGTGGCCGCCTGGACGACGTAGTCGAAGGCCGGGGTGTCCCCGGCGGCCATCCCCCAGCCGGTGAGCAGCACGCACACCAGCCGCTCGTTGTACGGCTTCAGCGCCTCGTACGTCAGGCCGTAGCGGCGTACGGCCGAGGGTTTGAGGTTGACCAGCAACGCGTCGCTTTCGCCCACGAGTTGGTGGAGCCGGTCCTGTCCTGCGGGGGTCGTCAGGTCGAGGCGGACCGAGCGTTTGCCCCGGTTGAGGGCGGCGAAGTAGGCGCCGGAGACCTGGCGGGAGAGGTCGCCGCCGGGGGGTTCGACCTTGGTGACGCGGGCGCCGAGGTCGGCGAGGAGCATGGTGGCGTAGGGGCCGGCGAGGATGTGGCCCACTTCCAGGATGCGGAGGGCTGCGAGCGGGCCGTCGCCGGTCAGTGAACTCCCGCCGCTCAGCTGGGCGTTCGCGCTCTGTGGGCCGTCGCTCATCGCAGGTCCGCCGCGATCGCCGCGACCGCGTCCCGGGTCCGCAGCTTGGACGCGACGAGTTCGTCCCGTCCGCCGCCGATCGGCAGCAGCCGTACGGACAGGTCGGTCGCGCCGGCGTCGGCGAAGCTCCGGAAGCGTGCCGCGATGGCCTCCTCGTCGCCGGCCGCGCACAGGTCACCGACGTCACGCGCGTCGCCGTGTGCCAGCAGCCGCTGGTAGTTGGGCGACACCTCGGCCTCCCCGAGGATGCGGTTGGCGCGCTCCCGGGCGGCGTCCACCTCGCTCTTCGCGCACAGGCAGACGGGGATGCCCGCGACGACTCGCGGCGCCGAACGCCCGGCCGCCTCCGCCGACTTGGTGATGAGGGGGACGACATGTTCGGCGACCGCTCGTTCGTCCGCCATCCACAGGATCGTCCCGTCGGTCAGCTCCCCGGCGATCCGCAGCATCACGGGGCCGAGCGCGGCCAGCAGGACGGGCAGCGGGGTGTCGGGGGCGAGGGTGAGGGGGTTGTGGACGTGGAAGAAGTCGTTGTCGACGTCCACCGAACCCGCCCCGCCCAGCGCCGAGTTGAGGACGTCGAGATAGGCGCGGGTGTACGCGGCGGGCCGCTCGTACGGCAGGCCGAGCATGTCGCGCACGATCCAGTGGTGGGAGGCGCCGACGCCCAGGGCGAGCCGGCCGCCCGTCACCGCGTGCGCCGAAATGGCCTGTCTGGCGAGGGAGATGGGGTGCTGGGCGTGGACCGGGACGACGGCCGAGCCCAGTTCGATGCGTGAAGTGGCCTGTCCCATCAGGGAGATGGCGGTGAGGGCGTCGAAGTCGGTGGGGACCTGCGGCACCCACACCGTGTCGAAGCCCGCCGCCTCCGCCCAGCGGGCGTCCTCGGCCATCCGCGCCGCCTTGTGCCCGGCGCCGCCCCGCTCGGGTCCGCTCATCACTCCGACTCGCATGGCTGTCCTCCCGTGAGCGCGCGGATGTCCGCGACGATGTCGTCCAACGAGGTCCCCGTCGGATACACGCCCGCCGCCCCGGCGGCGCGCAGCTTCGTGACGTCCCCGGCGGGGATGGTCCCGCCGACCACGACCGGGATGTCCGCGCCCCCGGCTTCCCGCAGCGCCGCCAACGTCCTTTGCGTCAGGGTCAGATGGGCCCCGGAGAGGATGGAGAGGCCGACGAGCGCGACGTCCTCCTGTACGGCGGTGGCGGCGATGTCGGCGACGCGGTGGCGGATGCCGGTGAAGACGACCTCGAAGCCGGCGTCGCGCAGGCCGCGGGCGACGAGTTTGGCGCCCCGGTCGTGGCCGTCGAGTCCGGGTTTGGCGACGAGAACCCTTACTGGCAAGCCTTCCTGACGTTCCGTCTGCTGGCGTCCCATGTACTGATGATCCATCAGAACACCACCGGCTGCCGGAACTCGCCCCACACCTCGCGCAGCGCCCCCGCCATCTCCCCCACCGTGCAGTAGGCGTTGGCGCAGTCAACGAGCGGCCCCATGAGGTTGCCGTCCCCTTCGGCCGTCCGCCGCAACTCCGCGAGCTGGGCCCGTACTTGGCCGCCGTCCCGCTCCGCCTTCACCCGCGCGAGCCGCTTCAGCTGCCGTTCGCGGCCGTCGGCGTCGAGTTCGTAGGTGGCGAGGTCGGGCGGCGGTTCGTCGACGACGTGCCGGTTGACGCCGACGACGGGCCGCTGCCCGGACGCGACCGCCTGGTGCAGCCGCCACGACTCCTCGGCGATGAGCCGCTGGACATGGCCGTCCTCGATGCAGCGCACCATCCCGCCGCGCGCCTCCAGATCGGCCATGACGTGCTCGACGCGTTCTTCGGTGGCGTCGGTGAGCGCTTCCACGAAGTACGAACCGCCCAGCGGATCCGCCACTTTGGCCGCGCCGGTCTCCTCGGCGAGGATCTGCTGGGTGCGCAGGGCGAGCGTCGCCGACTCCTCGCTGGGCAGGGCGAACGGCTCGTCCCAGGCGGCGGTGAACATCGACTGCGTGCCGCCGAGCACGGAGGCCAGCGCCTCGTAGGCGACCCGTACGGTGTTGTTGCGGGCCTGCGGCGCGTACAGCGAGGCTCCGCCCGCGACGCAGCCGAAGCGGAACATGCAGGCTTTGTCGGTGCGCGCCCCGAACCGCTCCCGCACGATGGTCGCCCAACGCCTGCGCCCGGCCCGGTACTTGGCGATCTCCTCGAAGAACTCGCCGTGGGTGTAGAAGAAGAAGGAGATCTGCGGCGCGAACTGATCGATCGTCATGCGTCCGCGTTCCAGGACGGTTTCGCAGTAGGTCACGCCGTCGGCGAGGGTGAACGCCATCTCCTGCACGGCGGTGGCGCCCGCGTCGCGGAAGTGGGCGCCGGCGACGGAGATCGCGTTGAACCGGGGGACCTCGGCGGCGCAGAACTCGACGGTGTCGGCGATGAGCCGCAGCGACGGTCCGGGCGGCCAGATCCAAGTGCCCCTGGACGCGTACTCCTTGAGGATGTCGTTCTGGATGGTCCCGGTGAGCCGCGCGCGCGGGATGCCGCGTTTCTCGGCGGCGGCGACGTAGAGCGCGAGCAGGATCGCGGCGGTGCCGTTGATGGTGAAGCTGGTGCTGATCCGGTCCAACGGGATGGCGTCGAAGAGGAGTTCGGCGTCGGCGAGGGTGTCGACGGCGACGCCGACGCGGCCGGTCTCGTCGGTGTACTCGGGGTCGTCGGAGTCGTAGCCGCACTGGGTGGGCAGGTCGAGGGCGACGGACAGGCCGGTGCCGCCCTGGCCGAGGAGGTAGCGGTAGCGGCGGTTGGACTCCTCGGGGGTGCCGAAGCCGGAGTACTGGCGCAGGGTCCAGGTGCGGCCCCGGTAGCCGGTGGGGTAATTGCCGCGTGTGAAGGGGAAGTTGCCGGGGTCGGGCGGTTCGGCGGCGCGGTCGCCGGGGCCGTAGACCGCTCGGAGCGGGATGCCGGACGGGGTCTCGGTCATGTGAGCCGGTCCTTCAGCACCTTGCCGGTGGCGGTGAGCGGCAGTTCGGTGCGGAACTCGACGTACCGGGGGACTTTGAAGCCGGCCATGCGCTCGCGCGCCCACGCGATCAGCGCGGCCTCGGTGACGTCGGCGCGCGGGACGACGTACGCCTTGCCGACCTCGCCCAGGCGCGGGTCGGGGACGCCGACGACGGCGACCTGGGCGACGGCCGGGTGTCTGAGGAGGAAGCCCTCGATCTCGGCGGGGTAGGCGTTGAAGCCGCCGACGACGAACATGTCCTTCTTGCGGCCGACGATCCGCAGCCGCCCGTCCGCGTCCAGCGTGCCCAAGTCGCCGGTGTGCAGCCAGCCTTGGGGGTCGATGGTGTCGGCGGTGGCCTGGGGGTCGTCGAGGTAGCCGAGCATCACGGGGTAGCCGCGGACGAGGACCTCGCCGTCGGGGGCGACGCGTACGTCGACGCCGGCGCAGGGGCGGCCGACGGTGGTGGCGATCGCGTCGTAGGGGTCGCCGGGGCGGGAGGCGGTGACGGTGCCGGCCTCGGTGAGGCCGTAGCCGGTCATCAGGTGGGTGAAGGGGAGTTCGGTGGTGATGCGGCGGACCAGTTCGACGGGGATGTCGGCGGAGCCGGTGACCGCGACCCGCAGCGAGCTCAAGTCCCTTGTGCCGCGCACCTCCAGGAGGGAGTGGTAGAGGGTCGGCGGGCCGGGCAGAACGGTGACGCGTTCGCGTTCGATCAGCTCCATGACCCGGTCCGGGTCGAAGACGGCGACGGGGAGCATGGTCGCGCCCCGGACGAGGGCGGCGACGATACCGGCCTTGAGCCCGAAGATGTGGAAGAACGGGTTGACCATCAAGTAGCGGTCACCCGGCCGGAGTTGGGCGAGGTCGCACCACTCGGTGTAGAGGCGGACGGTCTGGGCGTGGGTCGTCATGACGCCCTTGGGCCGGCCGGTCGTGCCGGAGGTGAAGATGATGTCGGCCAAGTCGTCGCCGTCGACGGCTCGTTCGAGCGGCGGCCCGGACCCGAGGAAGCCGCTCTTCTTCACATCGACGACCGGGACACCGGGCGGTCCCGTGAACTCCCTTTCCAGGAAGCCGTCTTGGACGAGCAGCAGCTTGGCGCGGCTGCGGACGACGATGTCGTGGGCCTCCTCTGCGCGCAGGCGGGTGCTGACCGGGACGAGGACGCCGCCGGCGGTGAGGAGGCCGAGGGCGGCGGCGATCCACTCGGCGGAGTTGGGCGCCCACAGCGCGACCCGGTCACCGGGGCCGATCCCCGCCGCCGCGAACGCCCCTGCGGTGCACCGGACTTGACCGGCGAGGTCGGTGAAGGTCAGCCGCGTGGCACCGTCGACGACGGCTTCCATGGGGCCGTGCTGTTCGGCGGCGCGGCGCAGGAGTGCGGGGATGCTGCGGGCGCCGGTCATGTGGCGATCAGGCGGGCGAGGTTGCCGCCCATGACCTTGGCCTTGTCGTCCTCGGTGAGTTTGACGAGGTGGTCGACGTAGGTGATGGGGTCCGAAAGTCCTTCCGGATGGGGGTAGTCGGAGCCGAAGAGGACGCGTTCGATGCCGATGAGGTCGCCGAGGGCGGCCATGTCCTCCTCCCAGAAGGGGCTGATGTGGATGGCGCGTTTGAAGACCTCGACCGGGTCCTCCTGGAACTCGTGCGGCATCTTCTTGTGCACGTCGGCGAGGCGGCCGAGGAGCGGTTCGACCCAGGAGGCGCCGTTCTCGATGACGGCGACCTTGAGTCCGGGGAAGCGGGAGAGCGCGCCGTGGCAGATCAGCGAGCTGACCGCGTCCTCGATCGGCCGCCACTCGTTGACCTGCCGGAACGCGTTCGGCTTGAACGGCAGGAACTCCCGTCGGCTACCCTCCCAGTCGCCCGCGTAGTGCGCGTAGCCGCTGTCGGAGGAGTGGAAGGCGACGAGGACGCCGGTCTCGACGACGCGTTTCCAGAAGGGGTCGAACTCGGGCAGCGCGAAGGAGCGGGTGCCGCCGAAGCCGGGGACGGGCGCGGGCCGGATCAGGATCACGCGGGCGCCGCGCTCGACGGCCCAATTCAGCTCCGCTATCGCCTTGTTGACGATGGGCAGGGTGATGACGGGGACGGTGAAGATGCGGTCCTTGTAGGCGAAGCCCCAGGTCTCGTGGAGCCATTGGTTGAGGGCGTGGATGACCGCGTGGATCAACTCCGGGTCGTCCTTCATGCGTTCCTCGATGAGGCTCGCCAACGTGGGGAACATCAGGCTGCGTTGGATGCCGAGGTCGTCCATCAGGGCCAGGCGCGGGGCGGGTTCGCGGAAGGCGGGGATCGCGCGCATGGGCTCGCCGAAGATCTCCCGGCGGGTCTTGCCGCTCGGGTTGCCGACCTTGAAGTACTCCTCCATGGCGCCGGGGCGGGCGACGACGTCGAAGGTGGGGTTGGGGATGTACTCGCTGATCTGCCCCCGGATCGCGATCTTCGTACGGCCGCGGACGGTGACGTACTCGATGGCGCCGTCGTACTCCTTCGGGAGGTGGCGGGTGAGCGCGTCCCGTGTCTCGTAGAGGTGGTTGTCCGCGTCGAAGAGCGGATAGGCGAGTGCACGTGAGGGCATGAGATTCTCCTTCACCGATTGAGAGAATCGTATTCTCACAGAGTGCCTGCCGCAATCTGCTCGCGGAGGACGAACTTCTGCACCTTGCCGCTCGGGGTGCGCGGGAGCTCGGCGACGGCATGGACCGTCTCGGGCCACTTCTGCCGTGCCAGGCCCGCGCGTTCGCAGTGCAGCCGCAGCGCGGCGAGGGACGGCGCGGGCCGGCCGGGGCGCATCCGCAGCACGGCCGCCGCGCGTTCGCCGTACCGCGCGTCGGGCGCCCCGACCACCGCCGCCTCGGCCACGCCGGGCAGCCCCAGCAGGACCTCCTCGACCTCCAGGGCGCCGATGTTCTCGCCGGCCCGGATGATGACGTCCGCCTTGCGGCCGGTGACGGTCAGATATCCGGCGGCGTCGAGCGCGCCGAGGTCTCCGGTGCGGTACCAGCCGTCGGCGTCGAAGGCGGTCCGGGTCAGCTCCGGGTCGGTGTAGCCGAGGCACAGGTCGGGGCCCCGGGTGAGGATCTCGCCGTCGGTGGCGAGCCTCAACTCGACGCCGGGCAGGGGGAGTCCGTCGGTGTGCAGCCGCTTGGCGGCCGGGCCGTCGTACGGGGTGCAGGTCACGGAAGGGTGCTCGGTCGAGCCGTAGGCGCGAAACACCCTTATGCCTAAGGCCTCCAGACGGGTCGTCACGGCGGACGGCACCGAAGCGCCGCCCAGGCCCGCGTACTTGAGGCGTTCGATGTGCTCCGGTGTGCAGTCAGGGTGGTCGAGCAGGCTGGTCATGTAGTACGTCGCCCCGCCGCCGACCGCCAGCCCCTCGTCCCGGATCAGCGCGAGCGCCTGGGCCGGGTTCCAGGTGTCGCCGAGGTGGACGGGGGTGGCGTCGAGGACGGGGATGAGGAAGGCGTTGACCATGCCGATGAAGTGCCCGACCGGCGCGACGGTGAACTGCCGCCCCCGGTCCGGCGGATAGCTCGCCGCGAGCTGCCGCGTCTCATGGCCGAGGGTGCGGTGGCTGTGGATCACGCCCTTGGGGTCGCGGGTCGTACCGGAGGTGAAGGCGATCAGCGCGGGAGCACCCGGGTCGACGGGGAGCGGCGCCGGCAGCGGATCAGCGGCGAGGAGACCGTCGAAGTCCCTTCCTACGACGCCCACTACGGGCACATCAGCGCTCAACTCCGGGTCGAACTCCAGGCGTCCGAAGCGATCCGGGGCGAAGAAGGCTTTGGGGCGGGTGACTTGGAGGATGTAGCGGACCTCTTTGGGGCCGTAGAAGTGCACGATCGGTACGACGACCGCGCCGAGCAGCGCCGAGGCCCAGAAGACGGCCGCCGCCTCCATCCAGTTGGGCAGCTGCATGGCGATCACGTCGCCGGGGCCGACCCCCCGCTGCCGCAGCCCGGCGGCCAGGCGGCGCGCGGTGCGCTCGACGTCGGCGAACGTGCCTCGCCAGGGCCGGACTTGGGAGTGGACGCGGAACTCGACGGGACCGGCTTTGGCGAGGCCCGCGGTGAGCAGGTCGCCCAGGGTCTCGCCGGTCCACCAGCAGGCGGACTCGTAGCGGGCGGTGAGTCCGGGCGGGAGGGGGCGCGGGGTGTGCCGGGGAATCATCGTCATGACGGCTCCTGATGTAGGAGAATTGCACTCTCCCATGAGGAGAAGGTAAGTTCCATACATGGCACGCGACCACGGCTTCCACCCCGTGCGGATCACCCGGATCGCCGACGAGACATCGGACGTGCGCACCTTCACCCTCGACGCCGAATTCCCCTACCGCGCGGGCCAGTTCCTCACCTTCCAGGCCTGCGGCACCCTGCGCAGCTACTCCATGTCCAGCTCCCCCGACACCGACGCCGAGCTGTCCGTGACCGTGAAGCGGGTGCCGGGCGGGCTGGTGTCGGGGTGGATGCACAGCGAGCTGAGACCCGGGGACACACTCCACGCCACCCGCCCGGCGGGAGCGTTCTGCCTCCAAGAGGACGGCTCCGGACGGCCGTTGATCGCGTTCGCGGGCGGCAGCGGGATCACCCCGGTGTTCTCCCTGGTGAAGAGCGCGCTGGCGGCAACTCCCCGACGGGTCAGGTTATTGACGGCTCATCAGACCAAGCAGGCGGCCATCTTCGAGGACGCCCTGACGGAACTGGCCGTACGGCACCCTCAACGGCTGGACGTACAGCGGCACTTCGACGAGCGGGACGGGCTGGTCACCGAGGGCGAGGTGCGGGAGCTGGCGGATGCGGGGGCGGACTGCTACGTCTGCGGACCCGAGCCGTTCATGGAGCTGGTGGAGCGGACGCTTCTCGCGTGGGGGGTGCCGGGTGAGCGGATCCTCGTCGAACGGTTCGCCTCGACGCCCACACCCGAACTTACGGCGCCCGGCCCGACTCCCGACCCTATGGCACCCGGCCCGACGCCCAACCTTGTGGCGCCCGCCCCGTCGCCGAACACCGCTCCCCCACCCGGCGGATCCGTCACCGTCGACCTGCGCGGCACCCGCCGCACCGTCCCCCGCCGCCCCGGCGAAACCCTCCTCCAGAGTGCCCGCCGCGCCGGTTTCACACCCCCTTTCTCCTGCGAGTCCGGCGACTGCGCGACCTGCATGGCGCGGCTGACGGCAGGCGAGGCGACGATGCGGGTGAACAACGCGCTGGACGCCGACGAGATGGCCGAGGGTTGGGTGCTGACCTGCCAGGCCGAACCCGCCACCCCCGATGTGACCGTGCTGTACGAGGACTGAACTGGAGCCGCGCATGGTCGAGTTGGAGCTGGAAGACGGACTCGCCGTCCTCACGATCGACCGCCCGCACGCCCGCAACGCCCTCGATCCCGCGACCATGGGCGAGTTGGAGAAGGCCCTGGACGCGGCCGAGGGCGCGCGGGCTCTGGCGCTGACCGGGGCGGGCGACCGGGCGTTCGTGTCGGGCGGCGACCTCAAGGAGCTGGCCCGGCTGCGGACCGTGCCGGAGGCGTCCCAAATGGCCCTGCGGATGCGGGCGTTGTGCGACCGGATCGCCGGGTTCCCGGGTCCGGTGCTGGCCGCGCTGAACGGGGCCGCACTGGGCGGCGGCGCCGAGGTCGCCGTGGCCGCCGACATCAGGGTCGCCGCCGACGACGTACGCATCGGCTTCACGCAGACGGCGCTGGCGATCGTGCCGGCCTGGGGTGGTGCCGAAAGGTTGGCGCAACTCGTCGGGGCGGGGCGGGCGTTGCTGCTCGCGGGGACGGGGCGGGTGGTGAGTGCCGGGGAGGCCAGTGGGATGGGTCTGGTGGACGTGGTGCTGCCGCGTGCGGAATTCGCCCACGGGTGGCGGGAGTTGGGGCGGGCGCTGGCCACTCCTCAAGCCGGTGAGGTCAAACGGCTTGTGCGGGAAGGGCGTTCGGCTCAGGAGGCCGCCGCCGCGTTCGCCCGGCTGTGGGTGGCGGAGGAACACTGGGAAGCGGTGGAGCGGACGCGGTCCGGATCGGCATCGACGAGGAGGTCCGATGGTGAGTGAAGTCCGGGTCCTGGAAGGGCCGTTCGGGCCGGAGGTGCACACGGAGGGTGGTCCTTCCGGTCGTACGCTGCTGTATCTGCACGGTGACCAGCGGCTCGGCGGCACCCCGCAGGACGCGCTGCCGACGGCGCGTGAACTGGCGCGGCGGACCGGGCAGTCGGTGGTGTGCGCCCGCTATCGGCCCCGGTATCCGCGCGCGTCGGACGATGTCCGCGCGGCGTGGGAGCACTGTCACGCGCGGGGTCCGGTGGCCGTCGTGGGGAAGCGGCTCGGCGGGACGCTGGCCGCCGCGCTGCTGCTGCGGCTGCGGGACGAGGACGCGCCGCCGCCCGCCTGCGCCGTACTGACCTCGCCGCTCCTCGACTTCACGCTGGACGCGCCGAGTCTGCTGTTCAACGCGGCGGCGGACCGTACGGTCGACCCCGATACCCTGCGCATCCGCGCCGCCGCCTACGTCGGCCTCGCCGCGCCGGACGACCCCGCGCTCAGCCCCCTGCACGCCAACCTCCACGGCCTGCCGCCGCTCCAACTCCACTCCTCCGGAACGGAGTTGCTGCTCGACGACACCCTGTCGTTCGCGACCCGCGCCGCGCACTCCGGGGTCGCGGTGGACGTGCGGATCTACGAGGACGCGTCCGCGCAGGGGCTGCGCCAGCTGACGGCGACGGTGGATTTCCTGCGGCTGTGGTGCGGGCGGTTCAGTCCGGCGGGAGGGTGAACGCACCGGGCTGATCGACGCCGACTCCAACGCCGGATGCCGGCGCCCTTGTCACCGGGGGCGCCGACATCCTCGTATCCCTCAAGTCCCCCTGTTCTCAAGCCCCGTCGTCCCGGTACACCCGCCCGCCCTTCATCACGAACCCGACCTTCCTGATCACCGAGATGTCCGCGAGCGGATCGCCAGGCACGGCGATGAGGTCCGCGAGGAGGCCGGGAGCGAGGCGCCCCCGGTCGTCGGCGTCGATCAGTTCGGCCGCGACGGTCGTCGCGGCGCGCAGCGCGTCCAGGGGCCGCATCCCCTTCTCGACCAGGGCGGACAGCTCCAGATAGCCGCGCCCGTGCGGGATCGCGGGAGCGTCCGTGCCGAGGGCGACGCGTACGCCCCGGCGGATCGCGCGGGCGGTGGACTCGCGGGCGCGGGGGAAGACCTCGGCGGCCTTGGCACGCAGCGCGGGGTCGGCGTGGGCGGTGTCCATCTGCTCGGTGAGAGAGGTGGTCGCGACGAGGAACGTGCCGCGTTCCACCATGAGTTGGAGGGTTTCGTCGCTCGCGAGGAAGCCGTGCTCGATGCAGTCGACGCCCGCTTCGACGGCGGCGCGGATCGCACGGTCGCCCATGCAGTGGGCGGCGACCTTGACGCCCGCGCGGTGCGCCTCGTCGCAGGCGGCGCGCAACTCCTCGTCGGAGTACTGCTGCGCGCCCGCCGGACCGGTGTGCGACATCACGCCGTTGGAGGCGCAGAGCTTGATCACCCTTGCCCCGTACTTGAGTTGGTACCGCACGGCCTTGCGGACCTCGGCGACGCCGTTCGCGATGCCCTCCTCCACGCTGAGCGGCAGCACACCGGGCGCGAGGGCCTGGAACATCGTCGGGTCGAGGTGCCCGCCGGTCGGCGCGATCGCGTGCCCGGCAGGGACGATCCGGGGCCCGTCGACCCACCCGAGGTCGACGGCCTTCTTCAGCGCGACGTCGAGCAGCACCCCGCCGGTCTGCACGAAGAGGCCCAGGTTGCGTACGGTCGTGTAGCCCCGGTGCAGGGTGCGGCGGGCGTTGGCGACCGCGCGCAGGGTGCGCACCGCCGGGTCCTCCTGGACCGGGATGAGCGGGCTGCGGTGGTCGGGGCCGCCGAGGAAGAGGTTGACCTCCATGTCCATCAGGCCGGGCAGGAGGGTGACGTCTCCGAGGTCGCGGATGACGGTGTGTTCGGGGAGGCGGGCGGGTTCGCCGACCTCGGTGATGCGCTCGCCGGTCACCAACAGGGCGGCGGGGCCGGTGAGTTCGCCTTTGTCGAGGTCGAGGAGGCGGGCGGCGCGCAGCAGGACCGGCGGGGTCTCGGAGGTCGCGGAGTTCTTTCCGACGCCCGGCATCAGACGGCCGGTTCGACGACGGCGTCGATCGCGGAGGGCCCGCTGTCCGGCACCCTCGGCTGCCCCCACGCCTCGACCGGGAAAGCGACGGTGATCAGTGAACAGAACGTCCACAGAAGGTGTTTGTCCTCGTCGCCGATGCCGTCGAGGGACACCTGTTCCAGATAGGCGGTGCCTTGTTCGAGGAGCGGGAACGCCACGTCGTAGAAGGCCTGGAGTTCTTCCATGGTGCTGGCGATCCGTTTGGCGTAGCGGGCTTTCTCGCCCGGCAGCGCCCAGCCGGCGAAGGGTTCCAGCGCGGCGAAGTCGGCGGGGAACACTCGGCTCATCTGTAGGCCTCCTCTCAGGACGCGGTGGACGGCTGCTTGGCGTGGGTGTCGACGAACTTCCGTACGGTGGCGTGGAGATGGCGCAGCAGGACCTCCTGGTCGCAGAGCGGGAAGGCGTCCAGGGTGCGGGTCTCCAGCATGGTCTGGGTGGCTTCGAGGGTGTTGCCGTCCTGGAGGCCGTACTCCTTGAACGAGACGACGGCCAGCTCCTGTTGGAGGCGCTGGAAGGCGTTCTCGGGGGGCACGAAGTAGCAAGTGCCCTCGAAGATGTGGGTGTTGTGGGACGTCGGCCAGTAGTGGTAGGTGAGGACCCAGTTGGGGCGCCAGACCAGCAGCATGAAGTTGGGGAAGAAGACGAAGGAGTCCATGCCCCAGACCTTGCTGCGGGTCGGGTTGAGGGCCGGGGGCAGCTGTTCGGTGGTGAGGCCGATGTCGGGGGCCGCCCAGGGTCCGAACAGGCCGCTGCGCAGGGCGCGTTCGATGGGTTTGACCATGGCCCGCTGCTTCGGCGGGGCGATGCCGCCCCAGGAGGAGACCATGCTGTGGGGGCCGTCGATGTCGTAGGCGAGGGCCTCGTACCCGTACTTCTTTATCTTCGCGGCCTCTTCGGAGACGTACTGTCCGGAGTGCAGGATCGGCGCGTGGTAGAACTCGGCGAACGCGTCGATGAAGAGCTTCCAGTTGCTGCCGATCTCGGCGCGGTACTTGTGGACCTGGGTGAGTTTGTGGAAGGGGTAGCCTTCCAGCCCCTCCCCGAAGCGGCCCAAGTAGGTACGTAGGGAAGTGGTGTTGTCGGGGTCGAGGTTGACGAAGACGAACCCTTCCCAGACCTCGGTCTGGACGCCGAGCAGTCCGTAGCGCTCCTTGTCGACGCCGAAGAACTCCGACTCCTGCTGGATGAAGGTCAGTCTGCCTTCGAGGTCGTAACGCCAGGCGTGGTACTTGCAGGTGAACGCGCGGCAGTTGCCCTTGGTCTCCTCACCCGGATAGTCGTCCCACACCAGCTTGTTGCCCCGGTGCCGGCAGACGTTGTGGAAGGCGCGTACGACGCCGTCGGTGCCGCGCACCACGATCAGCGAGGTGCCGGCCGCGTCCAGCTCGCGGGTGAAGTAGGAGCCTTTGCGCGGGAGTTGTTCCACCCGGCCGACGTTGAGCCAGGTCTTGCGGAAGACCGCCTCGCGTTCGCGCTCGTAGTACTCCGGGGAGATCGAGTCCGCGTACGAGACCGGCTCCGTGTCCAGTGCGAAGTGTTCGGTCCAGCTGCCCTCTTGCGGCTTCGGGAAGTGCGCCATGAATCGGAACCTCCGGTCGGTCGACACCGCCACGGTAACAGGGATATCTTTTTTTGAGAATGCCATTTCCGCAAGGCCGTTCCGGCCCCTTGAGGAGGTCTCCTTGGCGCGCTACGACCACTGGATCGACGGCCGCCCGGCAGCCCCGCACAGCGCGGCCTGGCTGCCCGGCCTCGACCCGACGACCCGCGCGCCCGGCGACGAGACCGCCGCCGGCACCGCCCCCGACATCGCGCGGGCCGTCGGGGCGGCCGAACGCGCCTGGCCCGCCTGGGCGGCCCGCTCCCCCGCCGAACGCGGCGCGGTCCTGCACAAGATCGCCGGGGCGATCGAGGCCGACGCACCCGAGCTGACCCGCCTGGAGCGCGCCTGCACCGGCAAGACCGACGCCCAACTCCGCCTGGAGATCGGCATGTCGGCCGAGTACTTCCGCTACTACGCGGGCGTGGTGCGCGCCGCCGGACAGGGCCGGGTCATCGAACAGGGCGCGGACGCCCACACGTACACCCGCCACGAGCCGTACGGCGTCGTCGGTGTGATCACCCCCTGGAACCTCCCCCTCAACCAGGCCTGCCGCGCCCTCGCCCCCGCGCTGGCCATGGGCAACGCGACGGTGGTGAAGCCCTCGGAGTTCACCTCCGCCTCGACGCTGCGACTCGCCCGGTTGGCGACCCAAGTCGGCCTGCCCGACGGGCTGTTGAACGTCGTCACCGGCACCGGACCCGAGGCGGGCGCGGCGCTCGCCGCCCATGCCGGCGTGCGGCGGCTGGCGTTCACCGGTTCGACCGCCACGGGCCGACGGCTCGCGGCCGTCGCGGCCGGCCGGCTGATCCCGCTCACCCTCGAACTCGGCGGTAGATCACCCCTGTTGGTGTTCGCCGACGCCGACCTGGACGGCGCGTGTGCGGCGGCCGTCGCCGCGCTGGCCGCCAACTCCGGCCAGGTCTGCTCGGCGACGGCCCGGGTGCTGATCGAGGAGTCCGTGCACGACGAGGTGGTCCGGCGCATCGTGGCCGCCGTGGAGAAACTCCAACCCGGCGTGGACTTCGGGCCGTTGATCACCGAGGCGCAGTACGAGAAGGTGCTGGGCTTCCTCGCGGCCGCCGGGGCCCCCGCGACCGGCGGCGGCCCGTACACCGAAGGCCCGCCCGCCCAGGGCCTGTTCGTCCGCCCGGCCGTCTACCCGCGCGCCGACCCGGCGAGCCGCCTCGCCAGGGAGGAGATCTTCGGCCCGGTCCTGGTGACACTGCCCTTCGCGGACGAGGCGGAGGCCCTGCGGCTGGCGAACGACACCGAGTACGGGCTGGTGGCCGCCGTCTGGAGCGGCGACCTGACCCGGGGCCTGCGCCTCGCCGAACGCCTCCAGGCCGGCCAAGTCTCCGTCAACGGCGGCCCGTTGACCGTCGAGACCCCGTTCGGCGGCTACCGAGGCAGCGGCTACGGCCGCGAGAAAGGGCTGGCCGCGCTGGCGGAGTACGCCCAGCTCAAAACCGTCAGCGTCGGCCTGCGGCCCGCCGACTCCCAGTGAAGGAGCCCCAGATGTACGACGCCGAGTGGCAGCGCGCCGCGCGCGCCGTCCGCCGTGAAGTGATCGGCGACGACGGGGACGGACCGGGCCCCGACGGCTACCGGGACTACGTCACCGCGCTCGCCTGGGGTGTCTGGGCGCGCGGCGGCCCCCTCTCCCCGCGCGACCGCAGCCTCCTGGTGCTCGCGATGACCGCGGCGACCGGCCGCACCGACGCCCTGCGCACCCACCTCGAAGCGGCGCCCCGCGCGGGCGTGACCGACGCCGAGATCGACGAACTCCTCTTCCAGCTCACCGCGTACTGCGGGGCGCCGGCGGGGACGGCCGCGCTCGCGGTGGTGCGGGAGGTACGGGCGGGGCGGGACGTATGAGCGGACCGGTGGGCATCGGCCCCGACGGCAAGGAGACCATCGTATGAACGCCCTCAAGCCCCACCCCGGCAGGCCCGTCATCGGCTTCATCGGACTCGGCAACATGGGCGGCCCCCTCGCCGCCAACCTCGTCCGCTCCGGCTTCACCCTCCTCGCCCACGACAGCTCCGGTCCCGCCCGCACTCCCCTGGGCGCCGGCTGGGCGCCGGACCCGGAGGCGGTCGCGCGCGGCGCCGACGTCGTCGTACTCAGTCTCCCGGACGCGGCGGCGGTCACGGACGTCGTGCGGCGGCTCGCGGGGGTGCGGGGGCGGCGGGTGACGCATGTCGTGGACACCTCGACGGTGGGGGTGACGGCCGCGCGGGCGCTGGGGGCGGGGCCGCTGGGGTATGTCGACGCGCCGGTCTCCGGTGGTCCGGCGGGGGCCCGCAAGCGGACGTTAATGGTCATGTACGCGGGCGCGGACGCCGATTGCGCGCGGGTCGGGCCGGTGCTGGCGGGGCTCAGTGACCGGCGGCGGCGCGTGGGCGAGCGGCCCGGGCAGGCGCAGGCCCTGAAGCTCGCCAACAACTTCCTCTCCGCGACCGCGCTGGCCGCGACCAGTGAGGCCGTCGCCTTCGGGCGGGCGGCCGGGCTCGATCCGGCGGTGATGCTGGAGGTCCTGAACGCCTCCAGCGGGCGCAGCGGGGCGAGCGCCGACAAGTTCCCGGACGAGATCCTGTCGGGGCGGTACGCCTCCGGGTTCAGCAACACGTTGATGGCCAAGGACGTCGGGCTCTATCTGGACGAGGTGGCCGGTCTGGGGACGGCGGCGGCCGTCGCGGCGGTCACCCGGGCGCTGTGGGAGGCGTTCGCGGCGGCCGAGCCGGGGGCCGACTTCACTCGGGTGTATCCGTTCACGGCGGGGGCGTAAGGGTCTTCGGCGGGGGTGAGGGAGCGGCGGCGCCCAAGCGGGCGCCGCCGCGATTCGCTTCAGCGGCTCATCGAGCCGTGCTCATCAGGCCGCCACCGGCACCGCCCCGCCGAGCTGCCGGGCCAGGAACCGGGTCGCGCTGTCGGCCTCCACCCGCCGGGGGAAGTCCATGTGCCCGCCCGCGTTGGCGTGCAGGGTCTTCTCCTCGGAGGCGAAGGCGTCGAACAGCGCGAGAGCGGACTCGCGCGGGATGCGCTCGTCGTCCCACTGGAGGGTGAACTCGACCGGGACGGTGATCCGCCGCGCCGCCTCCAGCAGGGCGTCGGGCCACATCAGCCCGAGGACCGCGGCGATGATCCGGGGTTCGGCCGCCACCAGCGGCACCCCGATCGCGGTGCCCATGGCGATTCCGGCGTAGCCGACCGGCCCGTCGGCGCCGATCTCCGGAAGTTCCTGGAGGGCGTCCAGGGCTGCCCGGTACTCGGGCACGGCCTGCTCGGCCAGGCGGGCGTTGTAGCGGACGACGACGGAGCGCTCCGACTCGCCCGCCGCCTGTGCGGCGCGCAGTGCGGCGATGTCCCGTTCGTCCTGCGCGGTGCGCGGCCGGTCGCCGTGTCCGGGCGCGTCGAGGACGGCGGCGTGGAATCCGCGGCGGGTCAGGAGGCGGGCGCGGCCCGTCATGGACGGGTGCTTCTTGTGGGCGCCGCCGCCGTGGCCCAGCAGGACCAGGGGCGCCCGGCCGTGGCTGGGAGCCGGCGACCAGAGCACGCCGGGGACGCCGACCAGGGTGAAGTCGCGTTCGGTGACGCCGTCCGCCGACGACTCGGCGGTGAACTGAAGAGTGTTCATGGGTCTTGCCTTTCGGGAGTGCCTTGGGTGGACAGGCGCTCCCGGCGGCGCCTACGTCAGCCGCCGGCCGTGACGGGAAAGGGGGAGCACCCACGTCGATACAGCGTTCATGGGTCTCACCTCCTCGGGCGGCGTCACGGTCGTCCGCAACGTACAAGCCGGAGCCGCGCCCCGTCCAACGCTTTTCCCCGCTCCCCCTCGCTCCGGCGTGAGCGGCGCGCGCGGCAGCGGTGCGGTGCTGCGTCGCACGCTCTTCCCGAGGCTGGAAGGCACGGTGAAGATGAGCTGTCCGCGACCGGTCAGACACAAGGAGTCCACGTTGCTGCTTCTCATCTCCCCGGACGGTGTCGAGGAGGCTCTCGACTGCGCGAAGGCGGCGGAGCATCTCGACATCGTCGACGTCAAGAAACCGGACGAGGGCTCGCTCGGGGCCAACTACCCATGGGTGATCCGGGAGATACGCGCGGCGGTCCCGGCGGACAAGCCGGTGTCGGCGACGGTCGGGGACGTGCCGTACAAGCCGGGCACGGTCGCGCAGGCGGCGCTGGGCGCGGTGGTGTCGGGGGCGTCGTACATCAAGGTCGGGCTGTACGGGTGCACGACGCCGGAGCAGGCCGTGGAGGTGATGCGCGGGGTGGTGCGCGCGGTGAAGGAGTACCGGGCGGACGCGTTCGTCGTCGCCTCGGGGTACGCCGACGCGCACCGGATCGGCTGCGTCAACCCGCTCGCGCTGCCGGACGTGGCCCGGCGGGCCGGGGCGGACGCGGCGATGCTGGACACGGCCGTCAAGGACGGGACCCGGCTGTTCGACCATCTCGCGCCGGACGTGTGCGGGGAGTTCGTGCGGCTGGCGCACGGGTTCGGGCTGCGGGCGGCGCTCGCGGGCAGTGTCCGGCGGGAGGATCTGGGCGCGCTGGCCCGGATCGGCACGGACATCGTGGGGGTGCGCGGCGCGGTCTGCGAGGGCGGTGACCGCACCACGGGAAGGATTCAGCCGCAGCTGGTGGCCGCGTTCCGCGCGGAGATGGACCGGTGCACGACGGCGGCCGTCCCTGCCGCGGGCTGAGCGGTGCCGCCGCCTCCCGCCGACGGCCCTGCTGCCGACGACAGCTCCCCCGTCGCCGACAGTCGCCCCGTCCCCGTTGCCGGCGGTCACCTCGCCGCCCGCAGCTCCCCCGCCCCCAGCTGCTTCCCCGTCGTCGACCCGGCGACCGGCGAGCCCTTCGCCGAAGCCCCCTCCCTCCCGCCGGACGCACTGGACGCGCTCGTCGCCCGCGCGCACGAGGCCTGGCGGGGCTGGCGGACCGATCCGGGCGCGCGTACGGCGGCGCTGCTCACGGCGGCCGACGCCGTCGAGGCGGCCGAGGCTTCGCTGGCTCCGCTGCTCACCCGTGAGCAGGGCAAACCGCTGGCGGAGTCGGCCTCGGAGGTGGCCCGTACGGCGGCCCGGCTGCGTTATTTCGCGGGGCTCGATCCGGTCGCCGAGCCGATCGTGGACGGCCGTCCGGTGCGCAGCGAGGTCCGCTGGCGCTCCCTCGGTCCGGTCGCCGCGATCGTGCCGTGGAACTTCCCGCTCCAGCTGGCGTCGGCGAAGTTCGCGCCGGCGCTGGCGGCGGGCAACACCGTCCTGCTGAAGCCGTCCCCGTTCACCCCGCTGGCGACCCGGCTGCTGGGCGAGGTCCTGTCGGCCGCGCTGCCCGAGGGGGTGCTGACGGTCGTCACCGGCCGCGAACCTCTGGGCGCACGGCTGGCCGCCCATCCCGGCATCCGCCATGTCACGTTCACCGGTTCGGTCCCCACCGGGCGGGCCGTCGCCCGGGGCGCGGCGGGCTCGCTCGCGCGGGTCACGCTGGAGCTGGGCGGCAACGACGCGGCGATCCTGCTGGACGACGTCGATGTGGGCGCGGTCGCGGACCGGCTGTTCTGGGCGGCGTTCCGCAATTGCGGGCAGGTCTGCATGGCCGTCAAGCGGGTGTACGCCCCGGCCCGGCTCTACGGCGAGGTCGTCGAGGCGCTCGCGGACCGCGCGCGGAGTGTCGTCGTCGGCCCCGGTCTCGATCCGGCGACCGAGCTGGGGCCGGTGAACAACGCCGCCCAGCTGGCCCGGGTCGGTGAGTTCACGGCGCGGGCCCTGGCGGAGGGCGCGCGGGCCGCGGCCGGCGGGCACCGGCCGGCGGACCGGCCGGGCCACTTCTTCGCCCCGACGGTCCTGGCCGACGTCCCGCCCACCAGCCCGGTGGTGACGGAGGAACAGTTCGGCCCGGTCCTGCCGGTCCTTCCCTACGACCGCCTCGACGCCGCCGTCGACGCCGCCAACTCCACCGGTTACGGCCTCGGCGGCTCCGTCTGGGGCACCGATCTCGACCGCGCGGCCGAGGTCGCGGCCCGCCTCGACTGCGGCACGGCCTGGCTCAACCACCACGCCGAACTCTCCCTGGCCCAGCCCTTCGCCGGCACGAGATCCAGCGGCGTCGGCGTCGCGGGCGGCCCCTGGGGTCTGTACGGCAACCTGCGCCCGTTCGTGCTGCACCGACCGGAAGAGACGTGAGCGGCGGCCTGCGCAGGGGTGTGACCGGCAGCTTACGCAGGAGCGTGACCGCAGTGACCGCCCGCCTCCGCAAGGGCGTGACCGCCGACGGAAGAGGCACGCCCGCCCTCGAAAGAGCCCCGGCCTGAAGCCACGCCCTCGCACAAGAACCGCGAGCACGAGCAGCACCCCCGCGATCCGGCCCACCGCCCATCCCCCGGCCCCCACCAGCCACTTGCCCCCGGAGGAGACATGCCCATGCAGTTCCCGGCAGCCGTCCTGCGCGCGTACGACGCCCCGTTCGCCGTCGAGCGGGTCACCCTGGACGGCGGGCCCGGTCCCGGTGAGGTCCTGGTCCGGATCGCCGGGTGCGGGATGTGCCGGACCGATCTCGCGGTACGGCGCTCGGGGGGCCGTACGCCGCTGCCGGCGGTGCTCGGGCACGAGGGCGCCGGGGTGGTCGTCGAGACGGGCGGGCCCGGTGGTGAGCTGAACGTCGGTGACCATGTCGTGCTGAGCTTCGACTCCTGCGGGCGGTGCCGGAGTTGTCTCGGGGCGGCGCCCGCGTACTGCGAGTCGTTCGCCGCGCTGAACCTCTTCGGCGGGCGGGCGCGGGCGCGGTTCACCGACGCGGGCGGGGGCCGGCTGGCGCCCCGGTTCTTCGGGCAGTCCGCGTTCGCCGCGTACGCGCTGGTCGCGGCCCGCAACGCGGTGCGGGTCGATCCGGCGCTGCCCGTGGAGCTGCTGGGGCCGCTCGGGTGCGGTTTCCTCACGGGGGCGGGGGCGGTGCTGAACACCTTCCGGGCGGGGCCCGGGGACACGGTCGTCGTGCTCGGCGCGGGCGCCGTCGGGCTGGCGGCCGTGCTGGCGGCGGACGCGGCCGGGGCGGTGGCCGTCGCTGTCGACCGCAGCCCCGAACGGCTGGCGCTGGCCGAGCGGTTCGGGGCGCTGCCGCTGCGCTCGACGGACGCCGGTCTGCCGGGCATGATCGGCCGGCTGACCGATGGCGGCACGCAGTACGCGCTGGACACGACGGCCGACGCCCGGCTGATCAACGAGGCGCTGCGGGGGCTGCGGCCGAGGGGGCGGCTCGCTCTGGCGGCCCGGCTGCACTCCGCGCTGGCGCTGGAGCCGGGGACGCTGGACCGGGGGCGCGTGCTGTCGCATCTGTGCGAAGGGGACGCTGTGCCGGGCCTGTTGGTCCCGCGGCTCGCCGAGCTGTGGCGGGCCGGGCGGTTCCCCTTCGACCAGCTGATCCGGACCTACCCCCTGGACGCGATCGGGGAGGCGGAGCGGGACTGCGAGGCGGGGCGGGTGGTCAAGCCGGTGCTGGTGCCCGGGAGTTGAGCGGCCGGTCAGCTGGGGGGTTTGTCGGCGAAGACCCAACGGTTTCCCTCCAGTGCGTCGTTCGGCTCGGGCAGCGGTCCCCGGCCGTGCCGGTTCGTGAAGTCGAAGGGGGTGCGGACGGTCGTCGACCAGCCTTTGTCCACGAGCCGGCCGGCGGAGTCGGGGCGGGGGCCCGCCGCGAAGAGGCCGAGGAGGTCGATGCCGATCTGGGCGTGGGTCGCGGTGTAGAGGGGGCTGTCCTGGTAGGCGAGGAGGTCCTTCTCCAGCTTGACCTCGTAGGCCAGGGCGCTGCCCGCCGCAGCCAACCGGTCGACGGTGTCGATGAGTCGGGTCTCCACCGCGTCCGGCAGATAGAACAGCAGGCCTTCGGCGAGCCAGACGCTGGGGGCGGCCGGATCGAAGCCGGCGGCGGTCAGCGCGGCGGCCCAGTCGGCGCGCAGATCGGTGGGGACGGGGACACGCCTGGCCCTCGGGACGGCGGAGAGGCCGCCGAGCACCGCGTGCTTGAACTCCAGGACCCCTGGCCGGTCGATCTCGTAGACGGCGCAGCCGTCGGGCCAGTCGAGCCGGAACGCCCGGGTGTCCAAGCCCGCGCCCAGCAGCACCACTTGGCGGGCTCCGCCGAGCGCCGAGCGGATCAGGAAGTCGTCGAGGACCCGCGTGCGCAGTCCGAAGTAGCGCGCGAACCTTCCCCACAGCGGGTTCGCGTCCCCCTCCGGGACCTGCTGGATCCGCACCGGCCAGCCCTCCGCCGCCGGGGCCGCCCGTACGAAGTGTTCCGCGAACACGTCCCGCGCCAGGCTGTCGTCCCGGTATGTCTCTATCGCCCGCGCCGCCGCGACCAGCAGCGCCGTGACCCCCACGCCGCCCTCTGCGACTCCGTCCGCCCCTTTTTCCGTACGCGCCGTACCCGCCATGCCGCTCTCCCCGCCCCGATCCGAAAACTGCTTCGCGCTTCGAACTATCCTCCCGATCAACTCAACTCGCCACAAAATATTTGATGTTCACTCAAAAGGGTTTAAACGGTCTCGCGTGCTGACGGCAGAGAGCGGCGGGGGGGTGATGGGACCACCCCGCCGCTCCGGTTCAGCCCTCCCCCCGGATCCACACCTGTCCTTGNGGGGGGGGGGGGGGGGGGGGGGGGGGGGGGGGGGGGGGGGGGGGGGGGGGGGGGGGGGGGGGGGGGGGGGTGGTCCCCCCCCCCCCCCCCCCCCGCTCCGGCTCAGCCGTCCCTCAGGCTCAGCACTTGCCCTTGCAGGGCCCCCCGCGCTCGATCGGGATCCGGATGACCAGCCCGTCGTTCGCCACGGTGAGCTGGTAGGTCTTCGTCGGCTTCTTCGGCAGCTCGTAGCCCTCCGGCACGTCCTTGACGACCGCGTAGTACGTGCCCGGCGGCAGCCCCCCGAAGGAGCACTTGCCGTTGCTCGGGGTGGAGCAGTCACCGACGAGGGTCTTCTTGCCGTTGACGTCCCGCCACAGCTGGACGACCGTACTGCCCAGCGGCGAGCCGGTCTTGGCGTCGGTGGTCAGGACGGTGAGGCTCAGTTCCTTGACGAGCCCGGCGTCCAGGGTGAGGTCCGACCGGTTGCCGGGGCCCAGGGTGACCGGGGCCGAGCAGCCGTTCTTGGTGTCGACCACGGAGTCCTTGCCGGCCGCGCCCGCGTTCTGCTTGGTCCACTCGTAGCCGGCGGGCTTGGTGAAGCAGACCTTGTAGGAGCCGTCGGGCAGGTCGGAGAACAGGTACTTGCCCTGGCTGTCCGTCGTGGTGGTCGCCAGCGTCTTGCCCGTGGCCGGGTCGATCAGCTTGACGGTGACCCCGGGAGCGGGCTTCTCGCCCGGGTCCTGGATGCCGTTGGCGTTGTCGTCGTACCAGACGTAGTCGCCCAGCTTGTTGAGGGGCGTCAGGCCCGCGTCCTGGGTGAGGTCCGCGCGGTTGGACGGGCCCAGGGTGACGGTGCCGGAGCAGCCGCTCTTGGGGTCGGCCACGGAGTCGTCACCGGCGGTGCCCGCGTTCTGCTTCGTGAACTGGTAGCCGGCGGGGGCCGTGAAGCAGACCTTGTACCGGCCGTCGGGCAGGTCGTCGAACAGGTACTTGCCGTCGGTGCCGGTGGTGGTCGTCTTGAGCGTCTTGCCGGTCGTCGCGTCGATCAGCTTGACGGTCACCCCGGGGGCGGGCTTCTCGGACGGGTCCTGGATGCCGTTGCCGTTGTCGTCGTACCAGACGTAGTCACCGAGCTTGTTGAGCGGTGTCAGGCCCGCGTCGACGTCGTGGTTGACGTAGCCGGGGTCGCCGACCGAGACCGTGGTCTTGCCGGCGCTGTCCGGCTTGGAGTTGATGTGGGTGTCGGTGCCCGCGTTCGCCTTGGTGAACTGGAGGTCCTTGGGGGCCGGGGTGCCGGGGAGGCCGGAGGTGTCGGCGGCCGAGTAGTCGAAGGTGACGTCGTACTTGGTGTCCGGCTTGAGGCCCTGGGCGGTGCCGATGTAGTACTCGCCGTTGGCGTCGGTCGTCGCCGTCAGGGTCGTGCCGTCGGGGGCCTTCAGGGTGACCACCACACCCGGGACGGGCGGTTCGGAGGGGTCCTGGATGCCGTCGCCGTTGGTGTCGTACCAGACGCGGTTGCCGATCTGGACGGGCGCCTGGTCGAGGACCAGTTCCAGGTCGGCGAGGCCGTTGCCCTTGCCGAAGAGGTTGGCGCCGTCGGACCAGGTGGACTTCAGCAGGAGGTTGCCGATGACGGTGCCGCTCTGGTCGGCCCGCGCGCGCGTGGGCACCGATCCGTCGGCGACCCATTCCCGCACGCCCTGCTCGTAGGCCTGGTTCGTCCACGGGTCGAAGGCCGTCGACCACAGCTTCTTGCGGTAGGGCTGGAGCGCGAGGCCGCCCTCGGTGATCTGGTCGTGCGTGGCGTCGGACAGGACGGTGCGGTCGTCGTAGAACTCGCCGCCGCCCGGCCCTTCCTTGTCGCCCGGCATGCTGCCCGTGAAGGAGCCGCAGGAGGCGTTGTTCTCCAGGGTGTACGTCGTACCCGACACGCACGCGCGCAGGACGTCACCGGCGGCGACGGCCGACACCTGGGTGGTCGTGGAGCCGTAGGAGTAGGTGCGGTTGCCCTGCATGTCGGCGAAGCGGTCGCGGAAGCCCATGATCAGGTCGCCGTTGTCGGCGATCTGGATGTCGGACAGCATGGGCTGCGGCGCGCTCACGAAGAGGTGCTCCTCGCGCGTGGGCACCCGCTCGTTCCAGGCCTCCCAGTCGGCGCTCATCCGCTGGCCGACGGTCGTGGAGTCGTCGCAGCGGTAGAGCGTGGCGGGCGTGCCGGTGAAGCGGTACGCGCACCCGCGCGCGTAGTCGAGCCCGTAGCCGAGCAGATGGGTGAAGGCGCCGCCCTTGAACTCGTAGACGTGGGCGCTCAGCTGCGCCGGGTCGCCCCAGGGCACGGTGTCGGTGACGGACGACTCGGCCCCGCACACCCCGCCGACCAGCACGCGCTTGCCGCGCACGCCGATCCCGTAGGGGTGCCACTCGCCGGTGCAGCCGGACGGCTTGGGGATGTCGTACGAGGACTGCGCGCCGGGGGTGACGGAGTCGCCGGAGCCGTTGAGGGGAACTTGGTACAGCTTCGAGTCGTTGAGGTTGACAGCGAACAGGGTCTTGCCGTCGCCGGAGACGTCGACGTCGCCGAGACCCTCGCGGCCGACCTTGCTGTAGATGCCGTCGTCGTTGAGGTAGCTGTTGGAGGAGTCGTGGGCGGTGAGAGTGCCGGGCAGCGTGACGAAGGTCGTCACGGCTTTGCTGGAGCTGTTGTAGCGGTAGATGGCGTTGACGGCGCCGGCCGGGCCGTACTCGGTGTGGCGTTTGACCGAGGTGCCCATGTAGACGTTGCCGGTGCGGTCGGTGCCGATGCCGTAGACGGCCTGCTGGGCGGTGTTGTCGGTGAGCTGAGTGAACGTGCCGCCCGGGGAGGTGTTGGTGAAGTTCCCGTCGAACTGCATCAGGCCCTGCATGCCGGTCGCGTCGCCCTTGGCGAGGCCCGCGGTGACCAGCGTCGGGTTCTCCTGGGAGTACAGGTCCGGCTCCCAGAAGCCGGTGGTGTAGGTGACGTCGGTGCCGCCGGAGACGTCGACGAAGCCGGTGTTGGAGCGGATGACGCTCGCGCCGCTGCCGAGGCCCGCGATCGCGGGCTGGTAGGTGGTGGCGTCCGGGTTCCTCACCTCGACGCGGTACTTGCCGCCGGTCAGGGCCGAGGAGGCGGGGGTGAAGGTCGCGGTGCCGTCGGCGCCGGTCGTCGCGGTGAGGACGTGCCCGGCGTCGTCGGTGAGGGTGACGGTGACGCCGGACATCCCCGGCTCCAGGGCTGCGTCGTACGCCCCGTCGGCGTTCACCTCGGTGACGACCCGTACGGTGACCGTACCGTCGCCGCTGCCCTGAGCCCTCGTCAGAGCCGCGGCCGGGACGGCCGCCTGGACGGCCGGCAGTCCGACCACGCACACACCCAGCGCGAGAGCGGCGGAGAGCCGTCTCCTTCTCGGTGGTCTTTCTCTGCGCATGCTGTTCCTTGTCTCGTCGAGGGACGCACCGAGGCCTCGTCGCGGGGACCTCGTCGAGATATGTATGGGAAACATCAAATACGTTGAATCGGGCCGTTCGGGGTAGCTAACGGAATGTCAGCGATCTTCCAGGAGGTACGGCAGTGACGGACAAACCCCAGGTCATGCGGCCCGCGGTCGAGGAGACGTACGGTCCGATGGATCTCAGCGGGCTGCCGATGTTCGCCGGAGGGTTCATCAACTTCGGCTACTGGCGGGCCGTCGACCTCACGGGGAGCGTCGGCGAGGCGGAGCGGGTGCGCAGCCAGGAGGACCTGTACCGGCTCGTCCTGGACGGCCTGGGGCCGCTGGAGGGGGCGGCCGTCCTGGAGGTGGGGTGCGGGCTCGGGATGGGCGCCGCGCTCGCCCTGAAGGAGTACGGGCCGGCGTCGGTGACCGGCCTCGACATCCACCCCGAGCAGCTCGCGCGGGCGCGCGCGGCGCACCCCGGCACACAGGGGCTGCGGTTCGTTCAGGGGGCGGCGGAGCGCGTCCCCCTGGAGGACGGCTCCTTCGACGCGGTGCTCAGCGTCGAGGCGGCGCAGCACTTTCCCGGGCTCGGCGGCTTCGCGCGGGAGGCGGCGCGGGTGCTGCGGCCGGGCGGGCGGATCGCTGTCGCCGGGTTCTTCACGCCCGGCCGCCCCGAGCAGCTGGCGGAGCTGCTGGAGACCTTCGAGAGCGGCCTGGACATCGCGCGTCCGGTGGGGGACCTGACGGACGCGTTCACGGCGGCCGGGTTCGCAGCAGCGCGGGTCGAGCCGATCGGGGCGGACGTCTGGCCCGGCTGGGACCTGTGGCTGGCGCGCATGTGGGCGCCGGACACCTGGCCGCGCAACTTCCTGCGCGCCTATGAGAGGGGGCTCATCGACTACTACGTCGTCACCGCGCGCCTATGACGGCTCCCCCAGGAGCACGGAGACCGCCGCCCGCACGGCCTCCGGGTAGCGCTCCCCGTCCACGTCCACCTGCCACAGCTGGTGCACCCCCTCGATGAGCGCCAGCACGGCGACGGCGCCGGTCCGCGCGGGCAGCCCGCTCGGCAGCCGCTCGCCGTAGCGCTCGACGAGGCGGGCGGTGAGATGGTCCTGGAGGGAGCGGCAGCGGTCGCGTACGTAGGCCTGCGCGGGCTCCTGGCCGGTCACCGCCTCGGCGACGACCACGGCGTGCACCTGCGCGAGCGAGGGGTGCTCCTGCTCGAAGGCGACGGCCTCCGCGAAGTCCCCCGCCCAGTCCTCGCCGACGGCCCGCTCCGCGAGGTGCTCCCGGTTCAGCCGCACCCGCTCGTTCAGCACCTCCAGCAGCAGCCGCTTCTTGCTCGGGAAGTAGTGCAGCACCCCCTGCCGCGTCAGCCCGGCCCGCTCGGCGACCGCGTCGAACGACGTCCCACGCACCCCCCGCTCGGCGAACACCTCCAGCGCCGCCTCCAGCACCACCGCACGCCGCGCACACCCCACATCGAACCCCTCTCGTCCCTCGGCGCCTCACCCTATGTACGGGGGCGGGGGCGGGGGGAAGGTCCGTTCAGGCCTTGTCCGGGGCGGGTACGAGACTCCGGGTGCCGGTACGAGACCCCGGCGCCTCACACCCCCATCTCCCCCAGCACCCCCCGCGCGACCTCCCCCACCCGTCCCGTCTCCCCCGCGATCTCCCCGCACAGCCGCACGTCCTTCGCCAGCAGCCCGCCCGCGTGCCCGGCGATCCGCTCCAGCGTGCCGCCCGCGTCGACGACCCGCTCCAGCGCGAAACTCGCCGAACTCCCGTGCTCCAGCACCCTCCCGAGCCCTTCGGCGGCCATCCCCAGCCGCTCCCCCAACGCCAGCGTCTCGGCCGCGAGCCCCAACTGGGCGGTGAACAAAAGGTTGTTGAGCAACTTCGCGGTCTGCCCGGCACCGACCCCACCGAGACGGACGACGGGATCGGCGTACGACGCGAACACGGGACCGCACGCCTTCAGCGCCTCCTCCGGGCCGCCCACCATGACCAGCAGCGCCCCCTTCTCCGCCGCCCGCCCGCCGCCGCTCACCGGGGCGTCGAGCACCAACACACCGCGTTCGGCGGCCCGTTGGGACAGTCGGCGGCAGGTGTCGGGATGGACGGTCGCGTGCACGGCGATGATCCCGCCGGCGCCCAGGCCCTCCAGGATCTCCCCGGACAGCTCCTCGACCCCGCGGTCGTCGACGACGCACAGGCACACCAGGTCGCTGGCGGCGGCCAGTTCGGCGGGCGAGGCCGCGACGCGGGCGGAGGTGTCCGCGAACGGGGCGAGCGTGGACCGGCGCCGGGCCCACAAGGTGAGTGCGAAGCCCGCCTCCGCGATCCGGCGGGCCATGGGCGCCCCTTGGCTGCCCAGACCGATGAAACCGACTCTCATGTCCCTCAACTCCCTTCCGTGGACGGCCTCTTCCGGGGTCGCCAGAAGATGCCGAGCAGCCCGGCCGTGGCGACGGCTCCCATTCCGAGCACGCACCCCGCCCCCGCCCACCCGCTCACCGAGATCCCGGCCGCCGTGTCGATGGCGTACTCCCCGGGCCCCCACGCCCCGAGGGCGAGCGCGAGCACGCCGAGGACGAGCACGTACTCGTACCCCTCCTTGAACACGAAGAAGCCGTGCGGGCGGTGGGCGAGGAGGCCGGCGACGAGCATCACGGAGAGGACGGCGGCGCAGGCGAGCCAGGTGAGCAGACCCGCCGACAGCAGTGCTCCGGCGCCGAGTTCGGTCACGACGCTCAGCCAGGCCTGGAGCCGGGGCCGGGTCAGCCCGAGCCCCGCGAACCAGCCCGCCGTGCCGTCGATCCCGCCGCCGCCCCGCCAGTGGTTCCAGCCGTGGGCGACCATGACGGCCCCCAGGACGGCCCGAACAGCCAGCAGCAGTACGTCAGTTGCCATCGCAGGACTCTCCCGGCAGCGCCCCCACGCCGAGCCCGCACTCCTCGACGAAGGCCAGGACGCGCAGATGGTAGGCGAGGGCCGGCCGGCTGAGGCTGGTGTTGTGTCCCGCGCCGGCCTGTTCGTGGCGTACGACGCGGGGCGCGGCGGTGAACATGGAGGCGAGGTCGGCGAGTCCGGCGGGGCCGTTCGCCCAGACCTGTTCGTGTTCGGCGAGGGTCAGGTGCACGGGGACGCGTACGGACGCGGCGAGCCGGGCGAACTCGCTCGGCCAGTGGGCGCGGCGGGCCTCGTAGGCGGGTGAGGAGGAGCCGATGCCCCGGCCGCCGTGGACGTCGGGCGGGTAGGCGTGCGGCGGGTCCCAGAGGGCGTGGCGCAGGTCGGGGCGGGTGCGGACGGGGTTGCGGTGCCACTCCTCCATCGCCGCGACCGAGCGGGGGTGGAGGATGCGGCCCATCCCGGCCAACTCCATGCCCAGCAAGGTGTCTTGCGGTTCGCCCGCCATGCGCAGGGCGAGTTCGCAGCCCGCCGAGTGGGCCCACAGGAAGACGCCCAGGCCCCGCTCGACGCCCGCGAGGAGGGCGGTGACGGCGTCGTACGCGAACTCGGCTCGCCGCTCGGGGGTGTTGAGGTCTTCCTCGTGGCCTGCGGAGGCGCCGTAGCCGGGGCGGTCGAGGGCGAGGACCGTGTAGCCGGTCGCCATCGCCGTGCGCAGCAGGGAGAGTTGGGGCTGGCCGGGGTGGTCGAAGTAGGCGGAGGTGGTGGCGCCGCCGTGCAGGGCGACGACGACCGCGCGGGGGTGGTCGGCCTCGGCGAGCAGGGCGGAGACGGGGATGCCGTGCACGTCGGCCGTCAACGGGCGGACGGCCGGGGTGAGTTCGGGTTCGGTGGAGGTCATGCGTCCGCTTTCAGCAGGAGTACGCCGCTGGGGGTGAGCCCGCCGCTGGAGACCACGGCCGTGCGGGCGCCCGTGACTTGGCGGGCGCCGGCCTCGCCGCGCAGTTGGAGGACGGCTTCGTGCAGGAGGCCCATGCCGTGGGTGCGGCCGTGGGAGAGCTGGCCGCCGTGGGGGTTGAGGGGGAGGCTGCCGCCGAGGGCGATGTTCTTGCCGCCGTCGAGGAAGTCGCGGGCCTCGCCGATGCCGCAGAAGCCCAACGCCTCTATCCAGGACAGGCAGTTGAAGGTGAAGCCGTCGTAGAGCAGCGCCACGTCGACGTCCGCCGGGCGCAGTTCGGTGCGGGTCCACAAGTGGGCGGCCTGGCCGAGGACTTGGGGTTCGTGGGTGAGGCTCGCCTGGTCCCATTCGGGGCGTTCGACGAGTTGTGTGCCGACGGCTTCGATCCGGACGGGTTTCCTCGCGAGGTCCGGTGCCGTCTCGGCGGCCGACACGACGACCGCGGTGGCCGCGTCGCAGGGGACGTCGCAGTCGTAGAGGCCGAAGGGGGTCGCGATGGGGCGGGCGGTGAGGTAGTCGTCCATCATGAGGGGGGTGCGGTAGATCGCGTCGGGGTGGCGGGCCGCGCCCGCGCGCTGGTTGAGGGCGATCCAGCCGAGGGTCTCGCGGGTCGTGCCGTAGCGGTGCATGTGGCGCTGGGCGCCCATGGCGAGGGGGACGGCCGCGGAGACGGCTCCGAAGGGCTTCAACCAGCCGTCGGTCGCGGGCTGTTGGGGTGCGGGGAGGGTGCCTCGCCGGAGCAGTTCGGCGTACGTCGACTCCCACACCGTGCGGAAGCACAGCACGTGCCGGGCGAGGCCGGCGGCCACAGCGAGCATCGCGGAGATCACCGAGCCGCCGGGCCCGAAGGTCTCCCCGCCGCCGTGGTGCCAGACCGGGCGCAGGCCCAGCGCCGACTCCAGTGCGGTGACGCCGCCTTCGGCGAAGCCGCCGTACGGGCCCGCGCCGGGGTAGGTGGCGAGGCCGTCGATGTCGGCGAAGGTGAGGCCCGCGTCGGTGACCGCCTTCTCGCAGGCGTCGACGGTGAGTTGGAGTGGGGGCAGCATCAGGCGGCGGCCGATGCGGGAGGCTCCGGCGCCGCTGATGACCGCCTTGTGCTCGAACTTCCTTATGGGCGGGCGGAGATGGGGGGTGACCGGCTCGTCGGCGGGGAGTTCGGCCGGGGGCGGCTGGTGGGGGGCCGGGTGGAAGAGGGGGAGCCAGGTGTCGCCGGTCCGTTCGAAGGTGACCTCCATGCGCATGCCGAGGCGGAGGTCTTCGGGGGTGCAGTCGACGAGGTTGGTGGTGAGGCGGACGCGGGGGTCCTCCTCCAGGGCTACTTGGGCCACCAGGAAGGGAGTTGGCAGGCCCGGGAAGGGGAAGCGGTGGTTGGTGGTGAAGCCGATGAGGGTGGCGCGGCCGGAGACCTCGCGGACCGTGGTGGTGCGGCCGCGGCAGCGGCGGCAGACCGGCCGGGGCGGGTGGATGAGGGCGGCGCAGTCGGCGCAGGCCTGGAAGCGGAGGCGGCCGTCGCGTCCTGAGGTCCAGAAGAACTCGGCCTCCGGGGTGAACTGGGGTTGCGGGCGGGCCACTTCACCTTGAGCCTCGCCGGCCGTCCCTTGCGAAGCGACGGCAGCGGCTCCTCCCTCCTCGCGCGCGCTCAACGGAGTTTCGCCTCCGCCCTGCGCACCGTCACCGGCTCCGCCAACCCCTGGTCGTCGCACGCCTGTTGGAGTGTCACCAGCGTCTCCTCCAGGCCGGGGCCGAGCCGCTTGCCGGGGGTGAAGGTGGCGGGCAGATGCCGCATGCCCTGGATGACGCCGATCGTCTCGTAGTGCACGGCGCCCTCGGGGTCGCACACGAAGTCCGGTACCCGGTCCAGGACTTGGAGCAGCATCCGTTTGAACACCGTGCGTGCGACGTTGGATCCGATGCAGCGGTGGATGCCGAGGCCGAAGGCGGTGTGCCGGTTGCCGGGGCGGGCGAGGTCGACGGTGTCGGGGTCGGCGAAGACGGCGGGGTCGCGGTTGGCCATGGCCCACGAAAGCCACAGCCGGTCGCCCTCCTTGAGCTCCTTCCCGGCGATCTCGCAGTCCTCGGCGACGGTGCGGCCGTCCCCGGGCGCCGGGGTGAAGTAGCGCAGGAACTCCTCGGTCGCCGAGTCGAGCAGCGTCGCCCGTTCCCGGCTCAACTCGGCGCGCTCGGCGGGGTGTCGGGAGAGCCATTCCAGGGCGTGCGCGGTGAGCGCGGTGGTGGTGTCGAAGCCGCCGCCGATGAGCAGGGCGAGGGCGCCGACCAGGTCCGCGTCGGTGGCGTCGGCGTCCATCGTCAGCAGCGCGTCGACCAGGCCGGGGCGGGGCGTGGCGCGGATGTCCTGGAGGGTGGCGCCGATGTCGCCGAGCATCGCCTTGTGCGCCTCGATGACGCGGGCCATCGCCGGGGAGGTCGGCGGTGTGTAGACACCGGCGTGGGCGGGCTCGTTGTACAGCTCCCACTTCTTCAGCGGGATGCCCATCATGGCGAGGGTGAAGACGGCGGGGACGATGTTGGCGAGGTCGTCGACGAAGTCGATGCGGCCGGACTCGATCCGCTCGTCGAGGCAGGCGCGGGCGACCTCGTCGACGAAGGGGATCCAGCGGGCGATCGCCGCCGGGGAGAGGTAGGGGTTGAGGGCGGTGCGGTAGGCGCGCTGCTCGGGCGGGTCCATCTCCAGGAAGCCGCCGCGGATGCCCCGGCCGCGGACCGGCGCGGGGATGTTAATGCCCTGGTAGCCGCGGCGTTCGCCGTGCACGTCATGGTCGTTGGAGAGGGCCTGTCCGGCGCGGGCGAAGGCGAGCAGTTCGCGGTTGCCGGCCGCGACCCAGTGCCCGCCGTAGGTGTCGGACCAGGCGAGGGGGCAGCCGGAGTGGAAGGCGCGGGTCTCCTCCTCGAAGCGGTCGCGGTACTCGGGGGCGTGGCGGTCGAAGTGGACGCGGGGGTGTTTGCGGGCGTCGTCGGCCTCATCGGGTGTACGGGCGGCGGTCATGCTCAACTCCTTCTCGGCGCACCGGTGTTCAGTACACGCCGATGGCGCGCTCGGGGCAGGACCGGACGGCTTCGGCGACCTGTTCGCGCTGGTCGTCGGGGACTTCCTCGGTGACCGGCGAGGAGTGGCCGTCGATCTCGCTCAGTTCGAAGACCTCCGGTGCGCGCATGAAGCACAGGGTGTGCCCTTGGCAGCGTTCGGGGTCGACGCGGACCTTCACGTGGCTCAACTCCTTTTCAGGTGAGGTCGGTCAGCGATTTGCCGACGGAGGCGAGGGTGGCGGGGGCGCCGTAGTCGGTCTTGTACCGGTAGGCGGGGGCGTCGCAGCGGTAGGCGCCCTGGTCGGGTGTGAAGTCGGCGGGCTTCCAGCCGCTGGAGGTGGCCTCGACGACGGAGTAGCACGTGGGGGGCTGTTTCGCGGAGAGGTCGAAGGGGGCCTGGAGTCCGCCGGCGGTCCAGGCGGTGTTCTTCATGGCGTTGTCGTAGACGCAACGGCGGGTGAGGGCCGGGCAGTCGCGGGCGGAGACCGCGAAGAGCAGCCAGGCGGAGAAGGCGCGCAGGACCGGGTAGGTCACCTGTTTGCCGGGCGCGTACTTCTTGAAGAGGTCGAGGACCTGTTGGGTGGCCGGGTTGGCGGCGGCGCTCTCCAGCGGTGCGGTGGCGAAGAGTTCGGCGTAGTTGTGCTGCTTGTCCAGTGCGGTGCCGGCGAGTTGGGTGAAGGCGGGGCCGTACGCGTTGGAGTTGGCGTCGATCCAGTCGGGGACGTATCCGATGGCGGTGAGCGCCTGTTCCAGTTTCGCCAGGCTCGCGAAGTCCCCCAGGAATACGAGGCCTTTGACGCCTTCCTTCTTGATGGCCTGTGCGTACGGGGTCCAGTCGGCGACGCCGGCCGCCGGGTAGAGGTCGCTATAGGTGACCTTGCCGCCGAGGCCCGCGACGGCTTCCTCGAACTGGGCGGCCATGACTTTGGTGACCGGGGCGTCGCCGGAGATGATGCCGACGTGGGGCGCCGACGCGGGGTACTTCTCCTTCAGCAGCCAGCTGTAGTAGCCCGCGTACTGGAAGTATCCGGCGAGGGGCTGGGAGGCGATGGCCTGGAGGTCGGAGCCGATGGCGCCCAACTGGCTCGTCTGGGCGGGGAAGTTGGGCAGCAGGCACTTGAGCCGGTCCTGGACGCCGAGGCTGTCGAGCGCGGCGCCGCCGCCGACGAGCGCGAAGTCCGCCTTGCAGGCCTCCAGGACGCGCTGGCGGACCTCGGTGAGCCGGGTGTCGCGGGTGACGGGCTCGATCCTGCGGCCGTCGATCCCGCCGGCGGCGTTGCACCAGTCGGTGAACACCTTCGCGGCGTCGGGGAATTCGGACTTCTTGGTGAAGCCGACGTCGGAGAGGACCCCGACCTGGATCTTCTTCGCGGTGACGCCCTGGGCGGTGGAGGCGGCCGAACTGCCGGGCCCGCAGACGTCCTTGAGGGTGCCGAAGTCGGCGGCGGCGACCGCGGCCGGGGTCGGCCCGGGTGCGGCGGCGGTGTCGGATCTGGTGGAGCAGCCGGCCAGCAGCACCGCGAGTGCGGTGAGCGAGCCGGTGAGCAGCCTGCGCATGGGTGGCCTCCTCGGGCCGGGGGAGGTTCAGGTGACGGCGCCGCTCGCCTTCAGCGCGAGGACGCGGTCCCAGTCGTAGCCCAGCTCGGCGAGGATCTCCTCGGTCTGCGCGGCGAACTCCGGTGCCGGGCCGAGGCGGGTGTCCTGGACGTCGAACTGCACGGGGCTGGCGACGAGTTCGAGGTCGCCGGCCGCGGCGATGTAGCCGTTGGCGCGCACTTGCGGGTCGGCGGCGGCCTGGAGGGTGTCCTGGACCGGCGCCCAGGGCCCTTCGAGGGCCGCGAGGTCCTTCGTCCACTCGGCGAGGGTGCGGGCCGCGATCACCTCGCGCAGGATCTTCACGGCCTCGTCGGTGTGGGCGGCGATGGACTCGTCGTCCGTGAACCGGAGATCGGCGGCGAGGTCGGGGCGGCCGAGGCAACGGCACGTCTGCGCCCAGTACTTGGCGGGCTGGAGCATGACGAACGACAGGTAGCGGCCGTCGGCGGTGCGGTAGAGCCCGGAGAGCGGGTTGGCCGGTGAGCCGTGCGCGTTCGGCGGGATGCCCTGCCAGGCCCGGTCGAGGTGGAGGGAGAGCCCGATCGAGTGGCCCAGCGCCCACAGCCCGCTGCCGAGCAGGGAGACGTCAACTATCGAGGTTTCTCCGGTGCGTTCGCGGCGCAGCAGGGCCGCCGCGATCCCGCCGGCGAGGTTGGTGCCGGAGACGGTGTCGCCGTAGGCCGGGCCCGGTGGCGGGACCATGCCGTCGGTGCCGGGCGGGGTGATGCTGGCGGCGGTTCCGGCACGGGCCCAGAAGGCGGTCATGTCGTAGCCGCCCCGGCCGGACTCGGGTCCGCGCGGGCCGAGGGCGCTGCCGCGGGCGTACACGGCACGGGGGTTGACGGCGCGGACGTCGTCCACGTCGATCCCCAGCCGGGCCCGGGTGCCGGGCAGGAAGCTGGTGAGGAACACGTCCGCGCCCTTCATCAACTCCCTTAGGACTTCCCGCCCTTCGGGGGTCGCCATGTCCAACCCGATGGAGCGTTTGCCCCGGTTGGCGTGCGCGACGTTCGGGTTCGGCTCGCCCTCGACGACGAACGTCCCCGTCCGGCGCAGCCCGCGCTGCGGATCGCCGGTCACGGCGTGCTCGACCTTGACGACGTCCGCGCCCCAGTCGGCGAGCACGGCTCCTGCCGACGGGACGAACCCGTACATGGCGACCTCGAGGACCCGGATGCCTTCAAGTGGCCTCATACGAACCCCCGTTGGCGACAGTGCAGCGGTTTCATACGACCACCCGCGCGAACGACTTCTGCTCCAGGAACTCCTCGAACCCGGCCCGCCCGCTCTCCCGCCCGACCCCGGACTGCTTGTACCCGCCGAACGGCACGTCCGGGGCGAAGTAGTTGCCGCCGTTGATGGAGAACGTACCGGTCCTGATCCGCCGCGCGATCCGGATCGCCCGCTCCTCGTCCGCGCTGTGCACGGCCCCCGAGAGCCCGTACCTGGAGTGGTTGGCGATGCGTACGGCGTCGTCCTCGCCGTCGTGGGAGAGCACCGCGAGGACCGGGCCGAACACCTCCTCCTGCGCGATCTCGCTGTCGGGGTCGACGTGGGCGAGGAGGGTCGGGGCGTAGAAGTTCCCGGGGTCGATGCGCCGTCCGCCGCGCACCAGTTGAGCCCCCGCCTCGACGGCCCGGCGGACCATCGCGTCGACCTTGTCCCGCTGCTGCTCGCTGATGAGCGGGCCCATGTTGGTCCTGGGGTCGGTGGGGTCGCCGACGCGGACCTTGTCGAGTCCGGCGGCCACCAACTCGACGATCTCGTCGTGGTGTCGACGCGGTACGAGCAGGCGTGAGGTGAGCGCGCAGCCCTGTCCGGAGTGGGAGCAGATGGTGAACGCGGCGAACAGGGCGGTCTGCGCGAAGTCGGCGTCGTCGAGGACGATCATCGCGGACTTGCCGCCGAGTTCGAGGAAGACCCGCTTCACGGTGCCGGCCGCCGCCGCCATGATCCGCCGGCCGGTGCCGGTGGCGCCGGTGAAGGTGACGACGTCCACGTCCGGGTGGGTGGTCAGCAGCGCCCCGACCTCCGCCTTCGACGAGCTGAGGACGTTCACCACGCCCGGCGGCAACTCCGTGTGCTCGGCGATGAGTTCACCGAGCGCGAGGGTCGTCAGCGGGGTCTGCGGGGCGCCCTTGAGGACGACGGTGCAGCCGGCGGCGAGCGCGGGGGCGAGCTTGGCGAGGGCCAGTTGGTTGGGGAAGTTGTACGGGAGGATCGCGGCGACGACGCCTGCGGCCTCCTTCTCTATCCAGCGGTGGTGGCGCCGGCCCCGGGAGTCGATCTCGCCCAAGTCCTCGGTGAACTCGTAGCTCTCCAGGAGGTCGGCGTAGTACTTCACGAGGCCGATGGGCTCGTCGAGTTGGGGGCCGTGGGTGAGCTGGCGCGGGGCGCCGACCTCGGCGATCGTCAACTCGCGCAGTTCCTCGCGGTGTTCGTCGAGGGCCGTGTGCAACTGGCGCAGGCAGCGCAGCCGCAGGGCGGTGTCCGTCGCCCAGCCGGTGGTGTCGAAGGCGCGGCGGGCCGCCGCCACGGCCGTCTCGGCGTCGGCGGCCGTCGCGTCGGGGGCGTGGCCCACGAGGGCGCCGGTCGCGGGGTTGTGGGAGGGGAAGGAGGCTTCGGCGGGGACGAGCTTGCCGTCGATCAACTGGGGTTTCGTCACAGGGGTGTTCATGCTCGCCGGGGTGTCAGCGGGCCCCTTCGTCGGCGCCGGGGTGTCCGCAGACCCGTTCGCGGGAGCCGGGGTGTCCGCGGCCCCGCTCACAGCCGCACCAGCGATCCGCCGTCCACGGCGACGATCTGCCCGGTGACCCAACTCGCATCCTCCGACAGCAGAAACAGCAGCGCCCCCGCCTGATCGGCCGCCGTCCCCATCCGCCGGAGCGGGAACTGCCGGACCATGGCGGCCCGGTGCTCCTCGGGGATCACCATCCGCGCGGCCTCGGTGTCGGTCGGCCCCGGCGCGATCGCGTTGACGCGGATGCCGCGCGGGCCGAGTTCGGAGGCGAGGGAGATGGTGAGGTGGTTGACGCCGGCCTTGGCGAGGCCGTAGAAGCCGGTGGCCTGCCAGGCGGCGGTGGAGGACTGGTTGACGACCGCCGCGCCCTCCTTCAGATGGGGCAGGGCGGCGCGGGTGACGTGCAGCGCGCCGAGGAGGTTCACCTTGAGGAAGCGGTCGAGGTAGTCGTAGTCGACGGTGACGATGCCCTCGCGGCGCATGCCGTGGAAGATCGCCGCGTTGTTCACCAGGCAGTCGATCCGGCCCAGTTGGGCCATCACCGTGTCGACGAGGGCCTTGGCGGAGGCCGGGTCGGCGACGTCGGTGCGGACGAAGAGGGCGCCGTCGGTCTCCTTGGCGACCCGCTGCCCCTGTTCCTCGTTCAGCTCGGCGACGACGACCCGCGCGCCCTCGGCCGCGAGCGCCTTCGCGTATCCCTCCCCGATGCCCTGTCCGGCTCCGGTGACGATGGCCACCTTGTCCTTGAACCGCATCCCGGCCTCCTGTCCTCGACTGACCCGGCCGCTCCGGAAACTACATTCTCTTTTTAGGCGAATCAAGCTTCCAGACAGAAGAGAATCTGATGCTCTTTCCCCTTCCCGTGCACCCTTCACGAGAATAAAGTTCTCATGGACAGAAGGGGTGTTTCCATGATCGATTCGAAGGCCCTGAGCCCGTCGCTCGGGGTGGAGTTCACCGGTGTCACCGACCCCCTCGACGACGCCTTCGTCCTGCGCGCCGCCGAGGCCCTGAAGTGGCGTGGCGTCCTCCTCGTCCGGGGCCTCTACCTCGACGACGAGGGGCAGTTGGCGCTCAGCCGGCGGCTCGGGGAGGTCGTACGGCTGCGCGGCCGGGAGATCTTCCCCATCTCGCTCGACCCCGCGAAGAACAGCACCGCGCAGTATCTGAAGGGGGCCTTCTTCTGGCACCTCGACGGGACCACCGACAGCGTGCCCGTCAAGGCGACGACGCTGACGGCACGGCATGTGGCGGCGGTGGGCGGGGGAACGGAGTTCTCCAGCACGTACGCGGCGTACGAGAACCTGCCGGAGAAGGAGCGCGCGCGGTACGAGGGGCTGCGGGTCGTGCACAGCTTCGAGGCGGCGCAGCGGCTGGTGCACCCCGAGCCGACCGAGGACCAACTGGCCGCCTGGCGCACCCAGTCGCCCCAGGAGACATCGCTGGTGTGGCGGCGCCGCGACGGCCGCCGCTCGCTGGTCACCGGCGCGACGGCCGGGCAGATCGTCGGCATGGACGCCGCCGAGAGCCGCGCGCTCCTCGGCGAACTCCTCGACTGGGCGACCCAGGACCGCTTCCGCTACGCCCACGACTGGTCGGTCGGCGACCTCGTGATCTGGGACAACACCGGGATCCTGCATCGCGCGCTGCCGTACGAGGAGACCTCGCAGCGGCTGCTGCACCGGACGACGATCGTCGGTGAAGAGGCGTTCGCATGAGCATGACGCCGACTGACCAGGCCTCCGAACCGCCTCCGCCCAGGACAGCCGTCGTCACCGGCGGCGCCTCCGGCATCGGTCAGGCCATCGCCCGTCGCCTCGCCGCCGACGGCCTCAACGTCGCCGTGCTCGACCTCTCCCCCGCCGAAGACGGCCACAGCGTCGACGTCACCGACCGCGCCCAGGTCGACAAGGCGATGGCGGCCGTGCGTGAGCGGTTCGGGCCGGTGACCGTGCTGGTCAACGCGGCCGGGCGGGACGGGTTCTCGCGGTTCGGGCGGCTGGAGTTCGCCGACTGGCAGCGGGTCCTGGACATCAATCTCAACGGCGTCTTCCACTGTGTGCAGTCGGCGCTGCCCGACATGTGGGCGGCCCGCTGGGGCCGGATCGTCAACATCTCCTCCTCCAGCGCGCACGCCGGGCAGCCGTTCATGGCGCACTACGTCGCCGCGAAGTCCGCCGTCAACGGCCTGACCAAGTCGCTGGCGCTGGAGCTCGGCCCGCGCGGCATCACCGTGAACGCGATCCCGCCGGGCTTCGTCGACACCCCGATGCTGCGCACCGCCGAACGCCTGGACTGGCTCGGCGGCACCGTCGAGGAGCACATCGCCCGCACCCCGGTGCGCCGCGTGGGCCGGCCCGAGGACATCGCGGCGACCTGCTCCTTCCTGGTCGGCGAGGAGGCCGGGTACATCACCGGGCAGATCATCGGCGTGAACGGGGGCCGCAACACATGACGCGGCTGCCGCCGGTCCCGTACGAGGAGTGGGACGAGGACGCGCTCAGGCCGCTCACGGGCGGCCGGAGGATCCCGCCGTCCAACGCCCTGGGCCTCCTCCTCAACCACCCAAAGCTGACAAGGGCGTTCCTCACCTTCACCACCCAACTCGTGTACCGCAGCGGCCTGCCGCCGAAGCTGCGGGAGCTGACGGTCCTGCGGGTCGCCTGGCGGCACGGCTGCCGGTACGAGTGGGCGCACCACGTCCTGATGGGCCGTCAGGCAGGGGTGACCGAGGAGGAGTTGAAGGAGATACGTGAGGGCGCCGGCACCCTCGTCAACCGGGCCGTCGACGAACTCTGCACCGCCGCCCGGCTGTCCGACGAGGTCTACGCCGAACTGGCCCGCGACCTCGGCGAACAGCAGCTGATGGAGTTCGTGTTCACCGTCGGCGCGTACGCCATGCAGGCGATGGCGTACAACACCTTCGGGGTGGAGCTCGACGAGGGGATGGACTCCCCCGACCTCAGGCCCACTTGACCTCCATTGGCCTCAAGCCCACTTGACCTCCGGATGATAGATGTCCACCCAGCTCGCGAGATCCAACGCCCGTTCAAGACCGCGCCGTTGGGCCTGGCCGCTGACCGGCGCCGCCCGGTGGGCGACCTCGCTGAGCCGCCCCTTGTCGACCAGTTCGAACACCGGATGGCCGGGCCTGGAGAGGAGTTCCTTCGCCTGGTCCTGGAGGGCCACGGCGTACTGGGGGTCCTGGGTCGACGGGTAAGGGCTCTTGACCCGGTCGTACACGGACCCCGGCAGCAGATCGGCCGTCGCCTCGCGCAGCAGGCTCTTCTCCCGTCCGTCGAACGACTTCAGCGCCCAAGGGGTGTTGTAGACGTACTCGACGAGCCGGTGGTCGCAGAACGGGACGCGGACCTCAAGTCCTACAGCCATGCTGGCGCGGTCCTTGCGGTCGAGCAGGACGCGTACGAACCGGGTCAGGTGGAGGTGGGAGATCTTGCGCATCGAGAACTCGAAGTCGCTCTCCCCGTCCAGGCGTTGGACCCCTGCGACGGCCGTCCGGTAGCCGTCGGCGACGTACCCGTCGAGGTCGAGCGCGGCCAGCAGGTCGGGGCGCAGCACCCCCGCGTCCTGCCCGAAATGGCGGTTGAAGCTGACCAGCCAGGGGAAGGTCGTGCCGCGCCGCGCCTCCTCGTCGAAGAACTGGAGGTAGCCGCCGAAGACCTCGTCGGCCGACTCGCCGGAGAGGGCGACCGTCGAGTGGTCGCGGATCGCGCGGAACAGCAGGTACAGCGAGGCGTCCATGTCGCCCATCCCGGTGGGCAGATCGCGGGCGCGGATCATCTTGGCGCGGATCTCGGGGTCGGCGAGGGTCTGCGAGTCGAGGACGATGTCCTGGTGCTCGGTGTGCGCGGTGCGGGCGACGTCGTGGACGAAGGGGGTGTCGGGGGTGAGGCGGAGTTCGTCGGCGATGAAGTGGTCGGTGCGGCCGGCGAAGTCGACGGCGAAGCTGCGCACCTTCTCGCCGTGCTCCCCGAGCTGCCGGGCCGCGAGCGCGGTCATGGCGGAGGAGTCGAGGCCGCCGGAGAGCAGGGTGCAGCGGGGGACGTCGGCGACGAGCTGGCGGCGCACGATGTCGTCGAGGAGATCGCGGACGGTGGCGATGCTGGTCGCCTTGTCGTCGAGGTGCGGCCTGGTGTCGAGCGTCCAGTAGGTGCGGCTGCGCAGCCCGGTGCGGTCGACGGTGACGACGGTGCCGGGCTCGACCTCGGCCATGCCGTCCCAGACCGCGTGCCCGGGCGTCTTGATCATCGTGAACAGCTCGCGCAGTCCGTCGGTGGTGACGCGGGCCGGGGCGAGGGGGTTAGCGAGGATCGCCTTCGGTTCGGAGCCGAAGAGGACGCCGTCGGCGGTCGGGTAGTAGTAGAACGGCTTGATGCCCATCCGGTCGCGGACCATCACCAGCTTGTCCTGCCGGCCGTCCCAGAGGGCGAACGCGTACATGCCGTTGAGGCGTTCGGGCAGCTCCTCGCCCCATTCGAGGTAGCCGCGCAGGACGACCTCGGTGTCGGAGCCGGTCGTGAACTCGTGCCCCCGGCCCGCGAGTTCGCGGCGCAGCTCGGTGAAGTTGTACGTCTCCCCCGAGTAGACCAGCGCCACCTTGCCCGCGCTCATCGGCTGCCGGCCGCCGGGGAGGTCGATGATCGCGAGCCGGCGGTGCCCGAGCGCCGCCGGGCCCTGTGTCCAGGTGCCCCGGTCGTCCGGGCCCCGGCAGGCCATCGTCTCGGTCATCGCATCCAATACGGCGGTCTCGGCGCTCAGGTCACGGTCGTAGGAAACCCATCCGGTGATGCCGCACATGCCCAGCCTCCTGTTCCGGGTCACCCCGCCCACCTGCGATTTCCCTGCGCGGCGGGCCGATCCGAAAAGAACAAGATGTAATTGCCATGTACCTTCGAGGGTGCTCCGCGAGACGGGCCCGGTCAACGTGGTTGTAACAAAGCGCGCCGCTTCGCCCGCCTGTTTCGGCCGGATTTTGTCCGCGCGATACCTGTCGCAGGGCTCTCACCAGGAAGGGCACCCGCCGGAACCGGCCATGCGTAAAAACTTCACCATTCGGGGCGAACAGAGGGAGACTGGAGGGGAGGCGATCGGAGGGACCTCTCATGACCATCCCGCGCCCACCTGGAGACCCCGGCCCGACCCTCCCTGACCCGCTGCCGCCGAAGCCGGGGCCGCCTCCCGGGCCGGGGCCGCTGCCGCCGGAGCCTTATCCACAAGAGCCGCCGCTCCCGGACCCGGCGCCCTGAAGCCACTGCTCAGCCCTCGCGCTCCCGTATCCGATCATCACACGACGGCCCAGCCGGTAGATTCACGGGCCTTGCCGAAAGGGACGGGGGCCGGATGCGGAGCCGGGTGCTGGTGGTGCTGCTCGTGTTCGGGGTGCTCGCGGTCGCCGGGTTCGCCGTGCCGTTGCTGCTGTTCACGGCGTCCGACCGGACCCAGCAGCTGGTTCTCGCGCGCGCCAACGACCTCGACCGGTTCGCGTCGCTGATGGACCAGGCGGCGGCGACCGGCGACCGGTCGGCGCTGACCGCCGAGGCGCGCCGGTACACGCAGCTGTACGGCGAGCCGCTGGTGGTCACCGACGTCCGGCGGGCGCCGGTCGTGCAGACGGGCGGGATGCGGGCGACGGACCCGGCGGTGGCACGGCTGATCGACGCGGCGCTGCGCAACCAGACCGCGCGTCCGGCCGGCGCGCTGCGGCCCTGGTCGCGCGGGTACCGGATGTTCGCGGGGCCCGCCGGGACGGGGACGCGGGTGACGGGGGCGGTCGTGCTGCGGGCGTCGGTGGCGACGGCGGCCGAGGACGTCACGAAGCGGTGGGCGGCCGTCCTCGCCGGAACGGCGCTGGTCGCGCTGGCCTGTACGGCGCTGGCGCGCGCGGCGACCCACTGGGTGGTGAGCCCGCTGCGCCGCCTGGACCGGGCCGTCGGCCGGCTCGCCGCGGGACTGCCCCCGGAGCGGACCCACGCGGACGCGGGCCCGCCCGAACTGCGCCAACTCGCCATCGGATTCCACCGGATGGCGGCCACGGTGACATCGGCGCTGGAGCAGCAGCGCCGCCTGGTCGCGGACACCTCCCACCAGATGCGCAACCCGATGGCCGCCCTGCGCCTGCGCGTCGACGCCCTCCACCCCCACCTGCGCGACTCGGCGACCCGCACCTACGCCGGCGTGAACTCCGAACTCGACCGCCTGGAAACCCTGTTGGACGACATGCTGACCCTGGCGACCGCCGAGCACCGGGCAGCCGAACTGACCGTGACCGAGGATGCGTACGACCGCTGCGACGCCGCCGAAGTCGCCCTGGCCCAGCACCGGTTGTGGGAACCGGTCGCCGGCCGGGCGGGCGTCCGCCTGACCGCCGACGCGGCCGTCCCGGTCCCGGCCGCCTGCACCGGACGTGAACTCGCCCAGCTCATCGACATCTTGCTGGACAACGCCATCAAGTACGCGGGCCCGGGCGCCGAGATCGGCCTGAGCTGCGTTCCGGACGGCGCGTACGCGGTGCTCACGGTGACGGACGACGGGCCCGGTCTCTCGCGGGCCGAACTCGCCCTCGCCACCACGCGGTTCTGGCGCGGGCAGCGGGAGCCGGGGGCGTCCGGGACGCCGGGTACGCCGAGTACGCCAGGTCCACCGGGTCCACCGGGGACGGGGCTCGGGCTGGCCATCGCCGAGCAGTTGCTGGCGGGGCGGGGCGGGCGGCTGGAGCTGGGGCGGATACGGCCGCGGGGGCTGCGGGTCAGGGCTGTCTTGCCGCGCCCTGACCTTGTTCCCTAGGGCTCTGCTCCTTGGGGCTCCAGGAAGCAAGGGCCGTCTTCCCTGGAGCCCTCTTTCCCAGAGCCCTGTCCCCCAGCGCCGGTCACTGCCCGACGCGTCCGTCGACGCACTCCCGCAGCAGATCCGCGTGGCCGCAGTGCCGGGCGTACTCCTCGATCCGGTGCACCAGCAGCTCCCGTACCGAGAGCTGGCTCTTGCCCAACCGCTCGCCCAGATCGGGGTGTTGGGCGAGTGCCTTGTCGGTGGCGGCCTGTTCGCGGGACAGGTCGGCGTACGCGGACTCGACCAGGGCCGGGTCGGCGGCGGCGCCCTCGAAGTCCGCGTCGCGGGCGCCGTACAGCTTGGGCAGCGGGGCGGTGTCGGTGATCCAGTTGCGCCAGTCGCGTTCCACCTCGGCGAGGTGGCGGACCAGGCCGAGCAGGGACATCGTCGACGGCGGCACCGAACGCCGGGCGAGCTGGGCGGCGTCCAGGCCCTCGCACTTCATGAGCAACGTCGCCCGGTAGCCGGCGAGATAGTCGTCCAGGGTCGGCAACTCGCCGTCGGGGGAGGGCCCTTCGCGGGGGTCGTCGTCCGGGTCGACCCACATGTCGGGGTAGACACTCGCCCGGGTCCATCGCTCAGGTCGCTCGCTCATGCTCCCATCGTCGGCGGCGAACACCCTTACGGGCGAACGGTTTTCCGCGCGTCCGGCGCCGGGCCCTGCCTACGCGGCCGGCGGCCGGGAAAAAGATCGGCAGGAAAAAGGTCGGCCGGGGACAAGGTCGACTGGGGATAAGGTCTGCCGGTGATCACTCTCCGCCGCGCCACCCCTTCCGACGCCCCCGCCATGGCCGCCGTATGGCTCCGCTCCTTCGCCGCCGCTCTCCCGGGTGTCCGGCGGGCGCACACGGACGACGAGGTGCGGGACTGGTTCTCGTACGTCGTGGTCGAGCGGTACGAGGCGTGGGTGGCCGTCACCGGCGAAGGTGCCGTGGCCGGCCTGCTGGCGCTGTCCGACACCGAGTTGGAGCAGCTCTACCTCGAACCCGACCGGCGGGGACAGGGACTTGGCGACCGCTTCGTCGAGCTGGCCAAGCGACAGCGCCCGCAGGGGCTGGAGTTGTGGACGTTCCAGGTCAACGAACCGGCCCGGCGCTTCTACGAACGGCACGGGTTCGTCGCGGCCGAGTCGACCGACGGCACACGCAACGAGGAGCGGGAGCCGGACGTGCGGTACGTCTGGCGGCCGTGAGACGCACGTACGGAGGACGACCGCCCGCCGCAGCGCGTCGCGGCAGGCACGGATCGCGGGATGCCCCCGGCGCCCCGCCCCTACCCCCGCCGACCGCCGCCCGCCGCCCGCCGGATTCAACCGCTCATCGCCACCCGCCCGTTCAGCCGCTCACCGGCGCCTGCCACACCGCCGTGATCGCGTCGATCAGCCCCGTCGCCATCCCCCGCCACGTCCGCCGCACCGGCAACACCCCGTCCGCCAGGGCCCGTTCGCGTTCCGCGATGCTCTGGGTGATGAGGTGGCGGGTCATCGCGGCGCGCTCCGCGTAGCTCTCCGCCGACAGTTCGGGCAGGCAGCGGACCATGCCGTCGTGCAGCCGGGCCGCCGACGGGGAGGCGGCGGCGAACGCCTCCGCGGCGACGGCCCGCAGCGCCGGATCGGCGGTGACCTGGGCGATGAAACGGCCGTACCAGCCGGTCGCGCCCAGCGCCTCGGCGTGCTCCACGACGGGCCGCACCGCGACCGCCACCCAGTCCCGCAGCTCCCGCGAGTCCCCCATCTCCGCCAGCATCCGCAGCCGCAGCACCTCGATGCGCTCGGCGTGCCGGCGCACGAGGGCGCGGACGAGGTCGGTCTTGGTGCCGAAGTGGTAGCTGACGGCCGCGTTGTTGCCCTGCCCGGCGGCCAGGCTGATCTGCCGGTTGGCGACCGCGTGCACACCGTTCTCGGCGAACAGCCGCTCCGCCGCGTCGAGCAGCGCCTCGCGCGTCGCACTGACCTGCTCGTCGCGCCTCGTTCTCGCGACCATCGTCATCACCGCCCCATCACCACCGTCGGGAGCACAGGGTACGCAATGCGGGCCCGGCTTTGACCAGCGGCTTCGAAGCGGGGACCGCCCCCGCCCGGGGCCGTGGCTACACCGTGCAGCGCACGTCCGCGACCGGCAGCCGCCCGCTCGCGAGGTACGCGCGCACCTGCCGGTCGACGCACTCGTTGCCGTACACCCCGAACAGCGCGTGCTGCGCGGGCCCTTGGAGGGTGACAAGACGTGACGACGGCCAGGCGCGGCGCTGGGCGAGGGCGCCGGCGTAGGTCGTGCGCGGATCGCCGGTCGCGTTGACGAGCAGCGCAGGGAAGTCGTCGCGCACGGCCGTCGGTGCCTCGCGCGGCGCGTCCCAGAAGGCGCACGGGTTGATGTTCCAGCCGACCGGTCCGAGGAGCGGGCTGCGCGCGCGGTTGCGCTGGATGTCCCGCCAGTACACCTCGGGGTCGCGCGGCGCGCCGGCGTCACCGCAGACGATCGCCGCCTGCACACTGCCGTACGCCGAATCGGCCCCGGTGAGCAGGGCGTTGAGCAACTTCCCGAAGGCGGCGCCCGGTTCGACGTTCCGCCCCTGCGCGGCGTGCACCAAGTCGCGTACGGCGTCGGCGAGTTCGCCGTACGGCCCGTCGAAGTCCTGGGAGAGACCGTTGAAGACGATCATCGGGAAGACGTATCCGTCCACCTGGTACGGACCCACCGCGAGCGGCGTGCGGGTGGCCGCCGTCTGGACGTGGTCGACGGTCCGCAGCACGGCGTCCCGCGTGGCGCCCAGCCGGTACGTCGCGTTCCGTGCGGCGGCCCAGGACGCCCAGTCGGCAAGGGCGGCGCGGTTGGCGGCGTCGCTGTCGGCGAGCAGGCGGGGGTTGTAGCGCGCCGGGTCGATGACCCCGTCGAGGACCATCCGCCGGACCCGCTGCGGGAACAGCGTGGTGTACACCTCGCCGAGGTAACTCCCGTACGAATAGCCCAGATACGAGATCTGCCGCTCCCCGAGCGCCGCCCTGATGACGTCCATGTCGCGGGCGGTGTTGCGGGTGGTGACGTACGGCAGGACGTCCCCGGCGTGCGTGCGGCAGCGTTCGGCGAGGTCGCGGGCGGCCGTCACCGACCGTTCGAAGCCGGCGCGGTCGGGTCCCGCGCCCCGGAACATGCTGCCGACCGGCCACGCGCAGTCGAGCGGGGCGCTGCGGCCGACGAAGCGGGGGTCGACGCCGATGACGTCGTACCGCGCGGCCACCTCCTTCAGCGCCGGGCGCACCCAGGTGGAGTCGGCGAGGGAGGGGCCGCCGGGGCCGCCGCCGTTGAGGAGGAGGGGGCCGACGCGGTGGGCGGGGTCGGTGGCGGGGACCCGGGATATGGCGATCTTGAGGGTGCGGCCGGCGGGGTTCGCGTAGTCGAGGGGGACGGTGACGTCGGCGCACCGGGCGCCCGTTTTCTCCAGTTCCTTCCCCGTGTCGTCGTCCGGGCCCTGGACGCAGGTCCGCCAGGCGAGGCGCTGGTCGTGGAAGCGGGCGAGCGGGTCGGCGGCCGATGCGGGGGTGCCCGCGGCGGTCAGCGGGAGCGCCACCAGGGCGGCAACTCCGGCCCTGCGCAGGGCTGTTGAGAATCTGCTCATGTGGCGTCACGCTAGTGAGCGGCCGTCGGGTGATCACTCCGGCCAGCCCGTGTCTTGAGCGGGGGACAGCCCCACCCTCAACACCTTTGCCGGGAAATTGCCATCTCGTGTCCGATTACACGCTTATCCCTGGTCATCATGGTCCGCGATAAAAGTTAGGTATGCCTACGCTAACGAGCGTTTTCGATGCTGGGCGTGGGCCAGGAGGGGTCGTATGTGGGATGACGCGTTTCCGAGCTTCCTCATCGGATTGCGGGAGGGGCTGGAGGCAGGGCTGATCGTCTCCGTCCTCGTGGCCACGCTGGTACGGGCGGGGGCCCGGGAGCGGCTGCCGCAGGTGTGGACGGGGGTGCTCGCGGCGATCGCGGTCGCGCTGAGCTTCGGGGCGGTGCTGACGTTCACCGCCGCGTCCCTGTCGGCGACCGCGCAGGAGGCTTTCGGCGGCACCCTCAGCGTGATCGCCGTCGCGTTCGTCACCGCGATGGTGTTCTGGATGCGCCGCTCGGCCCGGAGCTTCTCGGGCGAGATCCGGGAGAAGGTCACCGGAGCGCTCGGCATGGGCGCGGGCGTCCTCGTCGTCACCTCCTTCCTCGCCGTCGGCCGGGAGGGCCTGGAGACCGCGCTGTTCCTGTGGACGACCGCCCAGGCCGCCGGCGAGTCCGCGGGACCGCTCACCGGCGCCGCCATCGGGCTCGTCCTCGCGGCCGGGCTGTGCTGGGGGCTGTACCGGCGGGTCCTGAAGATCGACCTGACGAAGTTCTTCACGGCCACCGGAGCCGTCCTCATCGTCATCGCCGCCGGGGTCCTCGGGTACGGGCTGCGCGATCTCCAGGAGGGCGGGGTGCTGCCGGGCAAGGCGGCGTACGCGTTCGACCTGAGCGGGAGCGTCGACGCCGGGTCCTGGTACAGCACGCTGGTGCAGGGCGTGCTCAATCTGACGCCGGCGATGACGTGGCTCCAGGTGGTGGGATACGTCGGATATCTCGGTGTGGTCATGGCGTTGTTCGTGCGGGGGGTGCGGGAGCCGGCGGGGGTGCGGGCGGCGCGGGCTTCGAGTGCTCAAGCTGCTCAAGCTGCCGGAGCTGCCGAGCCCGCCGAGCCTGCCGGAGCTGCCGAGCCTTCTGAGCAGACGGCCGCTGAAGAGGCTGCCACTCAAGAGACGCCTGCTGAAGAGGCGCCCTCCCAACAGCACCCCGCCCCCGCCAGGAAACCCCGCCCCACCTGGCTCGTCCCCGTCTCCGTCGTCGCCGTCCCCGCTGTCATCGCCGGTCTCGTCGTCGCCCTCGGCGACCCCAAGCCCGCCGGTGCCCAGACCATCGCCGTCTCCGAGAAGGACTGCGGCAAGGGCTTCACCGCCCCCGACCCCGGCCGGCGTACCTTCCAGATGCACAACACCGGCGACAAGACCTCCGAGGTCTATCTCATCGATCCGGCCACCGACGCGGTGTACGGCGAGATCGAGGGGCTGGCTCCGGGCACGACCCGGGATCTGGTGGCGACCGTGGCGGGAGGGTCGTACGCGTGGCGGTGTGTGCCGACCGGCGGGACGGCCGTGACGTCCAAGGCGGTGCGGGTGAGCGGCGGGGGGACGGCCAAGGCGGTCGTACCCGTCTCCGAGAACGATCTCGCCGGTCCGCTCGCGCAGTACAAGGCGTACGTCGATCAGGGGCTCGGCGTGCTGGTGGCGCAGACGCGGGTGCTCGCCGCCGACGTCGCGGGCGGTGATCTGGGCAAGGCCCGTACCGACTGGCTGACCGCGCATCTGACGTACAACTCGCTGGGCGCCGCGTACGGGACGTTCGAGGACTTCGACCAGAAGATCAACGGGCGGGCCGACGGGCTGCCGGGCGGGGTCGCCGACAAGGACTTCGCCGGGTTCCACCGGGTCGAGTACGGGCTGTGGCACGGCGAGTCGGCGGCGTCGCTGAAGGCGCCGGCCGAGCAGCTGGCCGCAGCGGCGGCGGGGCTCCAAAAGGCGTTCCCCACCCAGGACTTCGACCCCGGTGACCTGCCGCTGCGGGCCCACGAGATCCTGGAGAACACCCTCCAGTTCGAGCTGACCGGCGACACCGACGAGGGCAGCGGCACCAACCTCGCGACCGCCGACGCCAACTTGGCGGGCACACGTGAACTCCTCGTCGTGCTGCGGCCGTTGCTCACCACGCGCGCGCCGCGGCTGCTGCCGACGGTCGACGCGGACATCGCGCGGCTCCAGAAGCTGCTCGACTCGGCGCACCAGGGCGGGAGTTGGACGCCCGTGGCGCGGCTCGACGCGGTCACGCGGGCGAAGGTGAACGGGGCGACCGGGCAGTTGCTCGAAGACCTCTCGCCGGTGCCGGACCTGCTGGAGATCCGGAAGGCCGCCTGATGACCACCCCCGATCGCGGCTTCAACTCCCCTGTGCACAAAGACTCCTCGCCCCCCGAAGGGAACCCCCCGATGTCCTCCGCTCCGCACGGCCAGGGCCGCCGCTCCTTCGTCAGAACGGCGCTCGGCGCGGGCGCGGCCGGTGCCGTGCTGGCCGGCGGCGGGTTCGCGCTCGCCGAGAGCGGCGGGGGCACCGCCGAGGCGGCCGAGCAGACGGAGGACGCCGCGAAGATCGCCTTCCACGGCGCCCACCAGGCCGGCATCCTCACCCCCGCGCAGGCGGCGGCGACGTTCGTCTCCTTCGACGTCATCGCCGACGACCGCGCGGGCCTGACCGAACTGCTCAAGACGGTCACCGAGCGGGCCCGTTTCCTCACCTCCGGCGGCGCCCCGGAGGACCTCGGGGTGGGCGCGCCGCCGTCGGACAACGGCATCCTCGGCCCGACCGTCCCCGCCGACGGCCTGACGATCACCGTCGGCGTCGGCGCGTCCCTCTTCGACGGCCGCTACGGCCTCGCGCAGGCGAAGCCGCGCAAGCTGACGCCGATGCGGACCTTCCCGAACGACAACCTCAAGCCCGCCGAGTCGCACGGCGACCTCTCGCTCCAGATCTGCGCGCACCGCCAGGACACCGTCCTGCACGCGCTGCGCGACATCGCCAAGCACACCCGGGGCGCCCTCCAGATCAAGTGGCGCGCGGACGGCTTCCAGAGCGCCCCGCGCCCGACCGGCGCCCAGCGCAACCTGCTCGGCTTCAAGGACGGCATCGCGAATCCGGACGTCACGTCGGCCCGCGAGACGAGCCGGCTGATCTGGGCGGGCGCCGGCGAGCCGGCGTGGGCGGCGGGCGGCAGCTACCAGGTCATCCGGATCATCCGGATGCTCGTCGAGTTCTGGGACCGCGTCTCCTTGAGCGAGCAGGAGCTGATGTTCGGCCGCCGCAAGGACACCGGGGCGCCGCTGGACGGCGCGCGCGAGACGGACATACCGAACTACGCGAAGGACCCGCACGGCACCGCGATCCCTCTGGACGCGCACATCCGGATGGCGAACCCGCGCACCTCGGCGACCGACAACTCCCGTATCCTGCGCAGGGGTTACAACTACGACCGGGGGGTCGACAGCGTCGGCAACCTCGACATGGGGCTGGTGTTCTGCTGCTACCAGCAGGACGTGCGGCGGCAGTTCGAGGCGACGCAGACCCGGCTGATCGACGAGCCGCTGGTCGACTACATCTCCCCCACCGGGGGCGGGTACTTCTTCGCGCTGCCCGGGGTGCGGAACGCCCAGGACTGGCTGGGACGGGGGATGTTGGGCGCCTAGATCGGCCCAGCTGATCCAAAAGCCGCACAAGAACTCGTAAACCGTACACGCATCCAAACCCCCTCCAAGCGCGTCTTACAAGCGACATCCGCCGACCTTGGAGGGGGCTTCCCGATGCAGCGCCGTCTGCTCGCCACCACGCTCACAACAGCCTTGTGCGCGACCGCACTTGCCGCGACCGCCGGTACCGCGTCCGCCGCGCCGAAGGCGGTCGACTGCCGCAAGGTGAAGTGCGTCGCCCTGACCTTCGACGACGGTCCCGTCGCCGACACCCAGCGGCTGCTGCGCATGCTCAACGAGCGCAATGTCAGAGCGACGTTCTTCATGGTCGGCCAGAACGTCCAGGCCAACCCCTCGATCGCGCGCGCCATATCCCGCGCCGGCAACCAGATAGGCAACCACAGCTGGAACCACGCCGACCTGACCCGGCTCGGCGCGGCGGGCGTCAGCTCCCAGTTCTCCCGCACGGACACGGCCATCAAGAACGCGACGGGCGTCAAGCCGACGACGGTCCGCCCGCCCTACGGCGCCAACAACGCCACGGTCCGCAGGGTCGCCGCCCGCCCGCTGGTCAACTGGAGCATCGACACCCTCGACTGGAAGTACCGCGACACGGCCCGCCTGGTCCGCGTGGTGAACTCGCAAACCCGCCCGGGCGACGTCGTGTTGATGCACGACATCCACAAGACGACGGTCAGCGCGGTCCCCGGCATCATCCAGGGCCTGAAGGCCCGGGGCTTCCACTTCGTCACGGTGGACCAGCTGTTCGCCCCGAAGAAGCTGACGGCGGGGAAGGTCGTGTACGACAACCGCGCGGCGTACCGGCCGTAGGGTCAACTCGCCGCCACGGCCGCCGACTTCAGCGTCCTGAACCGCCCCCTCCGGTGCTGAAAAGTTTCAATCGGATCCCGGAAGTTACCTTCGCGCACGGCATGGACACCGGCATCAGCCGCCACTAGCGTCTGCCGCCGGTTCCGATGAAACGATCCAGCCGCGTGAACAGCCGAAGGGACGGGCCGCATGTCGCACGAAGTGAACAGACCTCCCCGGACAGAGTTACGGCGCAGGACTCTGCTGACGACGGCGCTGGGGGCGGTCCCCGTGACCATGGCGGCCGGCGGCCTCGGCTCGGGCACCGCCTGGGCCGGGGCCGGCTCGGGGCGCACGGGCGTCACGGGGCCGACGGGTGTCGCGGGGCTGACGGTCGAACACCGGACGGACCCGCTGGGCGTCGACTCCCCGCGCCCCAGGTTCAGTTGGCGCACCGAGTCGGCCGTGCGGGGCCGGCGGCAGTCCGCGTACCGCGTGCTGGTCGCCTCGTCCCCGGACCGGCTGACGCGGACGCGCGCCGACGTCTGGGACAGCGGCCGGGTCTCCTCGGCGGACTCGGTCGCCGTGCGGTACGCGGGCCCGGCGCTGCGCGCGTCGACGCGCTACCACTGGACGGTGACGGTGTGGGACGAGCGCGGACGCCCCGAACCGGCCGCGCCCGCCGCGCACTTCGAGACCGGGCTGCTCTCCACCGACGGGGTCGCGGGCTGGGACGGCGCGCTGTGGATCGGCATGGCGGGCAAACGCCCGAACAGCCCCGGCGCGCCCCTGCTGCGCCGCCAGACCCCGCTGACCGGCCCGGTGCGGGAGGCGCGGCTGTACGTGTCGGCGCTCGGCGTGTACGACGTGTACGTCAACGGCCGCCGGGTACGGGTGCCGCACGGCGGCGGCAGCACGGAGGAACTGCTGGCGCCGGGCTGGACGAACTACGACGCCCGCGTCGACTACCACGCCTACGACGTCACGGAGTTGGTGGCGGCCGGCCGCAAGGCGGTGACGCTGGGCGCGGTGTTGGGGAACGGCTGGTACAACTCCCGTGTCTCGGAGGGCAGTACGTACTACGCGGAGTCCGGCCACGGTCTCGCGCTCAAGGCGAAGCTGCTGATCCGGTACGCGGACGGTTCCGTACAGACGGTGGTGACCCGCCCCGGCGACGGCTGGCGGGCCACCGACACCGGGCCCTACCGGGCGGACGACATCTACGACGGGCAGACGTACGACGCCCGGATGGAGCTGCCCGGTTGGGCGGAGAACGGGTTCGGCGCGGCCGGGTGGGCGGAGGTGGCGGAGGACAACTTCCTTGCCAGGTTCCCTGGTTCGCTGCTGGTGGCGTACCCCGGGGAGAGTGGGCGGATCGCGCCGGAGTGGGATCACAGGCCGCGTTCGGTGACCGTCTATACGGGGGTGACGGGGAGCGGGAAGGGGCGGATCGTCGTCGACGCCGCGCGTACGGTCACGGACCCGGCTCATGCCGCCGTCGCCGCTGTGACGCTGGGCCCCGGCGACACCGTCGTACTCGACCTGGGCCAGAACGTCGTCGGGGTCCCCCGGTACACACTGCGCGGCCCCGCCGGGGCCCAAGTCACCTTCAGGCCCGGGGAGATGCTCAACGACGACAGCGCGGGTGCGGACGGTCCGGTGGGGTCGGTGTACCGGGCGAATCTCCGGTCGGCGAAGGCGACCAGTACGTACATCCTCAAGGGGGCGCGGCAGGGGGAGACGCATCAGGACTCGCTGACGTTCTACGGGTTCCGGTACGTGTCGGTGACGGCGTCCGAGACGGTGACGCTGAGCGGGTTCACGGGGCGGGTCGCGACGTCGGCGCTGCGGGACATCGGTGCGGTGACGACCGACGACGAGAGCGTCAACCAGCTGATCAGCAACGTGCGTTGGGGGCAGCGCGGGAACTACTTCTGGGTGCCGACGGACTGTCCGCAGCGCGACGAGCGGCTGGGCTGGACCGGGGACACGCAGCTGTTCTCCAACACCGGTCTCTACAACGCGGACGCGGTGAACTTCCTGACCCACTTCACCGACACGTTGGCCGACTCCCAGCGCATCTACGGCCTCGACGGCGCCCAGTTCACCTGGGTCGCCCCCGGCAACCGCTACAACCAGCCGGTACCGGCGAGCGGTTGGGCGGACTGCGGGGTCGTCGTGCCGTGGACGGTGTGGCAGATGTCGGGCGACGCGAGCGTCGTCGACCGCTGCTGGCCGGCGATGACGAAGTACCTGGACTGGATGCGGGCCCGCACCGGCGACACGTACGCCGGCCCCGGCGCCGTCTTCGGCGACTGGCTCGCGTTCCAGATCACCAGCACGCAGCTCATGAGCGACGTGTACTACGGCTACAGCGCCCGCCTGATGGCGGACATGGCCCGCGCGACCGCCCGCACCGCCGAAGCTGCCGCGTACGACGGCCTGTTCGCCCGCATCAAGCAGGCTTTCGTCACCAAGTACCTGGCCACCGACCCGAGTTCGGGCACCCTGACGCTGCGATCCAGCCTCGGCGACCCGCCCCCGTGGACCCCGGGCAACGGCGCGGGCAGGACCGAGGACGACGCGCAGACCGCCCTGCTGTGGGCGCTGAAGCTCGGCTTCTACGACACCGAGGCCCAACGCCGGGCGCTGGTGGGCCTGTTGGCGGACAACATCGGCAACGACGCCGCGTACAAGGCCGCCCACCCCGACAGCGCCCGCGTCCACTACGCCGGGAACACCCTGTCGGTGGGCTTCCTCGGGGTGAACGTCCTCGCGCCGGTCCTCACCGCCGAGGGGCGCGCGGACCTCGCGTACGAGCTGCTGCACCAGGACGCGATGCCGTCCTGGCTGTACTCGGTGCGCAACGGGGCGACGACCGTCTGGGAGCGCTGGAACTCCTACTCGCGGGAGGACGGTTTCGGTCCGGTCGAGATGAACTCGTTCAACCACTACTCCTACGGCGCGATCATGGAGTGGATGTACGAGAGCATGGCCGGCATCGCCAAGGACCCCGCGCACCCCGGCTTCCGGCACTTCTTCCTGCGCCCGCACCCCGATCCGACCGGGCGGATCACCCAGGTCTCCGGCACGCATCTCTCGCCCTACGGAAAGATCGTCAGCGAGTGGCGGACCAAGGGCGGTGTCTTCACGCACCGGTTCGCGATTCCCGCCAACTCCTCGGCCACACTACGGATCCCGGCCACCGATCCGGCACGGGTACGGGAGGGGCGGGTGCCGCTGGAGCGGGTCGAGGGGGTGGAGTTCGCCGGCTTCGCGGAGGGGACGGCGGTGTACCGGGTGCCGTCGGGGACGTACGAGGTGACGTCCGCGCTGATCTGATGTGACGTCAATCTGCCGTGGCCGGAGGGGACTTCGGTCACGGCAGTGGCGGCGCACGTCCTGGCGTACCTCAGAGGCACCGCCGGGCCGTGTCTTCCGGGTGCCGTTCGCCGTGCTGGGCGGTGTCGATCCGGCGGGCGGTGCGGCGCACATCGGGCTCGGGTGACAATTTCCAGGTACCTAAGGGCTGTTGTCGGGACAGCGCCCCTTTCGCTCCCCTATTCTCCATGCGCCGCGAACGGTCGTCCGCCCTGCGGGGCGGGCCGGCAGTCATGGGGGATGCGTGAGTGAGGATCTGGGCTTCGAGAAGCTCCTCGCCGAGGACGGCTTCTTCGGGTGCTTGTTCGGGCGGTCGCCGTCGGGCGCCGCCCGCAAGCCGCTGTACGGCGGCGATCTGCCGGTGGTGCTGCTGACGGGCGGTCCGGGCATGGGGAAGGCGCGGCTGCTGCGGGAGTTGCGCGGCCGGTTCGGGTCCAAGGTGCCGGTGGTCCGGCTCGACTGCGGGTCGGCGGAGTACGCGGACCTGGCGCGGGCGGAGCCGGACGCCCGTTCGGCGGCGACCGAGCTGCTGTTCGAGGCCGCCCGGCAGCTGAGCGGCTGGCGGGGCCCGGGCGGCTCGTTCGCGTTCCCCCGGTTCGTCGTGGGCCTCGCGGTGATCGCGACGGGCGTCTCGGGCGGCACCCCCGAGGCGGTGGCGGACGAGGTGAGACGGTACGAGGACCAACTGGAGCCGGGGTCAAGGCTGTTCACGCGCGCTTTCTGGCGGGGCGTGCTGCGCGGGGCCGGCCGCAACCTGTCGCAGACGCTGGCCGCGCAGACCCTCGACCCGCTGGCGAACGCCGTGGCCGGTGCCCTCATCGACGCGCTCTTCGCCGACGTCGCCCCGCGCGAGGAGACCCGGCTGGCCCGGATCTACGGCGCCTACCCCGGTGTGGGCGGACAGCCCCGGCAGGGGCTGCACGACCTCGCCGCCGACTTCCGCCGGGGCAGCGAGGAGGAGCGGGAGCAGGCGGAACGCTTCCTCTTCCGGGCGCTGCGCGCGGACCTGGAGGCGCAGTACACGAGCGCCCTGGGCTGGCTGTCCCGGGTCGGCCGTCCCGTGCTGCTGCTGGACCACGCCGACACCCCGCTGGGCCGGCAGCTGCTGTCCGCCGTCCTCACCGACCGCCGCGACGGCGAGCGCGACCGCGTGGTGATCGTGGCCACCGCGCGCCGCTCGGACGGCGGCGCCTTCCTCTACGGCGGGCTGCTGCCCAGGACGGTGACGTGTCCGGCGGAGTTCCGGCCCGCCGACGGCTTCCCGGCCACCTGGACGCGGCGGCCGGCCCCGGACCCGGAACGGACCCCGCTGGCCGACGGTGTGCTCCTGCTGCGGATGCCGCTGCTCACGCACGACCAGATCCGCGAGGAGACGGGCCGGCGGCTGCGGACGGCGGCGGAGGGCGGCGCGCACCGGGGCCGTACCGGCGCCACCGTGGACCGGCTCAGCGGCGGGCGGCCGCACGTGGCGATCCGGCTCGCCGCCGCTGCCGCCGGTTTCCCGCTGCCGCCGGGCGCCAACGACCGCGCCCTGCTGGACGCCCCGCTGCGCCTCGCGGGCGCCGGGGACGAGCGTCCGGTGGCGGAGATCCTGCTCCGGGAGCTGATCCTGGACCAGTTGCCGGTACGCCTCCCGGCCGCGCACCACGAGCAGTGGCTCGACCTGCTCACCCATCTGTCGGTGGCGCACGACACCGAGTGCGCGGACGTCCTGCTGCACCACCATCAGGCCGAGCGTGTGCACCAGTTGACGGCGCATCACGTCACGGACTACCTCACCGACGCCGGCTGGCCCCTGTGCGAGCGGCACTTCATCGGGGACTTCGGGCTGCGTCAGCTGCTGGTGCACCGGCTGTACCGGCTGCGTCCGGGCGGCGCCGCCTGGCAGGAGGACCACGAGCTGCTGCGCCGGCACTACGCGGGGCGGCCGGCGCACGAGGGGACGGGCAGGGCGTTCCGCTCCGCGGGGGCGCACCGCTGGAACCACCAGCTGGTGTCCGGGGGCGTGGACGACGTCGTCGACCATCTGACCGCCGTGCTGCCGGGCCGGCCTCAGGAGTGGTGCGCGGAGCTGCTGGAGATCGCGCAGGCGCCGTATCCCGGTGGTACGGACGACCGCCGGGCGCGGGCCGAGGGGCTGATCGTGGCGGAGGGGCCGCCGCTGCGCCGGATCGTCGCCCAGCTGCTGCACGCCGTGTGGCTGCGCGAGGAGCGGACCAGACCGGCCCGCAGGGAGAGCGCGCAGACCCTGTCCACGCTGCTGGAACGGCTGACGATCATGGATTTCGAGGGTGCCGGGCAGTTCGGCCGGACGGCCATCGAGTGGACGCGGCTGGCCGAGAACGAGCAGCCCTTGCTGCGGTGCGGCTGCACCGATCCGTCCGGACGAAGGGGGTGACCAGGTGGCCCGGTGGAAGAAGCTCCTCTGCGCGCTGCTGGCGGCTGCGGCGCTCGTGGTCACGGGGGTGTTCGTGTGGTCGTGGGTCCGGCGGCCGGACACCTGCGCCGAGGGGGTCGAGCGGATCGGCAAGGAGTGCGTCGGCGTCAACGGGGACGGCTACGACTTCGGCACCCCGGAGATCACCGACGTGGCGAAGGACATCGGCGAGGAGAACGCGCGGATCGCGCGGCAGCCCCATGTGACGGTCGCGATGATGCTGCCGCTCCAGACGGACGACAAGGCCGCGCGGCGGTGGACACGCAGCGATCTCCAGGGGGCTTATCTGGGGCAGGCGGAGGCCAACCGGAAGGAAGGCGTCCTGCCGAAGATCAGACTGGTGCTCGCCAACCCCGGGCGCAACTACGAGCGGCAGTCCGAGGTCGTGGACACCCTGCTGGCCATGACCGGCCCCAAGGACAACCTGCGGGTCGTGACAGGCTTCAACCTGAGCCTGCCCAAGACCAAGGACGCCGTCGCGCGGTTGACGAACAACAGCAACAAGGTGTCGGTGCTCGCCTCCTGGATCACCGCGGACGACATCGCCAACAAGGACCGCACCGACGTCACCGCGCCTCTGGCGTTCCCCGGCCTGGCCAGGATCATCCCGACCAACGGCGACTCCGCGCGGGCGCTGTCGAACTTCTACCGCGACCGCCACCAGTCGGGCCGCAAGGCGGTCCTGGTCTACGACACCCGCCCCGACAGCTACGACCAGTCCCTGGCCCAGGCCTTCAGCGGCCTCAAGGGACCGGACGACCCCGACGCGATGCCCTTCGTCTCCCCCGACATCAACGACCCGGGGTCGACCGGCAGCCTGTTCCAGCAGATCACCGGCAACATCTGCGTCAGCGCCGCCGACACCGTCTACTTCGCGGGGCGCGCGCTGCACCTGAAGCTGTTCGCCCTGCAACTCGCCGCCCTGCGCTGCGCCGGCAAGTCCTTCACCGTCATCAGCGGCGCCAACGCCGCCACCCTCCAGCAGTACATGACGGAGGACGACTGGGCGGCGCTGCGCGGGGAGGACGGCAAGGCCAAGGTGACCGTGCAGTACACCGCGCCGGCGCACCCGGACGCCTGGAGCACCGAACTGGCCCGCTGGCACGCGGCCCACCCCAAGGCGACGACCCCACCTCAGTACCTCACCGAGCCCGCGGACGCGCTGTCCGGCCTGCGGGCCCTGATCAAGGAGCGGTACGCCAAGAAGCCCGCCCCGGACCTGACGGACTCCCGGACGATGCTCGTCTACGACGGCATGGTCACCATCGGCGACGCCCTGCACGAGCTACAGACCTCGGACACCGCCAAGGTGCCCAGCCTGGACGATCTCCGCGCCGAGTGGCCGCAGTTGCAGTCCCAGCACCGGGTGGCGGGCACCAGCGGCCTCATCTGCCTGACCACGACCGGCAATCCCTACGACAAACCGCTCTCGGTGGTCCAGCTGGATCCGACACAGACCGCCGACAAGCGGCTTCAGTTCCTTGGGCTGGCTTGGCCTGAGGGTGGGGGGCAGCCGGGCAATTGCGTGATACCTGGGCGGGTTCGGCGGGATTGATGGTTGGGGGAGGTGGTGGTTGGTGGAGGGGGGACGGCTGGCGGAAGTGGTGGCTGGAGGAGGGGTGGCGGCTGGCGGGAGGGGTGGCTGGAGGAGGGATAACGGCCGACGGGAGGGGTGGCTGGCGGGGCGGAAGGGACGGCCGGTGGCATCGGGGTGTCCCGGCTGTGGGTTCTTCTCCGGCGGGTGGGGCTGGATGCGGTGAGCGTGGCGGCGGGGTCCGGCTGGATGTGGTGGTCCCGGCGGCGAGGGCCGGCTGGATGCGGCGATCGTGGCGGCAGAGTCCGGCTGGATGCGGTGGTCCCGGCGGCAGGGGCCGGCTGGATGCGGCGATCGTGGCGGTGGGGGTCGGCTGGATGCGGTGGTCTTGGCGGCGGGGTCGGTCATTCGGCTGACTGCGGCCGGGGGGCGGGCGCTGGAGTCTGGCCGTTCGGCCGAGGTGGGGTCACTGGGTGTGACGGGAGATTAGAGGCAGGCTTTCCCCTGCTTCAGGAGTCCGCACGATGTCCAGCCAGTTGCTCGCCGCCCCGCCCGCCCGGGCAACCGTTCCGGCCGCCTCCCCCCGCTGGGGCTTGCTGTACTGGTGGGCGTGCGCGGCGTTCGCGTTCGGACTCGCCGCCCTGACGACCCTCCCCACCCACCGGGTCTGGGGAGTCTGCGCCGGCCTCGGCTACACGCTCGCCGCCGTCGCGGCGCACCGTACGGCGTCCCCGTGGAGCCGGCCGAGCCTGCTAGCGGGCCTCGCCGGGGCCGTCGTCCTGCCCCTCGCGGTCCTGCTGCTGACGGGCGGCGCGCAGTCCGAGGTGAAGGTCGTCGAGCACGCGGGGAGTCTGCTGCTGGGCAGCGGCAGTCCGTACGTCCAGCAGCCGGCCGAGGTCCAGGACTACAACCCGTATCTGCCTGGCATGGCCCTCTTCGGCCTCCCCCACGCCCTGCTGGGCCCCGGCCCGCTCGGGGACGCGCGGCTCTGGTTCGCGGCGGTGTTTGTGGGGTGCCTGGGGCTGGCGGCGCGGGGGGTGTCGGGACGTACGGCCACGGGAGGGCGCACGGCCACGGGAACGGGCCCCGCACTTGCGGGAACGCTCTCCTCGGTTGGAGGGCTTGCTGGAGAGACTTCGGTGCGCGGGGGAACGCCTGCCTTGGCTGGAGGGTTTGCTGGGCCACCCCGGGGGCTCAAGGGAACGCCGTCCCCGGCTGAACGGCCCGCTGGTCCGACCTCGGTACGCAGAGGAACGCCCGCTCCGACCGGAAGGGTTGCTGGACCGAACCGGGTGCGCAGGGGAACGCCGTCCCCAGCTGAACGGCCCGCTGGACCGACCTCGGTACGCAGAGGAACGCCCACTCCGACCGGAGGGCTTGCTGGAACAACCCGGGTGCACAGGGAAACGCCATCCTCAGCTGAACGGCTCGCTGAACCGACTCCGGTGTTCACAGGAACGCCCTCCTCCCCTACGGGACCGCCCCCGTCGGCCATAAGAACCCCTCTCCTCCTCGCCGCCTTCCCCGCGGTGGCCCTCCCTCTCGCGGTCGGTGGCGTCGATCTCCCCGTCATCGGGCTGATGTGTCTCGCGCTGGCTCTGGCCGGACGCGGATCGGGGACGGCGGCCGAACGCGGTGCCTTGGCCGGAAGCGACTCGGGAACGCCGACCGGACGCGGCTCGGAGAGGGCAGCTGGGCGCGGCTCGGAGAGGGCAGCTGGGCGCGGCTCGGGGACGGCAGCCGGACGCGGCTCGGGCAAGGAGGCTGGGCACGGCTCGGGGGCGGCGACCGGACGCAGCTCGGAGAGAGCAGCCGGACGCAGCTCGGAGACGGCGAGCAGACACGACTCGGGGACGGCAGCCGGACGCGACTCGGGCACGACGCCCGGGCACGACTCGGGCACAACGGCTGGGCACAGCTCGGGCACAGCAGCCGGACTCAGCTCAGGCAGGGCGACCGGGCACGGCTCGGGAACGGCAGCCGGGCGCGGATCGGGGATGGCGGCTAGGCGCAGCTCAGGCACAGCCGCCGGGCTGGCCATGGGCGCGGCGGCTGCGCTGAAGTGGACGGCGTGGCCATTGCTGCCGGTGACGCTAGTGCTGGTGGCGATGACCAGGGGCCGGCGGGCGGCCGTGCGGGCGGGGTGGACGGCGCTGCTGGTGGCCGGGGCTGCGGTGCTGCCGGCGGCGGTCGTACAGCCGCACGCCTTCTACGAACAGGTGGTCCTCTTCCCGCTGGGCGCGGGCGGGGCGCACTCTCCGGCGGCGAGTCCGCTGCCGGGGTATCTGCTGGCGGCACACGTCCCCGGCGGCCGGGCGATCGCCGTCGGCGCGCTGGTGCTGAGCGCGGTGGTGATCGCCGTGTCCTTGCTCGTCCGGCGACCGCGTACGGTGCGTGCGGCGGCGGACCGGCTGGCGCTCGGGCTGGGGCTCGCGATGTGCCTGATGCCGGCGACGCGTTTCGGGTATCTGGTCTATCCGCTGGTCCTGATGGCCTGGTGCCGGCTCGACGAGGGCCGGGTGGCTGACGCCGCCCGAGCCACCCAAGTCGCCCGAGCCGTTCCAACTGCCCGAGCCGCCCGAACCGTTCCAGCTGCCCGAGCTGCCCGCGCCGTCCAAGCCGCCGCCACCCGAGCCGTCCAAGCCACCCGAGCTGCCTACACTGCGCGAGCCACCCAAGCTGCCCGAGCCGCCCATAGCACCCGTGGCACCCGTGGCACCCGCACAGCCCGAGCCACCCGAGCAGCCCACGCTGCGCGAGCCGTCCAAGCCGCCGTCACCCGAACCGCCTACGTCGTCCGAACCGCCCGCGCATGGCTGCTGCGATGGATACGCCGGACCCGGCCGGGAATACCGGACAGAAGCTCGGCCGGGCACAGACACGGGCGCATCCGCAGCAGGCGTCACCTTTCCGACCGGTGACCATACCGCTGGTGCCGCTTCCACTCGCGCCAGTTCCGGGCGCCGGTTCCGCTCACGCCGCTTCCGCTCACGCCAGTTCCGCTCACGCCAGTTCCGCTGACACCGCCCCCGCTCACGCCGGTCCCACCCGCGCCACTTCCACTCACACCGCTGCCACCCGCGCCGGTCCCACTCACGCCAGTTCCGCTGACACCGCTTCCGCCCACGCCGCTGCCACCCGCACCGATCCCGCCGTACCGCCCCCGCCCATACCAGCCCCGCTCACGCCGATTCAGAAGCGATCCACATCAACAACCGCCCGCGCAAACGCCTCCGGCGCCTCCTGCGGGACGTTGTGGCCGACGCCGGTCAGGATGCGATGCTCGTACACCCCCGTGAACCGATCGCGGTACGACGCCCCGGCGCCCGGTGCGGTGAAGGGGTCCCGGTCGGGGTCGAGGGTGATGGTCGGGACGCCGATGACCGGGCGCGCGGCGAGCCGCTGTTCCAGGGCGTCGTAGCGGGGCTCGCCCTCGGCGAGGCTCAGCCGCCAGCGGTAGTTGTGGATGACGACGGCCGGGTAGTCGGGGTTGTCGAAGGCGGCGGCGGTGCGGGCGAAGGTGGCGTCGTCGAAGTCCCAGGTCGGGGAGACGGTGTTCCAGACGAACCGGGTGAGTTCGCGGCGGAGTTCCCTGTCCTCCATGGCGAGCCGGCCGCGTTCGGTGGCGAAGTAGTACTGGTACCACCAGTTGTGCTCGACGGCCGGCGCCAGCGGCTTCAGGTTGGCCTCACGGTTGACGACGAGGTAACCGCCCACCGCCACCAGCGCCTTGCACCGCTCCGGCCAGAGCGCGGCGACGATCCCGGCGGACCGCGACCCCCAGTCGAACCCGGCCAGCACCGCCTTCTCGATCCGCAGCGCGTCCATCAACGCGACGACATCGGCGGCGATCGCGGACTGCTGACCGTTGCGGGCGGCGCGGTCGGAGAGGAAACGGGTCGTACCGTGCCCCCGCAGATAGGGGACGATCACGCGATACCCCTCGGCGGCGAGGAGCGGGGCGACATCGACGTAACTGCGCACGTCATAGGGCCAACCGTGCAGAAGAAGCGCCACCGGACCGCGAGCGGGACCGAGTTCGGCGTAACCGATGTCCAGGGCGCCGGCCTTGATCTGTTTGAAGTGGGTGAAGGCGGAGGCCGGTTCAGGGGAAGCCGTCTTCGCAGCGGCGGCCGTGCTTGAGGTAGCCGCCGCCACAGTCTGCGCCCCCGCCAGCGCTACGCCGCCCACACCGAACGCGAGGACCTCATGGAAAGTACGCCTGCCGATCATCCGCGTCACTCCGTAAGTAAGTACGCCAGGGTGCTCCAACTTCCAGGCACCGAGCGTTCCATGGAGCGCGTCACCGGTCAAGACGGTGACGAAAAGATCGCCCCTTTCCCGCCGGCCACGGACTCGGCCCCCATCGACGCCAGCCCGACACCAGCCCGACACCAGCCGGCGCCAGCGCACTTCGCCGTGGCGTGAACGGCCTCGCGGCGCTTCTCGCGCCACCCTTGGCGCCCTCCCCCGCGCACGGCGTGGCCGTCGAACCTGGCTCCGGTCATCGTCGCCGTCGGCAGGAGCGGGCATGGGTGAGCGAACGGTCGTCGTCTTTCCGGGCCAGGGGGCGTACCTCCCCGGCGCGCTCATGGAGCTGGCCCACCTCAGAGAGGTCTCCGACGTCCTCGCGGCCGTGGACGACGCGGCGCGCGGCGCGGGGTTCGGGGCGGTGGGTCCGCTGCTCACCGACGCCGACGCGGCCGGCGCGGACGTACTCGTCGAACAGGCCCCGGAGCGACTGCACTTGGCGATCTACGGGACGTCTGTCGCGCTGTGGGCCGTGCTCGGCGGGCGGCTCGGGGTCGAGGCCGATGTGCTGCTGGGGCACAGCGTGGGGGAGCTGGCCGCGCTGACCGCCGCGGGGGCGTTCGACGTCGCGGAGGGGGCGCGGCTGCTGTGCGCGCGGGACGTCGCGCTGCGGGAGGCGGCCGCGGCGGGCGGGATGTACGCCGTCGAGCTGGGGGCCGGGCGGGTGGGGGAGCTGCTGCGGGGGTGCGGGCTGGTGCGGACCCGGGTCGCCGCCGACAACGCGCCCCGGCAGAGCGTCGTCAGCGGACCTGAGGCCGAGCTGGATCGGCTGGTCGGGGTGCTCGACGCGCTGGACGTCCGCTGCTTCCGGCTGCGGTCCGCGTACCCCTTCCACAGTCCGCTGCTGGCCCCGGTCGCGGAGAGTTTCCGCCGGGCCGTGGACGGTGTGGCGGTGCGGGTGCCCGGGGTGCCCGTGTATTCGGCGGTCAACGGCGGGTTCTACGAGCGCGGCGAGGACGTCCGGGCCGCGCTCGTCGATCATCTGCTGCTGCCCGTCGGGTTCCGCCAGTCGGTGTGCGCGCTGTACGGGCAGGGCTTCTCACGGTTCGTGGAGGCGGGGGCGAAGGGGATCCTGTCGGACCTCGTCGCACAGAATCTGCCCGGGGCGCGGGTGGTCGCTCCGCTGCGGACGCGGGGTGGGGTGGAGCGGATACGGGCCGCGCTGGAGTCGGATGTGCCCCAAGGGCCCGGTACGATCCACCAGCCCCGCGAGCCCCGCGAGACCAAGAAGTCCGACGAGGCTCAGCGGCCCGATACGGTCCAGGAGCCCGGCGGCAGCAAAGAACCCGGCGCGGCCCGCACCCCCCTCACCCCACCCCCTCTCCCCAACCTCACCACCCTCATAGAAGAACTACGCCAGCTCTACGCCGAAGCCCTCGAATACCCGCTCGCCGTCATGGCCCCCGACGCCGACCTGGAAGCCGACCTCGCCGTCGACTCCGTCAAGCAGATCGAGCTGTTCGCCCGGGCGCGGGAACGGTACGGGCTGCCCCGGCCGCAGGGCCCAGTGCGCGTCACGACGTACACGACCCTGGAGAAGGTCGCCGGACTCCTGCTGGAGCTGCGGTGACGGGGGCGTTCGCGGGGAAGGTCGTGCTGGTCACCGGCGGGGCGCGCGGGGTCGGGCGGGCCGTCACGGAGGAGTTCGCGGCGCGCGGCGCGCATGTCGTCGTCAACTGTTTCCACAGCCTCACCGCCGCCGGGGAACTGGTCGACTCCTTACGGGAACGCGGCCTGTCCGCCGAGGTCGCGCACGCCTCCGTCGCGAAACCCGAGCAGATCCGCGAGATGTTCGCCCGCGTGGCGGACGCGTACGGCCGTCTCGACGTCCTCGTCAACAACGCGGCGCGCGGCGCCTTCCTGCCCCTGGAGCAGCTGACCGACGACGACTGGGAGCGCACCTTCGCGCTGAATCTGCACGGCGTACGGCGCTGCTGCCTCGCCGCGCTGCCGTTGCTGTCGGCCGCGCCGGGCGGCGGGTGTGTCGTCAACCTCTCCAGTCACGGCGCCCGGCAGGTCCTGCCGGACTACGGCGTCGTCGGCACCGCCAAGGCCGCGATGGAGAGTCTGAGCCGTTATCTCGCGGTCGCCTTCGCCCCGCACCGGGTCCGGGTGAACGTCGCCGCCTGCCAGGTCATGGACAGCCGCGTCGCCGGTCTCTTCCCGGACGCGGAGCGGATGAAGGCGGCCGTGCGGGCGGCGACGCCGTGGGGGCGGCTGCCCACGGAGGCCGATCTGGCGCGGCTGGTGGTGCTGCTGGCGAGCGAGGAGGCGGGGTTCGTGACGGGGCAGACGGTGTACGCGGACGGGGGGTTGGGGACGGGGGCGGGGTTGCATCGCGCGGAGCCGGTCGCGTCGGCCGCGAAAGTCACGCCGATCCCGGAGGCTACGCCGGCCTCGGAGGCTACGCCGGCCTCGAAAGCGACGCCGGTTTCAGAAGCGACCCCCGCCCCGCCGCCGTCAACTCCCCGCACCCCAGCACCAGTTCACCCCCGACACCCTTCCCCCTCCCCCCGCCCCGAACCTCCCATCGCCCTCATCGGCACCGGCCTCCTCCTCCCCTCCGCCAACTCCCCGCAGGAATTCTGGCAAGCCCTCTCGACCGGCGCCCCCGCCTTCCGCGACCAGTCCGTCCGCTACCCCATGCGCCACTTCCTCGACCCGGACCCCTCGGCGCGGGACCGGACGTACACGCCGCTCGCCGGAGTGATCCACGCCCCCCGGCTGCACCCCCGGGCCACCGACGGCACCGTCACGCGCCCCATCGAACAGTGGCTGCGGCACGCGATGGCGCAGTCGCTCGACGGAGTGCGGCAGCAGGACACCGGACGGGCGCTGCTCACCTTCGCGGCCTGGGCCGACGGAACGCTGGAGATGGAGGAGAGCGGCCTGCGCTCGCTGCTGGCGGACGGCGCGCCCGCCGCCGACCTGGACCGGATCGACGCGGCCCTCCCGCACGCGCACGAGGACCCCGCCGCCTGGCTCCCCGAACCCCTGCTGCGCCGGGCCGCCGCCGGGCTGGTGGCGGCGGAGGCGGAGTGTGTGACGCTGGACGCGGCGTGCGCCTCGGGGCTGTACGCGCTGGACTTCGCCGCGCGTGCGCTGCGGGACGGGCGGACGGACCTGGCGCTGGCCGTCGGTCTCTCGATGTGCACGGTGCGGTACTTGGTGCTGTTCTCGAAGGTGACCGGACTGAGCCGGCGCGGGGCCGTGCGGGCGTACGACGGGCGGGCGGACGGGACGCTGTTCGGGGACGCGGTGGCCGCCGTCGCGCTGAAGCGGCTGCCGGACGCGGAGCGGGACGGGGATCAAGTCCTCGCGGTACTCGGGGAGTTCGGGGCTTCGTCGGACGGCCGGGGCAAGGGCATCTACACGCCGGCCGCCGCCGGGCAGCGGCTCGCGCTGGAGCGGGCGCACGGCAGGTCGGCGCACGTGGACTGGGTGGTGGGCCACGGCACGGGCACCCCGGCCGGCGACCGCGCCGAACTCGACGCTCTCGCCGCTGCGTTCAGGGGCCGGCCGCTGGTGTGCAGCGGCAACAAGTCGGTGACGGGACACGGGGGTTGGGCCGGCGGGCTGGTCTCCGTCGTGCATGCCGTACTCGGGCTGCGGCATGAACTCGTGCCCGCCCAGGCCGCGTTCGAGACTCCGCTGCCGGGCGGACTGCCGCACGGGATCACCGTCCCGCTCGTACCCCGCCCGCTGCCGCGTGCCGAACATCGCGCGCGCCGGGTGGGGGTGTCGGCGTTCGGCTTCGGGGGCGCCAACGCGCACCAGGTCCTGACCGACCGCCCCGTGCCGCGCACCCGGCCGGCCGCGCGGGACGACAGTCCCCTGGTCGTCGTCGGCTGGAGCGCCCTCGCTCCCGGCTGCCCCGACTCGGCGACGGCGCTGGCCGCGCTACGCGCGGGGACGGGGCCGCGCTCCTTCGGCGACGAACCCCTGGCGCCCCCGGTGCCGATGCCGCCGAAGACAGTGCGCGGAACCGACCGCACCCAGCTCATGGCCCTCCAACTCGTCGACAGACTGGGCCCGTTGTGGCAGCAGGCGGCCCGGGACACGGCCGTCGTGGTCGCCCACGGCGGTCCCGTACGGCTCTCCCGCGAACTGTCCGCCCGCTGCTACGCCGACCTCCTCGACCACTCGGGGCTCGACGGTTCCGCGTGGTGGCGGTCGTTCCGCAAGACGCTCGCCGACCGGGTCTCACCCGCCAGCGAGGACTCCCTTCCGGGGCTGCTGCCCAACGTGATCGCGGGGCGCGTCGCCAATCGGTACGGGCTCAACGGCCCTTCCCTGTGCGTCGGTTCGGGCCGCGCGGCGCTGGACGTCGTGGCCCAGTACCTCCGCGACCGGGACTGCCCGCTGGCGCTCCTGATCGGCGTCCACGGCGACACCGCGCCGGGCTGCGGGGCGGTCTTCGGGGTCGGGGACGAGGCCATGGCGGAGGGGGGTGTGCTGCTGGCGGTGACGACACGGGAGGCGGCTGCGGCGTACGGCTGGCAAATCGCGTTCTCCGTACCGGAGTTCGGGGGGTGGGGGGAGCCGGCGGGCGGGCGGTGTCTGGGCGGGGCCGGTGATGTCGTCGGGGTGCTGGCGGAAGGGGTCGGGCGGGCGGGCGCGGTCCAGGTCTCGCGGGAAGACCTCACGGAGAAACCGGGCCCTACGGACGCCCGCCCCCAGCCCCAGCCTCAGCCTCAACCCCAGCCCCAGCCCCGCCCCCAACCCCATTACCAGCTCCTGCGTTTCGAACCGACCGCCGACCCCGCCCGCCAGTCCCTCCGCCCCTCCCCGCCCGTCGCCCCCCTCCCCCAGGGCTGTCTGGTCATCACCGACGACCCTCACCTCATCGACCGCCTCGGCCCCCAACTCACCGCCGCCCAGGCGACTGTGGCCTGCACCGACCCCACCGCCCCGGCGGACGTCCGGCTGCCCTCCCCGATCACCGAGGAGGCGATCGCCGAACTCCTGCGGCGGGCCCAACACCCCAGCCATTTAAGGGTGTTCGTACGCCCGGACAGCTCCCCTTGGCCAACTCCCCCCGCCCAGCGCCTCATCGACACCCAGGAGGCGGCCTTCCTCGCCCTGCGCGACTCGGCCGGAGTCCTTCAACGCGACGCCGGTTCAGCGGTGTTCGTGATCCTCGGCTCCCCGCATCCGCACGGCGCGCTCTTCACCGGTATGGCCAAGAGCGCGATGTGGGATCTGCCGGGGGCGTGGGTGCACGCGCTGACCACTGACGAGGGGCCGGTCGAGGCGCTGGAGCGGATCGGCGCGCTCTCCCGGGCCCGCCCGGAGATCCCCGTCTCGTTCGTCCGGCACGGGCTCCTCCACACCGAGACACTGACTCCGGCGGAGCTGCCGGCCGAGCTTTCGGCTGACAGGGCACCGGAGTTGGCGCCCGACAGTGTCGTCGTGGCCGTCGGCGGAGGGCGCGGGATCACCGCGGCGCTGCTGACCGGTCTGGCGCGCAGGTGCCGTCCGTATCTGTGGCTGATCGGATCAGGGGAGCCCGCGCCTCAAGTGGCCGTGTCCCGGCGGGAGTTCATCGCGGCCGAGCTGGAGTGCGGGGTGCCGGTCGCCGAGGCCGTGCGCGGGTTCGAGCGGGCGGAAAGCGCGCGGGAGACGTGGCAGACGCTGGAGCGGTTGCGGGAGTTGTGCGGGGCGGAGCGGGTGCGGTATCTGCGGGCGGACGTCACGGACGCGGCGCAGGTTCGGGAGGCGGCCGGGCGGATCGGGGCCGTCCATCCCGTCGTGGACCTGCTCGTCAACGCGGCCGGGCTGCACCAGGCCCGCGAGTTGTCCGCGAAGCCGCTCGCGGACTTCCGGCGCATCCGGGACGTCAAGCTGTACGGGTATCACCGACTGCGGGCCGCTTTCGATGAGTTGACCGTGCGGGAGTGGTGCAACTTCGGTTCGATCACCGGGGTCGTGGGGCTGCCCGGGGAGGTCGACTACGCGGCGGCGAACGACTTTCTGGGGGCCGCCGCGCGTCAAGCCGCCGGTGGGCGGGAGGAGTTCACGATCGCGTGGACGATGTGGGCGCAGAGCGGGATGGCGTCGCGGGAGATGCTGGGGAAGGCCGTGCAGCGGATGGAGCATCTGTCGGCGGTCACCGATGCCGAGGGCGGCGCCGATTTCGCGCGGCTGCTGCGGCGGCCCCGGGCGTGGCTGCCGGGGGTCGTGCAGATCGGGGAGGCGGAGCGGAGGTTCATGGCGCCGGTGCTGCCGGTGCTGGCCGAAGGGGGTCAACTCGCCGCGCCCGCAGGGGCGTTCCTCGGTACGCCGCGTTTCCGGGGGGTCGGGGTCGCGGAGTGGGACCTGCTGTTCACCGACCGCCATCAGCACTTCGTCGCCGAACACCCGGTAGGCGGTCTCCCCACCCTCCCCGCCACCCTCGTCCTCGCCCTCCTCGCGGAGGCCGCCGCCGCGCTCGCGCCCGGGGAGGTGCCCGATGCCGTGACCGGCGTCCGCTTCCACCGTTTCATCCGCGTCCGCCCCGGGGGCCCCGTACGCCACCGCGTCCGGGCGACGCTGACCGCGCCGGGCCGGGTGCGGGTGGTCGTCACGTCCGACACGTACGCGAAGGACGGCAGCGTCCTGGCGCGGGATTCGCTGCACACGACGGCGGACGTCCACCTGTCGGCGCACCCGGAGCCGCCGCCGCTCCCGCCCGATCTCCCCTCGGAACCGGCCCTGGACCCCTACTTCGCCCCGACGAGCCCCATCCCCCTGACCGGCGCGTTCGTCAACACCACCGACCACACCGTCACCCCGGCGGGAGGCCGCAGCCGCTGGCTCCCCCGCACTCCCCCCGACCCCGAGTTCTACGGCCGCATGCACCTCCCGGCCCTCCTCATCGACGCCCTCGCCCGCACCCACGCCCTACGCCCACCCGGCACCCGCACCGCCCCGGTAAGCGCCCCGACAGCCCTGACCCGCCTGTCGATCCACCGCCAAGGCACCGACCTCACCCACCCAAAGGGCCTCCTCCTCACCGAACACCGCCCCACCGGCGTCTACACCGCCACGACGGCAGCGGGGGAGGTAGTGCTGTCGTTCGAGGGGCTGGAGGTGTACGAGGTGGGGACGGTCGACCTCGGCGCCTGACTCTTCCACCGCGGGCGGCTGCACGGGTCTACGGGGAGGCCGTCGAGCTGCCCGCCCCCGTCCACCGGCCACGAACGCCCGCCGCGCGCCCTCCAGACCTACGTCCCCGACCACGCGGCACCCCTCAGCCCCCCCTAACCGAACACCCCCCGGTTCTCCTCCGCCCACTCCCGATACGTCCGCCCCGACCCCCCGGTGAGCCGGGACACCGTGTCATGCACCTCCAGCAGCCCCTCGTTCACATCCCCGCCCGTCAGATCGAGCACGGCATCGGCGGTCGCGCCCCCGAGGAGGGGCGCCAACTCCCGGTACGCCTCCGCCCGTTCGATCTCCACGAACTCCAACTCCCGCCCCAGAGCCGCCCCGAGAGCTTCGGTCTGCTGTCGGGGGGTGATCCGTTCCGGGCCGGTCAGGGGGTACGTCCGTCCCTGGTGTCCCGGCCCGGTCAGCACCGCCCGCGCCACCGAGGCGATGTCGGCGGGGTGGATCGTCGGGAGCCCGATGTCGGCGTAGGGCGCGCGTACGACGCCCCGTTCGCGGATCGATCCCGACCACCACAGGGTGTTGGAGGCGAACTGGGTCGGCCTCAGCACCGTCCACTCCAGGCCGCTGTCCTTGACGAGTTCCTCGGCCGCCGCGCTGCTCACCGCGCCGGGGAGGTGCGGATGGGTCGCGACGGTGATCGTGGACACCAGGACGACCTGCTGGACGCCCGCCTCCCGGGCCGCCGCCAGCACCTCCGCCGTCATGCCCCCGCCGGACAGCAGGAACAGCGAACGCACGCCCGCCAGCGCGGACTTGACCGACTCCACCCGCGCGAGATCACCTTCCACGGCGTCGACTCCCGCCGGGAACGAGGCCCGCCCCAGATCCCGCGTCAGCGCCCGCACCGCTCCGCCGTCCAGCTGCCGCAACAGCGCCCGCCCGATGTTCCCGGTCGCACCGGTCACAAGGATCACGCGGATCCCCCCTTCTGCTCGCCGATCGCTCACGCGGTCACGCTAGAACCTCAACCCCTCTTGAGATCAAGTCCGCCACTCCCGGCGGCGCGCCGCACCCGGATCACGGCCGAGCCGCCCCCTCCCCTTGAGAAACCCCCTCCCCTCCAGACCCCCCCTCCCGCAACCCCACCCTCTCGTGCACCCTCCGCAACACCCCCGGCGCCCACCAATTCGCCCGCCCCGCAAGCCTCATGAACGACGGCACCAGCACCGCCCGCACCAGCGTCGCATCAAGCAGCACCGCCAAAGCAAGCCCAACTCCCAGCAGTTTCAGCAGAGTCACCCCGGAGATCGCGAACACGAACAGCACGACCGCCACCAACAGCGCCGCCGCGGTGATGATCCGCCCCGTCCGCTGCAACCCGTACGCCACCGACTCCCGATTGTCCCCGGTCAGCAGATACCGCTCCCGGATGCGCGACAACAGGAACACCTCGTAGTCCATGGACAGCCCGAAGGCCACGCAGAACGTGAGGATGGGGATCGTCGCGTCGAGCGTGCCGGTGTGCGGCGGGCTGCCCACGAGGAACGACAGATGCCCCTCCTGGAAGACGAACACCATCGCCCCGAACGTGGCGGTGAGACTGAGGGTGTTGAGGGCCAGCGCCTTGACCGGCATGAGGACGCTCCCGGTGAACAGGAACAGCAGGACCAGCGACGCCCCGACGACGATCCCGATGGCGGCCGGCGTCGCCCGCCCGATGGCCGCCGTGCTGTCCTTGACCTCGGCCGCCTGCCCGCCCACCGACACCCGCACCCCCTCCGGCGACGCGACCGCCCGCAGCCGCGACACCAGCCGGGTCCCCGCCCCGGAGTCCTGCTCGACCCCGGAGACGACCTGGAACAGCGCACGGTCACCGTTCACGAGCGCAGGGGAACCCGCCGCGACCCGGACCCCGTCCACGTAAGTCCCGCTCGCCGCCGTCACTTTGCTCACCCCGGCCACCTCCGACAGCGCGAGCGCGTACGGCCCGGCCCGGCCCCCCTCGGCCACCACCGGCAGCGTCCGCAGCACATCGTCGTCGAACCGTTCCCTCAACAGCTGTGTGGCGCGGTGGACTTGGGAGTCGGCGGGCAGGGAGCGGTCGTCGAACAGGCCCGGGCTGACCCGGCTGAACGGGGACGCGAGAACCGCCAGCAGCAGGACGACCCCGCCGCCGTAGAGGAGGGGCCGGCGCATCACGGCCGTCGCGAAACGGTACCAACGGCCCTCCTCCAAGGCCGACTTGCCGCTCCCCCGCAGCCGGGCGAACACGTCGTACCGGTTGACCCGGTGCCCCAGGACCGCCAGCAGCGCGGGCAGGACGAAGACCGCGCCGGCCGCCGCGGAGAGGACGACCACGATGCCGCCGTAGGCGAAGGAGCGCAGGAAGAACTGGGGGAAGACGAGGAGGGCGACCAGGGACAGGGCGACGGTGAGGCCGGAGAAGGCGACGGTCCGGCCGGCCGTGCGGACCGTGGGGCCCAGCGCCTCGCGGACGCTCACGCCCTCGCGCAACTCCTCCCGAAAACGGGCCAGGATGAAGAGGCTGTAGTCGATACCGAGCCCAAGTCCCAGCGCTGTGGTCGAGTTCATCGAGTACACCGACACCGAGACCACGCCCGCGAGGGCGTTGAGGACGGCCCGGCTCACCAGGATCGACAGCAGGCCGATGACCAGCGGGAGGGTCGCGGCGACCGCCCCGCCGAAGATCAGCAGGAGCAGGACGAGGGTGACGGGCGTGGAGATCGCCTCGGCCAACAGCAGGTCGTGCGTGGTGCGTTGGCCGACCTCCACCTGTACCTGCGCGGGTCCGGCGGCCATCACCGTCAGCCCGTCCGCGTGCGCCCGCAGCGCGGGGACCAGCTTCTGCGCCGTCCGCGCCTGCTGGTCCTCGCCGCCGCGCAGCGAGAGCGTGATCAGCCCCCAACGGCCGTCCCGGGAGCGGAGGTTGGGCGGGTGCCCGGCGGTCCAGTACGAGGTCGCGGCCAGCACCCCCGGCGAGCCGGCCGCCCGCCGGGTCAGCGCGACGCCTTGCGAACTCAGCGTGTCGACCGGTCCCGCGCCGCTCACCACCAGGACCAAGTCGCCCCCGGCGGCCGGGAAATGCTCGGCGACCAGACGTGCCGCGCGCGACGACTCCGAGCCCGGGTCGGCGAACCCGCCGTGCATGAGCCGGTGTTCCACGCCGAGACCGCCGAGTGCGGCCAGGACGAGGACGACGGCGCTCGCCCACAGCACGGCGACCCGTCGTCTGTACAGGACCTCGGGCATGACGGGACCTCCCGGTCCTGCGGTGCGGTCGGGCGCACGGCCATGATGCACCCGCCCCGCGCCGCCGCGGACCTGTTCGATTGAGCGCGGGCCCCGGGGCGGCGATACTGGCCGTCCCTGAGCGGAGTGGTGGCTGCATGGACCTGCTGAAGCTGCTGGACCTCGACGCCCTGGCCGACGACCGCTTCCTGGGCGCCCCACCGCCCGAGCCGTCGTCCCCCGTGTACGGCGGCCACCTCGCCGCCCAGGCGCTGGCCGCCGCCGGGCGCAGCGTCCGCGCCGAGCTGTTCCCGCACTCCGCGCACTGTTTCTTCGTCCGGCCCGCGCGGCCGGGCGCGCCCTTCACCTATGAGGTGGACCGGGTGCGGGACAGCGCCGCCTTCGCGACCCGGCGGGTGCGGGCGCTCCAGGACGGGCGCGAGGTGTTCGCGCTGACCGCGTCCTTCCACCGCGCCGAGCCGGGGCTCGACCATCAGGACCCGATGCCGGACGTGCCGGGCCCGCAGGGGCTCGCGGGGTACGAGGAGCGGTTGAGCGAGGCGTTCGGCGCGGTGGTCGAGCCGCTGGGCAAGCCGTACGAGCTGCGGTTCGCGGGGCCGCTCAGCTTCGAGGTGGCGAAGGACCGCTCGCTCGCGTCGGCGCGGACGGCGGTGTGGGTCCGAGTCAAGGCCGAACTCCCCCGGGCCGAAGCCGAACTCCCCGAGAACGCACGGCTGTTGCACGCCTGCCTGCTCATATACGTATGTGACGTCACGATGCTGGACACCGTCCTGGTCCGGCACGGTGTGTCCTGGTTCGACGCGAGCGGCTGGAGCGTCGACTACACGGTGTGGCTGCATCGTCCCTTCCGTGCGGACGACTGGCTGCTGTGCGCCCTGGAGACGCCGGCGGCCTCCGAGGGGCGGGGGCTGGTCCTGGGCCAAGTCTTCACCAGCGGTGGTGAGTTGGTGGCGAGCCTGGCCCAGGAGGGGCTGATCAGAATCCGCAGGGCATAGGGCTCACAGCACCAGCCCCCCGGAGATCTCGATGGTCTGCCCCGTGATGTACCGCGCCCGCTCGGACGCGAGGAAACAGACCAGATGCGCGACATCCTCGGCGGTGCCGAACTCATGCCCCGGAATGAGGGACTTGAGGAACTCGGCCCGCTCCGGCGAGATCGCGTCCGTCATGTCCGTCTCGACGAGCCCCGGGGCGACGGCGTTGACGGTGACGCCCCGGGAGCCGACCTCCTTGGCGAGCGCCTTGGTGAAGCCGACGATCCCGGCTTTGGCGGCCGAGTAGGCGGTCTGGCCGGGGGTCCCGTGCAGCCCCGCCGAGGAGGTGATGTTGACGATGGCGCCGCCGCGCTGCTTGACCAGCGGGAGCAGCAGGGGTCTGGTCACCGTGTACATGCTGTCGAGGTCGGTGCCGATGACGTCGCGCCACTGCTCGTGCGTCATACGGGCGAAGAGGGTGTCGCGGGTGATGCCGGCGTTGTTGACGAGCACGTCGAACCGGCCGAGCCGGCCTAGCGCCGCGGTGGCGAACCGCCGCGCCTCGGCCGGGTCGGCGACGTCGACGTACAGCGGCGTACAAGTCCGCCCGGGATGCGCCGAGTTCAGCTCGTCGGCGAGATCGCGGGCGCGTTTCTCCTCGCTGCGGTAGCCGAGGACGACGTCCGCGCCCTGGGCGACAGCCAGCCGTACGACGGCCGCGCCGATGCCCCGGGAGCCGCCGGTGACGATCATCCCGCGGCCCGCCAAAGGCAGGCCCCCGGAATCCACGCCCCCAAGGCCCTCCTCAGCCACTGCCCACCCCTGGCGTCGGCAGCGCCACCCCCCGCCGTGCGTCCTTCTTGCGCCGCGCCGCCTCCTCCCGCAGCTCCCGGTAGCGCTCCTCGGCGAGCAGCGCGGAGAACATGGGGGCGTAGAAGGCGCCGTCGCCCACGAGTTGTATGCGTTCGGGGGTGAGGTCGGCGTAGCCGCGTGCGGCGAGGGCGTCCCAGATGGTCGCGTACTTCTCGTACACGTCGAGGCCGAACGCGGCCCGGTACTGGGCGAGGTCGACCTGGGTGCTGATGAGGCTGCGGAAGAGCAGCATCGTCAGCCAGTCGTCGGGGGTGTGCCGGTAGCCGCGTTCGACGGGGAAGCGGCCGGCGTCGACGTCCGCCTTGTACTGGGCGAGGTTGCGCTGGTTGATGAACGACCAGGAACGGCCGGGCGCGAGGGCGGGGTTGCCGAAGAAGGTGATGGCCGCGTAGCCGAGGCCGAGGGTGTCCATGTGCTCGAAGCGCGGGACGTAGCCCTCGCGGAAGTCGCGGGTCACCGGGTCGCCGGGGCGGCGGAAGTTGTACGTGGACAACTGCTCGTAGCCGCGGTCGAGGAGGAAGTCCCGGCCGGCCCGGTACATCTCCAAGTTGGCGAGGGTGCTGGGGAGTTCGTGGAAGCGGTTGAGGGCGAAGTCGGTGGGGCCGCCGACGTTGAGTTCGTAGTGGGTGATGTCGTAGACGTCCCAGGAGACGAGGGTCTCCAGGTCCTCCAGCATGGTGTCGACGGTCTGCTGGGGCCAGCCGAAGATGATGTCGACGTTGGCGGCGAGGCCCAACTCCCTTGCCCACTCCAGGCTTTGGATGACGTGTTTGGTGGTCTGCTTGCGTCCGCTGAGGCTGTTGAGGTGTTCGTTGACCTGCTGGACGCCCATGCTGATGCGGTTCATCCCGGAGTCGCGGATGGCCTCCATCTTCTCCCGGGTGAACAGTTGCGGGATGCCTTCGAGGGTGAGGTCGGCCTGCGGGGAGATCTCGCTGAAGAGGCCGCGGGCCATGTCCATCAGGCGGTGGTAGACGGGCGCCTTGTACAGGTTGGAGGTGCCGCCGCCGAAGTAGGCCCCGGCGAGGACGGCGCCCTCCATCTGCTCGCGGTACATCTCGGCTTCGCGTTCGACGTAGCCGTAGTAGTTCTCCAGCGCGGCGTTGCCCTGGAACTCCTCGACGGGGAACAGGCAGTAGCCGCATTTGCCGGGGTCGGTCTTGATGCAGTACGGGACGCCGACGTACAGGAAGACGGGTGACTTGCCGAATGTCGCGCTGAGTTGGCGGCGGTCCTCGCCGATCTCGTCGAGGGGGACGGTGCGTTCGTCCCAGAACCTCGGTGACGGAAAGCCGTGCTGGATCTTGTTGACCTGGCGTTCGGCCAGATGGCTGTCCAGGTAGTCGTTGACGTAGTCGGTGCTCAACACGGTCGTTGGCACTTCCCCTCTGGGGTCTGCCGGTCGGGGTCTCAGGCGGCCGGGTCGTCGGCCAGGATCACGCGCTGGAGGAGGTAGTCGGCGAGTTCCTCGATGCTCTGGTACTCCAGGGCCTCCATCGCCTTGAAGCGGAAGTCGAGCTTCTCCTGGATGCGGCGCTGGAGTTCGGTGATGGACAGCGAGTCCAGGCCGATCTCCAGCAGGGCCAGGGAGGGGTCGAGGCTGTGGACGTCGATCTCCAGCTCGGTCGACATCCGGCCCAGGGTCTCGGTGATCTCGTCCGCGAGCCAGCCGACGACGAGCCGCCGCTGTTCGGACGCGGCCTTGCCCGCGACGCGTTCGCGCAGTTCACGCCTGGTCTCGCCGGAGTCACGGGAGTCGGCGGGCGCGGGCACCCCGGTGGTGTCGGTGAGGGAGCCGACGCGGCGGAACTCGACGTCGGTGAGGTCGGCGAGGACGGTCCCGGTGTCGTCGAGCACCCGCAGCTGCGCGGTCAGCGCCGTCCCGGAGTCGTTGGGCCGCAGCCGGACGTGCCCCCACACCTGTCCGGGCAGCGGTCCGCGCAGCACCATCCGGCCGATGCCGACGGGTACGTACGTGCCGCGCCCGGCGCCGCCCTGTGCCGCCGCCGCGGTCAGGTGGAGGCAGCCGTCGAGCATGGTCGCCAACTGGTGTTCGTGGCCCACCCGTCGGGCGCCGTCGGGGGCGGCGGTGATCCGGCCGAGGGCCTGTCCGCCGCTGTCGTCGAGCCAGAGTTCGCGGACGGTGGAGAAGCTGGCGCCGTACTCCATGCCGTCCTCGCGCAGCAGCCCGTAGAGCCGCCCGGCGGTGAGGGTGTCCGTGAGGCCGGCGCGCAGTTCGTGCGGGGGGTTCCCGGAGCGGAGTTGCTGGTGGACGGGTCCGATGGTGCCCTGGCAGTTGCGGCCGTCGCCCTCTCCGACGGTGAACCGGTAGCGTCCGCCGTCCTCCTCCAGGCCGACGCGGACGCTGCTGGCCCGGGCGGGCGCGAGGATCAGCGGGCGGACGAAGGAGACGTCGGTCAGCTCGACCGGCTCCCCCGCGTTGCCGTTGACCGACGCGTAGGAGTTCAGGGCGAGTTCGAGGTATCCGGTGGCCGGGAAGACGGTCGAGCCGAGGATGCGGTGGTCCACCCAGGGGGTGACGGGCCGCACCTCATGCTGGTGGACGGTCCGGACGGGGGCGGCCTCGACCGGGGTCTCCGCCTCTTGGTCCACCCAGTAACGGTCTTTGCGGAAGGGGTAGTTGGGCGCCGAGGAGGTACGGCGACGGCGTGGCCCCCGGTACAGCGCGGGCAGGTCGATGCCGACGCCCTCCGTGAAGAGGGTCCCCGCCGCCGCGAGCAGGTTGCGCACGTCACGCCGGTCGCGCGCGAGCGTCGGGACCACGGCCGCGCCGGTCGCCTCCTGGAGGTGGGCGCGCAGGACGGGGTGGGGGCCGATCTCGACGACGACGGTGCGGCCCCGGTCGGCGACGGCGCGCAGGGCGTCGTACAACTGGACCGGTTTGCGGGCCTGTTGGGCGAAGTACTCGGGGCCCTCGGCGCCGGTGAGGAGGTCGGCGGTGACCGTGGAGATAACCGGGATCTTCGGGGCGTCGGGGCGCAACTGGGCCGCCGCCTTGGCGAGTTCGGGGAGGACGGGGTCCATCAGGGGGGAGTGGAAGGCGTGGGAGGTGTGGAGGCGGGTGGCGCGGACGCGGCTGTCCTGGGCGAGGCGGATCACCTCGTCCATCGCCTCGGCGCGCCCCGAGACCACCACCGCGCGCGGTCCGTTGACGGCCGCGATGGAGAGATCGGCCTCTTTGCCGCTGAGCCAGCCGCGCACCGTCTCCGCGTCGGTGCCGACCGCCAGCATCACGCCGTCGCGCGGGAGTTCGCCCATCAGCCGGCCGCGCAGCGCGGTGAACCGGACGGCGTCCTCCAGCGGCAGCAGCCCCCCGGCACAGGCGGCGACGAGCTCACCGACACTGTGCCCGGCCATCGCCTCGGGTACGACGCCCCAGGAGCGCAGGAGCTGTGCGATGCCGAACTCGACGGCGAACAGGGCTGGTTGGGCGTTCCTCGTGTCGTCCAGGGTCTCTGCGGACTCCTCTTCCAGGAGGAGACGGCGCAACGGGACCTCGTCGCCGAGGAGTTCGGCGCAGCGGTCGACGGCTGCGGCGAACACCGGTTCGTGGGCGTACAGTTCGCGGGCCATGCCCGGGTACTGGGAGCCCTGTCCCGCGAAGACGAACGCGACCTTGGCCGGTTTGGCGGGGTGGCCGCTGGTCGTGGACGGGGGGTTGCGGCGGGTCCGCCACAGCCTCAAGTCGCCTGCCATCTCTATGCCGTTGCGTCCGGTGACGGCGAGGCGGTGACGGTGGGCGGCGCGGCCCGCGGCGGCCGTATAGACGGCCTGGGGCAGGGTGGTGCGGTCGGTGCGGGCGAGGTGGTCGGCCCAGCGGTCCGCCAACTCATCCAGGCTTTCGGGGGACTTGGCGGAGAGGACGAGGAGTTCGGCGGGGCGCGGTGTCGCCTTGGCCGACGCGCCCTGCGGGGCCTCGCGCAGGATCGCGTGGGCGTTGGTGCCGCTGTAGCCGTAGGAGTTGACGGCGGCCAGGCGTGGCGTGTCCCCGCGCGGCCAGGGCAGGGGTTCGTCGGGGATCTCGACGGCGGCGCCGGTGAGGTCGATGCGCGGGTTGAGGCGGTCGAGGTGGATGCTGGGGTAGATGGTCTCGTGGTGCAGGGAGAGGGCGGCCTTGACCAGGCCGAGGAGTCCCGCGGCGGATTCGGTGTGGCCGAAGTTGCTCTTCGCCGACCCTACGTACAGGGGGTGTCCGGGGTCGCGGCGGCCGTACGCGTTGGCGATCGCCGTCATCTCGATGGGGTCGCCGACCGGGGTGCCGGTGCCGTGCGCCTCGACGTAGCCGACCTGGGCGGGGTCGGTGCCGGTGCGGGTGAGGGCGGCGCGCATGACCGCTTCCTGGGTGCGGCTGTCGGGGGTGGTGAGGGCGGGGGTGCGGCCGTCGTGGTTGATCGCGGTGCCGACGACGCTGGCGAGGATGGGGTCGCCGCGCTCGACCGCGAGGTCCTGCCGGCGCAGGAACGCGGCCACGCAGCCCTCGCTGCGGACGTAGCCGTCGGCCCCCGCGTCGAAGGCGCGGCACTGGCCGCTCGCCGAGAAGAGGCCCAACTTACAGAAGGCGATGTGGACTTGGGGGTTGAGGATGAGGTTGACGCCGGCCACGATCGCCTGGTCGCACTCGCCCAGGAGGATGGACTGGCGGGCCAGGTGCAGGGCGACCAGGGAGCCGGAGCAGGCGGTGTCGACGGTGAAGACGGGGCCCCTGAGGTCGAGGAAGTGGGCGATGCGGCCGGCGCTGATGCTCATGGCGTCGCTCATCGCGTCGTAGCCCGAAATGCCGTGCATCCCCAGGGCGTTGTGCTTGAGGATGAAGTAGCTGTTGCTGTTCATCAGCGCCAGGAAGACGCCGGTGTCGCTGCCCTTGAGGTCGTCGGCGCTCTGCCCCGCGTTCTCCAGGGCGTGCCAGACGGTCTGCAACAGCAGCCTCTGCTGCGGGTCCATACGGACGGCTTCGGCGTCGGAGATCCCGAAGAAGGCGGCGTCGAAGCGGTCGACGTCGTCGACGAAGCCGCCGTGCCGGGTGTAGGTCTTGCCCGGGGCCAGCGGATCGGGGTCGTAGTAGGCGTCCACGTCCCACCGGCTGCCGGGGATCTCCTCGACGCAGTCGCGGCCCTCCCGCAGCACGGTGTGTATGTCGTCCAACCCATGCACTCGTCCGGGGAGTGTGCATCCGACCCCCACTAAGGCGATGGGCTCAGCTTTCATGCCGATTGCTCCTTCGGCGAATTCTCGGGGGCAGGCCGGATGGGGCGCTCCCCCGACGCGGTGCACAGCCCAGGGCGCTCGGGGCGTGCCGGGCTTGGGTGCTGGAATCCTGCGCTACCCGGTCTATGCGCGGGGGGCGGACCGGGGCAAGGCGGTACTCGCATGACAGAACGGACCCACGAAATGTGCGCCGGGGGCGCGTGCAAACCAAAACGCGCCCCTTGTCACGGCCTGGCTCGGTTCCGGTTCCGCGCGGTCGCCGAACCCGCTCGGCGACGGGCGCTGGTCAACTTCGCGACGTCCGCGCCGAGTCCGGTGCGGGAGCACTCCGCTCGCGGCGGGACCATGGGGTACACCGCACGGCGTAGAAGGCCGTCGTGCAAGGTCCGCGTCGGAATTTTCCGGGCGCTGCCGTCGGGAAAGCGCCGCAGTGAACGGCTGGTCGTACTCAACTCGGTTCACAGGAAGGCGATGTGGGCACACCGGCGGCATGGAGCTCTCCCGTCGCACCCTGATGAGAACCGGAGCCGGACTCGCCGCGACGGGCGGGGGTGTGCTGCCCTCGCGGGCGTCCGCCGCGAGCGGTGTCCCCGTGACCGTCACCGAGGCGACCAACGCCTGCGCGGCGCTCGCGCCGGACGGCCGCTCGGTCGTCGTCGACCTGCTGCACCGGCTGTGGCGGCTGCCCGTGACCGGCGGCGAGGCGGTCGCGCTGACCGGCCCGCAGGACGAGGCCGCGCTGCCGGACTTCGCCCCGGACGGCCGCCGCATCGCCTACCAGGCCTACGACGGCGGCAACTTCCACGTCTGGCTGATGAACGCCGACGGCACCGGCCGCCGCCGGCTCACCTCGGGCCCCGCCGACCACCGCGAGCCGCGCTTCTCCCCCGACGGCACCCGCGTCGCGTGCAGCGCGGAGAGCGGCGGGCGGTACGCGATCCACGTCGTCGACGTCGGAAGCGGCCGGACGACCCTGTGGACGTCCGGCAACTCCCAGGAGGGCCAGCCCTGTTGGCGCCCCGACGGCTCCGCGCTCGTCTTCACCAGCGGGACGGCGGACGCGCACCGCAGCGTCGTCCAGGTGACGGCGGACGGGACGCGTACGACGCTCGCGGAGGTGACCGAGGGGCGGGTGGCCGGACCGTCGGTGGGGCCGGACGGGCGGCTGGCATACGTCCATCTCACGCCGCTGGCAACGGAGTTGGTGGTCGACGGGAGGGTCGTCTCCGACGCGGGCGAGGATGTGTTTCCGTTCGCGGCGCGGTGGGTGGGGCCTGATGAGGTGCTGTATACGGCGGACGGGGGGATACGGCGGCGGACGATCGCTGGTGGGGCTGCGCGGGAAATACCGTTCCACGCCCGCATCACCCTCCCCCGAGCAACCGAACGCCCCGCCCCCGCAAGGGACTTCGACGACACCGCCGCCCGTCCCGTACGCGGCATCCTCGCCCCCGCCCTCTCCCCCGACGGCTCCACCGTCGCCTTCGGCGCCCTCGGTGATCTCTGGCTGATGCGGCGCGGGCACGCCCCACGGGCGGTCGTGTCCGACGGCCACCGCAACACCGACCCCGCCTGGCTGCCCGACGCCACCGCGCTGATCCATGTCAGCGACCGGGGCGGGGAGATCGCGCTGTGGCGGTACGACATGGCCGGCGGCGCGCGGACCCGCCTCACCGACCCGGCGCTGGAGGCGGCGGCCCCCGCCGTCTCACCGGACGGCCGTACCGTCGCCTTCGTCTCCGCGGCCGCGACCCTCTACACCCTCGACCTCCCAACAGGCGCCGTCCGCAAGGTGATCGGCCCCCTGAACGCCCCCGGCCGGCCGACGTTCACCGCCGACGGCCGCAAGCTCGCCGCCGCCGTCCTCGTCCCGGTCACCCCCCGGTTCCGCGAGGGCCGCAATCAGATCCTCACCGTCGATCTCGGCAGCGGCGAGGCCCACTACGGCGAGCCGCTGCCCGGGGGTTCGCTGGCCAACCGGATCGACGCGGGGCCGGTGCACTCGCCGGACGGTTCCAGGACCGCGTACATCGCCAACGGCACCCTGCACACAAGCGAGTTGGACGCCCAAGGCCGGATCACCGGACCCGCGCGGCAGGTCAACTCCGAGACCGCCGACGCGCCCAGCTGGGGCGGGGGTGCGCTGCTGTACCTCTCCGACGGGGTCCTGCGGCTGGCATCGGAACGCCGGAGAGCAACAGCCGTACCCTTACAGCTCACTTGGCGCCCCGCGCGCCCCACGGGCCGTACGGTCATCCAGGCCGGCGCCCTCTGGGACGGCACCGGGCCTCAACTCCGGCGTGACGTCGACGTGTTGCTGGAGGGTGAGCGCATCGCGGCCGTCACCGCGCGCGGCGCGCGGGCCGTGCGGCCGGGGGACGAGGTGGTCGACGCGCGGGAGCTGACCGTGCTGCCCGGGCTGATCGCCGTGCACGAGCACGGGCCCTGGGCCCGGGGTGAACTCCTGCGGCTGTGGCTGTCGTTCGGGGTCACCGCGCTGCGCTCGCCCGGTACCGCGCACTACGCGGCGGTCGAGGCGAAGGAGGCGGTGGCGGCGGGGCGGCGGCCGGGGCCGCGGATCTTCGCGGCCGGTGATCTGGTCGACGGCTCGCGGGTGTACTACTCGTCCGCGCGTCCTGTCACCGACGAGGAGCAGTTGCGCCGGGAGGTGGCGAAGGCGCGGGCGCTGGGGCACGACATGCTCAAGTCGTATGTGCGGCTGCCGTATTCGCTCCAGCGGGCGGCCGTGCGGGCAGCGCATCGCGCGGGGCTGCGGTCGTCGTCGCACTACCTCGCGGGCCCGCTCGCGATGGGCGCCGACGGCGTGGAGCACCTGGGCGGGACGAGCCGGTACGGGACGCGGCCCAAGGAGACGCATCTGGGCCGCAGTTACCAGGACGTGACGGCGCTGCTGGCCGCGTCGGGGGTGTCGTTCACGCCGACGTTCGGGCTGAGCGGGCTGGGGCTCGCGGCCGTGCGGGCGGCGCTGTACCGGTACGCGGGGTGGGCGCTGGGCGACGCCCGGCTGACGGCGCTGCTGACGGCGGCGGAGTACGCGCAGCTGCGGGCCGGCGTCGAGTCGGCGCTGGCGGTGGAGCCGGCCGCCGAGCTGGCGTTCACGGCGCGGCACGGGGAGACGGTGCGGCGGCTGGTCGCGCTGGGGGCGCATGTGGCGGTGGGGACGGACAGTCCGCTGGTGCCGCCGGCGGTGTACTACCACCTGAACCTCCAGACGATGGTCCGCCACGGCGTCACCCCGTACCAGGCGCTGCGGTCGGCGACGGTGGAGGGCGCGCGCACCTTGGGCCTGTCGGACCGGCTGGGGACGGTGGAGGCGGGCAAGCTGGCGGATCTGGTGCTGGTGGAGGGGGATCCGACGGCCGACATCAAGGCTGCGGCGGCGGTGCGGCGGGTGGTGAGCGGCGGGGTGGTGCGGACGGTCGAGGAGCTGACCGGGGCCGGGGGCATGGCATCGGCCGGGGCCGGGGCCGGAGACATGACATCGGCTGGTGACATGACCGCGGCGACCGTGCCACGGAACACGGTCGCCGCGGAGGTGCCTCAGGGCCCGGCGCGGGCCGCTTTCTGGTGGCACCGGGAGGAGCACGCCGGGCACTCCTGCTGCTGAGCGGTCAGCGCACGCGGACCGTCACCACGTCCGACGCCCGCCACCACACGGGGTGGCGGTCGCGCAGGCTGCGCATCTCGTACGCGACCGCGCGGAACTGGATCGCGCCCCGGTACTTGGTCCGTACGCTCGCCGCCGCGCGCGACTCGCCGTACCCGCGCTCGACGGGCCTGCCGCAGGAGACCTGGCGCCAGGCGCGCTTGCCGGTGCGGTCCTGGACGCAGATCTTCAGGTAGGGCGCCGCGTCGTCGTCCCCGTGCGCGGTGACCTTGAAGGTCTTGCCGACGACGGCCGTGCGCGGCGCCGAGATCGACAGGTCCCCCTTGGCGTACGCGGGCACCGCCGCGAACACCAGCGAGCCCACCCCCAGCGCACCGGCCACCGCGACGGCCCGTACGCGTGCTCTTTTCGTCCTGGTCATGGACTTCCCCTTCTGTTCCTGATCCGACGGAACCACAAGAAACCCCCCTAAGGTGCCCCTTGTCCCGCCAATCATCCAGATGAGCTGTCCGCGTCAGGGGTTGCCCCCAGTGACCGGCCTTGACCTTTCTTACCCTTTCCTGACCGAGCGCCGCTCACTCACACGTCAGACGTGCCCGCCGCCTGAAGCAACGCGTCCAGATCGAGGGTGAAGACCCGTCCGTCAGCCAGCTCGATCGGAAGCTTCCCAGTGCCGTACTTCCGAATGTGTGCGGCGATATAGCCGGCTCCTTCAGGCTGTGTGTGGACGATGACCTCTCGGGCGTAGGGGTCCACCACCAGGTAGACAGGAATGCCGTAACGGCCGTACTTGGCGGTGCAGTCGTCATAGTCCTTGCGCGCGGAGGAGGTCGAGACCACCTCCGCGATCAACAGGACGTCCTCGAAGCTGTACCGCTTGCCCTGCATCTGCGCGTCCTCCCTGAGGATCGCGAGATCGGGGGCGGAAAATTCGTCGGCCGGGAAATCGAGATAAACGTCCGACGCGGTCTTCGCGTGGAGCCCGAGCGACACGATCGTGCCGTACTGCATCACCTTGATCGTGCTGGAATGCTCGAAGCTCTGCGGGGTCATGATCACCTTCCCGTCGGCACCGAAGAGGACCGCGTATCCTTCAGGAAACTCGGTGCGCATGATCGAATCGACGCTCATCAGTGGCTCCTTCCTGTCACTCCTCCCAGAATATAGCCGCCGGGCAGGCGAGCAGCATGGCTCGATCACAGATGGGACCCCATGTGATCAGGGACGATGCCGCTCACTCAGTATCGATCACCAGCCCCTTGGCCGCGAGCAGCGGACCCAGGCCGCAGATCTCGCCGACCGTGCTGCCCGCCCGGTACGCCTCGATGTAGCGGGCCTCCGTCTCGACCCGTTCGCGGGACAGTTCTGTCACCTCGGCTACGGATTCGCGGCGGACGACGACCACACCGTCGGCGTCCGCGCGGATCACGTCGCCGGGGTGGATCAGCTGGCCGCCGACCGTGACGGGCTCGCACATCGGGCCGACCGTCTCCTTGACCGTGCCCTTGACACAGACGCTGAGGGAGAAGACGGGGAAGCCGAGGGCGCGCAGGTCGGCCGTGTCGCGGACCCCGGTGTCGGTGACCAGGCCCGCCAGGCCCTTCGAGCGGCAGGCGTTGGCGAGGACGTCACCGAAGGAGCCGGCCTCGGTGTAGGCGCCGGCGGAGACGACGACGACGTCGCCGGGGCGGGCGTAGTGGATGGCGGTCTGGAGCATGAGGTTGTCACGCGGCGCGCACTGGACGGTGAAGGCGGGCCCGCAGGCGGACATGCCGTGGTCGACCGGCTTGATCGCGGAGTCCAGGGCGCCCAGCCTGCCCTGCGCCTCATGGATCGTCGCGGACGAGTAGACACCGAGGCGGTCCACCAACTCCTGTTCCGGACGGGGGAACTTGGTGCTGACGCGGATCATTTCGGCCCTTCGGTCAGGAGCGTGCAGGCGGCGGCGACACGCGCGCACGCCTCGGTGAGGGTGTCGGTGGAGGTGGCGAAGGAGATCCGGACGTAGCCGGGGGCGCCGTACGCGGAGCCGTGGATGACCGCGACCTGCCGGCTGTCCAGCAGATAGCGCGCGAAGTCCTCGTCGCCGCACAGCTGTTGGCCGTCCGGCGTGAACTTGCCCAGCACGCCTTGGCAGTTGACCAGGACGTAGAAGCCGCCGCTCGGCGGGGTGCAGCTCAACTCGCCGGTCTCGTTGAGGAGTTTGACGACCGTGTCGCGCCGGGCCCGGTACACCTCGACCATCTCCCGCACACACTCCTGCGGTCCCGTGAGCGCGGCGGCGGCCGCTGCCTGGCTCACCGAGGACGGGCAGGAGGAGAGCTGCGACTGGAGGGTGTTGACGGCGGCGACGAGGTCGGCGGGTCCCACTCCGTAGCCGATGCGCCAGCCGGTCATGGCGTACGTCTTGGAGACGCCGTTGGTGAGGAACACCCGGTCGGCGAGGCGGGGTTCGACGGCCGCGAGCGAGGGGTGCGTGCCGGCGTCGTACCAGATCTCGTCGTAGATCTCGTCGGTGAGGACGCCCACGTCCGGATGGTCGAGCAACACCTCGGCCAGTGACCGGAGTTCGGCTGTGGTGTAGGCCGCGCCCGTGGGGTTTCCCGGGGTGTTGAGGATCAGCCAGCGGGTGCGTTCGGTGAGGGCTTCGCGCAGGCGGGCCGGGGTCAGCTTGAAGCCGTCCGCCTCGGGGCAGTCGACGATCACGGGGGTGCCGTCGTTGGCGCGGACCATGTCCGGGTACGACACCCAGTACGGGGCCGGGATCACCACCTCGTCGCCCTCGTCCAAAGTCGCCGTCAGGGCGAGGAAGATGACCTGCTTGGCGCCGCCGCCGACCGTCAACTGAGCGTCGCCGTACTCCAGTCCGTGCCGCTCGCGCAGCCGGCCGGTGATCGCCGCGCGCAGGGCCGGGGTGCCGTTGACGGAGGTGTACTTAGTCTCGCCGGACTCGATCGCGCGGATCGCGGCGGCCTTCACGTGCGCGGGGGTGTCGAAGTCGGGTTCGCCGACCGTCAGGTCGTAGATGCGCAGTCCCTGGCTCCTGAGTTCGCGCACCCGTTGCGCCGCCGCGACGCTCGGCGAGGGGTTGACGCGGCGCACGCGCGCTGCCGTCCGCATGCCCATCAGCCTTCCCTGCGCTCGAAGTTGAGGCCGCCGGGGACCTGGAGGGTGGGGAGGATCTCGACATGGCCGATGTTGACGTGGCGGGGCGCGTCGACGGCGAACTCAATGGCGTCGGCGATGTCTTCGGGCTTCAGGGACTCGTACCCGTCGTAGTACTCGCGCTGCGCGGCCTCCATGTCGCCGAGGAGCCGGCCGAAGATCTCCGTCTCGACGCGGCCGGGGCAGATCTCGGTGACCCGCACGCGCCGCCCGTAGCCGTCGACGCGCAGCTGCCGCGAGAGCGTGTGCACGGCCGCCTTGGTGGCGTGGTAGATCGTGTTGCCGCCGAAGTTGTAGACGGCGGCGATGGAGCTGATGTTGACGATGTGGCCCCGGTCGCGCTCGACCATGCCGGGCATGAGGAGCCGTACGAGGTGCAGGACGGCCTGGATGTTGACGGCGACCTGCTCGTCGACGGCGAACTCGTCGGCGTTGAGGATGTTGCCGATCCGTGAGACGCCCGCGTTGTTGACGAGGACGTCGACCTCCAGCCCCTCCAGGACGGCCGTCAGCGCGTCGGTGTCGGTGATGTCGACGGGGTGCGGGGTGCAGCCGGTGGCGTCGGCGAGGGCTTCGAGGCGCCGGGCATCCCGGGCGAGCGCGTGGACGTGCAGGCCGCGCTTGGCGAGCCGTTCGACGGTGACCGCCCCGATGCCGGTGGAGGCTCCGGTGACGAGCGCCGTGCGGTAGTCGGAGATGGGCATGGTGCTCCTTGGACAGTGGGGGTTTTCAGGCGTCGCGCAGCGGCAGGTGCGCGCGGTCCTTGACACGGGAGACGGCGACGAGGGTGCCCAGCGCGGTGAGGACGGCGTAGTAGGCCGGCATGTGGACGTCACCGGTGCGGTCGATGAGGTAGGTCATGAGCAGCGGCGCCGTACCGCCGAACAGCGCGGCGGAGACGTTGTAGCCGAGCCCGTAGGCGGAGTAGCGGACCTTCGTCGGGAACAGCTCGACGAGCAGGATGTGGATCACCCCGGTGTGCCCGGCGAACACGACCGCCATCAGACACGCCCCGAGCACGGCGAGGAAGACGTTCCCGGTGCCGATCAGCAGATAGCAGGGGATGCCTACGACGGCCATGGTGAGCGCCGCGCCCGCGATGACCTTCTTGCGGCCGACCCGGTCGGAGAGCCGGCCCATGTAGGGGATGGCCAGGCAGATCGCGACCAGGCTTGAGGCGGTGACCAGGAGTCCCTGGACCTTGCTGAAGTCCAGCTCGCTGCTCATGAAGGTCGGCATGTAGGTGAACAGGACGTAGTAGCCGGAGCCGTTCATCAGCGGGATGAACAGGGCCAGCAGCATCGCGCGCCGGTGCTCGGCGGACGCGAACGCCTCCTTGAGCGGGTTGTGGGACAGGCCGCCCTCTTCTTTGAGCCGGGTGAAGTTGGGGGTGTCGCTGATCTGCTTCCGGATGTAGATACCGGTGATCCCGAGCGGCACGGCGAGCAGGAAGGGGATGCGCCAGCCCCAGGACTCCATGCGTTCGGCGCCGAGTCCGCTGGTCATCGCGGCGGCGATCAGCGTGCCGGTGAGCAGCGAGAGGAACGACGCGATCTGCGCGTAGCTGGTGTAGAGCCCGCGCTTGCCCTCGGGGGCGTGCTCGGCGAGGAAGCTCATCGCGCCGGACGCCTCGCCGCCGACGGAGAAGCCCTGCGCGACCCGCAGCAGGATCAGCAGCGCGGGCGCGGCGACACCGATCGCGGCGTACGTCGGCAGCATGCCGATCGCGGCGGTCGCGACGCTGATCAGCATGATGACGAAGACCAGCATCCGCTGGCGGCCGATGCGGTCGCCGAGGTGGCCGCAGATGATCCCGCCGAGCGGCCGGAAGAAGAACGAGACGGCGTAGCCGAGGAAGACGAGCTGTACGGCGTGGTCGGAGCCGGGGAAGAAGACGGTCGCGAGGGTGCCGGCCATGAAGCCGAAGATGCCGTTGTCGTACAGCTCGGCGAAGATGCCGACGCAGCCCGCGAGGGTGATCTTCCGGGCGGTTCTCGGATCGACGGTGTTGGGGACCGGTTGGGCGGCCACGGTGCTCATGGCGTCTCCTGACGTGCGCGAGGCGGGAGGCTCGGTGCGGGCGGGCCAGGGGGAGGGTGTGCGGGGGCGTCTACGGGGGTGTGGAGGGGCTTCGGCGGGCGTGTGGAGGGGCTTCCGCCCGGATCTGCGAGGTCCCGGGTCTACGGGTTCTCCGGGAGCTCCGGGCTCCCCGGCGGAATCCCGAGCGCGGTGAAGGCGGTGCGGACCCGGGTCGTGAGGGCGTCGATGGCCGTGCGGCGGGCGCGATGCGCGGCGACCGCCTCGGTGCGGGTGCGGCGGCGGAAGCGGACGGCCTGGCCGGGGCGGGCCTGGCCGAGGAGGTCGAGTCCGGTGGCGGTGACGACGGCGAGGACGGGGTAGCCGGCCGTGACGCCGCGCCCTCGGTGCAGCACGAGGAGTTCGTCCCCGGTGGGCACTTCGACGGCGCCGACGGGAACGCCGCGGGAGAGGACTTCGTTGGAGGAGGTACGGCGGGGCAGCGGGCCGTGCGGGGACAGCCGCAGGCCGATGTGGTTGCTGCGGGGCGTGATGGTGAAGGGGGTGTCGTACAGGCGGGAGGCGGTGGCGCCGAAGTCGGCCAGGTCGGGGCCGTCGGTGGTGTCGACGGTCCAGGTGGTGCCGGGAAGGTGCGCGGCAGGCGCGCGCAGGCGGAAGAGGGGGTGGTCGAGGGGCGGGCAGGACGTGCGGAGGGTGAGTACGTCGCCGGGGCGCAGGGTGCGGCCGAAGCCGAGGACGGTGTCGGGGGCGCAGCTGCCCTGGAGCCGGTCGGCCTCGAAGGAGCCGAGGATCGCGAGGTAGACGCGCAGGCCGAGGTGGATGCCGGTGACGCGGAGGGTCTCTCCGGCGCGCACGGACACCGGTTCCCACTGCGGGCGGGGCGCGCCGTCGACGGTGACGTGGGCGGGGGCTCCGGTGACGGCGACGAGGACGTCGCCGGACGCCGTGCACGCGAATTCGAGCGCCGTCAGCTCCAGCAGCGGGGCGCGCTCGGCGTTGCCGCACAGGACGTTGGCGACGCGGGCGGAGTGCTGGTCGAGGGCGCCGCTCGCGGGGAGCCCGTAACGGGAGCGGCCGGGCCGGCCGAGGTCTTGGACGGTGGTGAGGCCGGGGGTGCGGATGGTGAGGGTGTCAGCCATGGGGGGCCTTGGGGGCGGGGGTGAGGGCGGGGGCAGGGGGTGCGCCGGCCGGGCGGGCTTCGCTGTTCAGGTGAGCGGCGGTGTTCAGTCGGGCGGGGCTGCTCTCGTGGGCGATGCCGTTCACTCGGGCGGCGCTGCTCTCGTGGGCGGTGCTGCTCTCGTGGGCGGTGCCGTTCACTCGGTCCGAGCCGTCCGCGCAGAGCGTGCCGTCCGCCCGGTCCGCGCCGTCCGCCCAGGACATGCCGTCCGCCCGGTCCGCGCCGCTCGCCCAGGACACGCCGTCCACGCACTCCCCCAGCGACCGCCCCGCGTACTCGTCCCACTGGTCCGGTGTGATCGGGACGTAGCGGAAGGTGTCCCCGGGGCGGTAGGGCGTGAGGGGGTCGGCGTGGAGGTCGAGGACGCGTACCGGGGTGCGGCCGAGGAGGGGCCAGCCGCCGGGCGAGGGCATCGGGCAGATCACCGCCTGCCGGCCCGCGACGGCGACGGCGCCGGGCTCGACCCGGACGCGCGGCGAGGCCAGCCGGGGCACCGGCGCCGGGAACGGCGGCCCGTCCGTCATCGGCGCGCCGGCGGGGGCGCCGAGGCAGCGGACGGTGAGGTCGGTGCCGGAGTGGATCGCGATCACCTCCCCCTCGGTCAGCCCGAGTTGCGCGGCGACCTCGGGGAGGTCGGGGCCGAACTCGCCGCCGTAGACGACGGGGACGACGAACCGGCGGGCCGGTGGCGCGGGGTCGCCGCCGAGCCGGCCGGCCTCGCGCCGCAGGACGCTGCGGACGGTGGCGTGGTCGGTGACGGCACAGTCGAACTCGACGAGGAGGGCGTCGTAGGTGGGGACGAGCCCGTGCACACCGGGGAGCCGGACGGCGTCGAGGGCGGCGGCGAGGGTGTGGACGAACCGCCAGGCGGGGTCGGGGGCGAGGCCGAGGGGTTTGGCGACGAGGGCGGAGTCGCCGCAGTCGGAGAGGGTGAGGGTGAAGCCGGCCTCAGTGAGGGGAGCGTCGGCCTGGGCGTTGCCCGCCCCGGCGGCGGAGCCGTCCGTCACGGCGTCGCCGGCCCCAGAGGCGTCCGTCACGGCGTCGCCGGCCCCGGTGAGGGGAGCGTCGGCCTGGGCGTTGCCGGCCCCGGCGGCGGAGGCCTCCGTCACGGCGTCGCCGGCCCCAGAGGCGTCCGTCACGGCGTCGACGGCCCCGGTGAGGGGAGCGTCGGTCTGAGCGTTGCCGGCCCCGGCGGCGGAGGCCTCCGTCACGGCATTGCCAGTCCCGGCCCCGGAGCCGTCCGTCACGGCGTCGCCGACCCCGACTCCGGAGACGTCCCTCACGGCCCCGGCCCCGCAGGCATCCCCGCCCGCCCCGTTCGACTCGTACCTCATACGCCGCTCAGCACATCGTCGAGACACCCGAACTCCACGCCCGCCGCCAGCAGTTGCTCCCTGATCCGGCGGGCCAGGGACAGCGCCCCCGGGGTGTCGCCGTGCAGCAGGACCGTGTCGCAGGCGATCGGGACGTCGGTGCCGTCGACGCTCGCGATCACCCCCTCGGTGACCATCCGCAAGGTGCGCCGGGCGATCTCCTCCGGATCGTGGAGGACGGCCCCTGGTTCGCCGCGCGGGACGAGGGTGCCGTCGGCGCGGTAGGCGCGGTCGGCGATGCCCACGACGCCCACGCGCAGCCCGCGTTCCCGGGCGGCGTCGGCGAGTTCGCCGTCCTGGGCGAGGACGATGAGGGTGTCGTCGAGCGCGGCGACCGCGTCCGTGACGGCGCGGGCGTAGTCGGCGCGGACGGCGACGAGGTTGCCGAGCCTGCCGTGCGGGGCGACATGCCGGACCCGGGTGCCGTGGGCGGCGGCGAACGCCTGGAGCGCGCCGACCTGGTAGAGGACGTCGGTGCGGACCTCGTCCGGGGTGAGGTCCATCGCGCGGCGCCCGAAGCCGGCCAGGTCGGGGAAGCTGGGGTGGGCGCCGACGGCGACGCCCTGGGCGACGCAGGCGCGGACGGTGGCGTCCATGATGCGGGGGTCGCCGGCGTGGAAGCCGCAGGCGATGTTCGCGGAGGTCAGCAGCGCGAGGAGGGCTTCGTCGTCGCCCATGCGATAGGCGCCGAATCCCTCGCCGAGATCGGCCACGAGATCGACCGTACGGGTCATGACGCCTCCAAAAAGGGAAGGGGGGAACGACGACGCCTTGCGGGGAGCGGGGGGAATTCCCCACAACGTAGTGCGCGGCTCATCGGGCGACCAATACGCGTTCACTGTGGCGTTATCGCGGACCGTTATGACGGGCCTCACACCCGCCGGCGCCCGTGCTTCGGGGCGGCTCCCTACGATGAGGCTCCGCTCGACCGGAAGGCCCGCGTATGGACACCAGACGCCTGTACTCGTTCATCAAGATCGTCGACGCGGGCAGCATCACGCGCGCGGCGGACATCCTGCATATCGCGCAGCCCGCGCTGAGCCAGCAACTGTCGGCGCTGGAGGCGCAGTTCGGGCAGCAGCTGCTGATCCGCAGCAAGCGCGGGGTGGCGCCGACGGAGGCGGGGCGGGCGCTGTACCGGCACGCCCAGCTGATCCTGCGGCAGGTGGACCTCGCGCACGCCGCCGTGGACATCTCGGGCCGGGCGCCCGCCGGGAGCGTCTCGGTGGGGCTCGCGCCGTACAGCATGGGCGCGGCGCTCGCGCTGCCGCTGCTGCGCGGGGTGCGGGAGCGCTACCCGGAGATCCTGCTGCACATCAACGAGAACTTCGGCGGGGTGATCAGCGAGGCGATCATGACCGGCCGGATGGATCTGGCGCTGCTGTACGGGGGCGGTCCGCTGCGGGGCGTGCAGTTCGCGCCGGTGCGCTCGGAGGATCTGTTCCTGATCGGCGGGGAGGCGGCCGACGTCCGGCCCGGCGAGGACACGGGGGCGGGATCAGACGCCGTCCGCCTCGCCGACGTCGCGGGCGTCCCCCTCCTCCTCCCCAGCCGTATCCACACCGTCCGCCAGGTCGTGGACTCCGCTTTCCAGCAGCTCTCGCTCAGGCCGAACGTGGTGGGTGAGGTGGAGTCGGCGCTGACGCTCGTCAACGCGGTCGACGCGGGGCTCGGCGCGACCGTCCTGCCGTGGTCCGCCGCCCGCGCGATCCTCGACACCCGCGCCCTGTCCGCGCGCCGCATCACGGATCCGGTGATCCCGGTCAAGCTGTCCCTGGCGACGTCGGACAGCCAGCCCCTGTCCGAACCGGCGCTGGCCGTGCACGACGTGTTCCTGGAGCTGGTCACGGAGTTCGACGGATCGACCTGAAGCGCGCCGCCCAACTCCCTTGAAAGCGGCCGGAGTCGCCGCTCACTTCTTCCCGGTCACCGCCGCGAGGATGTTCTCCATGTCGACGCCGGCCGGACCCCGTACCGCCGTCGTGACCAGTTCGCGGATACGGGCGGCCGGGGCGGTGACGCCGTCCGCCCGGGTGAAGACCCACTCCATGATCTGCTCGGCCGCCAGCCCCTCCGGAGCGGTGCCCAGGTAGGGCAGGGTGTAGGCGGGGGTGCCGGGTTCGAAGCGCCAACTGTCCGCCAGTACACCGGTGTCGACGGTGTCCCAGCCGAGCGTGTCCATCAGCGCGGCCACCTCCGCCCGCGCGGCCGGGTCGTCGCCCGCGAGGGGCAGGGCGCTGCGGTCGGGGTCACCCTTCGGCCGGGCCAGCGTGAGGAGTTGGCGGAAGCCGATGTTGTTCATGATCTTGACGACCCGCGCTCCGGCCAGCTCCCGTTGCAGCAGGCCGCTGCTGGTCAGCTCCCCGGAGTCCAGCTCGGCGAACCGGCCGTCGCGCTCGGGGTAGTAGTTCATCGTGTCGATGACGGTCTTGCCCGCCAACTCCGCGACGGGCAGCGTGCGGTGGGCGCGGAAGGGGACGATCGCGGCGACGACGTCCCCGCTGCGGGCGGCCTCGGCGGGGGTGGCCGCCCTTGCGCGCGGGCCGAGTTCGGCGACGAGGCCGGCGAGGGCCTCGGGGCCGCGCGAGTTGCTGACGACCACGTCGATCCCGGCGGCCACCGCCAGCCGGGCGAACGTACCGCCGATCATTCCCGCACCGATGATGCCGAGGGTCTGGGGCATGGGGGGGCTCCGTTCGTAGAGGCGGCCGCGTAACCGGGGAGTGCCCCCGCATCCTCACACGGTAAGCGGGGACATGGTCCGCTTGTTTCGGCCAGATCGCGCCGGGGCCGACCGGACCCCCTAGGGCCTGTCCGGCGGATCAGGCTGGAGGAAATAGACGGTATCTGCCCAGCTCACGCGAGCGGGGTCTGGTGCGTGCAGCTGCAAGGCGGAGGAGGGCGTCGACGCGGAGCGTCGGCAACCGACGACAACGCCGCAGATGCGCGTGCCAGGGCCCGCGACCCCAGCAAGATCCGCCGGACAGGCCCTAGGCCGCCCAGCCCCCAGCCCTGTCACTCCTCGAACATCTCCAGCAGCCGCCGCGCCGTCGCCCCCTCCCCCGAGAGGAGTTCGCGCACCTCCATGCCCTCGTGCGCGACGTCGGCGCTGCGCGGGAACATGGTCTGCTCGTAGGCGGTGAGGGCGGCCTCGACGTCGTCCGGGTGGGCCGCGAGGGCGTGGGCGAGGTCGGCGGCGTCGAGCATCGCGAGGTTGGCGCCCTCGCCGTTGGGGGGTGTGAGGTGGGCGGCGTCGCCGAGGAGGGTGACGCCGGGGACGCGGTCCCAGCGGTGGGCGGGCGGCAGGGTGTACAGGGCGCGCAGCACGGGGACGGTGTCACTGTCGGTGATGAGGGCGGTCAACTCCGGTGCCCAGCCGTCGAATTCGGCGGCGACACGGGCGGCGGCAGCGGCCTGGTCGGTGAAGTCGAGCCGGGCGAACCACTCCTGAGGGCGCGTCAGGGAGATGTACCCGTGCACGGTGTCGCCGTACTCGCGGTGGATGAACATGTCCTGGCCGGAGCCGGGTACGACCGTCGAGCCCTGGCCGATCGCCTTCGCGGTCGCGGGGTGGCGGGTCTCGCTGTCGTGGAGGTAGACGTCGAGGTAGGAGGTGCCGGAGTACTCGGGCACGGCCGCCGAGAGCAGCGGGCGGACCTTGGACCAGGCGCCGTCGGCGCCGACCAGGACGTCGCTGGTCACGGTGGCGCCGTCGGCGAACGTCACCTCGTGCCGGCCGGCGCCGAGCGCGCGGACGCCGGTGACCTTGCGGCCCCAGCGGACGGTGCCCTCGGGGAGCGATTCGAGGAGGACGCGGCGCAGTTCGCCCCGGTGCACCTCGGGCCGGCCGCCCGTGCCGTCGTCGACCTTGTCCAGGAGGACGGTCCCGTCCGGTTCGAGGACCCGCATCGCCTCCCGTCCGGCCAGGATGACGGACCGGAACTCCTCCATCAACCCGGCGGCTTCCAGGGCGAGTTGGCCGTTGTAGTCATGGATGTCGAGCAGCCCGCCCTGCGCCCGGGAGTCGGGGGACGGCTCGGCCTCGTAGACGGTGGCGGCGATGCCGTGGACGTGCAGGACGCGGGCGAGGGTGAGGCCGCCGAGGCCGGCGCCGATGATCGTGACGTTCATGAGGGCTTCCCTTCGAGAGGTGAACGACTCCACCTTCGAGGACCTCGCCGACACCTCGCCGACAACGCGCCACCGGCGCCGACAGCACACCTACAGCCCGCCCGCACCCCCGGCCGGGCCGCCTTACGGAGAGCTTCCCGCGCCGAAATCCCCCCGAAACGCATGCCAGGTTCACTGATGGGCAACGATGATTCATGTCAGTGAACCCCTCTCGGGAGACCCCATGACGACCGATCTGGCCGAACTGGTCCGGGCCGACGGCATCGAGTTCGTCCTCGCCGTCTTCGTCGACCTGACCGGCAAGCCGTGCGCGAAGCTCGTCCCGGCCCAGGCCGTGGAGGAGCTGCGTGACGAGGGGGTGGGGTTCGCCGGGTACGCGGCCGGGGCCCTCGGCCAGCAGCCCGGCGACCCGGACGTGATCGCCCGCCCCGACGCCGCCTCGTACACCCCGATCCCCTTCGTCAAGCCGGGCCTGGCTCTCGTGCACTGCGATCCGCACGTGGAGGGGGCGCCCTGGCCGTACGCGCCGCGGGTGATCCTGCGCGGACTGCTGGAGCGGGCCGCCGCGCGCGGGCTCTCGCTGTCGGTGGGCGCGGAGGTGGAGTACTTCCTGGTCCGGCGCGACGAGCAGGGCACGCTGCACGTGGCCGACCCGCGCGACACGGCGGCCCAACCCTGTTACGACGCACGCGGGCTGACCCGGATGTACGACCACCTGACGGCCGTGTCGACGGCGATGAACAGCCTGGGCTGGGGCAACTACGCCAACGACCACGAGGACGGCAACGGGCAGTTCGAGCAGAACTTCAGGCACGCGGACGCCCTGACGACCGCCGACCGGGTCGTCACCCTGCGCTATCTGATCTCGGTGCTGGCCGAACAGCGGGGCATGACCGCGACGTTCATGCCGAAGCCGTTCACCGACCGCACCGGTACGGGCATGCACCTGCACATGTCGCTGTGGCGCGGCGCGGAGCCCGCCTTCCCGGACGCCGGTGACGCGCGCGGCCTGGGCCTGTCCCCGCTCGCGTACTCGTTCGTCGCCGGCCTCGTCGAACACGCCCGCGCCCTCCAGGCGGTGATCGCGCCGACGGTCAACTCCTACAAGCGCACGGGAGCCGTCTCCACCCGCTCGGGCGCCACCTGGTCGCCGCGCGTGGCGAGTTACGGCGGCAACGACCGCACGCACTTCGTCCGCGTCCCCGACGGCAACCGCGTCGAGCTGCGCGGCGGGGACGGCGCCGCCAACCCCTACCTCGCCGCTGCCGCCGCGCTGGCCGCCGGGCTCGACGGCATCGAACGCGGCCTGGACCCGGGCGAACCGGGCGCCGCCGGCAAGGGCCCGCAGCTGCCGCCGACGCTGCTGCACGCGGTGGACGCGCTCCAGGAGGACGACGTCATCAGCGGCGCCCTCGACGCGGCGGGCCCGGGCGTCAGCCAGTATTTCGCCGACCTGAAGCGCGCGGAGTTCTTCGACTGGCACGGCACGGTCGGCCCCTGGGAGCTGGACCGCTATCTGACCGCGTTCTGAAGGGACTTGAGATGTGCGGAATCGTAGGACTCCACCTGCGCGAGCCCTCTTTGGAGCCGAGGCTGGGCGAACTCCTGACGGCGATGCTGGGCCAAGTCACCGAACGCGGCCCGGACTCGGCGGGCGTGGCGGTCTACGGCGACCCGGTCTTGTCCCCGCCCGCCACAACTGCCGTGTCCTTGCTGGGCACTTCACCGGCCGAAGTCAAAGATGCCCTGCCGGACGCTTTCGTGTACGACGCCGACGCGACGACGGTCGTGCACGCCCCGCTCGCCGACGTGCGGGCCGCCCTCCCGCACGCCCGGGTGATCGGCTCCGGCGAGGGCTTCGCCGTCCTCAAGGGCACCGGAAACCCGGTGGAGTTGGCGGACCGCTTCGGGCTGGCCGGGATGACCGGCTGGCAAGGCGTCGGGCACACCCGGATGGCGACGGAGTCGGCGGTCACCCCGGAGGGCGCGCACCCTTTCTCCGTCGGTCCGGGCCAATGCCTCGTGCACAACGGCTCGTTCTCCAATCACGCGACGATCCGGCGTGAACTGCGCGCGCAGGGCGTGGAGTTCGACAGCGAGAACGACTCGGAGGTCGGCGCCCGCTTCATCGCGCACCAGCTGGAGCGGGGCGCGGACCTGGAGAAGGCGCTGCGGCTGCTGTGCGAACGCTTCGACGGTTTCTACACGTTGCTGGTGTCGACGGGTGACTCGTTCGCGGTGGTGCGGGACGCGATCGCGTGCAAGCCGGCGCTGGTCGCCGAGACGCCCGAGTGGGTGGCGATGGCCTCCGAGTACCGGGCGCTGGACGTCCTGCCGGGCATCGCGAACGCCCGCATCTTCGAACCCGAGCCGGAAGAGGTGTACATATGGCGACGCTGATCGACCTGTCCGAGACCCGGGTGCGGGAGCTGAACCAGGCACTGCACGCGCCGGACCCGGCCGCCTGGCGGGTGCTGAACCCGCGCGGCGCGCACGCGGTGGCCTGCGGGCTGTACGCCGCGCACACGGTCGACGTGGAGGGCCATGTCGGCTACTACTGCGCCGGGATGAACCAGCGGGCGACGGTCACCGTGCACGGCAACGCGGGCACGGGCGTGGCCGAGAACATGATGTCGGGGACGGTCCGGGTGCGCGGCAGCGCCTCCCAGTCGGCGGGGGCGACCGCGCACGGCGGGCTGCTGGTGATCGACGGCGACGCGTCCGCGCGCTGCGGGATCTCGATGAAGGGCGTGGACATCGTCGTCGGCGGGAACGTCGGCCACATGAGCGCGTTCATGGGCCAGGCGGGCCGGCTCGTGGTGTGCGGGGACGCGGGCGACGCGCTCGGCGACTCCCTCTACGAGGCGCGGCTGTATGTGCGCGGCACGGTCAAGTCCCTGGGCGCGGACTGCGTGGAGAAGGAGATGCGCCCCGAACACCTCGCGGAACTAGCCGAGTTGCTGAAGGCGGCCGAACGGGACGAGGACCCCGGGGAGTTCAGGCGATACGGCTCGGCCCGCGAGCTGTATCACTTCAAGACCGGCAACACGGCGTCGTACTGAGGGAGTTGCAGCACATGGAACCCGCGTCCCACGGACTGCGTGAGTCGGCGACCTTCGACCGTGCCACCATCCACGCCATCCAGCGCGCCGCCGAGACCGGTGTGTACGACATCCGGGGCTGGGGCGCCAAGCGTCAACTGCCCCATTTCGACGACCTGTTGTTTCTCGGCGCGTCCATGTCCCGCTATCCGCTGGAGGGTTACCGCGAGCGCTGTGACACGGACGTCGTGCTCGGCACCCGGCACGCGAAGCACCCGCTGCGGCTCGCGACCCCGGTGACGATCGCCGGGATGAGCTTCGGCGCGCTGTCGGCGCAGGCCAAGGAGGCGCTGGGCCGGGGCGCGAGCGAGGCCGGCACGTCCACGACGACCGGCGACGGCGGGATGACCCCGGAGGAGCGCGGCCACTCCAAGCACCTCGTGTACCAGTACCTCCCGTCCCGCTACGGCATGAACCCCGACGACCTGCGTGCCGCCGACGCCATCGAAGTGGTCCTCGGCCAGGGCGCCAAACCGGGCGGCGGCGGCATGTTGCTGGGGCAGAAGATCACCGAACGGGTCGCCGGGATGCGGACGTTGCCCGTCGGCGTCGACCAGCGCAGCGCCTGCCGCCACCCGGACTGGACGGGCCCCGACGACCTCGCCATCAAGATCCTCGAACTGCGCGAGATCACCGACTGGGAGAAGCCGGTCTATGTGAAGGTCGGCGCGACCCGGACGTACTACGACGTCAAGCTCGCCGTGCACGCGGGCGCGGACGTCGTCGTCGTGGACGGTATGCAGGGCGGCACGGCGGCCACGCAGGACGTGTTCATCGAGCACGTCGGCATCCCGACGCTGGCCGCGCTCCCCCAAGCGGTGCGCGCGCTGCGGGAGTTGGGGGTGCACCGGGAGGTCCAGCTGATCGTCTCCGGCGGTATCCGCTCGGGCGCCGACATGGCGAAGGCCCTCGCCCTGGGCGCGGACGCGGTCGCGATCGGCACGGCCGCGCTGATCGCCCTCGGCGACAACCACCCCAGGTACGACGCCGAGTACCGCCGACTCGGGTCGGCGGCAGGCTACTTCGACGACTACCAGGACGGCCGTGACCCGGCGGGCATCTCGACGCAGGACGAGGAACTGGCGGCCCGGCTCGACCCGGTCGCGGGCGGCCGGCGGCTCGCCAACTTCCTGCGGGTGATGACGATGGAGGCCCAGACCATCGCCCGCGCCTGCGGCAAGAGCCACGTCCACCACCTGGAGCCGGAGGACCTGGTCGCGCTGACCATCGAGTCCGCCGCGATGGCCCGCGTCCCGCTCGCCGGCACGGAGTGGATCCCCGGGGCGGGCCGGTGATCGCCGTCGTCGGCGCCGGCCTGATGGGCGCGGCCACCGCCTGGCAGCTGGCCCGGCGCGGCCACGAGGTGACCCTGATCGAGGCGTACGACATCGGTCACCGGCACGGCAGTTCGCACGGCAGCTCCCGCATCTTCCGCCGCGCGTACGCCGATCCGCTGTACGTCGGGCTGACCGGGCGGGCGTACGAGGAGTGGCGGGAGCTGGAGCGCGACAGCGGGACACCGCTGCTGCGGCTCACCGGGGGCCTGGACGTGGGTTCGGGCCGGGACCCGGAGCGGCTGGCGGGCCTGCTGGGGGCGGCCGGGGTCCCGTACGAGATCCTCAACTCGGCTGAGGCGCAGGGGCGTTGGCCGTTCATCCGGTTCTCCGGTCCGGTGCTGTATCACTCCGGGGCCGGGGTGGTGGACGCGGACGCGGCGGTCGCGGCCTGTGTGCGGCGGGCCCGGGAGCTGGGGGCGGCCGTGGTGACGGGGACGCGGGTGACGGGGGTCGCCGACGGGGTCGTACGGACCGGCGACGGGCGGGAGTTCGGTGCCGGGACCGTCGTGCTGGCGGCCGGGGCCTGGCTGCCCGATTTCCAACTGCCTTTCGAACTGCCCCCGTTGCGGGTCACGCAGCAGCAGGTCTTTCACTTCCGGCAGCGGGATCCGGGGGCGCGGTGGCCGGTGCTGGTGTCCAAGGACGCCGAGACGCAGGTGTTCGCGCTGCCTTCGGGGAGTGACGGCGGGGAGTTCCCTGCGGTGAAGGTGGCCGAGCACGACCGGGGGACGGTGACGACGGCCGGTGGGCGGACGGGGGTCGTGGACGCCGGTTCGCGGGAGCGGGTCGGCGCGTTGGTGGCGGAGCGGTTCCCGGGGCTCGATCCGGTGCCGGTGGCGGAGACGACGTGTCTTTACACCACGACGCCGGACGAGGACTTCGTCCTGGACCGGCGCGAGGGGGTGGTGATCGTGTCGCCGTGCTCGGGGCACGGGGCGAAGTTCGCGCCGCTGATCGGGGGGATGGCGGCGGATCTGGCGGTGGGCGAGGGGGAGGCGCCCGCGCGGTTCAGGCTGCGGAGGTGAGCGGGAGCGGAGGCGTACAGCACCGGCACGCGCCTTCTCCTCGTACGCCCCATGTGCAAAATGACCCCCATGACCACTGACACCGGACCGACCGACCCGCATGCCGCAGCCGCCGCGCTCCCCGACCGCGAGGTCGACCCCGGTGCGGCGGCGCAGGCGCTGGAGCTGGAGGTCGTCATCGGCCGGCAGGTCAGGGAGTACCGCACGGCGGCCGGCCTCTCCATCGCCGAGATGGCGTCCCGCGTGGGCCTCTCCAAAGCGATGCTGTCGAAGATCGAGAACGCCCAGACGTCGTGCAGCCTGACGACGCTGGGCCGGCTGGCCAACGGCCTGGGCATCCCGGTGACGGCCCTGTTCCGGGGCCTGGACGCGGACCGCGAGGCGGTGTACGTCCCGGCGGGCCACGGCGCGCGGATCGTCCGCCGGGGCAGCCGCGTCGGCCATCTCTACGAGCTGCTGGGCGCCCTGCGCGGCCCGCACAAGCGCATGGAGGCGGTCCTGGTCACCCTCACCGAGCAGAGCGAGGTCTTCCCCCTCTTCCAGCACCCCGGCACCGAGCTGCTCTACATGCTGGAGGGCGAGATGGCGTACGGCCACGGCGACTCCGTGTACACCCTGCGCCCGGGCGACGCCCTCCAGCTCGACGGCGAAGGCCCGCACGGGCCACAGGAGTTGGTGTCCTTGCCGATCAGGTTCCTGTCGGTGACGGCGTTCGGGGACCACGCGCCGCGGTGAGGCTGCGGTCCAGCGCCGTCATGACCAGGTACAGGACGCCCGCGCCGAGCATGAACCACGCCAGGTGATGCATCCCGGAGGTACCGGCGCGCTGCCCGAACGACGCGGCGGTGGCCGCCGACGCGACCATCGAGCCCAGGTAGGAGAAGGTGCGCAGCAGCCCGGCGGAGGAGCCCATCCGTTCCGGGTCGGCCTGCTGGTACACCGAGTTCTGCAAGCCGAGATTATTGGCGCCCTGGGGAATGCCGAACAGGACGGCCAGGAGCAGCAGCATCCACACCGGGCTCGCCGAGGTGAGCGTCAGCATCAGGGAACAGGCGGCGAGTTGGCCGACCGCCCCGACCAGCAGCTTCCCCCGGATCGCGGAACTGCGCCCCACGAGGACCGAGACGCCGATCCCCACCACGAACATGGGTATCTGTACGAGCCCGGCGCGCAGCGGCGTCAGCCCGTACCCCTCCTCCGTCCACTGCGTGAACCCGTAGAGGAACGCGTACGCCACGACGTACGCGACCAGCGCGCGGGCGTACGTCGCCAGCAGCGGGGTGTTCCCGGCCAGGACCCTGAGGTCTATGAACGGGGTCCGGGCCCGCAACTCCCGTACGGCGAAGGCGGATCCGGCGGCGAGGGTCAGCAGGGGCAGGTACCAGAGGCCGAGGTGGGGGTTCATCAGGAACAGCAGCAGGGAGACCAGCATGGCCGCGAACAGGGCCATCCCGGGCAGGTCCAGCTGACCCAGGCCCCGGGCCGTCGTAGGCGGCGCTTTCGGCAGGCGCAGGGCGCCGAGGGTCACCGCCAGGGCGGCCAGCGGGAGGTTCAGCGCGAACGTCGCCCGCCAGCCGCCGGCGCCGATCAGGAGGCCGCCGAGGAGGGGGCCGACGACGGCGACGGTCTGGTTGGCGACCGCCAGCGCCGTCAGGACACCCGCCGGGCTGTCCCGCCCGGTACGGCCGGACTCGGCGCGCAGCAGCGCCATCGCGGCGGGGTATCCGGCACAGGTGCCGAAGCCGAGCAGGACCCGGGCGCCGATGAGGGTCCCGAAGTTCGGCGCGAACATACCGACGGCGCCGGCGACGCCCACCAGGCTGGTGCTGATCAGGAAGAGGCGGCGGGGCCCGAAGAGGTCGATGAGCCGGCCGACGACCGGCTGGCCGAGGGCGGTCGCGACATACAGCGCCGAGACGAGCCACGCCGTCTGCGCGGGCGAGGCCCCGAACGCGGCACCGATGGGGATGAGGGCCACGGCGATGACGGTGGAGTTGACGGGGTTGAGCACCGAGCCGAGGAGCATCGGGGGGATGAGGCGACGGTCGAAACCGGTACCGGGGGCGTGGGTGACGGTGGCGGGCTCAGCCATGATCGGGGGCCGCCTGCTCGGCATCGGGCGATATGACCGACGGCTCGGCTGCGGCCGGGGCGGGCTCTCCGACCTGCGCGGACGGTGCCGCCGAGTGTCCGGCCGCTTCGTCCCACGCGGACGGTGTCGCCGGGCGCTCGGCCGCTCCGTCCCACGCGGACGCCGCCCCAGCACGGCCCGCCTCCCTGTCAGGCTTGGCCGGCCCCACCAGCCTCTCCAGCACCCCCATAGCCGCGATCACCGTCCGCCGCTCCTCCTCCGAGCACCTCAGCTCCAGTTCCCCCGCCAGCCACTCCCCCCGCGCCTGCCGGCCCTCCTCCGCGTGGCGGCGGCCCTCCGGCGTGAGCGCGACCAGTGTGCGGCGGCCGTCGCCGGGGTCGCGGCGTTTTCCGACCAGGCCCCGGGCGGCGAGCGCGGTGACGGTCGCCGCCATCGACTGGTGCCGCACCCCTTCCGCCGCCGCGAGTTCGCTCACCGCGAGCCCTTCGCCGTCGAGCAGCCGGGTCAGCACCGAGAGCTGCGGCAGGCTGACGTCCTCGCCGCTGCCGACGGCCCGCATCCGCCGCCGCAGCCGTCTGACGACGGCCCGCACCTCCTGGGAGGCCTGGACGGCGGACGGCGAGGGCTCGCGATGCTCGGTCATGCCTCCACCGTAGGAGCACCCGAACTTTTTGTACAGGTTACCTGCGCAGTTAACCTGCGAATGCCGCCCGGAACCTCTCCAGCGCCCGCTCGCTCTCCCCGCCCTGCGCCCACGCCTCCAGCGCGACCGTCCCCTCGTACCCGAGCGCGGCCAACTCCCGTGCGATCGCCGGGTAGTTGATCTCCCCCGTCCCCGGCTCGCACCGCCCCGGCACATCGGCGACCTGGATCTCCCCGATCAGCCCGGCCCCGTGCGCCCGCCGGACCAGCTCGATGAGGTTCCCCTCGCCGATCTGCGCGTGATAGAGGTCCAGGTTCATCCGCAGCCCGGGCCGGTCCACGGCCGCCACCAGCGCGAACGTGTCGGCGGCGGTCGCGAACGGGACGCCGGGGTGGTCGACGGCCGTGTTGAGGTTCTCCAGCGTGAAGACGACCCCCGCCCGCTCCCCCAGCTCGGCGAGGCGGGTGAGGGTGCGGTGGGCGGCGAGCCACATCTCACCGGTCGCGGGGCCGGCGACGGGTACGACGGGCAGGCCCTCGCCGTCGAGACCGGTGCCGTGCAGATTGAGCCGGGGGCAGCCCAGCTGCTCGGCGGCCTTCACCGACTCCTCGGCGGTGCGCAGGAGTTCGGCCGCGCCCTCCGGATCGGTGAGGCTGCCGCGCAGATAGCCGGTCATCGACACGAACTCGGCGGGCGTGCGGGCCAGCGCGTCGAGGTCGTGCCGGGACCAGTCCCAGATCTCCACCTGGAAACCGGCGTCGTGCAGCCGCCGGGCGCGTTCGTCGACGGGCAGGTCACGGAAGACCATCTCGGCGCAGACCGCCAGCGTGTACATGTCCGCTCTCCTTCGAGCCACTAAAACGTTACAGACGCGGGAGCAGTACGCCAGCCGTCCGGGGCGGCTGTCAAGGGCCGGGAGCTATAACGTTGCAGGCGCGGGAGGGATACGATCCCGGCGGCGGGGCCGCCCGGCCCCGTACCCTCGGAACTTCCCCCGGAGAGGACGGCAGTGGCGAGCACCCGACGACCGACCCTGGCCCATGTCGCCGCGCGGGCCGGTGTGTCCGTCACGCTGGTCTCCCTCGTGCTGCGCGGCGCGAAGGGCGCGAGCGCGGCGACCCGCAAGCGGGTCCTGGAGGCCGCCGAGGAGATCGGCTACCGCCCCGACACCCGTGCCCGCCTGCTGCGCAGCAACCGTTCACGGCTGCTGGGCGTGCAGTTCGGGCTGGGCCAGCCCTTCCACACGGATCTGGTGGAGCGGCTGTACGCGGTGGCCGAACCGGCGGGCTATCAGCTGGCGTTGAGCGCGGTCACGCCGCTGCGGGGCGAGCGGCAGGCGGTGGAGGCGCTGCTGGCCGACCGCTGCGAGGCGCTGATCCTGCTCGGCCCGCAGACACCGGCCGCCCGCCTGGCGGCCCTCGCGGCGCAGCTGCCGGTGGTGTCGGTGGCCCGGCGGCTGCGGCCGGTCCCGCCGGGCGTCGACGTGGTGCGCACGGCCGACGAGGAGGGGGCCGGGCAGGCCGTGGAGCACCTGGTGGCGCTGGGGCACCGGGAGATCGTCCACATCGACGGCGGCCGGGCACCGGGCGCGGCCGACCGCAGACGGGGGTACCGCGCCGCGATGGAGCGCCATGGTCTGGGCGAGCGGGCGCGGGTGCTGCCGGGCGGGCTGACGGAGGAGGACGGGGGGCGGGCGGCTCGGGCGCTGTTGGCGGAGGTCCGGGGGGCGTCCTGGCCGACGGAGGTGACGGAGGCAGGGGCGCGGGCCGACTGGACGCCACCCGCCGACGCCTCCTGGCCGACGGAGGTGACGGAGGCGACGGAGGCAGCGGCGCGGGCCGACCGAACGCCGCCCGCCGACACGTCCCGCCCGGCAACAGCCCTGCGCGACACGCCCCCGACGACCGCCGCCCTGAGCACCCCGCCCCCGCCAACAGCCCTACTCGCCTTCAACGACCGCTGCGCGACCGGCGTCCTGGACACCCTCCTGCGCGCAGGCATCTCCGTCCCCGGCGACCTCTCGGTGGTCGGCTTCGATGACACCCGGCTGGCCCGGCTCGCGCACATCGACCTCACGACCGTCGCCCAGGACATCCCCCGCCTCGCCGAACTCGCCGTCGGCCGCGCGCTCGCCCGGCTCGACGAAGGGGGCGAGGCGCAGCCGGAGAGTGTGGTCGCGCCGAGACTGGTGGTGCGGGGGACGACGGGGCGCCCCGGCGTCAGCGGGCGAACTTCTGAACAGCCGCCGGGGTGACGGGGGTGAAGAAGTTGACGAGGTTGCCGTCGGGGTCGCGCAGCAGCAGCGACCGGTTGCCCCAGGGCATCGTCGTGGGCCCGGCGACGACGTCGGTGACGAAGCCGGCCAGGTCCCGGTGGACGCGGTCCACGTCGTCGACGAGGAACTCGGTGATCACGCTGTGGTTGTCCGCCGGGCGGGCGGAGCCCGGGGCGAACAGCGGGACGGTGCGGGTGCCGGCGATCGCGAGGGTGGCACCGGCGGTCCTGAGCTCGGCGAAGTCCTCGGTGGCCCACTCCGCCCGCGCCCCCGTGGCCCGCTCGTAGAACGCGACGAGGCGTGCGACGTCGCCGGTGATGATGCGGACCGAGACGAACTCCATGGGGATCTCCTTGGCTGTGCTGAAGGCGTGCACCGCGCAGGCTAGGAGAGATAGCGGACAGAATCGGTCCTGTATCGGCGTTAGGTTGGGGACATGTCCCGACCCACCGCCCGCGTGCTGACCCTCCTGGAACTGCTCCAGTCGGGCGGCACCCGCACGGTCGCCGAACTGGCCGCCCGGCTCGGCGTAGAGGGGCGCACCGTACGGCGGTACGTGGAGCAGCTGATCGACCTGGATGTGCCCGTGGAGTCGGTGCGGGGCCGCTACGGCGGGTACCGGCTCGCCCCCGGCCACCGGCTGCCGCCGCTCATGCTCGGCGACGACGAGGCGCTGGCCGTCCTCCTCGGCCTGGCCGCCGGCCGCCGGTCGGGGCTGACGACGGCGCAGCGCACGGCGAACGAGACGGCGGCGGCGAAGATCCGCCGGGTGCTGCCCCGGCACCTCGCCCACCGGCTCGACGCCCTCGCGGAGACCCTCTCCTTCACGGACGAGCCCGGCGAGCCCGCCGCCCCGGACGCCGGGGTCCTGCTCACCGTCGCCGACGCGGTGCGCCACCGCCGGCCGGTGTCGATCCGCTACACCGGCCACGACGGGCAAAGCGGCGAGCGCACGCTGCACGCGTACGGGATCGTCGCGCACGCGGGCCGGTGGTACGTCACGGGCAGGGACGCCGGGATCGGCGCGGACCGGACCTTCCGGCTCGACCGCGTCGCGGACGCGCGGGCCCTGCCCGGCTCGTTCGAGGCGCCCGAGGGGCCCGGTCCGGCGGAGCGCGTGCTGTCGGGGTTCGCCACCGCCGGGTACCGGCACGAGGTGACCTTGCGGATCCAGGGGACGGCCGGGCAGATCCGCGCCCGCCTCCCGGCCAGCGTCGCGAGCCTGGCGGAGTGCGAGCCCGGGGCGGACGAGGACCCGGCGGCCGGGCGCTGGCTGCGCGTCGAGCTGCGGGCGGAGCGGCTGGACTGGCTGCCTGCGGTGCTCGCCTCGCTCGACCTGCCGTTCGTGATCGAACGCCCCGCCGAGCTGCGCGACCTCGTCATCGCCCTCGCCGGCCGGCTGGCCGCCCGCGCCCGCCGGACCTGACCACGGGTCAGAGCCCCGCTATCCGGCACGGCACCACCAGGTCCTGCGTCAGGTTGTAGGCGGCGCACACCCGGTGGTACCCGTCGGCGATGACCAGCGGCACCCCCCGCACCAGCAGCACCGGCGACAGCCTGTGCCCCGCGAGGACCTTCTGGATGTCGCGGCTGACGTCGATGTTGTCGGGCCCGAGGAGGGGCAACTGCGAGGCCCGCATGAGGTCCTTGGCCTTCTTGACCTCGGTCGGCGCCGCTTTCAGGGCGGCGACGACGCGGGTGACCTCGGCGGGCTTGAGGAGCAGCCCGAGGTAGTCGGCCGCCGCCGGATAGTCGTGCTCCTGCGGGTCCTTGAGCCAGAGTTTCGTCCAGTCGTCCATGGTCCGCCCCCTTATGTCTGCTACGGGGATGCCCGCGCCGGGCGGCGGGTACTCAGGTCCGCTCCGGCAGCTCGGGCAAATGTTTGTCATAGAGCCAGCTGCGCAGCAGGGGTTCGGTCCTGGCGGGGGCGGAGCGGCCGACGTGGGCGAGGAAGGCGGCGGTGTCGGCGCTGCCCGCCCGGTGGGTGTGGTGCCAGTCCCTGAGCATGGCGAAGAAGGCGTCGTCGCCCATGGTGAGGCGCAGGGCGTGCAGGGTGCAGGCGCCCCGGGTGTAGACGCGGTCGTCGAAGATGCGGTCGGGGCCGGGGTCGGCGAGCCGAAGTCCCTTGGGGCGCAAGGAGAGTTGGCGCCAGGCGGCGCGGGCGATGGTGTCGGCGGAGTCCTCGCCGAGGTGTTCCGACCAGAGCCATTCGCCGTAGGTGGCGAACCCTTCGTTGAGCCAGATGTCGCGCCAGTCGCGGAGGCTGACGCTGTTGCCGTACCACTGGTGGACGAGTTCGTGGGCGACCAGCGTCTCCCAAGTCCGCCGGCCGTCGATGTGGTTGCGGCCGAAGACGGACGCGGTCTGGTTCTCCACCGGCTGGTCGAGGTCGGCGTCGACGACGACCGCGCCGTACGTCTCGAAGGGGTAGGGGCCGAACCAGCTGGTGAAGGCCTCGAACATCTCCGGCTGGCGGGCGAGGTCGTGGCGGGCGTGGTCGGCGAGGTGGGCGGGGTAGGCGTTGCGGCCGGTGACGCGGCGGCCGGTGACGCTGTCGCGGGCCTCCCAGGTGTCGTGCGCGAAGCGGCCGGTGTAGACGGCGGCGAGGTAGGGGGCCATGGGGCCGGGGTGGTGGTAGGTCCAGCGGTCGCCGGTGCGGTCGGTCAACGTGCCGTTGGCCAGGGCGTGATGGCCGGGGGGCACCGTCACGCGGAAGGTGAACTCGGCCTTGTCGTCGGGGCGGTCGTTGCAGGGGAACCAGGAAGGGGCGCCCAGGGGCTGGGCGGCGACCATGGTGCCTTCGTGGGCGTCGCCCGTGCGGTCCCAGCCGATCTGCCCGAACGGGGTGCGCAGCGGCCGGGGCCGGCCGCCGTAGCCGATGTCCAGGGTGAATTCGCCGCCCGCCGGGACGGGTCGCGGTACGGGCAGCAGGAGTTGGCCTCGGCTGCGGCCGGGGCGGACGGCGGTGCCGTCGACGTACGCCTCGTGCGCGGTGAGTCCGGAGAGGTTCAACCGGACCTGGTTCAGGGTGCGTTCGGCGATCGCGCGGATGTGGGCGTGGCCGTCGAGGGTGCCGGCGCCGGGGTCGTAGGCGAGGTCGAGGTCGTAGGAGAGGGTGCGGTGGTCGTGGCTGCCGTGGGCGGCGAAGTAGCGGCGGGACTGGCCGGGGACGCGGTCGGCGGCGAGCGCGGCGAGCGGGGTGAGGAGGGCGCCGCGCACGAGGGCGCGGCGGCTGTACCAGCTCATGCGCGGGCCCCGGCGATGGGGTTGCCGGCCCAGCGGGTGCCGTCGGGGACGGACTCGCCGCGCATGACGAGGGAGGCGGCGCCGACGGAGGTTCCGGCGCCGATGACGGTGGCGGGCAGGGCGATGCTGTGCGGGCCGAGGGAGGCGCCGGCGGCGAGCTGAACGGTGTCCATGCGCATGATCCGGTCGTGGAAGAGGTGGGTCTGCAAGACGCAGCCCCGGTTGACGCTGGCGCCGTCGCCGATGCTGACCAGGTCGGTCTCCGGCAGCCAGTACGTGTCGAGCCACACCCCGCGCCCGATCCGCGCCCCGAGGCTGCGCAGCCACCAGTTGAGCACGGGCGTCCCGAGGTGCGCGCTCATGCCCCAGGGTACGGCGAGCATCTCGTAGAAGGTGTCGAAGAGTTCGTTGCGCCAGACGAAGGAGGACCACAACGGCCGTTCCTGCACCTTGAATTGACCCACGAGCAGCCATTTGGCGGCGGTGGTGATCAGGCAGGCGGCGAGGGTGGCGACGGGCAGCAGGACGACGCCGGTGAGCGCGGCCAGCGGCAACTGGCCGACGTCCAGGGCGCGTTGCTGGGCGAGGAGCAGCAACTCCGCGATGAGCGTGCCGATGACGAGCGGGACGAGCCGGCAGAGTTCGACGGCGGCGCGGGCCCTGACCAGTTTGCGGGGCGGGGCGAACGTCCTTGCCTGGTCGCCGGTTTCGGCCACCCGGGGCAGCTGCATCGCGGGCCGTCCGATCCAGGACGTGCCCGGCGCGCCGTGCGCGGGCGCGTCGGAGAGCACCCCGATCAGCCCGTGGTCCGGTACGTCGTGGCCGGCGATCCCGGAGTTCCCGAGGAAGGCCCGCTCGCCGATGCGGACGGCGCTCAACTTCATCCAGCCGTCGCGCAGTTCGTAGGGGGCGACGAGGGTGTCGTCGGCGAGGAAGGCGCCGTCGGCGACCTCCAGGAGGGAGGGCAGCGGCAGGACGGTGGAGATCTCGGCGTTCTTGCCGACGCGGGCGCCGAGCAGGCGCAGCCAGTGCGGGGTGGCGAGGCTGGCGTAGAGCGGGAAGTAGCCGGCGCGGGCGCCGTCGAGGATGCGGGTGACGAGCCAGGCCCGCCAGGCGACTCCGCCGTCGGCGCGGTGCAGCCCGGGGGTGATGCCGCGGCCGAGGGCGCGGACGACGCCCGCGGTGAGCAGGGCTCCGGACAGGTAGGTGAGGACCGCCAACAGGGGGGCGGCGAGCAGGAGATGGGCCGCCGCTCCGGAGAGGGTGGGGGTGCCGCGGACCAGCAGCCAGGTGACGGCGAGCGCGGGGGCCGCAGCGACCAGGGAGAGCAGGGGGAGGGCGGTGAGGGAGAGGGCGTAGGCGAGGTGCCAGGGGCGCCAGAGGGTCGGGGCGTGGTGGCGGGCGGGGCGGGTGAGGCGGGCGGCGGGGCCTGCGGGGCGGGCCGGGGAGCCGGTCCAGGTCTCGCCGTCGGGGATGCGGCCGTCGAGGCAGCCGCCGGCGGTGAGTTCGGCGCCGGCGCCGAGGACGGCGCCCGGCAGGAGGGTGGTGCGGTGGCCGACGCGGGCGCCGGGGCCGACGGTGACCGGGCCGACGTGCAGGGTGTCGCCGTCGAGCCACCAGCCGGCGATGTCCGCCTCGGGTTCGACACTGCTGCCGTCGCCGAGGTCGGCGAGGCCGGTCACCGGGGGCAGGGCGTGCAGCTGGACGTCGTGGCCGGTGCGGCAGCCGAGGAGGCGGGCGTAGCGGGCGGCCCAGGGGGTGCCGGTGAGGGAGGGCACGCCGAAGGCGGCGACGGCGCGTTCGGCGCTCCACAGGCGCAGGTGGACGGCGCCGCCGCGCGGATGGGCGCCCGGTGTGATCGACCCGGCGAGCGCGCGGGCGAGCCCGGCGCCGATCAGGCAGCGCAGGGGCGCGCTGAACAGCAGCAGCCAGCCGGCGAGGATCAGCCACCAGGAGGTGTGCGGCGCCCAGGAGTGCGGGGCGACCCAGCCGAGAACGTTGTCGGCGATAGCGAGTCCGACGAGCCCGCGCAGTCCGGTGATGCCGTAGCCGACGAGGGAGACGAGGAACTGGACGACGCCCGCGCTTGCGGGGACCGGCCGGGCGGGGCGTACCTCGCGGGTGGCGCCGGCGAGGGAGTCGAGGTGGGCGGCCATGTCCTGGAGGACGGGGTTGCGGTACAGGTCGGCGACCGACAGCCCCGGGTGGTCGGCGCGCAGCAGGGACGCCATCCGGGCGGCGGTCAGGCTGGTCCCGCCGAGCTGGACGAAGTCGCTGTGCGGGCCGGGGCGCAGACCGAGCAACTGCTCCCAGACCTCGGCGAGTCGCGCGGCGGTCCCGTGCAGCGGAGGCGCGGCGCTGTCGCCGGTCAGCGGGACCGGCCAGGGCAGCGCCTTGCGGTCGGCCTTGCCGGATGCCTTCGTCGGGATGTCGGTGACTTCGGCGAGGACGGGGACCAGGGGTGCGGGCAGGGCGCGGCTGAGCAGTTCCCTCGCCTTGTCGGCGCGGAACGGCGGGAGGCCGGGGTCGGGGACGACGTATCCGACGAGGACCTGGGTGCCGGAGGCGGTGGTCTGGACGGCCGCCGCCGCGCCGCGCACTCCGGGCAGGGTGAGCAGCGCGGCGTCGATCTCGCCGAGTTCGACGCGCCGCCCGCCGAGTTTGACCTGGTCGTCGGCGCGGCCGAGGAAGACCAGGCCCTCGGTGTCGGCGCGCACGAGGTCGCCGGAGCGGTAGGCGCGCGGGGCGGCGAGGGCGGGGCAGGGGCGGAAGCGGTCGGCGTCCTTGACGGGGTCGAGGTAGCGGGCGGTGCCGGCGCCCGCGATGACGAGTTCGCCCTCCTCTCCGTAGGGGACGGGCTCGCCCGACTCGTCGACGACCGCCAGCTCCCAGCCGGCGAGCGGGAGTCCGATGCGGACGGGCTGCCCGGGTTCGAGGAGGGCGGCGCAGGCGACGACGGTCGTCTCGGTGGGGCCGTAGGTGTTCCACATCTCGCGGCCGGGGCGGGCGAAGCGGTCGACGAGTCCGGGCGGGCACGCCTCGCCGCCCAGGATCAGCAGCCGTACGCGGCGCAGCGCGTCCTCGGGCCACATGGCGAGGAGGGTGGGGACCGTGGAGACGGCGGTGACGGCGCGCGCCTCGAGCCAGGGGCCGAGTTCGTGTCCGGCGCGCACGAGGGCGCGTTCGGCCGGGACGAGGCAGGCGCCGGAGCGCCAGGCCAGCCACATCTCCTCGCAGGAGGCGTCGAAGGCGACGGAGAGCCCGGCGAGGACGCGGTCGCCGGGGGCGAGGGGGCGTTCGCGCAGGAAGAGGCCGGCTTCGGCGTCGACGAAGGCGGCGGCGGAGCGGTGGCTGACGGCGACACCTTTGGGGGCGCCGGTGGAGCCGGAGGTGAAGATGATCCAGGCGTCGTCCTCGGGCGTGGCCGCGCGCCCCGCGCCGGTGGCCGGGACGAGTTCGGTGCCGCGCGGTCTGTCGCCGAGCACATGGCAGACAGCGGCCTCGCGGAAGACAGTGACGGCCCGGTCCTCGGGGTCGTCGGCGTCGACGGGGACGTAGGCGGCGCCGCTCTGGAGGACGGCGAGGATCGACAGGTACAGGTCGGCCGTGCCGGAGGCGACGCGGACGCCGACGCGGTCGCCGGGGCCGATGCCGTGCCGGGCGAGCCGCTGGGCGCGGCCCTGGGTCTCGGTCCACAGGTCGCGGTAGGTAAGAACGCGGCTGCCGGTGTCGAGGGCGGGGGCCTCGGGGTGGCGGGCGGCGGTGGCGCGCAGGACGTCGAGGAGGGTGCGTGGGGGCGGGGCCACCGCCGAACAGAAGAGTGCCCTGCTTCCGGGGAAGCCAGGGAACGGGAATGACGCATCGAGTGCGGTCGAGGTCAAGGTCGTGCCTCTGTTTTTTCGTGCCGACGGGCTTCACCGAGCCCTTTACGGCAAGTCAGAATGCTTTACCCCGTCATGCGTTCACCAACTCGGTGCAATTAATCCACGACCCGCCCATGGGAGGAAAAAGAGGAACCGTAGAAGCTTATTTCCTTCTTACTGACATCGCTATTACGTTCTTAATTAAAACAAGGGTATGAATACTTCGAGAGTTCCACGCCCATGCCGAGGAGGCATCACATGTCCCAGCAGCAGCCCCCGTTCGTCCTCGACGCCACCGGCGCGGCCCGCGACGCGGAGCACCGCGCCTTACGTGCCCGCGGCGCCGCCACCCGGGTGGACATCCTCGGCCTGGAGGTCTGGTCCGTCTCCGATCCCGCGCTGCTCAAGGAGCTGCTGACCAGCCCTGACGTCTCCAAGGACGCGAGCGCGCACTGGCCGGGCTTCGCACAGGCGGTCCGCAGCTGGCCGCTGGCCCTGTGGATCGCGGTCGACAACATGTTCACCGCGTACGGCGCCGACCACCGCCGGCTGCGCCAGATGGTCGCCCCCGCGTTCACCGCGCACCGCGTCAAGGCGCTCGCCCCCGTCATCGGGAAGATGGTCGCCCATCTCCTCGACGCGCTCCCCGCCGAGGGCCCGGTGGATCTGCGCGCGCACCTCGCCTATCCGCTGCCCATCGCGGTCGTCGGCCACCTTCTGGGCGTACCGCCGCAACAGCGGGACGACTTCCGCGAGATCGTCGACAACGTCTTCGACACCACCTTCACCGCAGAAGAGGCCCAGGCCAACACCGCCCTGCTCTACGAGAAGCTCGGGAATGTACTGCGCGCCAAACGCGAGAAACCCGGCGACGACCTCACCTCCCAGCTGATCGCGGCCCGCGACGAGGGCGGCACCGGCTTCACCGAGGACGAACTGCTCGGCACGATGGTGCTGATGCTCAGCGCCGGCTACGAGACCACCGTCAACGTCATCGACCAGGCCATCACCCTCCTCCTCACCCACCCCGATCAGCTCGCCCTGGTCCGCTCGGGCGAGCGGTCCTGGAAGGACGTCGTCGAGGAGACCCTCCGCCTCGAACCCGCCGTCACCCACCTCCCGCTGCGCTACGCCCTCACCGACATCCCCCTCCCCGACGGCCGCACGATCGCCCAGGGCGAGGCCATCCTCGCCTCCTACGGCGCCGCCAACCGCCACCCCGATCTGCACGAGGACGCCGACACCTTCGACGTCACCCGCGCGAACAAGGAGCACCTGGCCTTCGGCTACGGCGTCCACTTCTGCCTGGGCGCCCCGCTCGCCCGGGTCGAGGTCACCGAAGCGCTCAGCCAGCTGTTCACGCGCTTTCCGGACATCCGTCTTGCCGTGCCCAACGAGCGGCTGCGGCCCCTTGGTTCCCTGATCAGCAATGGGCATCAGGAACTTCCGGTGCTGCTGCGCTAGGCGGGCTCTCCGGGGAGGCCGCTCGGAGGGTGCTCCGGCTGCTCGGGCGGCTCCCCCGGCAGCCGCTCCAGCGCCGCCGCGACCCCGGCCCGCCCCGCGGCCTCCAGCAGGGCCTGCGCGATCACGGGCACGGGTTCGCGGGCCGGCAGCACCAGGCCCATCAGCTCCGAGCGCGCCGGCCGCACCAGGGGCACCGCGTGCATCCCGGCGGGCACCCCGAAGACGTGCAGCCAGGCGTGCGGCACGACGCTCGCCCACTGGCCGGCCCGGACCTGCGCGAACAAGGAGGCGACGGAGTCGGTCTCGACCCTGGGGGTCACCGAGGTCCCCGCCGCCTCGAACGCCGCCTCCAGGACCTGCCGCCCCTGCATCCCCGGGTGCAGCAGGCACAGCGGGTACTGGGCGGCCTCCGCCCAGGACACCTCCGCCGGGGCGACGTCCCGGGTCAGCAGCACGTACCGCTCCCGGTACAGCGGCACGAACGTGAACTCCCGGCCCACGACGGTGCTGTGGTAGGTCACGGCCGCGTCCAGCTCGTACGCGCCGAGCCGCTCGACGATGTCGGAACTGCGGAGATCGGCGAAGACCTGGACGGTCGCCAGCGGGTTGGCCGCGCAGAACGGCTGGGTCAGCAGGGCGACGGCCGTGGCCGCCGTAGGGACGGTCCCGACCCGCAGCCGGCCGGACAGCCCGCCGCGCAGAGCCTCGATCTCACCGCGCAGCGCGTCGCGGTCGGCGAGGATGCGCCGCGCCCAGACGACGACCCGCTCACCCTCAGGGGTGAATCCCTCGAACCGGCGGCCCCGGCGCACCAGCGGGATGCCCAGGTCGTCCTCCAGCTTGCGGATGCCCTCGGACAGGGTCGGCTGGGAGACGAAGCAGGCCTGGGCGGCCTTCGCGAAATGACGCGCGCGGGCGAGGGAGACGAGGTACTCGAGTTGACGGAGCAGCACGCTCCCCATGATCCCCGTCTTTGATCGGCGTGACCTTTCAAGTGATCGGAACTTCCGGTTTGACCTCGCGCGTTGTACGGGGTGACAGTGGCCGGTGGTCCACAGGAGAGGGCGTGACGATGCGGGACTTCGAGAAGGCCGATGTGGAGGACCTGTCGGTCTCGTCGCCCAAGACATGGGCGACGGGCGCCCCGGCGGTGGCCCACGCCCTCAAGTACGCGCTGGGCCAGACCTCCCCCCGGCGCACCGCGCTCACCCTCCTCGGCATCAACCAGACCAAGGGCTTCGACTGCCCCGGCTGCGCCTGGCCCGAGCCGGGGCCGGGCCAGCGGCACCTGAACGAGTACTGCGAGAACGGCGCCAAGCACATCAGTGACGAGGCGACGTCCCGCCGGATCACCGCGGAGTTCTTCCGCGAGCACTCGGTGGCGGAGCTGGGCGCACGCACCGACTACTGGCTCAACCAGCAGGGCCGGCTCACCGAACCGATGGTCCTGCGCGAGGGCGCCACCCATTACGAGCCGATCGGCTGGGACGAGGCCCTGGACCTCCTCGCCGAGGAGCTGCGCGCGCTGGACGACCCGAACGAGGCCCTTTTCTACGTCTCCGGCCGGCTCGCCAACGAGCCCGCCTTCCTCCTCCAGCTGTTCGCCCGCGCCTTCGGCACGAACAACCTGCCCGACTGCTCCAACATGTGCCACGAGTCGAGCGGTTCGGCCCTCAACGAGACCCTGGGCGTCGGCAAGGGCAGCGTCAGCCTGGACGACCTCTACGCCTGCGACCTCGTGTTCGTCGTGGGGCAGAACCCGGGGACGAACCACCCCCGGATGCTGTCCGCGCTGGAGGAGACCAAGCGGCGCGGCGGCCAGGTCGTCGCCGTCAACCCGCTGCCCGAGGCCGGGCTGCTGCGCTTCAAGCACCCGCAGAAGGCGCGCGGCGTCATCGGCCGGGGCACCGAGATCGCGGACCAGTTCCTCCAGATCCGCCCCGGCGGCGACCTCGCCCTCTTCCAGGCCCTGAACCTCCTCCTCCTGGAAGCGGAGGACAAGGAGCCGGGCACGGTCCTGGACCGCGCGTTCATCGACGCCCACACCAGCGGGTACGACGCCTTCGCCGCGAACATCCGCGAGACGTCCTGGGACGCCGTCCTGGAGGCGACGGGGCTGACCCGCGCGGAGATCGAGCAGGTCCACGAGCGGGTGCTGGCCAGCCGCAGCGTCATCGTCTGCTGGGCGATGGGCCTCACCCAGCACAAGCACGGCGTGCCCACCATCCGTGAGGTCGTCAACTTCCTTCTGCTGCGCGGCAACCTCGGCCGCCCCGGCGCCGGCGTGTGCCCGGTGCGCGGGCACAGCAACGTCCAGGGCGACCGCACGATGGGCATCTGGGAGCGGGTCCCCCAGCCGTTCCTCGACCGGCTCGGCAAGGAGTTCTCCTTCACCCCGCCCACCGCCCACGGCCTGGACTCGGTGGACGCCATCCGCGCGATGCGCGACGGCAAGGGCAAGGTCTTCCTCGGCGTCGCCGGCAACTTCGTGCGCGCCACCCCCGACAGCGACGTCACCGAGCGCGCCCTGCGCAACTGCCGTCTCACCGTGCAGATCTCGACCAAGCTGAACCGCTCCCACGCGGTCTGCGGCACCCGCGCGCTGATCCTGCCGACCCTCGGCCGCAGCGACCGCGACGTCCAGGCGGGCGGCGAGCAGTTCATGACCGTCGAGGACTCCATGAGCGAGGTCCACGCCACCCGGGGCCGCCTCGCCCCGGCCTCCCCGCACCTGCTCAGCGAGATCTCCATCATCACCCGCCTGGCCCGCAAGGTCCTGGGCGACCGGCCGGCCATCCCCTGGGCCGACTTCGAGTCCGACTACGACCTCGTCCGCGACCGCATCTCCCGGGTCGTCGAGGGCTTCCAGGACTTCAACGCGCGCGTACGCCAGCCCGGCGGCTTCCGGCTGCCCAACCCCGTCAACTCGATGACGTTCCGCACCGCCACGGGCAAGGCCAACTTCACGGCCAACGACTTCACGATGCTCCAGGCCCCCGAGGGCCACCTGGTCCTCCAGACCCTGCGCTCCCACGACCAGTGGAACACCATCCCCTACGCCATGGACGACCGCTACCGCGGCATCAAGGGCGCCCGCCGCGTCGTCATGGTCAACCCGGCCGACCTCAAGGCACAGGGCCTCGCGGACGGCGACCTGGTCGACCTGACAAGCATCTGGTCCGACGGGACGGAACGCCGCGCGGAGGCGTTCCGAGTGGTGGGCTACCCGACCCCGGAGGGCTCGGCCGCCGCGTACTACCCGGAGACGAACGTCCTGGTACCGCTGGACAGCGTGGCCGACATCAGCAATACGCCGACATCGAAGTGCGTGATCGTGCGCTTGGAGAAGGCCGCGGAGGGAGCCGCTTCGGAGAGGGCGTTGGAGGAAGCCGCCGGGTCCGCACAGGCGTGAGCCGCCGGTCTCAGATCCGCAGCGCCCTGGCCACCCGCCCGGCCAGGGCGTCCTCCGTCAGCGGGACGTCGACCCCGATGGTCCGCAGCTGAAGCCGCGCGGTCTCCTCGCCGAGGCGGTCCGTGAACATACGGTCCCGTTCGGCGAGATTGCGGGCGGCCCGCTCAGGATCGCCGGTCCGCCACACGAACCCCTCCCCCGGCGCCGACCGCCCCTCTACCGCGGCCCGCCGGAACTCGGGGGTCGGCAGCAGCCACACGGCCTGCTCAGGAGCCGCCAGCAAGGGCTTCACCAGCCGCGGGAGCAGCCGGAAGCCCTCGACGACGATCCTGCGGTCCCGGGGCAGCCTCAGCAGATCCTCGACGATCAACCCGAAGCCCTCGCCCCGGAACCAGTGGAACGTCTCCAGCATGACCTGCGGGGAGCGGGTCACCCAGCGTTCGTCCATGGTCATCGCCATGAACTCATGGAGATACGGGGCCTCTTCGGGGGTGGTACGGGCGGCGTGGTCGTGCATGGTGTCGTCGGTCGCGTACAGGTGCCAGCCGTGGGCGGCGGCCAGCCGGCGGGCGATCGTCGACTTGGCCGCGCCGCTTCCGCCGCCGATCCAGCGGACGTGGGAGAGGAGTTCGGGGGTCATGTGATCCGGCGCCTGGGGTGGTGGGGGTGGGTCTGCCAGGCTACCGGCGGCGGGCGCCGTGACCCTCGCTCCAGGGCCGCCCCCCTGATTCACTCCCCGGCCCGCAGCAACCCGCTCTCGTACGCGAAGATCACCGCGTGCACGCGGTCCCGGAGGCCGAGTTTGGTCAGGAGTCGGCCCAGGTGGGTCTTCACGGTGGTCTCGCCGAGGAACAGGCGCGCCGCGACCTCCTGATTGGTCAGGCCCCGGCCGACCAGCGCGAGCACTTCCCGTTCGCGGGCGGTCAGGCGGTCGAGGTGTTCCTGGTGGACGGCGGCGGGGGCCGGCCGTACGTGGCGGTCGACCATGCGGCGTACGACCGAGGGTGCCATCGCCAGCTCGCCGCGCAGGACCGCGCGTACGGCCACCAGGATCTCCTCGCCGAGGGCGTCCTTGACCAGGAATCCGCAGGCCCCGGCGCGCAGGGCGCCGTACGCGTACTCGTCGAGGTCGAAGGTCGTGACCACCAGGACCTTCGGCGCCGCCGGTGCCGTGCACAGGGCGCGGGTCGCGGCGAGGCCGTCGAGGCCGGGCATGCGGATGTCCATCAGGACGAGGTCCGGGCGGAGTTCGGCGCTGCGGGCCACGGCCTCGGCACCGTCGGAGGTCTCGCCCACGACCGTCAGGTCGGGCTGGCTGTCGATGACCATGCGCAGGCCCATCCGGATGAGCTGCTGGTCGTCGCAGAGGAGGATGCGAGCCATGGTCAACCGGCCTGTCGGGCAAGGGAGTTTGCCGGCTCCGGGCTCGCCGCTCCGGCTGCGGGAAGGACGGCCCGCACCCGCCAGCCGCCGGACGCGGATCCGGACGCGCCGGACGCGCCGACGCCACCGCCACCGCCACCGCCACCGCCACCGCCACCGCCACCAGGCATAGGTCCCGCCTCAGCCGCCCCGCCCGGCACAGATCCCGCCTCACCTGCCCCGCCGGACGCAGACCCGACCTCGCCGGCACCGACGCCAGCACCGCCGGGCATGGATCCCGACTCAGCCGCCCCGCCCGGCACAAGTCCCGCCCCAACCAACCCGCCGGCCACACCCCCCGCCCCCACCACCCCACCGACCAAAGGCCCCGCCTCAACAATCCCCCCATACCGCGCCACCCGCTCCCGCATCCCCGCGAGCCCCCTCCCCCCGGACACCCCCCAACTCTCCCCACCCACACCCCCGTTGTTCTCCACGCACACCTCGACCCTGTCCTCCCGCAACTCGACCCGCACCTTCGCCCGCGCCCCCGGCGCCGCATGCCGGGACACGTTCGTCAGCGCCTCCTGCACGATCCGGTACGCCTCCTCGATCAGCACGTCCGCCAAGTCCCCCTGTTCGCCCCGCAGTTCGAGCACCGCCTGACTGCGCGCGGCCAGCCGGGCGAGGTCGTCCGGCGTCCGGGGCGGCGGAGCATCGGCGCGCAACACGTCGAGCAGCCGCCCCAGTTCACCGAGCGCCTCCCGCCCGGCCGCCCCGATCACCGGCAACGCCCGTGCGGGGGCCGCGGGATCGGCGGCGGAGGCGAGGCGCGCGCCCTCCGCGGTGAGGACCATCGCCGTCACTCCGTGCGCCAGGACGTCATGGATCTCCCGGGCGATCCGCGCCCGCTCCTCGGCGACAGCCGTGCGCGCCAGCAACAGCCTGGTGGACTCGGCGAGTTCGGCGCGGCGGGCGTACTCGGCGAGATACGCGCGCCGGGCGCGGACGTACGCGCCGCACACCCACGACCCGGCGAGCCAGCAGAGCACGGCCACCGGGGTCCACCACAGGACCCGGCCGCGGGCGGCGGAGTCGGCCAGCCAGTCCGGGAGCCACAGGGCCACGCAGCACCCGGCGCACGCCAGCAGAGCGGCGGCCTCGCGGCGCAGCCCGCGCACGACGAGCGTATACAGCACGGCAGCCAACGCGATGGCCCCGCGCCCGGGTTCAGGCCCCCACACGTGCCACAGGTACTGCGCCCAGAACGCGGCCGTGACCACGCAGGCGGCGGGCACCGGCCACCGTCTGCGCACCAGCAGGGGCAGCACGAAGGCGGCGTACACCACGGCCTGCACCCACACCGGCCGCCGCCCCGGCTGCTCGCCGACGGCGGGCGGTACGGCGACGAGGACGACCAGGGCGGCGTCGGTGAGCCAGGGGTGCCGCAGCCGCCAGCGGGCCAGCGTCTCGATCAGGCGAAGCACCGGCTCACGGTACGACTCGGGGCAACGTCCTTGCGTCACCCTGGAGTTGGCCTTCCCCTCCTCCTCGGGTCGGCCCCCGCGTCCTCCCGCAGGACTACGGGCGCGGCCCCCGGACATGACGCCGGGCCACACCCGGGCCGCCGAGCCTGGGCGCCGTGTCCCTCACCTCACACTTTCTCAGGCATCCCCTCATGACCGGCGCCGTGGCGCCGAGTTCACGGCGGCTCGCGCGGGCCATGACCGACGGGCTCGGTCTCGACAGGGCCCGGCTGGTGGTCGAACTCGGTCCGGGCACCGGCGTGTTCACGGACGCGATCCTGCAACAGCTGGCGCCGGACGCCAGGTTGATCGCCGTGGAGCTCAACTCCACGCTCGCCGCCCGGCTTTCCGCGACCCGGGACGACAAGCGGCTGACGGTGGTCCAGGGCCCGGCGTCCGGCCTGGCCCAGATGGCCGGCGGCTCGGTCGACGCGGTGGTCTCCGGGCTCCCGTGGACGGTGATGCCGGCCCGGGAGCGCCAACTCACCCTGGACGCCGTGGCGGAGAGCCTCGCCCCGGACGGCGGCTTCGCCACGTTCGCCTATGTGCACGCCGCCTGGACCCCGCCCGCCCGTCGGCTCACCGCCGAACTCCGGTCCCGTTTCGGCTCGTTGACCCGCTCCCCGGTCGTCTGGCCCAACCTCCCCCCGGCGTTCGTCCACCGCGCGCGCCGGGCAACTCGGCCGTAAAGAGCCGTTCTTACCAGGTTCACAAAGAGCGATCCCGTGACGGGCATTGACGGTTGCGGCCGGATTCCTATCATCCGGAGTGTCCGAGAACCCGAAGTCCGTTCGGGATACCGGACGAGCGCACGCGAGAGGCACCTCCCGATTCCCCCACCGACCAAGGGAGTTCACCCATGCGTACCCGCGTCACAAAGCACTCCGCCCTCCTCGCCGGCACCGCGCTCGGCGTGGCCCTGCTCACCGGCACGGCCCCCGGCGCGAGCGCCGCCGCCTCCCTGCCCTGCGACCTGTACGCGGCGGGCGGCACCCCCTGCGTGGCCGCGCACAGCACGACCCGCGCCCTGTACGGCTCCTACAACGGCCCGCTCTACCAGGTGCGCCGCGCCTCGGACAACGCCACCCGGGACATCGGCGTCGTCAGCGCGGGAGGCGTCGCCAACGCGGCGGCACAGGACTCGTTCTGCTCCGGCACGACCTGCGTCATCACCGTCGTCTACGACCAGTCGGGCCGGGGCAACCGCCTCACGCAGGCCCCTCCCGGCGGCTTCAACGGCCCGGCGGCCGGCGGCTACGACAACCTCGCGAACGCCACGGCGGCCCCGACGACGCTGTCCGGCAAGAAGGCGTACGGCGTGTACGTCGCCCCTGGCACCGGCTACCGGAACAACAGCACCAACGGCATCGCCACCGGCGACCAGGCGGAGGGCATCTATGCCGTCCTCGACGGCACGCACTCCAACGGCGGCTGCTGCTTCGACTACGGCAACGCCGAGACCAACAGCCGCGACAACGGCAACGGCACGATGGAGGCCGTCTACTTCGGCACCATCAAGGTCTGGGGCTACGGCTCGGGCAACGGCCCCTGGATCATGGCCGATCTGGAGAACGGCCTGTTCTCCGGCGTCAACCAGCACTACAACGCGGGCGACCCGTCGATCAGCAACCGCTATCTGACGGCCGTCGTCAAGGGCGGCGCCAACCACTGGGCGATCCGCGGCGGCAACGCGCAGTCCGGCGCGCTGTCCACCTTCTACGACGGGGTCCGCCCCAACGTCTCGGGCTACAACCCGATGAAGAAGGAAGGCGCGATCATCCTCGGCATCGGCGGCGACAACAGCAACGGCTCCGCCGGGACCTTCTACGAGGGCGTCATGACGTCCGGCTACCCCTCGGACGCGACCGAGAACGCGGTACAGGCGAGCATCACGGCGGCCGGGTACGGGAAGTAGCGCGAACGATCAGGCCGGCGCACGAAAAAGCGCCGGCCCCCCTTTCGACACCGCCGGCCACCACTTCGGCCCTGCCACCCACCCTTTCAGCCCGCCGGCCACCACTTCGGCACCGCCGCCCACCCTTCAGCCCCGCCGGCCCCCCTCCAGCCCCGCCAGCCACCCCTCCAACCTCACCTCCCGCCCTTGAACCCCCCTCACCCAGAGAAATGCCGCGCAAGCTCCCCCATGAACGTCCCCGCCGCCGGAGCAACCCAGCGTCGGCGGTGGCGGGCGAGGCGTACGGGGACGTCGGCGAACCGCGGGCCCCTGACCCGGACCAGCCGGCCGTCGCGCAGGTGTTCCGTGACGGTCGTGACCGGCAGCAGGGTCAGGCCGAGGCCCGCGGCGGCGCAGGAGCGGGCCGCGTCGACGCTGCCGAACCGGGTCAGCCGGGGGCGGGCGCCGGGCGTGGCGAGCAGCCGAGCCTCGAGGCCGTCGCTGTAGCAGCAGCCCCGCTCCAGCAGGAAGAAGTCCTCGCCGGCGACGTCCGCCCAGGTCACCGCGCGGCCGGCGAGCGGGTGGCGAGGGCCGCAGACGAGGGCGAGGGGTTCGCGGGCGACCGGTTCGGCCGTGACGTCGGGGGCGTCGGCGTCGTCCCCGAGCAGCAGCGCGAGGTCCAGCCGCCCGGAGCGCAGGCCCTCGACGGACTCCGCCGTGCCGGCCGCGTACAGGTGCACGTCGATGCCGGGGTGCCCGGCGCGCAGGGCGGCGATCACTTGGGGCAGCCGGGTCGAGCAGAGCGACTCGGGGCTGCCGACGACGACCCGCCCGCCCCCGCTGTCGTCGCCGGCGGCCTTCAGCCGGGCCACGGCGTCGAGGACGTCCTCGGCGCGTTCCAGGAGGCGACGGCCGGAGTCGGTGAGGAGGGCGCCGGTGGGGAGGCGGTCGAAGAGGCGGGTGCCCAGCTCGCGTTCGAGGGTGCGGATGTGCACGGTGACCGTCGACTGGGCCAGGTGCAGTTCGGCGGCGGCGGTGAAGCCGCCGGTTCTGGCGAGGGTGGTGAAGGTGTGCAGCAGCCGGGTGTCCATGGAGGGGGAGGTTATGCGATATCCCGATCGACGGGATCGCTGATCATCGTTGGACTCGATGGTGGGCGGGGTGACAGCGTGGCGCCCATGGACACTTTGCGCTACGCGGCCTTCACCTCCGACCCGGCGGGCGGCAACCCCGCCGGTGTCGTCCTCGACGCCTCCGGTCTCGACGCGGCGGGGATGCTCGCCGTCGCCGCCGAGGTCGGCTACTCCGAGACCGCGTTCGTGACCGCCCGCGACGACGCGGCCCGCCGGTTCGGGGTGCGCTACTTCAGCCCGCGCGCCGAGGTCGCCTTCTGCGGGCACGCGACGATCGCCCTCTCGGTCGCCCTCGCCGAGCGGCTCGGCCCGGGGGACCTCGTCCTCGACACCCCGGCGGGCGAGATCCCCGTGGCCACGGAGGCGGACGGCGACGGCGCGGTCCTCGCCACCCTCACCAGCGTCCCGGCCCGGGCCCGCCCCGCCACCGGCGAGGAACTGGCCGCGGCGCTCGGCGCGCTGCGCTGGGCCGCCGCCGACCTCGACCCGGCGCTGCCGCCGTACGTGGCGTTCGCGGGCGTCGACCACCTGATCCTGGCCGCCGCCTCCCGGGCCCGGCTCGCGGATCTGGACTACGACTTCGACGGCCTCGGCGCGGTGATGCGCCGGTACGGCTGGACCACCGTCCACCTCGTGTGGCGCGAGTCCCCCGTGCACTTCCACGCCCGCGACCCCTTCCCGGTCGGCGGCGTCGTCGAGGACCCGGCGACCGGGGCGGCGGCAGCGGCGTTCGGCGGCTATCTGCGCGAGCTGGGCCTCGTCACGGCCCCGGCCACGGTCACGATCCGGCAGGGGGAGGACATGGGGCGCCCCAGTGACCTGCTGCTGGAGGTGGGGGCGGAGCGGACGCGGGTCACCGGGCGGGCGGTTCCGATCAGCTGAGCGGCGGCCGGTGAGCCGTCTCGTCGACGTGCAGGGTGAAGACGTCCGGGCGCGCGTAGTGGCCGACGGCGTCGAAGTCGAAGCGGGCGCGGGTCAGGTCGTCCAGGTCGAGGACGGCGGTCAGGATGCCCTCGCGGTCGCGCAGCGGTCCGGCGAGGACCTCGCCGAGGGGGGAGACGATGACGGAGCCGCCGTTGATGAGGACGGCCTCGGGGTCGCTGCCCCGGAGGTCGGCGGGGAGCCCGGCGCCGCGCAGGAACTGGCCGGCGGCGAGGACGAAGCAGCGTCCCTCCAGGGCGACATGACGCATCGTCGCCTGCCACGCGTCCCGGTCGTCGACGGTCGGCGCGCACCACAGCTCGACCCCCTTCGCGTACATCGCCGTACGCAGCAGCGGCATGTAGTTCTCCCAGCAGATCGCGGCGCCGAGGCGGGCGGTGCCGGTGTCGACGACCGTGAGGGTCGAGCCGTCGCCCTGGCCCCAGAGGTAGCGTTCGGCGGCGGTCGGCATCAGCTTGCGGTGCAGGCCGAGGTAGCCGGCGGGCCCGAAGTACAGGGCGACGCAGTAGAGGGTGGCGCCCTGCCGTTCGACGGCGCCGACGACCGCGTGGCAGCCGAGTTCACGGGTGAGCGCCGCCAGCGCGCCGACCTCGGGCCCGTCGGGTACGTCGATGGCAGCGGCGTGATACCGCCGGAACAGCTCCCGCCCCTCAGCCGTACGGCTCCCGACGGTGACCCCGAAGTCGAACCCCTTGGGGTAGCCGCCGAGGAACGCCTCGGGCAGGACGACGACCTCGGCGCCCCGCCCGGCGGCCTCGTGGATCAGCTCCTCGGCGCGGGCCAGGGCGGCGGGGGTGTCGAAGAGGGGGGCGGCGGCCTGGACGACGGCCGCGGTGAGGGTGCGGTTCATGGCGCGAGGGTAGGCCGGACGCTCCTCACGCTGGCAAAACACCGGCAAAATGACCAGGTCAAGAAGGTATCTGGACGTGCCAGGCAGCCCTTTCCGGACTTTCCTCCCGGGCTTCCCCGCGATCGGTCCGAACCGGCTCCGGCGAGCCTAGGCTTCTACACGGACTGTAGAGAGAACGGGCGGTCTCCCTTGAGGCGCGCCCTTTTTTCATGGACGGAAGAGGAGACATGGCTGAGATCGACCTGGGCAAGGTGCTCGACAAGGCGTGGGCGGACAAGAGCCTGCCGGAGATCATGGCCGCGCCGGTGGCCGCGCTGAAGGGCGTCTCCGACCGGCACGGCGAGCTGCTCCAGGAGGCGTTCGGCATCAAGACCGTCGCCGACCTGGCCGACCTGAAGTACGTCCGCTGGGCCCAGGCGCTGGCCGCGCTCGACACGGCGAAGTGACGCGGGTGTAGGTCGCGGGGCGGGGGGCGGCCGGGTGACTCCCGGGAGCCGACGCCGCCCCGCCCTCACCCCGCCGGGCTGATCCCCGCGACGGCCAGCGCCAGCAGGCGGGCCGCCTCCGTGGCCGGATCCGCGTGGTGTTCCGTGGCCAGGACCAGGCCCGCGCAGAGGATCAGCAGATCGGGGACGGCCACGCCGGAGGCGACCGCGCCGGAGTGCGCCGCGCGGCGCAGGAGCGGGTCCACCGCCTCGGTGAGCCGCGCCGTACAGCCGCTCATGTCCCCCACCGCGCTCTCGCCCTCCCGGGTCAGCGCCACGGCAAGACCCCGCGCGGAGGCGGCGAACGCGATGAACGTGTCCAGCCACTCCAGCAGCGCGGCCCGCGCGTCCGGCGCGCCGGCCAGTTCCCGGGCGTTGCCGCACAGCGCCTCGATCCGCCCGTCGAACACCGCCTCCAGCAGCGCGAGCCGGGTGGGGAAGTGCCGGCGCACGGTCGCCGAACCCACGCCCGCGGTGCGGGCGATCTGCTCCAGCGAGGCACCCGCCCCGTGCGCGGCGACCTCCGCCTCGGCGACTTCGAGGATGAGCGCGTAGTTGCGCCGGGCGTCCGCACGCCGAGCGCTCACGGCGTCACCCCCCTGCATCCGTCGGGCGTCCGCACGCCGGCCGGGCACGGCGTCACCCCCGGCATCCGCACGCCGAGCGCTCACGACGCCACCCCCAACACCCGCCGGACATCCGCACATCGGCCGGTCACGGCGTCACCTCCTGAGTCCGCCGGGCGACCCGCGTTGCTAAGTGGCGGGGCCCTCCGTATTGTAGCCGCACAGCAAACGGCGGGGTCCGCCACTTAGCTCGGCGGACCCGTATGCCCTTCGGCCCCGGCTTTCGGGCACGCCATCTCTCCCACGTTCCCCCGGAGCACCCATGTCCACAGAATTCCCGCAGCTCGCGGTGACCGGCGCCACCCTGCCGGTCCTCGTGACCGGCGCCACCGGCCGGCAGGGCAAGGCGGTCGTACGCGCCCTGCTCACCGCCGGTTTCGACGTACGCGCCCTGGTCCGCGACCCGGGCACCCCCGCCGCGCGGTACGTCGAGACGCTCGGCGTCCGGCTCCTGACCGGCGACCTCGACGACCCCGGCTCCCTCAAGCGCGCCGCCGAGGGAGTGCACGCCGTCTTCTCGGTACAGCCGGCCGACCCCCGGAGCGAACTCGCCCGGGCGGACCGGCTGATCGCCGCCGCGCGGGACGCGGGCGTCACGCACTTCGTGCACTCCTCCGGCTACGGCGTCGGACAGAACTCCGTTGCTGAGCAAGGGAGTTGGGCGGCGAAGGCGGCGGTCCAGGACGGGGTCCGCGCGGCCGGCTTCCGGTACTGGACGATCGTCAAGCCCGCCCTGCTGATGGAGAACTTCCTTCCCCCGGCGCCCCGTTCACCGTACGGACCCGCCCCGCACCCCGGCGCCGGCCTCGCCCTGACCGCCGTCGCCGACGTCGGCCGCGCGGTGGCCGCCGCGCTGGGCGACCCGGAGCGGTTCCACGGCGCCGAGCTCGAACTCGCCGGCGATCATCTGCCGCCCGCCCGGATCGCGGAGACCGTCGGCCTGCGGCCGGACACCGAACCCGCGCCGGACCTCCCGTACACCTGGCACGACCAGACCCTCGGCGCCCCCGGCGTCCCGCTCACCTCCTTCGCGCAGTGGGCCGGCCGGCGGCTGGCGGCGCCGACGCTGGAGGAGCGGGTGCGCAGGCTGGAGGACCGGACCGACATCGTGGAGCAGGTCGTGCGGTACGCGGTCGGCGCCGACCGCCGGGACTGGCAGATGTTCGGCGGGATCTTCACCGACCCCCTGTACGCGGACCACACCCAGGTCGGCGGCGCCGTCGCGCGGCTCAGCCGGAAGGAGATCGCCGAGCGCACCGCCGCGGCTCTGGACGGGTTCGGCGCGACCCAGCACATCAGCCCCGACCACCTCGTCGAGTTCGACGACGACGATCCCGACCGGGCCGTCTGCCATTCCTACCTGTACGCGCAGCACCTGCTCGAAGACGCCGAGGGCGGTGACTACTGGCTGCTGCGCGGCTCCTACATCAACCACATGCTGCGCACCCCGGACGGCTGGCGCATCGCCCGCATCGCCGTGCGGCCCGGCTGGTCCGACGGCAACCCCGACGTCCTCGTGCAGGCGGCGGCACGCAACGCCAAGGCGAAAGGCGCCTCATGACCGACAGCACCTTCACCCTCGGCGGTAAGACCGTCCTCGTCACGGGCGCCGCCCGGGGCATCGGCGCCGCCACCGCCCGCCAGGTCGTCGCCTCCGGCGGCAACGTCGTCGTCGCGGACGTCCTGGAGGACGAGGGCCGGGCCACCGCGTCCGCGCTCGGCGAGCGCGCCCGGTTCGTCCGGCTCGACGTGACGTCCGAGGAGCAGTGGCGGCGGGCCGTGGACTTCGCCCTCGCCGAGTTCGGCACGTTCGACGGGCTGGTCAACAACGCCGGGATACCCGGCGGGCAGCCGCTGGAGACGGAGAGCGTCGAGAGTTTCCGCAGGGTGCTCGACGTCAATCTGACCGGTGTCTTCATCGGGCTGCGCACGGCGATACCGGTCCTGCGGGACAACGGCGGCGGGGCGATCGTCAACATCTCCTCCACCGCCGGGCTCACGGGCATGGCGAGCACCGCGTCCTACGGGGTCTCGAAGTGGGGGGTGCGGGGCATCACGAAGATCGCCGCCGTGGAGCAGGGTCCGGTGGGGGTCAGGGTCAACTCGGTCCACCCGGGGGTGATCTACACCCCCATGACCACCCCGGCGGGCGTCCGCCAAGGCGCGGGCAACCTCCCCGACACCCCCCTGGCCCGGGTCGGCGAGCCCCACGAGATCGCCGCGGCCGTCGTCTACTTGCTCTCGGACGCCGCCGCGTATGTGACGGGAGCCGAGCTGGCGGTCGACGGAGGCTGGACCGCCGGACGGGCCGCCAAGTTGAGCTGATCCACCCCGGGGGGCGGGCGCCGGCACGGACTCGTCCCCCTTGCGGCTGTCGTACGTGATTCATGACGTATCGGCGGATACGGTGACGGACGTCAAGTAACCGGTGAACAAAGGGAGAAACCACATGTCCGACCCGGTGTCCGATGCCGCCAAACGCCGTGTCTTCGCCATGCTGGACGTGGACGGGGACGGAGTCATCACCCAGGCCGAGTACCTCGCCCGGGTCGGCCGCGCGGCCTCCGCGATGGGGCGGGACGCGGGCCATCCGGTCGTCGCCGCCGCACTGGAGGCCCATGAGACGGTCTGGCGGGACATGGACGGGGACCGCGACGGCCGGGTGAGTTTCGAGGAGTACCGCTCCTGGGCCGGCCACGACGCGTTCGAACGGTCCTGCCGGCCCGCGCTGGGCTCCCTCTTCGACATCGCCGACACCGACGCCGACGGGCGGCTGACCCGGGCCGAGTTCACCCGCCTTCGTACGGCGACGGGGAACAGCACGGCCGACGCCGACGCGGCGTTCGGCAGCCTCGACACCGACGCCGACGGGCTGGTCGGCCGGGACGACTACCTCGCGGGCATCCGGGACTTCGTCACCACCGGGGTCTCCGCGATGGCGGCGGCGTACGGCGCGGGCTGAGCGGACGCCTCCTGAGCGGACGGGGCGGGCGGACGGGCGGGGTGGCCGGACGGGGCGGACGGGGTGGCCGGGCGGGGTGGGCGTACGGCCGGATTTCGCGCCGACCGCGACTCGGGGCCATCGATAAAATGGGCGTCGACCTGCCAGACGCCCACGCTCCGGCACGGCGTCCCCGGATTCGGCACGTATCGCACCGAGGAGCGCCCATGTCCTCCCCGACGCCCCGTCGCCACCCCGTCCTCGACCCCAGCGCGCGCTGCCCCCACGCCGAAGCGGCCGGACTGCGGGAGCAGGCGCCCGCCGTGGTCGTGGAGCTGCCGGGAGGGGTGCGGGCCTGGGCGGTCACCCGGCACAGCGTGGTCACCCGGCTGACCGCCGACCCGCGGATCTCCCGCGACCACACCCGCCACTTCCCCGGCCTCGCCGACATCCCCGACGGCTGGCCGCTCGCCACGATCGGCCTCCAGGACAGCTTCTACAACACGTACGCCGGCGAGCACCGCGCCCTGCGCGCCCGCGTCTCCCCCGCCTTCACCCCGCGCCGCGTGTCCCGGCTGGTCCCCCAAGTGGAGGCGATGACACGGCAGTTGGTGGACCGTATGGCCGCGCTGCCGCCGGGCCGCAGCACCGATCTGCGGGCCGAGCTGTCGCTCCCGCTCACCATGAACGTCATCTGCGACCTGTTCGGCGTGCCCGAGCCGATGCGCGCGGAGCTGGGCGAGGCCTTCGACCGGTCGTTCGTCAGCACCGCCTCCCCGGAGGAGGTCGTCGACAACGACGCCGTCCTGGCCGCCCGTCTCGACGAACTCATCGCCCACAAACGCGCCCACCCCGGCCCGGACCTGAGCAGCGACCTCCTGGCCACCCCCCGCCCCGGCACCCCGGCACAGCTGCGCAGCGACTTCTTCCTGCTGATCAACGCGGGGTACGAGACCACGGTCAACCTCATCACCAGCGCCGTCCACGCCCTGCTGACCCACCCCGACGTCCTCGCCGGCGTCCGCGCCGGAGAGCTGACCTGGGACGACGTGATCGAGGAGTCCTTACGGCACGAGGGCCCGGTCAAGAACCTGCCGTTCCGCTACCCCCTCGACGACATCGACCTCGGTGAGGGCGTCGTGATCCGCGCCGGTGAGCCCATCCTCCTCAACTTCGGCGCGGCGGGCCGCGATCCGCGGCGGCACGCCGAATCCCCGGACCGCTTCGACCCGTCCCGCCCCGACAAGGAGCACTTGTCTTTCGGCCACGGCCCGCACTTCTGCCTGGGCGCCCACCTGGCCCGCCTGGAGGCCCGCACCGCCCTGGACACCCTGTTCACCCGCCTCCCCGGCATCACCCTCGCCGCCCCCGCCGAGGAACCACCCCGCATCCCCTCCCTCATCATCAACGGCCTGGCACACCTGTACGTGGTCCCCGTACCGGCGCTCTGAGCAAGACAGTCGTCACTCATCTGGGCGTTCGCCTGCCAAAACGCGGGGTGCTGAGGCATCGTCGTTCCTGAGCAGGACGCACGGCAACCGCCGCCGAAGCGGCAAGAACAGGCAGTGTGGGAGGGGAACTCGGTGAACTGGCGGGACGAGGAGTTCGGGACGTCGCACGAGGGCAGGGCGAGCGCGGTGCTCACCGACGGCAGCGAGCCGGAGCCGATGCACTTCGCCGCCGCCAACAGCGGCTCGGTGCACGAGAGTACGGACTGGTGGGTGTACGACGGCACATTGGGCGCTCCGACGGCGACGGGTCTGCGCGGGATCTGCTCGTGCGGCTGGCGCGGTACGGAGGTGTACCCGCTCGACTGGTCCGAGGTCGACATGGAGTACGCGTTCAACCACTACACCCCGGGTCCCATGGACGACTGGGAACAGCACATCAAGGAGGTCGACGCGCGGACCGTACCGCTGCCCGAGGAGCTGACGGAGCTGGTGGACCAGCTGGAGAAGAAACTCGACGAGCTGACCGAGCGCAATCCGCTGGCCGGGCTGCGGGCCGTCGCCGACCTGGAGCGGCTGGCCGAGCGGCGGGGCCGGCGGGCGGCGTTCAACATCATGGCGCGCGGGATCTCGGACGAGGCCGTCGCCGAGGCCCTCGGGCTGACCGAGCGCGACGTCAACTCCCTTCTCCTGCGCCACAAGTACTGACACCCGGCGCTTTTCCCGAGGGCGCCCCGCAGGCCGGCGGGGCGCCCTCTCGGTGCGACAAAGACCCCCTACCTGTGAATTCGGTAAGGGTTGCCTTATAAGATGACCGGGTCCTCCGCGTCGTACGGGCATATGTCCGTACAGCGAGGGCGTTTTCGTTCCCTCGTACGACAGGACCCTCATGCGCACCACCTCCCGCGGCCTGATCGCGGCGCTCGCTCTCACCCCGCTGCTGGCCGGCTGCTTCTCGTCGGGCGGGTCGCAGAGTTCGGGGGGCGGGCGGCTGCGGGTCGCGCTCGCGGTGCCGCCCGTGCAGGCGCTGTCGCCGTACAGCAACGACGCGACGGTGCTGAGCAAGCTCTCGGTGACCGAGGGGCTGACCGCGCTGGACGGGAACGGCGCCGCGAAGCCCGCGCTGGCCACGGCGTGGCAGCGGACCGCGCCCACCACCTGGACGTTCACCCTGCGCGAGGCGGACTTCCAGGACGGCACGCCGGTCACCGCCGAGGCGGTCGTCAACGCCCTCGGCCACGCGAACGGCGCCTCGCCGAAGCCGCGTGTCCTCAGCGACGTCACCCTCACCGCGCGGGCCACCGGACCGCACGCCGTCACCCTCACCACGAAGACCCCCGACCCGGTCCTCCCGCTGCGCCTGGCGAGCCCGGCCCTCGGCATCCTCGCGGCGAAGGCGTACGGCGCGAACGGCGCGGTCACCCCGGTCGGCACCGGCACCGGCCCGTTCCGCATCACCAAGCTGACCGGCAAGACCGGCGCGGCCCTTGACCGGTACGACGGCTACTGGGGCGGCAAGGCGAAGGCGCCCGGCGTCGACGTCACCTGGATCGCGGACGGCACGGCCCGCGCGAACGCCCTGCGCGCCAAGGACGTCGACATCGCGGAGTGGATACCCACCGCGCAGGCGAAGCTGCTGGACGCGAGGACCCGGCACGAGGTGCCGTCGGTGCGCACCGACAGCCTCGTCCTCAACACCCGCAGCGGTACGTTCGCGGACGCGGGGCTGCGCGCCGCCGCCCGCGAGGCCGTGTCGGGGCAGGCGCTCGTCGGCTCGGTGTTCGGCGGCTACGCGGACGCCGCGCAGGGCCTGTTCGGACCCGCCGTGCCCTGGGCCGCCGCCGACCGCGTCGCCGTGACCGGCCGCCCGGCCGCCGTCAAGCCGGCGAAGGGGACGACCGTACGGCTCGCCACGTACACCAACCGGACCGAGCTGCCCGAGGCGGCGACCGTGCTGCAACAGCAGCTGGAGAAGGCCGGGTTCACGGTCAGGCAGGACGTGCGCGAGTACACGCAGATGGAGGCGGACCTGCTCGCCGGGAAGTACGACGCGCTCGTGTTCTCGCGGGTGACGCTGCTCGACACCGGGGACGCCGTCTCGTATCTCGCGAGCGACTTCACGAGTGACGGGGTGTACAACATCGCGGGGCTGAAGGACGCGAAGGTCGACGCGGCGATCCAGGCCGCCGCCGCGGAGGGCGACGCGGCCGAGCGGCACAAGAAGGTCATGCGGGCCGAGGCGGCGATCCTGCGCACGGACGCCGTGGTGCCGCTGGTGCACGAGAAGGCCGTGCAGGGGATCGCCGCGGACGTCGAGGGCGTGCTGCTCGACCCGCGCGAGCGCTCCCTCGTCGACGCCGGCACCCACCTGAGGTGAGAGCCGCCGCAGGCCGTCTCCCCGCCGCCGCGGGCCGTCTCCTCGCCGGGGCCGGCCTCCTCGCCGCCGTCGGCACCCTCCCCTGGCTCTCCGGGACCGACCCCGCGCTGACGGTCCTGCGGGCGCGCTCCGGCGACCAGGACCCGACGCCCGGCCAGCTGGCCGCCGTACGCGCACAACTCGGCCTGGACGACGGCCCGTTCACCCATCTGCTGCGCTGGCTCGGCGGGGACGCGGGGACGTCCTGGGTGTCGGGGGAGGCGGTGTGGCCGCAGGTCGCGGACGCCTTCGCGGTGTCGGTGACGATGGTGCTGGGCGCGCTCGTGGTGAGCGTCGCGGTGGTCGCGCTGCTGTGCGGGCCGACCCTGTACCGGGGCCGGGCGGGCAGCGGGACGGCCGCCGCCGTGCTCGCCGCGCTGCCGAAGTTCCTGCTGGCGTCGCTGCTGGCGACGGTGTGCGGGGTGTGGCTGGGCTGGCTGCCGTCCAGCGGCTGGGAGGGGCCGTCGTCGATGGTGCTGCCCGCGCTGGCGCTCGGGGTGCCGTCGGGCGCGATGATCGGCGGGCTGCTCCAGCAGGCGCTGCCGGGCGCGTTCGAGGAGCCGTGGGCGCGCACCGCGCACGCCTTCGGGCTCTCCCGGCGGTATGTCGCGCGGCACGCGCTGCGCCGGGCGCTGCCCGGGGTGCTGCCCCAACTGCTGCCCACGGTCGTGGGGTTGACGGGCGGTTCGGTCGCCGTGGAGAAGATCTTCAACATCCCCGGGCTCGGCCGGCTCGCCCTGGACTCCGCGCTGGCGCAGGACCTGCCGCCGCTCCAGACGGTGACGCTGGTCCTCGCGCTGCTCGGGGTGGGCGCCGGGCTCGTGATCCGGGCCGGCTGCGGGGCGCTGCTCGGCCCGGCGCTGCGGGAGGACGCGCTGCCCGCGCTGCCGCAGCCCCGGCCGGTGCCTCGGCGCGCGCTGGCGCTGGTCCTCGCCACCGCTTTGGTCTGCCTGGTCGTCGCCGGGCTGCTGCGCGATCCCGAACGGGTGGACACCGCCGCCCGGCTGCTCGCGCCCTCGGCCGGACACCCGCTGGGCACCGACTCGTTGGGCCGGGACATGCTCGCGCGGCTCGGGCACGGCGCGCTGCGCACCGCGGCCACGGCCGCCGCCGTGACGGTGGTGAGCGTGCTCGCCGGGCTGCTGCTGGGGCTCGCCGGGCGGGTGGGCGCGGGGCTCACGGAGGTCGTCTCGACCCTCCCGGCCGTCCTCGCCGGGCTCCTGACGACGGCGGTGACGGGTCCGTCGGTGCAGGGCGCCGCGCTCGCCGTGTGCCTGGTCGGCTGGGCGCCGTACGCGGCGCAGACGGCGGCGCTGCTCGCGCAGGAGCGGGCCGCCGGGCACACGCTCGCGTCCCGTTCGCTGGGCGCGGGCCCGGCTCATCTGCTGCGCCGTCACCACCTCCCGGCGGTGCTGCCCGCGGTGTCGCGCAACGCGTTGCTGCGGCTGCCGACGACCGTGCTCGTCCTCGCCTCGCTGGGCTTCCTCGGCCTCGGCGCACAGCCGCCGAGCCCGGAGTGGGGGCGGCTGCTGTCGGAGAACCAGCCGTATCTGGAGCTCGCGCCGTGGACGGTGCTGGGGCCCGCGGGGGCGTTGGTGCTGCTGGCGGTGCTGGCGGTTTCGGTCCCGCACGCCCCGCGGAGTAAGTAGCGTGCTCGCATGATCTCGTCACAGGGAACCTTCGGCGCGGAGTTCTGGCAGGACCCCCACCCCACCTACGCCGAGCTGCGCCGGGAGGCGCCGGTGCACCGTACGGTCACGCCGGACGGGCTGCGGGTGTGGATCGTCACCCGGCACGAGGACGTGCGGGAGGTGCTGACGGACCCGCGCCTGTCGAAGGACTCGGACGTGCTCGGCGAGCTGTTCCTGAGCAACTCCGAGTCGGGGCGGGCCACGCGTCCGGCGGAGCGCAAGACGTCCGGGCACATGCTGAACAGCGACGCGCCGGAGCACACCCGGCTGCGCACGCTCGTGTCGAAGGCCTTCACCCCCCGGCGGATCGCCGCGCTGCGCCCCCGGGTCGAGGAGATCTCGGCGTCCTTGCTGGACGGGCTCGCCGGGCGCGAGGAGGTCGACCTCGTCGGCGAGTACGCGTTCCCCCTGTCCATCACGGTGATGTGCGAGCTGCTGGGCTTCCCTGAGGGTGAGCGGGAGTCGTTCGGGCGGTGGACGCGGGACTACAACTCGACGGGCTCGCCGCAGGTCATCGCCGAGGCCGCCGAGGCGATCGCCGGCTACCTCGGCGAGCTGATCGGGAGGAAGCGGCAGGACCTGGGCGACGATCTGCTGTCCGCCCTGATAGAGGCACGCGACGCGGGCGACCGGCTCTCCGGCGAGGAGCTGGTGGCGATGGTGTTCCTGCTGCTGAGCGCGGGCCACGAGACGACCGTCAACCTCATCGCGAACGGCACCCGCGCCCTGCTGTCCCACCCCGGTGAACTGGCCCGGCTGCGCGCGGACCCGGACCTGCTGCCGGCGGCGGTCGAGGAGTTCCTCCGCTACGACTGCCCGGTGAACCTTTCGACGTACCGGTACACGACCGTCCCGGTCACCGTCGGCGGCGTCGGCATCCCGGCGCGGGAGCTGGTCCTGGCCGCCGTCGCCTCCGCCAACCGCGACGAGGAGCGCTTCGACGCCCCCGACCGCCTCGACCTGGGCCGCACCCCCAACCGGCATCTCGCGTTCGGCGCCGGGGCCCACTACTGCCTGGGCGCCCCGCTGGCCCGCCAGGAGGCGCACGTCGCGTTCGGCGATCTCCTGCGCCGCTGGCCGCACTTCGAGCCCGCCACCCCGCTCCCTGGGCTCCACTACCGGCCGAGCCTCCTCATCCGCGGCCCCGAATCCCTGCCGCTGCGCGTCCACGCGGGCTGACCCAGGGGCGCGGGGGCGGGCCCGGTCTTGCGGCTCTATTTAGATGATGGCTATCATCTAAATAGAGCCGTACCGGACCCTTGGAGATGCCCCATGTCCCCCATCGAAGACTCGGTCGCCCTCGTGACCGGTGGTCAGCGCGGTCTGGGCCGCGCGTTCGTCGACGCGCTGCTGCGGCGCGGCGCCGCGAAGGTGTACGCGACCGCCCGCAACCCCGTCGAAAGCGACGACCCGCGCGTCCACCCGGTCGCCCTGGAGGTCACCGACGCCGCCTCGGTCGCGGCCCTCGCCGCGCGCGCCGGTGACGTCACCCTCGTCGTGAACAACGCGGGCGTCCTGCACCCGGCGCCGCTGCTGACCACACCTCTCGACGCCGTCGCCGCCACGTTCGACACCAACGTCTTCGGACCGCTGCGGATCGCCCAGGCCTTCGCGCCGGTGCTGGCGGCCCACGGCGGCGGCACTCTGGTCGACATCCACTCGGTGCTGTCCTGGGGTTCGGGCTCCGGGGCGTACGGGGCGTCGAAGGCGGCGCTGTGGTCGCTGACGAACTCGCTCCGCCTGGAGCTGGCGGCCCAGGGCACCCAGGTCACCGGCGTCCACCTCGGCTTCGCCGACACCGACATGACCAGGGCGCTCACCGCGCGGAAGCTGGCGCCCGCCGAGGTCGCCGAGGCGGTGATGGACGGGGTCGAGCGGGGGGACGCGGAAGTCCTGGTCGACGAAGTGACGCGGAGCGTCAAGGCGGCGCTCAGCGGGCCGGTGGAGAAGCTCGCGCTCACCCTGGGCGGCTGAGTTCCCTGAGCAGCTGAGCCGGCCGGACCACTCAAAGCACCGAAGCCGCCCCCTTCACCCAAGGACACCACCATGCCCCTATGGCACATCCACCACCCCGAGAACACCTACACCGACGCCGACAAAGAAGCCTTCGCCGGTGACATCACCCGCTACTACACCCGCCTCGGCCTCCCCGCCTTCTACGTCGTCGCCCTCTTCCACGAGACCCCGCCCACCTCCTGCTTCATCGGCGGACAGCCCTCATCCGGCGCCGTACGCATCGTCATCGAGCACCTGGCCCGGCACGCCGACGACGACGCCGTGCGGGAGCGGATGACGGACGGGCTGGACTCGGTCATGGCGCCCTACACCCGGGACCGGGGCCTGCACTACGAGTTCCATGTCGACGAGACCCCGCGTGATCTGTGGATGATCGGCGGACTGCGTCCGCCCGCGAGCGGGAGCGCGGCCGAGCAGGAGTGGGCGCGGGTGAACAGACCTGTTCCGTACGCCCGGTAGCGGGGCGGCCCCGGGTGGGGGCGGGGTCAGTCGGCGGCCGGCACCTGGAAGTACCAGCGCACGCCGAACTTGTCGAAGACGCCCGCGCCCTGCTCGCCCTTGGCGGTGTGCTGGAGGTCGAAGTGGACGCCGCCCTCGTCCACGGACAGCCGCTGCGCGAGGTGTTCGGCCTTGTCGGCGGACTCGATCACGAGCATCACGGAGTAGCCCGAGTACGCGAACGGCTCCAGGATCATGTCCCCGCAGGTCAGCCGCCCGTCGCCGATCCTGAGGGTGGCCATGAGTATTTTGTGGCCCAGTTCGTCGGGCACTCCGTGGTGGTCCGGCAGATCGCTGTAGCGGGTCAGGCTCTCCACTTCCGCCCCGAGAGCGCTCCCGTAGAACTCGATGGCTTCCTCGCAGCGTCCGAAGAAGTCCACGTGCGGCAATACCTGCATGGTCGGTTCCCCTCCGTCGATTCCCGGCCAACTCGCCCCGGGCCGAGCCCGTTTCAGGTTATCGGCCCGCCGCGCCGGATACCGGGGAACACAAAAGAACCAGACCTCTTCCCCATCGCCTTCACGTGAATCACCCCAGGAATCCCCGCCGCATCACAGAACTCCGCCGCCACTCCGGTCGGCCAAACGTGTACAGCTGCCGTGTTCCCCGTTGCCCGGATTGCAGGGTTCCGGAGACCGCCACTAACGTTGTCGAACATGCTGACGATCGGATTGAACGGAAACTTCTCCCCGGAGAATTCCGACCTCGTTCCCGGTCTGCGCGAGTACCTCTACCATGACGCGGCAGCCGCTCTCGTCCGGGACGGCGTCCTGATCGCGGCGGTCGAGGAAGAGCGCCTCAACCGGATCAAACACACCACGAAATTCCCGGGCCGCGCCCTGCGCGCCTGCCTCGACCTGGCCGGCGCAACTCCCGCCGACATCGACGCAGTTGGCTACTACTTCCCCGAGCGGTACCTGGACCTGATGCTCAACGGTCTCTACGTCGACCACCCCGGCGTCGAGCTGCGCTATTCCCGGCAGCTCATCAAGGACCGGTTCAAGGCGGAGCTGGGCTGGGACCTTCCCGACGAGAAACTGTTCTACGTCTCGCACCACCGCGCCCACGCGGTCTCCGGGTTCGCCCGCTCGGGTATGTCGGACGCGCTGGTCGTCGTGCTCGACGGCATGGGCGAGGATTCCTCCGGGACCGTTTTCAGCGCGGGCGGCGGGGAGTTGGAGGCCGTTCACCGGTTCGCGATGCACAAGTCGCTGGGACTGCTCTATCTCAACGCGACCCGGCATCTGGGATTCCGGTTCGGCGACGAGTACAAAGTGATGGGGCTCGCGCCGTACGGTGATCCGTCCGTCTACCGGCCGGTGTTCGACTCGATGTACACGCTGGCGCCGGACGGGGAATACGAATTCCCGCCGCACGCGCTGGCGTTCGAGTACGTGAGCAATCTCTTCTTCGCCCACGGAATGCCGCCCCGGCGCTCTTCGGGGCCGCTGGAGCAGTGCCACAAGGATTTCGCCGCCGGGCTCCAGGAGATGCTGGAGCGGATCGTGCTGCATGTGCTGGCGCACTGGCGGCAGTCCACCGGGCACACCAAACTCGTGTTCAGCGGCGGGGTCGCCCACAATTGCAGCCTCAACGGGGCGGTGCTGCGCTCGGGCCTGTTCACCGAGATGTTCGTGCACCCCGCCTCCCATGACGCCGGGACCGCCGAGGGGGCGGCGCTGCTGGCGCAGGAGGCGCTGCCGGGGGCGGTGCGGCTCAAGGAGCGGCTGCGCAGCGCGAGTCTGGGGCCGGGGCTCGGCAGTCCGACGGCCGTCGCGGACAAGCTGCGGGCGTGGGGGGCGCTGGTGGAGTTCGAGCGGCCGGCGGACGTCGTCGAGGAGACCGCGCGGCTGCTCGCCGGCGGCGCGGTCGTCGGATGGGCGCGGGGGCGCTCGGAGTTCGGGCCGCGCGCGCTGGGCAACCGCAGCATCCTCGCCGACCCCAGGCCGGCGGAGAACCGGACCCGCATCAACGCGATGATCAAGAAGCGGGAGAGTTTCCGGCCGTTCGCGCCCATGGTGGTGGCCGAGGCCGCCGGCACCTACTTCGACCTCACCGACACCACCGCGCACCACGACTTCATGTCGTTCGTGGTGCGGGTGCGGCCCGAGCACCAGGAGCGGCTGGGCGCGGTCACCCATGTCGACGGCACGGCCCGGGTCCAGGTCGTCGACCCGGAGGCGAGCCCGCTGGTGCATCAGCTCGTCAGCCGCTTCGGCGCGCTGACCGGTACGCCGGTGCTGCTCAACACGTCGATGAACAACAACGCCGAGCCGATCGTGCAGAGCGTCGAGGACGTGCTGACGTGTCTGCTCACCACCGGTCTCGACTGCGCGGTCGTCGAGGACTTCGTCGTCCGCCGCCGCCCCGGCTTCCTCGACGCCCTGGACGGCTGCGTCGTCACCCTGCGGCCCGTCACCACGCTGACGCGGACCACCCGCGCGGACCCGCCCGGGACCGTCCATGAGATCGCCCTCGACTACGCCACCGGCCCGCGCGCCGCCGTCTCCCCGGAGCTGTTCGCGCTGCTGGAGCGGGCGGACGGGATGCGGACCGTGGGCGAACTGGCCCGCGCCGCGGGCGTCCGAACCGAACCGGAAGAGCTGCACGCCCTGTGGCAGCAGCGCTTCTTCACCCTCACCCCGGCCCGCTGAAAGGACACACATGCAGAACGCCGAGTACCTCGAACTCGTCAAGACACCCGCAGGCCGGGAGGACCACTACGCGCGGGTCGTCGACCGCTACTACGAACAGGTCACCGAGGTCTGCCGGGACATCTGGTCGGACTCCTTCCACCTCGCCTGGTTCACGGAGGGGCAGCAGCTGCACGAGGCGCAGCGCGCGCTCCAGCACTGGCTCGCCGACGAGGGCCGGTTCGGCGCGGGCGACCAGCTGCTCGACGTCGGCTGCGGCATCGGCGGCCCGGCGGCGGCGATCGCCGGGTACACGGGCGCCGACGTGACCGGCGTCAACATCTGCGGCCACCAGGTGCGGGTCGCCCGCTCGCTGCACCAGGACAGCGGTATCGGCGGGCAGTTGACGTTCGTCGAGGCCGACGCGATGGCGCTGCCCTTCGAACCCGGCCGGTTCGACGGCGTGTTCTCGATCGAGGCCCTGTGCTACGCCCCCGACAAGGACCACGTCTACGCGCAGATCGCGAAGGTCCTGCGCCCCGGCGGCGGTTTCGTCGGCGTCGACTGGTTCTGCGCCGACGGCCTCTCCGAGCAGGAGTACACCCGCTGGGTCGAGCCGATGTGCCAGGGCTTCGCCATCCCGCACGTCATCCCGTTCGGCGCGCTCCAGGGCCACTTGGAAGCCGCCGGGTTCGAGGTCGAGTCGGTGTCCCGGTACGACGACCACGGGGACATCGGGCCCAACTGGCCCGCGCGGGAGGCCGACACGGACCCCGGGTACGAGTTCGCGGACGGTTTCCACAAGCTGCTGGCGGACTCGATGCCGGCGCTGCGCGACGGCTGCCGGGCGGGGAAGATCGTCATGGGGTGCTGGGTGGCCCGTAAGCGCACCGCACCGCACTCCGGTCCCGCCGGCGACCACGCATGACCACCGTCGCGAAGGACTCCCCCCTCACCGCCGCGAAGGCCGCCCTGGCTCCCGGCGCCCTCCCGGTCCTCGGCCACGCCCTCTCCCTGGGCCGCCGGCCCCTCGACTTCCTCGCCTCGCTGTCCGCGCACGGCGACCTCGTCCGGATCAAGCTCGGCCCGGTGCCGTTCCACGTCCTGTGCGACCCGGACCTCGTCCATCAGGTGCTGCTGGACGACCGGACCTACGACAAGGGCGGCGCGATCTTCGAGCTGGTGCGGACCGTCGCCGGGAACGGCCTGGCGACCTGCCCGCACGCCGACCACCGCCGCCAGCGCAGGCTGCTCCAGCCCGCGTTCCACCGCGACCGCCTCCCCGTCTACGCGCAGGTGATGTCGGCGGAGATCACCACGATGCTCCAGGGCTGGTCGGAGGGGAGCGAGCTCGACATCCTGGCCACGGTCAACGAGCTGACCGCGAGCCTCGCGACGCGCACGCTGTTCGCCGCCGAGCTGGACGACGAGACGTTCGCGGAGCTGCGGCTGTGCATGCACGACGTGATGACCGGCATGATGCGCCGCATGCTGCTGCCCTGGCCGCTGCTGAACCGGCTGCCGACCCGGGGCAACCGCCGCTTCGGCCGCTCCCGGGCGCGGCTGCGGCGGTACGTCGCCCAGCTCACCACCGACTACCGGCGCGCGGGCGTGGACCACGGGGACCTGCTGTCGATCCTGCTGGCCGTGCGCGACGACGACGGGCGGGGGCTGACCGAGGCGGAGATCCACGACCAGGTCTTCACGTTCTACCTCGGCGGCAGCGAGACCACGGCCCCGCTGCTGTCCTGGGCGCTGTATCTGCTCGGCCGCCATCCGGCCCTGCGGGAGGAGCTGCACGCGGAGGTGGACGCGGTGCTCGGCGGGCGGATCGCCGAGCACGCGGACATCCCGCGGCTGCCGCTGACCCGCCGGGTCATCATGGAGACGCTGCGCCTGTACCCGCCGGGCTGGCTGTTCACCCGGGTCGCCACGAAGGACGCCGAGCTGGCGGGCCGCCGGCTCCCGGCCGGCTCGGTCCTCGTGTACAGCCCGCACATCGTGCACCACCGGGCGGACCTCTTCCCCGACCCCGAGCGCTTCGACCCCGGCCGCTGGCAGGAGGACGCCGGGCAGCTCGCGCGGGGGGTGTTCACGCCGTTCGGCAGCGGCGCCCGCAAGTGCATCGGCGAGGTCTTCGCGCTGACCGAGGCGACGCTGGCGCTGGCCTCGATCGTGGCCCGCTGGCAGCTCGACCCGCTCCCCGGCGCGCACGCCCGCATGGCACCCCGGCTGTCCTCGACACCGAGGTCCCTGCCGATGTCCCTGAGGAAACGGACCCCGGGTATCACCTGACTCACCACCCGACGGGCATCGCCCGCGGCCCCCGCAGCGACATCCCGGTCCGCCATACGACGTCCCCGGCCGGCCGGAGCCCCGGCAGCCGCTGCAAGAGCGCGCGCAGAGCCTCTTGCAGCTCCACGCGGGCCAGCGCCGCTCCGGGGCAGTAGTGGGGGCCGTGCCCGAACGCCATGTGCTGGTTGCTCTCCCGGCCGAAGTCGAGGTCGCCGGGTGTCGGGAAGCGCCGTCCGTCGCGGTTGGCGGCGCCCACCGACACGACCACCGGATCGCCCTCGCGTACGAGGGTCGCGCCGACACGGACGTCCTCGGTGGCCCAGCGGGCGGCGACGGCGCCGGTGCGCAGGGGCACGAAGCGCAGCAGTTCCTCGACGGCGGCCGGGATCAGCGCCGGGTCGTCCCGCAGCCGGCACAGCTGGTCGGGGTGGCGGAAGAGGACGGACAGGAAACTGGGGATGGAGGTGGCCGTCGTCTCATGGCCGGCGATGAGCAGGCCCACGCACTGTTCGAACAACTCGGCCTCGGAGAGCCGGTCTTCGTGGTCGCGGGCGGCGATCAGGGCGGTCATCAGGTCGTCGCCGGGGCGGGCGCGGCGTTCGGCGACGAGGCCGGCGATGTAGTGGTGGAACGCCGCGCTGCCGGCCTCGGCCTCGGCTGCGCTGACCGTGCTGGAGACGGCCTGTTCGGTCCATGCCCGGAAGCGGGGGTGGTCGGCCTCGGGGACGCCGAGGAGGCGGCAGATGACGGCGACGGGCAGCGGGAGCGCGAAGGACTCGACGAGGTCGGCGGGCTGCCCGGCGGCGGCCATGTCGTCGAGCAGCCCTTCGGCGAGGGCGCGCACCTGCGGGCGGATGGCTTCCATGCGCTGGAGGGTGAACGCGGTGGCGAGCAGTTTGCGCAGCCGCGTGTGGTCCGGCGGGTCCATGGCGTTGAGGCCGCGCACGACCTGGGACGGCGACTCGCGCGGCTCGTCGTTGGCGGCGCAGGCGGCGCGGCTGAACCTCGGGTCGCCCAGGACGTCGCGGGCGTCGGCGTACCGGGTGACGAGCCAGGCGGGGTCTCCGTACTGCAGCCGGACCCGCGTCAACTCCTCGTCCTTCAGGGCCTGTTGGTAGCGGCCGGACAGGTCGAGTCCTGGCCCTTCGTTGAAGGGGTAGGCGGCGGGTTCGGTGGACATCCGGGCCCCTTTCGTCGGTCTTGCAGTGCCCAGGGCCGTGCGGAGTATCCGTGGGGCGCCGGGGATTCCCTCGAACGGTCCCTCTCGCGGCGGCGGGCGTTTCGGCCGGCGGGCCCGGGTGCAGTGCTCCTTATCGACACGCTGATCCGAGGAGGACAGATGGCGGACGCGATGCCCGTGGCCGAGGAGGTCGGGCGGATGTACGACCGCATGACGGTGCTGGCCGCCGGTCTCACGGGCGAGGCCGGCTACAACGCGCACCTCGGGTACTGGGACGGCCCGGACAGCGCCGCGACGTACGAGGAGGCGACGGACCGGCTCACGGACGTGATGGCGGAGCGGCTGCGGCTCGGGGCCGGGGGGCGGCTGCTGGACGTCGGGTGCGGGGTGGGCGCCCCGGCGGTGCGGATCGCCCGGCGGACGGGGGCCGGGGTGGCGGGTGTCTCCGTCAGCGCGGAACAGGTCGTGCGCGCCCAGGAGCTGGCGCGGGTCTCGGGGCTGGCGGACCGGGTCTCCTTCGAGCGGGCGGACGCGATGCAACTGCCGTATCCGGACGGCTCGTTCGACGCGGCTCTGGCGATCGAGTCGATGCCGCACATGCCGGACCGGGGGCGGGTGCTGGGCGAGGTGGCGCGGGTGCTGCGGCCGGGCGGGCGGCTCGTGCTGACCGACTTCTTCCGCCGGCCGGGTCCGTCGGCGCAGGCGCATCCGCTGGGGGAGGTGATGGGTTCGACGAGTGTGCGGCTCGACGACTATCCGGCGCTGCTGCGGGCGTCGGGCCTGCGGTTCGTGGAGATGCTGGACATCACCGACGAGACCGTGCCCCGCTCGTTCGAACTCCTCGCGCGGCGGGCGCGGGAGCTGCGGCTGGCGTCGGACGACACGGCGGCGAACTGCTACTTCGACCCTCAGTCCCTGATCGACCCGGCGCTGCTCGGGTGTCTCCTGGTCGTCGCGTGCCGTCCGCCGACGGGCTGAGCGCCGCGGCGCGGCTGCCGTTCGAGCAGGCCGACCCGCTGCGGATCCCGCCCCTGCTGGGCGAGTTGCTGTCGCGGGGCCCGGTGCACCGGGTGCGGACCGCGCTGGGCGACGAGGCGTGGCTGGTCACCGGTCACGCGTGGGTGCGCCGGCTGCTCGCCGACGCCCGGCTCGGCCGCTCCCACCCGGCGCCCGAGCGCGCGGCGCGCACCGGGGAGAACCTGTTCGACTCGGTGCTGGGCAACTACGACACCGAGGTCGCCGACCACGCGCGCATCCGCTCGCTGCTGCGCCCGTACTTCGCCCCGGCGCGGATGCGGGCCCTGCGCCCGCGCGTGGAGGCCCTGACCGCGCGGCTGCTGGACGAGCTGGCCGCGCAGGGCCCGCCGGCGGACCTGCACGCGACGGTCGCCGAACCGCTGCCGGTCCTGCTGATCTGCGAACTGCTCGGCGTCCCGCACGAGGACGCCGGCCTCTTCCGCGCCCTGACGGCCGACGCGGGCGCCCTGGACGACCCCGCCCGCTCACAGCGCGGGGTGGGTGAACTCTTCGCCTACGGACGGGAGTTGGTCGCCCGCAAGCGGAAGGCGCCGGGCGACGACGTGATCTCCGGGCTGTGCGCGGCCGAGGGCGTGCCGGACGACGAGATCGCCGGTCTGTCGATGGCGCTGCTGTTCGCCGGGCACGAGACCACGGTCGTCCATCTCAGCCTCGGCACGCTGCTGTTGCTGACGAGCCCGCGGCAGTGGCGGGCGCTGGTGGCGGACCCTTCGCTGGCCGGCCCGGCGGTCGACGAGATCCTGCGGGCCTCGACGATGGGCACGGGCGGCGGGGTGCCCCGGTACGCGCGGGAGGACCTGGAGATCGACGGCGTGACCGTGCGGGCCGGTGAACTGGTGCTGCTGGGCAACGCCGCCGCCAACCACGATCCCGGGGTCTTCCCCGACCCGCACCGCCTCGACCTCGCCCGCCAGGCCGGCGCGCACGTCACCTTCGGGCACGGCGTCCGCTACTGCCTGGGCGCGCCCCTGGCCCGGCTCGAACTAGAGGCGGTGTTCACCCAGTTGGCGACCCGGTTCCCGACGCTGGCCCTGGCCGTGGGGGCACCGGAGCTGCGGACCCGCCGCACCTCGCTGACCGGCGGGCTCGCGGAACTGCCGGTGCGGTGGTGAGTAAGGGGCGCGGCCGGCCGCGCCCGTGGATCAGTGACCAGGAGGTCGTCATGCCGTTCACGACGTGTATCAGCGTCCGGGACACCGCCGCCAGCATCGCGTTCTACGAGAAGTTGGGCTTCGAGGTGGACTCCGGTCTCGCGCGGCCCGGCGACGACGTCCATCTCCTGCTGCGCCGGGGCGAGTTCTGCGGGCTCCTGTACAGCAACGCCGACCTCAAGGAGTGGCTGCCCCCGCTCGCCGGCGCGCCCATCGGTCTTGCCGGGATGCTGTATCTGACCGTCACCGACTTCGACGACTTCCACACCCTGGTGGCCCGGCACACCGAGGTCATCAAGGGCCCGCTGACCGACCATGTGGGCCAGCGGGTGTTCTACTTCCGCGACCTCGACGGGTATGTCATCGGCATCCACGACGACGCGGCGTTCCGGGCGAGCGAGCTGGTGAGGTACGCGTGATCACAGCAGGCACGCCATCAGGCTGCGGGTCTCGACGTTCACGTAATAGCCCAGCCGCATCAGGCGGTTGAGGAGGCCGAGGGTCATCCAGCGGTAGTGCGGCGGGGCCTCGACGGGATGGTCGTCGGGGAGGCGGACGACGAGGTGGCGGGTGTCGGCGTGCTGGAACCGGCCGCCGTCCTCGGACTGCACGGCGTCGACGACCGCCCAGGACGGGTCGTGGTCCAACAGGGCGGCCAGCGGCGGCAGGTCGTGCGGGCCCCGGTAGCTGCCCGGGGTCAGCTGGACCGTCGCGGCCAGTTCGACCCGGTCGGTGGCGCCGGGCTGGGCCATCGCCTGGATCAGGAAGCGCAGGGTGCCTTGGTGGCGCTGGGCGACGAGGGCGACGGTGTTGCCGGGGCAGGGGCGCAGCATGGGCTGGGTCCAGGTGGTGACCTCGCGGCTGGTGGCGGCCACCGACAGGCCGACGATCTCGAAGTAGCGGCCCTCGTCGTGCCGGACGCTGTACCCGTCGCAGGTCCAGCCGGTCATCTCGCGCAGGCCGGTGCGCCTGACGTCGAGGCCGAACCTGGTCTTCTGGTCGATGAGCCAGCTCATCGCCGCCGCGAGGTCGACGTCGGAGGACTGCCGCCGGTGCGAGCGGACGACGTCCGCGTGGAAGCCCGCGCAGTCGGTGCCGGAGGGCGCGTAGGTGATCGCGGACAGGACGGTCCGCGCGTTCATGTTGACCCGGTCGCCCAGCGCGAGCATCCGCCGCAGCTGGCCGAGCGTCAGCCAGGTGAACTCCTCGCCGGCCGGCACCTCTTCGTCCTCGGGGATCTCGACGATCATGTTGCGGTTGCGTTTGTAGAGGTACCAGGAGGAGTGCTCGGACAGCAGCTGGTCGAAGACGACCCTGCGGTGACCGGGGTCGAGGAAGTAGCCGAGGTACGGCGTCGACCTGCCGCCGTGCACCCGCTCGTAGTTGCTGGGGGTGGCCTGGACGGTCGCCGAGTACTGGACCAGGGCGCTGTTGCCGGGCTCCATCTTGGCCTGCATCAGGAAGTGCGCGACGCCGCCGATCCGCTTCACCAGGATGCCGAGGACGCCGATGTCGGCCTGGACGATGATGGGCTGGCACCAGTGGGGTGTCGTCCCGAAGCCGGTGCGGACGTCGAGTCCTTCGACGGTGAAGAAGCGGCCCGAGGCGTGGCCGATGACGTCGTCGTAGCGCCAGTCGGTGAGGGAGTCCAGCGGGACCTGCTCGACGTGGAAGGCGGACGCGGCGGCGCGTTCCTTGAGGAAGGCCTCCGGGTCCGGGGTCAGCGGGGTGCCGGGGGTGTGCGCGGAGGTGAGGAAGTCCGGGCCGCCGGTGATCAGGACCGACATCCGTCGCCTCCCGCCCGCAGCCGGCCCGCCATCAGCTCGATGCCGGCGGCGGGGCCGAGCGGCGCGAAATCGACGAGCGAGCGCAGCAGGGCCGTGTCCACGACCAGGTTCCCGGTGTCGGTCCCGGCGCTCGGTCCGGCCGTGACGGGGATGTGCCGTCGCATGGCGGCGGCGACCCGGTCGACGACCTCCGCGATCGAACACCCCATGCCTGAACCGACGTTGACGGTGCCGGGCAGCGAGTCGCCGAGGGCGAGCAGGTCGAGGGCGGCCCGGACGAAGTCGTCGGCGTGCAGGAAGTCCCTGCGCTGGGCGCCGGTGCCGTGCAGTGTGAAGGGTTTTCCGGTGAGCGCGCAGCGGAACGCCGCCGAGACCACCCCCTGGCCCCGGGTCTCGGGGAGCAGCCGGCCGTAGACGTTGGAGCAGCGCAGGGCGGTGCAGCGCAGGCCGTGGGCGCGGCGGTAGAAGCCGAGGTAGTGCTCGGCGGTCAGGCGTGACATGCCGTAGGGGGAGGTGGGCTCGGGCTGTTCCGCCTCGGTACGCAGGCCGGGGCCCGGGGCGTAGACGCCGCCGGCCGAGGAGAGGAACACGATCCGGGTGGCCGGGCCGAGCGTGCGGACCGTCTCGCAGACGTTGATGAGGAGCGAGAGGGTGTCGACGGCGTCGGCTTCGGGTTCGTCCGCCGAGGGGACGGGGAAGCGTCCGCCGGCGGCGATGACGACGGCGTCCTGGCCGTCTTCCCGTAGCACGCCCGGGAGTTCGGCCGCTCCGGCGCCGAGGACGAGCCGGAGGCCGGGCCGCTCGCGCAGCCGGAAGGGGTCGGAGCGGCCGATCACGGTGACGCCCCAGCCCCGGTGCGCGGCACCGAGGGCGAGGGCGCCGCCGAGGAAGCCGGCGCCGATGACCGTGAGGCGCCTCGCCGTGTGTCTCCTGGGTGCAGTCATGGCCCCGGTCCTTTCGCCGTCTCCACCCGAACCGCCGTCGTCCCATGTTCTCCGTCCACGGCCCCGGGACTCCGGCGCGGCGGACTTTGAACTCGATCGAGCTAACGGACGCACGATCGGCGGCGGCCCTGGGAAGAGTGACGACAGCCCGCACGCCTCGCGAACGGAGTCCCGGATGCGCGTCGTCTTCGCCGTCCTGCCGGTGAGAGCGCACCTCAACGCGGTGGTCCCGCTCGCCTGGGCGCTGCGCAGCGCCGGGCACGAGGTGGTGGTGACCGGGGACTGGGGGCCGGAGCGGGAGGCGACGCGGCACATCAGGGCGGCGGGCCTGGACGCGGTGCCGCTGGGCGGGGCGGGCGACGTCTCGCCGGTGCGGCCGGGGGCGCACAACCAGTCCGACTTCCTCGCGCTGGACGCGGACACCGCGGACGAGGAGCAGTGGAACCGCTTCCGCGCGGCGATCCGCTACCTGTGCGCGGAGGTGTACGCGCCCGACACCGCGCTCGGCCGACAGGCTTGTCTGCTGCGGAAGTTGGTCGCGTTCACCGGGTCCTGGCGGCCCGATCTCGTGCTGTGGGACATGCTCATGTTCCCCGCCCCGGTGGCGGCCCGGGTCTGCGGCGCCGCGCACGCGCGGATCGTGTGGGGGAGGGACCTGATCGGTATGCTCCGGGCCCGGCTGCTGACCCCGGCCGGGGACGATCCGTGCGCCGGCTGGCTGCGGCCCCTGCTCGACCCGTACGGCCTGGAGCCCAGCGCGGCGACCCTGCTCGGGGACTGGTCGGTCGACCTGGGCCGGCCGCACCCGTACCGGCCGCACGGGACGACCGTGCCGGTCCGCCGTATCCCCTACGGCGGGTCGGCCGAACTCCCGTCCGGGCCGCCCGAGTTGCCCACCCGCCCCCGGGCCGTGCTGACCCTCGGCATGACCCGGGACGAGATCCACTCCCAGGGCTCGGCGTTCCCGCTGCGCGGCTTCCTCGACGCGGCGGGCGGGCTGGACGTGGAGCTGCTGGTCACGCTGGCGGAGGAGCAACTGGCGGCGCTCGGCGGGCCGTTGCCGGACAATGTGCGGGCCGTCGGCTATGTGCCGTTCGGCCGGCTCCTGCCGTCCTGCGCGGCGATCGTCCACCAGGGCGGCCGGGGGACGTTCGCCACGGCCGCCGCCTACCGGGTGCCGCAGATCGTCGTCCCGCAGCCGCTGTGGGACGAGACGGCGACCGCCCGCCAGGTCGCGCGCTACGGCGCCGGGCTCGCCCTCGACCTGGCCGGGCTCACCGGCGCGGAGGTGGGCGCGGCGCTGGCGCGGGTGCTGACGGAGCCCAGGTTCCGGGCCGGGGCGGGGAGGCTGTACGCCGACACGATGGCCGATCCTGCGCCGGGGGGTGTGGTGGGGCGGTTGGAGGAGTTGACGGGGGCGCATCGGGGTGGCGGCGGGTGGCCGGGGGCGAGCGGCGCGGAACTGTCTTCGGGCGGCGGCGCACGCCCCGGCCCGGGTGACCCCCGATGACCGGCCCCCACTACCTCGTCTGCCCCGCCGGCATCCCCAACTACGGTGACGAACTCATCGCCGGCGCCTGGCTGCGCCACCTCTCCGAGGCCGCCCCCGAGGTGGACGTGATCGTCGACTGCCTCTCCCCCGAAGTCGCCGCCGCGCACCTCACCGGGCTCCACCCCCGCGCCCGCTTCACCAACGTCCTGTGGCAACTGTGCCTGCGCCGCTGGCCGGAGAGCGATCCGGCGGTGATCTGCCCGTGGGTGGAGCGCGCGGTGCGCGAACCGGGGCTCGTGCCGGAGCTCGCGGACGGCATCGCGGACCTCGCCGGCGCACGCGTCGTCCATCTACTGGGCGGCGGTTTCCTCAACGCGCTCTGGCCGTACTTCGCCGGTCTGCTCGCCGGGATCACGGCGGCGGGCGGCGCGCGGACTGCGATGAGCGGGCAGGGGCTGTGGCCGCCGGCCGACACCGCCGGGGTGACCCGGGAACTGATCGGCCGCTTCGACGTCGTCGACGTACGCGACGCCCCCTCCGCCCGGTTCGCGGGCCTCGCCCCCTCCCCCGGCCACTGCGACGACCTGTTCCTCGGGCTCGGCCCGCATCTGCTGCGGGCGGGCGGGGAGGCGCCGGAGGTCATGGTGAGCGTGCAGTCGCTGGCCGCCGAGAGCCCGGCCGCCGCCGAGGGGACGGTGCGGTTCGTGGCGGAGGTGCTGCGCGCGTGGCGGGTGACGGACGTGGGCCTGCTGGAGTGCTCCCCCGAGCACGACCGCGACGTGCTCGCCGCCGCCGGCCGGCTGCTGCCGGGCGCCCGCCGCTACGGCCTCGCCGACGTCCTCGCCCACGGCCTGCCCGTACGCCCCGGCCAGACCTGGATCAGCACCCGGTTCCACCCCCACCTGGTCGCGGCGGCGGCCGGCGCCTCCGGCATCGCGCTGGCGGTGCGGGCCGACTACTACGGCACCAAGCACCGCTCGCTGATCGACGCGGGCTCCTCCTGGCGGCTGCACGAGCGGTCCGGGACACCCGGGCGCCCGGCCTGCGGCGGGTACGACGCCGGGCGGCTGGCGGCGCTGCGGGACGCCAAGTCGGCGGTGGCACAACGGATTTACGGCACGTGAGCATCAGGACCCGCGTGCGCGTCAGGAACGAGGAGCTGTGGAACTACTGCTGATCGGACTCTCCCGCTTCGCCCGCCGCCGGGTGCTGCCGGCCGCCGCCGCGCTGCCGGAGTTCACCGCCGTGGACGTCGCCAGCCGCCACGCCACCTCGGTCGACACCCCCAAGTCCCGCAAGCTGTACGCCGATTGGCGCGAGGCCCTGACGGCGGCGGCGCCGGGCCTGGCCTACGTCTCCCTCGTCAACGCCGAGCACGCCGACGCCGTGCGGTACGCGCTGGAGCGGGGCTGGCACGTGGTCGTCGACAAACCGGCGTTCCTGGACGCCGGTACGGCCGTGGAGTCGGTCGCGCTGGCCCGGCGTTCCGGTCTCGTCCTCGCGGAGGCGACCTGCTACGCCTTCCACCCCATGTTCGCCGTGGTCAGGGAGTTCGCGGCGGACGCGGACAAGGCCGTCGCCGTCTTCACCCCGCCGGTCCCCGCGGCCGACTTCCGCCACGACCCGGCGCGCGGCGGGGGCGCGCTGCTCGACACCGGGCCCTATCTCGCCTCGCTGGGCCGGGTGTTGTGGGGTCTCGAACCGGACGAGGTGAGCGTGATGGTCGGCGACCGCACGCCGGGCGGGCTCGATCTCTCCTACAGCGCGCTGGTCCGCTACCCCGGCGGCCGGACCGCCGTCGGCCACTTCGGGTTCACCAACACCTACCAGAACACACTCCAGTTGCTGGGCCGGCACGAAGTCGCCCATGTGGAACGGCCCTTCTCGGCGCCGCCGGAGCTGGAGCCGGAGGTGCGGGTGGACAACGGCCAGGTGCAGCACGTCCGTTGCGTGCCGGGGGCCGACAGTATGCGGGTCTTTCTCGACCGGGTACTGGGGGCGGTCCGTAGCGGTTCGCGGGAGTTCGACGAGCTGCTGCTCGGCGACGCCCGGACCTTGGACCGCCTCATCCAGGCGGCCCGGTGACGTCAGGCCTCTTCCGCGCGGCCACTACGATCGGCACGTGAGCGCATGGGATCGAAGTCTGGACGCGGCCGGCGTCCGTGAGCCGGGACTGCGGAGCGACTACGGCGCGCAGCGGCAGGTGGTCGCGCGGTACCGGCGTACCGCGTACCTCGCGACCCGGCTGCTGCTGCCGCCCGCGACGCTGCCGCACGCCCTCGCGGCGACCGCGTTCATGCACCACGGCGACAATCTGCTGGACACCGGGCCGAAGCCGGAGCGGGCCGCCGCCTGGGAGCGCTGGGAGCGGCGGGTGCGGGAGGTGCTGGCCGGCGGGGCGGGCGACGATCCGCTGCTGCGCGCGCTGGCGCACACCGTCGCCGCCCGGCCCCGGCTGCGGGGGGCGGTGGAGGAGTATCTGGCCACCGCCACCGCCGAGTTGCACTTCACGGGCTTCGCCACCGAGGCCGACTACCAGACCTACGTCGACGCCTACACGCTGCCCGCCTTCCTGCTGATCGCCTCGCTGGTGAGCCCCGAGGACGACGACGGGGAGTTCCGGGCGGCCTGCCGCACCTTCATCGACGGCAGCCAGCGCCTGGACTTCGTCAACGACCTCGCGGAGGATCTGCGGGAGGGAAGGCTGGGCGTCCCGGCGGAGACGCTGAAGCGGTTCTCGCTCACCGAGGACGATCTGATGGACGGTCAACGTTCGTCGTCCGTGCGGGAGTTGGTGGACCATCAAGTCGGCTTGGCGCGGGCCGACTTGGCGCGGGCCAGGGAGTTGCCGGGGCTGGCGCCCGCTCCTTTCCGGCCGCTGCTGGGCGCCCTCGTCGACATCGAACTCCTCACCGCCGACGCGGCGTTGGCGCGGGGTGCCGGGCTGCTGGAGGGGTCGGCGAGTCCGTCGGCGCGGCGGGCGGTGGGGGTGCTGTTCGTGGCGTGGCGGCGGGCGAAGGCTGCGCGGACTTAGCGGGCTCTTAGAACTCCTAACGAAATGATCTTCGAGGTGGTTGGATCGCTCCGGGACCGTTGATCCGGGGGTGTGAGGTGGCTCGGCCGAAGCCGTGGGATGTCGACGACGAGTTGTGGGCGGTGATCGAGCCGCTGCTGCCCACGATCGAGCGTCGGACCCGGCATCCTGGGCGCAGGCGGCATCCGGACCGGCTGGTGTTCCAGGGCATCCTGTTCGTGCTGCACACCGGGATCGCCTGGGAACACCTGCCGCAGGAACTCGGCTTCGGCTCGGGCATGACCTGCTGGCGGCGCCTGGCCGAATGGACCGGGGCCGGCGTGTGGCCCAGGCTGCACGAGGTCCTCCTCGCCGAGCTCCGCAGCGCGAACGCCCTGGACTTCTCCCGGGCGGCGGTCGACGGCTCCCACATCCGGGCGCTAAAGGGGGAGCCAGGACCGGACGAAGCCCCGTCGACCGGGGCAGGACGGGCAGCAAACACCACCTGATCACCGACGCCACCGGTATCCCGCTCGCCGCCACCCTCACCGGCGGCAACCGCAACGACGTCACCCAGCTGATCCCCCTCCTCCAGGCCGTGCCGCCCGTGCGGGGCAAACGAGGCCGGCCCCGACGCCGCCCCGATGCGGTGCTGGCCGACCGCGGCTACGACCACGACAAGTACCGCCGGCTGGTCCGGGATCTCGGCGTGAAGCCGCTGATCGCCCGCCGCGGCACCGACCACGGCTCCGGGCTCGGCACCCAACGCTGGGTCGTGGAGCGCGCCTTCGCCCATCTGCACTGGTTCCGCCGCCTGCGCATCCGCTGGGAGATCCGCGACGACATCCACGAAGCCTTCCTCACCCTCGGATGCGCACTCATCTGCTGGCGACGCCTGAAGTCATTCCGATAGGAGTTCTTAGGGGGCGTCGCCGGAGCCGGGCTCCCTACCGCGCCCCCGCCCACCCGATCAGCGCCCCTCTCAACGCCGCCACCAACCGAGTAGCCGCCTCCTCCTCGGTCCGCCCGCTCTTGATGAGATCAAGAATGTCGCGCGGATCGAACAAGGCGTTCCACAGATACAGCGCCTCCTCCCCCAAGTCCCCCAGCCCCAGTTGCTCGGTGGTCTCCCGCAACGGCTCGGTGAGCGCCTCGGCTTGGGGCAGCAGATACCCCGTGTCCTCCCGCAGCCGCTCCAAGTACCCCCGGTGCGAACGCATTTGGGCCATGGCACCGCCGTGTTCGAGGACCAGGGAGACCCATTTCCGGGACACCGCCTCCAGGCGCGGCAGCCCCTCGGTGGTCTGTGCGGCGCTGAAGTCCCGCAGTTCGGTGCCGACTTGGGCGCGGAAGGCGTGCAGGATCTCCTCGACGGAGGAGAAGTGGCGGTAGGCGGTGGCGGTGGAGACCTCGGCGTGCTTGGCGATCTCGGCGAGGCTCACGGGGGTCGGCGAGTTCTCGAAGAGGCGGGCCGCCGCCTTGATGAGGTGCCGGCGGTTGCGCTCGGTGTCACTGCGCATCGGTCGGCTCCTCGTCGTGCGCGGTTCGGTGCTCATCGCAGGGTCGCGAAGGCGGCGGCCAGCCGGCGGACGCCCTCCACGATGGACTGCGGACCGGCAGCGTACGACAACCGTAGGTGATATTCGCCGCAGGCCCCGAATTCGCTGCCGGGGCGGACGGCCACGCCGTGCGCGCGCAGCGCCGCCACGACCTCCACCGAGGGCTGAGCGGCAGGGCGGCTGCGGCTGCGGCTGCGGCTGCGGCTGCGGCTGCGGGTCGTAGCCGGAATCGCCCTCTTCACACATTCCGCGCCCTCCTCCGACAATGTCTCCTCCAGCGGCCCTTGGGGGGATTCATGCCGGATCAGAGCGCTGTCGTCGTACCGCCCGCGATGCGGGACGCCGCGCGGGACTGTGAGTTGGGCGGGCGGCGCGGGCTCGTGCGGACCGAGCCGAGGCGGGGCGGCTGGGGGGTGCTGGCGGCCATGGTGGTGTTCGGCCTGGTCATGCTGTCGTACGGCGTCCGGCTCGCCGTCGAGGATCAGCGCACCAGCGGCGCCTGGTACTACGCGGCGCCGATCCTCCTCCTCGGCGCGGCGCCGCTCGCCCTGGCCGTCCGGCTCATGGTGCGGCTCTGGAGCCGGCCGCAGATCTGGGTCGCCCACTACGAGCACGGGCTGATGCGGTGGGTCACCGGGAGGGTGCCCGAGGTCTACGAGTGGGACGAGATCGCGGGCGTCACCCGGGAGGAGACCCGGGTGACCGACGGACTCAGCGGCTCCACCTGGCGCACGCTCACCGTGTTCCCCGAGGGGGGCGGCCAGATCGTGGTGGACGACACCTACAAAGGGCTCGCCCAGTTCGCCGACACCTTCGACACCGCGTTCACCCGGGTACGGCTCCCCCAGGACGCGGCGCGGCTGGAGGCGGGCGAGCGGGTCGACTTCTTCGTCGTTCAGCTCGATCCCGCGGGGATCGGACACCTCGGCGAGCGTCTGGGCTGGCGGGAGGTGAAGCGGGTCGAGGTGCGGCAGGGTTTCCTGAACGTCCATCAACTCGGCGCGAAGAAGCCGTGGTTGTCCGTCCCTGCGGCGTCCGTCCGCAATCTGCGGGTGTTGCTGTCGCTTGCCGAGGGGTTGCGGGGGCGGGGTGGCGGGTGATCGGGGCGGGCGGGGTGAGCTGTCGGTGCCCTAGCCGACCGTGCCGACCGTTTCGCAGTAGGCCCTGGGGGAGCCGCTCACGTACATGCAGACCTTGTCGCCGGGGACCAGGGCTGGGACGGGGGTGAACTCGCCTCGCACGGCGGGCGGTTGCCGCGTGTAGGTGAGGCTTCCGGTGCCGGAGGCGCCGTTGACCGTGAAGTGGAGGTTCAAGGTGGCCGGCGCGGGGTTGAGAGTGAACCAGTAGCGGTAGCCCTGCGCGGCGCTCCCCCGGATTCCGTAACAGACGGAGGCTTCGGGCAGGCAGACGGCGCGCGGGGTGTCGGGCACGGCGGTGGCTGTCGTCGGGGCGGTAGCCGCCGTCGGGGCAGTTGCCGCCGTCACGGCGGTGGCCGTCGCCGGGGCGAGGGCCGCGACGAGGGTGGCGAGGGCGGGCAGGGTGACGAGAGCGTTCCCTCTGATGCGCACGGTTGTCTCCTTCTCTCCGGTCGGCGGCCATGGCGCGTCGGCCGCCACGACAAATCGGTTACTACGGACACTGGTTCGCCGCCCCCGGGGTACGCAAGGGTGCGCAATCGGACAATACCGCCGACCGTCATCGGCCGGCGTGGCACCTACGAGGGCGGCGACGCTGGACGATGCCCTTGTCCTACGGCCGACCCTCGACGAGGAGGCGGACGGCGGCGGTCTCGGTGACGAGCTGCACGGCGAACCGGGCGTCGCGGGCCGCGATCGTCCCCATGCTGACCTTGCCCTGGCCGTACGCCTCGGGGGTCGGCGACGCCGATCGCGGTGAGCTTGATCGCGTGCGGGGCTCCTGGAGGCGCTGGTCGAGTCGGCGGAAGCCGGTGGCGGGTGTCGGCTGCGGCCAGGGTGGCGAACGTGAACATCAAGGAGGTGCCGTTGGCCAGGGCGAGGCCCTCTTCGGCCTCCAGTTCCACCGGTTCGAGGCCGTACGTGTCCAACGCGTCGGCGGCCGGTCGGCGTACACGGCCTCGCCCTCCCCCACGAGCGGTGCGCCGAGGTGGCTCAGCGGCGCGAGGTCCCGACTGAGTTGCACTCGAGGAGGGGGTCGTGTTCGAGCAGGTCGAGCAGTCGGCGTACCGGTGAAATGATTCCGCGACAAGCGGCGTGCTCCCCCCTGTCGACGGGAGGGTCGTGTGCCGGGTACGTGAGTGAGGAGCCGTAGTCATGCCGTCAGTGCCCGAACCGGTCCGGGGGGCCGACGGCGTGGTGCCGGCCGTCGCCGATGCCCCGCTCAGCGAGGCCCTTTTCCGTGCGGCCCGGGTGCATCGGATCGCGGCCGGCGCCCTGTTGCGTGACACCGGTCTCTACCCCGGCCAGGAGCTGCTGATGATGCGGCTGTGGGAGCGGGGTGAGCAGCGGCAGGCGGATCTCGTCAAGACGCTGGGGCTCGATCCGTCGACCGTCACGAAGATGCTTCAGCGCCTGGAGCAGTCGGGGTTCGTCACCCGCAGCCCCTCCACCACCGACCGCCGCGCCGTCGTAGTCAATACCACCCGCGCGGGCCAGGCCCTGCACGACCGGGTCCTCCAGGCCTGGCGGAACCTGGAGACGGTCACTTCGGCCGGGTTCACGGAGGAGGAGTATCGGCTGGCGATGCGGGTGCTGACCCAGATCGAGACGAACCTGAACGGACCGGCGGCCGAAGGGGAGGGGGGCTCGGCGGCTTGCTGAGGTTTTAGGGGGTGCGTGGTCTGGGGGGGGGCTTCGGAGGTCATGGTCCGGCTCGCTGAGTTCGCGGGGTCGGGAGCGGGGTGGAGGGCGCGGGGGCAGGGGGAGGCGGAGGGCGCGAGATCGGGGGCGAGGCGAAGAGCCGGGGGGCGGGGGAGCGGGGCGAAGAGCGCGGGGTCGGGGTCGGGATGGAGGGGCGGGGAGCACAAGGTCGGGGGCGAGGCGAAGAGTGCGAGCTCTGGGGGCGAGGCGAGGGGCACGGGGTCAAGGGAGCGGGGCAAAGAGCGCGAGGTCGAGGGCGAGGCGGCGGGCTCGGAGCCGGGGTGGAGGGGCGGGGAGCGCAGAGTCAGGGGCGAGGCGGAGGGCGCGAGGTCTGCGGGGCCTGCGGGTCTGCGGGATCTGCGGGGCCTGCGAGGTCTGCGGCAACGAGATTCCGCTGTGGCCGGCCAGCGCCCCGGGCAGGCCAGCACCCTTCGTGCCGGTACTCATGCGCTTCTCCCCCGTCCGGCAGCCCTGCTGGGGCGGCAGCACGCTATTGCGTACAGGGTGGCGATACCCAGAGCTACTGAAACGATCCGGCCGCCATGACACCCCGCGCGCCGCGCCACCCCGCCCGCCATGACACCCCACCACACCACTCCGCCCACTGAAACCACCCCGCCGAGCCCCTCCGTTCGCGACGCCAACAGACCCCGGTACACCGCGCAAGCCGCCTCGACCTGGCGCCATGCCCCTATGGACCACTCCGCGAGCGCGGCGAGGACCAGCCCGAGGGAGACGGCGAGCGCAGCGGCCTCGTACTCGACCCTCGGGGGCGCCCCCTCGTAGGCGGTACGGGCCACGAAGCCGTCGCGTTCGAGCTGGCGGAGTCTCTGGGCCGGCATCCTCGCGGAGATCCGAGGGAGCCAGCGGCGCAGTTCGGTGGAGCAGGGCCGGGCGGTATGGCCGATGCCGCCGCCGCACCCGCCGCACCTGCCTGCCGCCGCTGCCGTCGCACAGGCGACACCACAGCACCTGCGCAGTCCATTTGCCGTGCATCGCTTCGACGACGGAACCCACATGGCCCCGCCCGGCAAGAGGGCAAGGCAGGCACCACTGTCCATCCAGACACACCCCCCATCATCATTGGTCGGCCCACAACAATCCGCCAGCGAACAGCAAAATGGCCCCCAGGAATAGATTCATGAGGTTTACTTGTTCGGACAGTAAACGGCCGTGAGGCACACCTCACCGGCCCCCGTTCCGAACCAAGGATGATCACCATGTCGAAGGCCTTCGAAGCGTACGAACTGGGCGGGGTTCGCCTGGTCAACCGGATCGTGATGGCGCCGATGACCCGTTCGCGTGCCTATGGCGCGGGCAACAGCCCGACCGAGCTGATGGCCGAGTACTACGCCCAGCGCGCCGGCGCGGGGCTGATCGTCACTGAGGGGACTCAGCCCTCGGTGATCGGTCAGGGGTACCCCGACACCCCCGGGATCCATTCAGAGCAGCAGGTCGCCGGCTGGCGCAAGGTGACCGACGCCGTGCACGCCGAAGGTGGGGTGATCTATCTCCAGTTGATGCACACCGGCCGGGTCGGACACCCGTCCCTGATGGGGCTGAACCCGGTCGGCCCGTCCCCGGTGAAAGCCGCCGGGCAGGTCTACACCCACGAGGGCCCGCAGGACTTCGTCACGCCGAGGGAGCTGACCGAGGACGAGATCTGGGAGACGATCGCCGACTACGCGGACGCGGCCCGCAAGGCCGTGGCGGCCGGTTTCGACGGAGTCGAGCTGCACGGCGCCAACGGCTACCTCATCCACCAGTTCCTCGCCCCCAACTCCAACACCCGCACGGACGGTTGGGGCGGCAGCCCGGAGCGGCGCATCCGGTTCGCCGTCGAGACCGCGAAGGCCGTCGCCGACGCCATCGGCGCGGACAGGACCGGCTTCCGGATCTCCCCGGCCAACCCCTACAACGACATCGACGAGAGCGACCGCACGGACGCCGACGCCACCTACACGGCCCTCGTCGACGCCCTCGCCCCGCTGAACCTGGCCTACCTGCACCAGATGGAGGCGCCCGACGTCCGCGACCTGACCCTCCGTCTGCGCAAGGCCTGGCCGACGACGTTCATCCTCAACCCCTTCACCGGCCAGTCCCCCACCGGCCCCGGCGAACTCGCCCTCCTCGACGACGGCACCGCCGACCTCATCGCCTACGGCGCCCTCTTCCTCGCCAACCCCGACCTCCCCGCCCGCCTCGCCAAGAACGGCCCCTTCAACACCCCCGACCCCGCGACCTCCTTCGGCGGCGACCACACCGGGTACACCGACTACCCGACCCTCGCCTGACCGGACCGGCCGGTCCCGCCCCCTCACCAGGTGACGACCACCCTCCCGAACCGCTCGTTACCCACAAGATCCGTGAACGCGGCCCGCAGCCGCCCCATGTCGTACACCGCCTCCACCACCGGCTCGATCCGCCCCCGGACCACCATGTCCAGCACGCGGGCCTGGGCCGGCGCCGTGGAGTGCGGGACGTACACCAGCGGCATCCTGCGGCTGCTGAAGCGGGCGGCGGCCAGGCCGGTGAGGTCCTTGTGCGGGGTCGCGGTGACGAACGCCCCCTTCCGGGAGAGCTTCCGGCTGACCTGGGTGAAGCTCAGCGTCCCGGAGAGGTCGACGACGGTGTCGTAGGGGCCGGTCAGGTCCTCGAAGAAGGTGTCGCCGTAGTAGTGGGCGCTGTGCGCGCCGAGTTCCTTGAGACGGGCCGGCGCGCCCCGGCCGCCTATCGCGGTCACCTCGGCTCCGCGCGCGGCGGCGATCTGGACGGCGTACACGCCCACTCCCCCGCTCGCGCCGACGACCAGCACCCGGTCGCCGCTGCCCACGGCCGCCCCGTCCAGGCCCCGCAACGCGGTCTCGGCGCCGATGGGGAGCGCGGCGGCGCCGGCGAAGCCCAGGGTGTCGGGGAGTTCGGCGAGGTATTCCTCGGGGACGGCGACGTACTCGGCGAGCGCCTTCTCGCCCCGGGTGAGGTGCGGGCCGCCCATGACGCGCTGCCCCTCGCGCAGGCGCAGGCCCTCGGAGCGGACGACGCCGGAGAACTCCAGGCCCAGGTTCACCGACCGTCTGCGGGTCCTGCGGGCCAGCGAGCGCGGGTCGTCGGCGCGCGCGAACTCCTTCTCCCAGGGGCTCAGCGCGACGGCCTTGACCTCGACCAGCACCGATCCCGCAGCGGGACGCGGGGTCGGGACACTGCCGAGGCGGAACTTCTCGGCGCCTCTTCGGAGGGGGTCGATGAGGACGGCTTCCATGGGGGGAACTCCGTTCGGGGCAGGGCGAAGCCCAGGGCGGTGTGGGGGTGAGATACAAGAAAACCAGGCGAACCGGCAGCGGCAGCGGCAGCGGCAGCGGCCCAGCATCCCGAGCGAGCGGGCGAGCCGGCGGGCGCTCAGCCCGACCGCGTCAACAGGAGCAGCAGCCCCACGCGGCGCCGGCCCCGTACAGCCGGCGCTCAGCGCACCGGCGCCCGGGGAAACAGCCGTATCAACACGCCCACCGCCTCCTCCCGGCCCACCCGGTCCGCCAGGACCCCCTCCGCGAGGCGGTCGGCGGCGCCCAGGAAACCCGTGGTCAGCGCGTACGCCTCCCGGGGAGCCACGTCGAGCAGTTCGGAGACCAGTCCGGCGTACCGCTCGGCCTCGTCTCCGTGGACGTCGCCGCCGGACTCGCCGGTGGCGACGAGGGCCGCGCTGACGTCCGTGTGCAGCGCGCCGTTCTCCAGCGTGCAGACGACGTACGCGTCGCACAGCGCCCACAGCGCCTCTTCGGCGGCGGTCGCGTGGGCGCGGTGCGCGGTCATCGCCTCGGTGACCGTCTCCTCGTACTCGGCGCCGACGCGGCGCAGCATCGCGCGCAGGAGGCCGGCGAGGGAGCCGAAGTGCTGGTAGGCGATCGGCTTGCTGACCCCGCAGGCGTCCGCGAGTCTGGCCAGCGTCAGCGCGCCCGCGCCGTCCTCACGCGCGAGGCGCAGGGCGGTCTCCAGCATCAGCTCTCTGCGTTCGGCGGCCGGCACCCTGCGCCGCTTCGTCCCGGTCATGCGCATCACCTCGGCCCCAGCTAGGTTACGATTCGTAACTTACTACTCGTAACCCAGCTGGGGCAAGCCCCTTTTTTAAATTCCCCGGACCCCCACGCCCCGGGCCCCCCGCCCCACTACCCCTGCTGCCCCCACTAGTCGATCGTCACCACGATCTTCTCCGCCGCCCCCGGCGTCAGCGCCAGCTCGAACGCGCGCCCCGCCTCCGCGAACGGCACCTGATGGCTGATCAGCTTCCCGAACCGCTCCTGGTGCTCGACCAGTTGGGGCGTGACCTCGAAGATCTCGGTGGGGTAGCCCTGCGAGGGGACGAGGAGCAGTTCGCTGCGGAGCATGCCGCCGAGGTCGATGTCGGCGCCCTTCTTCTGCACGGCGACCATGACCAGCTTCGCGTGCAGCTTGGCGGCCGACACGACCGTGTTGAAGACGACCGCCACACCGGCCGCGTCGAGGTAGATGTCCGTACCCGGGCGGGGCTGGCCGAGCGCGTTGGCGCCCTGCCCGTGCAGCTCGGTCAGCCGCGCGAGGACGTCCTCCTCCGCGGAGTTGATCACCGCGTCCACGCCCACGGCCAGCGCCTTCTCCAGCCGGTCCGGGATGACGTCGACGACGACCACGTGCCGTACGCCGCGCAGCTTGAACCAGATCGCGGCGCCCAGGCCGATGGGGCCCGCGCCGAAGACGACGACCTTGTCGTCGGGGCCGGCCTCGGAGCGGTTGACGGCGTGCAGGGCGACCGCCATCGGCTCGTTCAGGGCGGCCGTCGCGAACGGCACGGTGTCGGGGAAGACCGCGAGGTTGCGGCCGACCTCGGCGTTCTCGATGAGGAGGTACTCGCTCATCGCGCCCTGGGGGCCGCCGCAGCCGATGATGCCGTCGCCGTTCTGCGGGTTGACGACGACCCGGTCGCCGGGCTTGAGGCCGGTGACGTCCGCGCCGACCTCGACGACCTCCCCGGCCGGCTCGTGCCCGAGGGCCACCGGGACGATGTCGCCGCCCAGGTGCGCGTGGGCCGGGGTGCCGCCCAGGTGGAGGTAGAAGGTGTCGGTGCCGCAGATCCCGCAGGCGCGGACCCGGACGAGGACGTCGGCGGGGCCGGGGGCGGGGCGTTCGACCTCGACGGTCTCGACGGCGCCGACGCCCGCGGTGCGGACGGACTTCATGGTGCTCATGGTGGCTCATTCCTGCTGGTGCCTTCGGTGGTGCGTTCTCCACTCTGCGGGGGGACGCGCGCGCCCGCGAGGCAGCCCACTCCCGGACCGGGGTGTAGCGGGCTACACCTTCGCTTCGGGTACGGAACACCTCGTGCCCGAGGGGTGCCGGAGGAGATCGTTGAGGCCTGCTCAGGAAACCTCCGGAAGGAACCCCGCCATGACCTCGCCGCTCGCACCGAAGCCGGAGCTGGAGACGGAAAACGCGCCGAAAGGCCCGCTCTCCTCCTTCGTCCGCTTCGTCGTCTGCGGCGGCGGCGTGGGGCTCGCCTCCAGCCCGGCCGTGACCGTCCTCGCGCTGACCATGCCGTGGACGCTGGCGAACGCGGTGATCACGGTCCTGTCCACCCTCCTGTGCACGGAGCTGCACGCCCGCTTCACCTTCGGCACCGGCCGCGCCGGCTGGCGCCAGCACTGGCAGTCCGCCGGTTCGGCCGCCGCCGCGTTCGCCGTCACCTCGGCCGCGATGCTCGTCCTGCACTCCGTGGTCGCCGCGCCGAGCGTCCTCCAGGAGCAGGTCGTCTACCTCAGCGCCTCGGGCCTGGCCGGCATAGGCCGCTTCCTGGTCCTGCGGCTGTACGTCTTCGCGACGGCGCTCAAGGCCCCCCGGCCGGCGCTGCTGCGCCCGGCCATGGTGTAGCCAGCTCCACCACCGAAGGTGAAGCGCGCCCCACACCAGGGAAAACGCCGATCGTCTAGCGTTGACCCATGTGGAAAACAGTGCGGCGCGCGGGGTGGGCCACACTCCACCTCTTCCTTTCCGCCGCGATGGCCCTCGGCGTCTGGCTCTTCCTGACCGTCGTCTGGATCGCCGTGATCGGCACCGTCGCGGTCGTCGGCGCGTGGCTCCTGCCCGAAGTCGTCATCCTCCTGCGCCGGGTCGCGGGCGCCAAGCGCGATCTGACCGCGCGCTGGACCGGCGTGAAGATCCCCGAGGCGTACCAGCCGCTGACCGGCACGATCCGTGAGCGCTTCCGGACGGCCGTGCGCGATCCCGGTACCCGCATGGATGTGCGCTGGATGGCCGCGTACTGGCTGTACGGCGCGCTGGGGATTCTCGTGGTGCCGCTGTGGGCCGTGGGGCTGGCGGTGGACGGGGTGTGGTGCGGGCTGCTGCGCCGGGAGGCGGTCGTCCTCCCGCTGATCGTCCGGCTCGCGGATCTGGAGGCCGACTGGTCGACGGCGCTCCTCAAACCGTCGCACGAGGCCCAACTGACGGCCCGCGTCGAGGAGTTGGCCGCGACCCGGGCCGACGCGATCGCCGCGCACGGCGCCGAGCTGCGCCGTATCGAGCGGGACCTCCATGACGGCGCCCAGGCCCAGCTGGTGGCGCTGTCCATGCGGATCGGCCTCGCCAAGCGCGCCTACACCCGGGATCCGGACACCGCGCTGCGGCTGCTGGACGAGGCTCAGGAGCAGGCCGAGAAGGCGCTGACCGAGCTGCGGCAGGTGGTGCGCGGCATCCATCCGCCGATCCTCAGCGACCGGGGTCTGGTGGGGGCGGTGCGGGCGCTGGCGGCGAGCAGCGGTCTCGAGGTGAGCGTCGCCGACGAGGGCGTGTCCTCAGGGGTCCGGCCGCCGGCCGCGGTGGAGGCCGCCGCCTATTTCGTGGTCGCCGAGTCGCTGACCAACGTGGCGAAGTACAGCGGTGTCCTGCGGGCCGAGGTGCGGTTCGTGCGGACGCGGCGCGGGCTGCGGCTGCGGGTGGCGGACGAGGGGCGCGGGGGCGCGGATGAGGGCCGGGGTTCGGGGCTGCTGGGGATGCGGCGGCGGGTCGCGGCGCTCGACGGGGCGATGACGGTGTCGAGTCCGGTCGGGGGGCCGACGGTGATCGAGGCGGAGCTGCCGTGCGTGTGGTGAGCGGCTGACGGAACGAAAAGAAGAGGGGCCGCCTGGGTCAGGCGGCCCCTTCTTCCTGCGTCACATCAGCGGACGACGGTCAGCTCCGGCCGCTCGTCGTCCTGTTCGGCCGCCGGCGCCGGCACCTTCCGGCTCAGCCGCTCCCCCTCGACGTCGATGTCGGGCAGCAGCCACGCCAGCCAGCGCGGCAGGTACCAGGCCTTGTGCCCGAGGAGCGCGAGGACCGCGGGGACGATGGCCATCCGGACGACGAACGCGTCGAACAGGACGGCGATGGCCAGCCCGAACCCGATCATCTTGATCATCGACTCGCCCGCGCCGATGAACCCGGAGAACACGGCCATCATGATGAGCGCGGCGGCCACGACGACCCGCGCGCTGTGCCGGAACCCCGACACCACCGCGGCCTTCGGCGCCTCGCCGTGGACGTAGGCCTCGCGCATCCGCGAGACGAGGAACACCTCGTAGTCCATGGCGAGTCCGAAGACGATGCCCACCAGGAAGATCGGCATCATGCTCATGATGGGCCCGGTGGACTCGACGCCCAGCAGTCCGGCGCCGTGCCCGAGCTGGAAGACGGCGACGACGGCGCCGAGCGCGGCGAGGACGGAGAGCAGGAACCCGAACGCGGCCTTGAGCGGGACCAGCAGCGACCGGAAGACCAGCAGCAACAGCACGACCGCGAGGCCGACGACCACGGCGAGGTAGGGGATCAGCGAGTCCTGGACCTTGCCGGCGACGTCGATGTCCAGGGCGGTCTTCCCGGTCACCTCGTAGGTCGCCCCGGCCGCCTCCTCGATGCGGGGCCGCTCGTCGCGGATGGTCTTGACGAGGTCCTTGGTCTTCTCGTCGGTGGGGCTGGTGGCCGGGGTGACGCTGAACACGGCGGTGTCACCGGCGGTGTTGAAGCGCGCGGGCGAGACGGAGACGACGCCCTTAGTCGCGCCGATCTCCTTGCCGACGGTGCTGACGGCCGTCTTCGGGGCCTTGGCGCCCTTGGCGTCGACGACGATGGTGAACGGCCCGTTGAACCCGGGCCCGAACCCTTCGGCGAGGGCGTCGTAGGCACGGCGTTCGGTGGTGGACGTGGGCTTCGACTCGTCGCCGGGCATCCCCAGTTGGAGCTGGAGCGCGGGAACCGCCGCCGCGCCGAGGCCGATCACGCTGAGCACGAGGACCGGGACCGGGTGGCGTACGACGATCCGGGCCCAGCGGGAGCCGCCGTTCTCGGTCTTGCGCTGCTTCTTCTGGTGGCGGCGGGAGTTCTTGCGGGCGCCGCGCGAGAGGACGGCGTCGGGCCAGAAGCCGAGGATCGCGGGGACCAGGGTGAGGCAGATCAGCACGGAGACGAGGACGGCGCCGGCGGCGGCGAGGCCCATCTTCGTGAGCATCGGGATGCCGACGACCCACAGTCCCGCGAGGGCGATGACGACGGTGAGGCCGGCGAAGACGACGGCCGACCCGGCCGTGCCCGCCGCGAGCCCGGCGGCCTCTCTGGGGGCGTGGCCCTTGCCGCGTTCCTCGCGGTAGCGGGAGACGACGAACAGGGCGTAGTCGATGCCGCAGGCCAGGCCCAGCATGGTGGCGAGGGTGCCGGTGTTCTCGGACAGGCCGAAGGTCTCGGACAGGGCCATGATGCCGGTCATGCTGGCGGCCACGCCGATGATCGCGGCGAGCAGCGGCAGCCCGGCGGCGGCCAGCGAGCCGAAGGTGATGAGCAGGACGACGGCGGCGACCGCGATGCCGATGCCCTCGGCCGCGCCGCCCGCCGACGGCTGGGTCGCGAGCGCGTCGCCGCCGACCTCGACGGTCAGCCCAGCCTGCCGCGCCTCGTCGACCGCCTTTTGCAGATGCTCCTTCGACGGGTCGGTGAGGTCGTCGGCCTTCGCCTTGAAGCTGACGGTCGCGTAGGCGGTGGTGCCGTCCTTGCTGACCGCGTTCGCCGTGAACGGGTCGACGGCGGAGGAGACTTGGGAGCCGTCGGCGGCCTCGCCGACGAGGCGCTCGACCACGCGCTTGTTGCCGGCGGCGGTTATCTTCTCGCCGCTGGGTGCGATGAACACGATGCGTGCGCTCGCGCCCTCCGCGGAGGCGCCGGGGAAGCGCTCGCCCAGGAGGTCGAACGCCTTCTGCGACTCGATGCCGGGCATGGTGAAGCCCTCGTCGGCGGCGGCCGGCGCCTTGGAGGCGGCGAAGCCGACGGCGCCGAGCACCGCCACCCACAGGGCGACGACGAACCAGCGCCATCTGAAGGCCACCCGGCCCAGGTGATAAAGGACAGTTGCCATGACGGGGAGAGCCTCCGTAGCGGGGGTTGTGGATCAACGCGTCTCACGATCGCGTGATCGGCCCGCCGCCACGATGGAGCGCTCTCCCTGATCGGGGGTACAGCCCGCTACACCGGCGAGCGCAGTACTTCGTACGCAGTACGCGGCGAGGCCGGCCGCCGGGTGCGGCGGCCGGCCTCGGGGCGGGTCAGACGCGGGTGAGGGAGACCAGCCAGGCCTTCACACCGTCGGCGTCGACGGTGGCGTCGATGACGCTCTCCTCGATGGCGTCGATGCGCCAGCCGTCGGTGAAGGCGGCCTCGAACTCGGCGCGGGAGACGCAGTGCGGGCCCCAGTCCTCCTCCTGCCGGTCGCTGAAGGAGAGGACGAAGACGCGCTTGCCGGGGGTGACGACGGAGGCGAGGCTCTTGACGTAGGCGGTGCGCTCCTCGCCCTGGAAGCGGTGGAAGAGCCCGCAGTCGAGGACGGTGTCGAAGGTCTCGTCCAGTTCGGCGAGCTTCAGGGCGTCGTAGCGCAGGAAGCGGGCGGTCAGGCCGCGTTCGGTGGCCTTGTCCTCGGCGCGGCGCACGGCGTTGGCGGCGAGTTCGACGCCGGTGGCGTCCAGACCGAGCTTCGCCGCCATCAGGACGTGCTCGCCGGTGCCGCAGCCGACGTCGAGGACGCGGCCCTTGATGACGCCGGCCTCGGCGAGCGCGAGGAACGCCGACTGGGGGCGGCCGATCTCCCAGGGGGTCGCGCCGGTGTCGTACAGCTCCTCCAGGAAGCTGGGCTCCTGGTGGCGGGCGTAGACGGATTCGTCGAGCATGTCGGGTGCCTTTCGTCGGGTGGGGCTCAGGTGGCGAGGGCGAGGGCGTTGAGGGCGAGGGCGGTGACGGCGAGCGTCGTGCGGGTCAGGTGCCAGCGGCGCCAGGCGGGGCGGGGGTCGCTCCAGTCGGCGGGCAGCCGGTCGGGGTCCTGTGCCTTGACGCGGCGGTTGAGGGGGACGTTGCGGAAGTGGGAGACCCAGGAGACGGCCACGAGCAGCAGCGCCGCCGCCCCCAGCAGCCCGGCGCGCGGCACGTCGTCGGCCGTGACGGCCAGCGCGGTGCCGAGCAGCGCGGAGAGCAGGACGATCGCCGGCATGGTGGGGTCCCAGTTGCGGCCGAGCAGCTGGTGGGCGTAGACGTACCGGCCGGGCGGCATGGCGGCCAGGGCGGGTACGACGCTCAGGGCGACCGCGAACAGGACGCCGGCGGCGACGCCGTTGCCCAGCAGGACCAGCGCGCCGAGGAGTCCGGCGCCGGTCATGCCGCGGGGTGGTCGTCCGCGGAGAGCTGGGTGAGCACCCGCATGGTGGCGTTGGCGAAGTACTTCCGGAAGCCTTCGGGGGTGGCGGTGTCGCGCTGCTCGGCGAGGAAGGGGGCGAGGCGCTGTTCGACGGTGTGCACGCCCTGCTGGCGGGCCATGTGTCCGGCGATCGCGGCGAAGTCGCCCTCGTACTGGATGACGCGGACCATGACGTCGTCCTTGAGGAAGACGGCGGTGCCGAGCAGGCGTCCGGCGGCCTTGCCGTCGGTGCCGGGCAGGACGGGGGTGTCGACGCGCTTGAAGTCCTGGAAGATCTCGGCTATCTCGTCCTCGTGGCCGGGCTTGACGCGGTAGGTCACAGCAGCGAATGGCATCACATACCTCCATCGACGGTCAGGGTGGTGCCGCTGACGAAACGGGAGCCGTCACCGGCGAGGAACAGCACGGCGGCGGCGACGTCGCCCGGTGTGCAGAGCCGGCCGAGCGGGGTCGCGGCGAGGAGCCGTTGCCGTACGGGCGCGGGGAGTTCGCGGCCGTCGTCGTCGCTGGTGACTCCGGGGGCGACGACGTTGACGCGGATCCCCTGGGGGCCGAGGTCCTTGGCCAGGCCCCGGGTGAACCCGATCATGGCGGCCTTGGAGGCGCCGTAGTGCGCGGCGCCGGGCCGGCCGCGCAGGGCCGCCGCCGAGCCGACGTTGACGACCGAGGCGCCCTCGGCGAGCAGCGGCAGGGCGGCCCGGGTGACGAGGTAGGCGGAGGTGATGTTGTGGTCCAGCAGCCGCCGCCACCGCTCGGGCCCGAGGTCGGCCAGGGGGGCGTGGTCGTCGGCGCCGACGTTGTTGACGACGACGTCCAGGCCGCCGAGCTGCTGCCGGCAGGCCTCCAGCAGCCTTCCCGCGCCCTCGGGTTCGGTCACGTCCTCCTGGAGCACGCGGTACCCGTCACCGTACCGCTCCAAGTCGGCCGTGAGCCGGTCCGCCTCCGGGCCCTTCGCCCGGTGGCAGGTCACGACGCGGGCGCCCGCCTCGGCGAGGGCCAGTACGGTGGCCCGGCCGATCCCGCGGGTGCCGCCGGTGACGAGCACTCGTTTGCCTTGCAGTCCGTACCCCATGCGGGTCTCCGCCTCTCTCAGGCCACGTCGGTCCCCCGAGCGTGCACCAGCGCGCTGGGGTCGGGTTGGAGCGCCGATCGAGTGGGCCGGCCCGGGGGTGTCCCGTAGCCGTGCGCGGCGAACCGCTCGGTGCTGTCGCGGTCGCCCGGCCCGCAGGCGAGGTCGAGTTTGTCCCCGGTCAGGCATTTCCAGGTGAACCGGTAGGCGACGGCGGCGCGGTGGGGTTCCCACGCGGCGTTGACGAGCTGGGCCTCGACGAGTTCGTCGAGGACGGCCTCCGCCTCCGGGACGGGCACGCCCAGCACCGCCGATGCCTCCTCGGCGGTGACGACGGATCCGGCGGTGACGGCGAGCGCGCGGTAGGCGACGCGGACCTGGGGGGTGAGCAGCCGGTAGGTGCGGCGCAGGCTCGGCCCGAGGGAGCCGAAGGTGTGCACCGCGCTCTCCAGGGCGCGGGCCGCGGACCAGTGCGGGCGCAGCTCCAGCTGCCGGGCGACGGCGCACAGGGCGCCGGGCAGCCCCTGGGAGAGCCCGATGATCTTCTGTACGGCGTCGGCCTCGTAGGCGAGCCGGTCGGGGCCCAGGGTGTGGGAGAGGAGCTGCCAGGCGGTGGCGCGGCAGAGTTCGGGGGCGGGGACGGCGGCGGTGATGCGCGGGTCGGACAGCCGGCGGCGGCAGGTGAGGAGGGTGGCGCTGCGGGAGCCGCCGGGCAGCAGGGGCAGCAGCTGGTCGGCGTCGACGACGTCGTCGAGGGCGACGAGCACCCGGCGTTCGGCGGCCCAGCTGCGGAACATACGGGCGCGTTCGTCGAGGTCGTCGGGGATGCGCGCGGGCGGTATGCCGATGGCGCGCAGGAAGTCGCCGAGGATCTCGCCGGGGGGTACGCGGCGGCCGTCGGGGGTGGTGAGGACGGCCCACAGCTGGCCGTCGGGGTAGCCGGCGCGGACCTGGTGGGCGGTGTGCACGCAGAGCGCGGACTTGCCGGAGGCGGGGACTCCGGTGATGACGACGACCGGGCGGCCGACGCGCGGTCCTTCGGTCAGCGCGCGGGACAGGGCGGCCACCTGCCGTTCGCGCCCCACCAGCAGGACGTCCGGGGGGAGTTGGCTGGGCACCGGGCAGACCTGGGCGGGCCGGGCGGCGCCGAGGGCGTCCTCGGGCAGGTCGAGGGAGGGGTCGCCGTCGAGGATGCGGCCGTGCAGCTGGCGCAGTTCCGTGCAGGGTTCGAGGCCGAGTTCGGCGGCCAGGGCGAGGCGGGCGTGCCGGTAGGCGGTGAGCGCCTCCGAGCGGCGTCCGGAGCGGTAGAGGGCGAGCATCAGCTTGGCCCGCAGGCCCTCGTGGGTGGGGTGGGCGGCGACCATGCCGAGGAGTTCGCCGACGACCTGGTGGTGCAGGCCGAGGCCGAGTTTGGCCTCGACGCGCTCCTCCAGGACGGTGCGGCGCAGCTCTTCGAGCCGGACCGCCTCGGCCTGGAGGACGGAGCCGAGTTCGTTCTCGGCGATGGAGGTCTTGCTCCACAGGGCGAGGGCCTGGTCGAGGGTCTCGACGCCCAGGAGGCTGTCGCCCTCGATGATGCGGGCGCGGCCTTCGGCGACGAGGGCGCAGAAGCGGTGGGCGTCGACGGATTCGGCGGGCAGCCGCAGGAGATAGCCGGCGTCGGTGGTCTCCAGGGTGACCGGGGTGCGGGAGAGCTGGGTGAGCCGGCTGATGTTCTTGCGGAGCTGGTAGATGTAGGTCTGGAGGGTGGTGCGGGCGCTGCGGGGCGGGCGGTCCGCCCAGAGTTCGGAGAGGAACTGGTCGGTGCTCACGACCCGGTTCGCGTTCAGCGCGAGCAGGGTCAGGACCTGGCGGAGTTTGGGGGCGGACAGCCGTACCGCCGGCTTGCCGTCAACGGTCAGTTCGAAGGGTCCCAGAAGCCGAACCTGTATCAATGGGGCACCGTCGTTTCTTCGTTCGCTGCGGCAACAAAAACCCGATTCATTTCTGACGAGTATTCATGCGACCGCAATGTGGGGGGACGCTGGGGGGACAGGAACACCCTCTTACTCCAGTTCTGTAACTGTCAATAGTTAACCGACTGAATGACTTGACATCCGCCATTTACGAGGCCCCCTGGCGAAACATCGCATTCGCCGTGTGAAAGTCCCTACCGCTGGGTAAGGAGGGGGCAATTTCAGGACAACGCATGGCGGAAACAGCCGCACTCCGCCCGAAAGGGCCGGTTCAGCGGCCGTCGAGCCGCCGTCGAGCGGGCGCCCCGATCCTTCCCGAAAGCCGCCGAACCACCCCGGCCAGCAGGAGGAACCATGAACCGGACACTCGTCGTCGCCCGCATACGGCCCGGCTCGGCCCCCGAAGTCGCCCAGGCCTTCGCCGATTCCGACGCGACCGAACTGCCCCGGCTGATCGGGGTCTCCCGGCGCACCCTCTTCACCTTCCACGACCTCTACTTCCACCTGATCGAGGCGGACGAGGACATCCGGCCGAACCTCGGCGAGGCCCGCAGCCACCCGCTCTACCGGGACATCGACCGCCGCCTCGCGGAGTTCATCACCCCCTACGACCCGGGCTGGAAGGAGCCCAAGGACGCGATGGCAAGGGCTTTCTACGAGTGGACGCCGGAGCAGGGAAGGATGCGCTAGAAATCCCCGGGGCAGATATCCGCTTTCCCCTCCCTAAACGTGTGATGGGCGACAGTCGCACAATCCGCGAAGCGGCCCCTTTGTCAATTATTTACCAACTCCGGGCGCCGCAGACCTTGAAGGAAACTCATTCATGCCGCACACGACCGCTCTCGGGTCGCCGATGCACTACACCGACACCGGTGACGGGCCCGCCTTCGTCTTCCTGCACGGCAACTGCGCGTCCTCCTACCTCTGGCGCCGCGTCCTGCCCGGCATCGGCGGCGGCCGGCTCCTCGCCCCCGACCTGATCGGCATGGGCCGCTCCGGCCGCCCCGACCTCCCCTACTCCTTCGCCGACCACGCCCGCCATCTCGACGCCTGGGCGGACGCGCTCGGCCTGGACGACGTCGTCCTCGTCGGACACGACTGGGGCGGCACCCTCGCCTGCGACTGGGCCGCCCGCCACCCCGGCCGGGTACGCGGACTCGCCCTGCTGGAGGCCGTCGTCAAGCCCATGACGCGGGACGAGCTCCAGCCGTGGGCGCGCGCCCGCTGCGAGGCCATCGGCGCCCCGGGCACCGGCGAGGAGATGGTGCTCGCCCAGGACCTCTACCAGCGCCAGGCCTACACGGGCGGCGGAGGTGTCCTCACCACCGTCGCCGACGCCGACATGGCCGTCCACCTCGCCGCGCACCCCACCCCCGAGAGCCGCCGCCCGCTGCTGGCCTGGGCCCGGCAGATCCCGCTGGACGGCGAACCGGCCGAACTCGTCGCCCGTATGCGGGAGTTCCACACCTGGCTCGCCGCCAGCACGGACGTGCCCAAGCTGCTGCTGACCTTCCACGGCTCACCGACCCTGCTCGTCGGCGAGGCCATGGCCGCGTGGTGCGCCGAGCAGTTCGCCGCGCTGGAGACGGTGTCCTGCGGCGCCGCGGGCCACTACGCGCCCGAGGACCGGCCGCACGAGATCGCCGCGGCCGTGGCCGCCTGGGCCGGACGGCACGGGCTCTTCGACCCCCTCCGGAAGGAACCCACGACGTGCGAGCAGTGATCATGGGCGGCACGGCGGGCATCGGCCTGGCCACCGCCGTCCGCCTCACCAAGGCCGGCCTCAGCGTCACCGTCACCGGCCGCGACCCCGAACGCCTCGCGGCGGCACGCGATCAGGTGGCGGCGGCCGACCAACTGGACGGCACCGAAGAGGAGTCCGTGGCCGCCTACTTCGAACGCCTGGGCCCCTTCGAGCACTTGGTCCTCGCCTTCGGCCCCGCCACGGCCGGCTTCGCCCCCGCCAAGTCCCTCACCACCGACCGCCTCCGCGCGGTCGTCGAACCCAAGCTGTACGGCTACCTCACCGCGATCGGGCACGCCCAGGTCACCGCCTCCGTCACCCTCCTGACCGCCGGCAGCGCCCGCGTCGCCCGCCCCGGGACCGCCGCCCTGGCCGCCGTCAACGGCGGTCTGGAGGCCGCCGTCCGCCCCCTCGCCGTCGAACTCGCGCCGGTACGGGTCAACGCGGTCTCGCCCGGGGTCATCGACACGTCCTGGTGGGCGGGGCTCGACGAGGAGCAGCGCGCCGCCCAGTTCGCGGCCGTCGCGGCGGCCACTCCGGCGGGGCGGGTGGGGCGGCCCGACGACGTCGCGCGGGCCGTGGAGTATCTGGTGCACGCCGAGTTCGTGACCGGGGCGGTGCTGCCGGTGGACGGGGGGCTGACGCTGCCGCGCTGAAGTCGCCTCGCCTGGGCATGAGTTGGCCCCGGCCTCCTTTCGAAGGAGGCCGGGGCCGCAGTCGTTCTCAGTACGCCGCGTTCACCTCGTACACCGCGAACGGGACCGCCAACTCCCGGTCCCGGAACGGCCGTAGCGCCGCCGTGCTGGGCCGGTGGCCTTCGCTGCGCTCCCACTCCTGGAACGACGACAGGTCGCGCCAGCGGCTGAGCACGACGAAGCCGGGTCGGCCCGCGACGGACTCCAGGAGTTCGTTGCCGAGCATGCCGGGGACGCCGGCCAGGGACTCGCTGACCTCGTGGTAGGCCCGGCGGATCGCCTCGGGGTGCTCGGCGTGGTGATGGACGAGCACCCGGACCTCGGTCACCGGGCCCCGCCGGACAGCGATCCGCCCCCGCCGGACAACGACCGCTCCCCGCCCGGCAGCGCGGCGACCACCTTCATCGTCACCATCGAGCCGCCGGAGCGGAACGGGTGCAGTTTCTGGCGGTGTTGAAGATGCCGGTCGCTGGTCTCGAAGGCGCGGAACTGCGGCTCGTCGACCCAGTCGCTGATGATGTAGTACACGCCGGGCTCCTCCTCGCCCCGGCACAGCCACTGGCCGAGGTTGGCCGGGTGGGAGGTCACGGAGTCGCCGACGGCCGACCACGTCTTCTCGAAGTCCGCCTCCATGCCGGGCTTGACGTTCATGCGCAGCATGATGCGGAACGGCTGGGCGGTGGTCACGAGATGCCTCCGTCGACGTAGAGGGTGGAGCCGGTGACGTACCGGGACAGGTCACTGGCGAGGAACAGCACGGCGCCGGAGACCTCTTCGGGGGTGCCGAGGCGGCCCAGCGCGGTCTTCGCCTTGTACCGCTGGACGAGCGCCTCGCGCTGCTCCGCCGGGCGGCTGGCCAGTTCCTCGGTCTCGATCACGCCGAGCGCGATCACGTTGAAGCGGATGCCCTGGGCGCCGTACTCCTTGGCCAGGGAGCGGGAGAGGCCTTGCAGGGCCGACTTGGACGCCGTGTAGTGGGCGCGCAGGGGGATGCCGACGTCCGCCGACTTGGAGCCGATGAACGCCACCGACGCGCCCTCGCCGAGCAGGCTCAGCGTCAGGGCCTCCTGCGCGAGGACGTACGCGGCCGTCAGGTTGGTGTCGAGGACGCGGCGCCATTCGTCGGCGGGGAGTTCGCCGAACGGGATGTGGCTGACGGTGCCCGCGTTGTGGACGAGCAGGTCGATCCGGCCGTACCGCTCGCCGGTCGCGCGGACGAGGTCGCGGGCGCGGGCCGGGTCGGCCAAGTCGGCCTGGATCACCTGGTGGTCGCCGGGGGTCTCCTTCAGCTCGGCGGTCAGGGAGTCCACGGCGGCTGAGGGCTGGCGGTAGCAGGTGGTCACGTCGGCGCCGGCGCGGGCGAGGGCGAGGACGATGCCGCGGCCCACGCCCCGGCTGCCGCCGGTCACCAGGGCTTTGCGGCCGGTCAGGTCGAGATCCATGTCATCTCCGGGAGGGGGTGTCTGGGAAGGGTGTCTATACGAAGGGGGTATTCAAAGGGCCGCTCAACTGATCGCGACCGTCACGCAGTTGGCGACCAGCGCCGTCGCGACGAGCACGCAGCGCCGCAGGTTCCACCGGCCCCACGCGGCCCGCCGCTGCCGCCAGTCGCGCGGCGGGGCCTGCGGGTCGAGGGAGCGGACCCAGGCGTTGAGGGGGACGTTGCGGGTGACCGCGATGAGGACCGCGCCGGCCGCGAGGACCGCCGCCGTGCCCGAAAGCCCTTGGGCGAGCGGGGTGTTGGCGGTGACGGCAAGGGTGAGGTCGCCAAGTACCGTCAGGATCAGGCAGGTCGGCATGAAGGGGTCGTAGCGGGTGGAGAAGAAGGCGTGGGTGCGGATGTACTGGTCCGCCGGGAGCCGCGCCATCAGCGGGAACTGGCCCAGTTCGCTGGCGGTGAGCACCCCGGCGGCCAGACCGTTGCACAGCAGGACGGCCGCCAGGACGAGCGGGTCGGACACGGTCACCTCCCCGGCTCCGAACGGCGCAGCACAGCGGCCGAGTTGAAGCCGCCGACCCCGCGCGCGACGACGAGCGCGTGCCGTACGTCGGCCTCGCGGGCCTCGGTCACCAGGTCGATGCCGGGAGGAGCGGGCACGTTGACCGTCGGCGGCAGCACCCCCTTCTCGACGGCGAGCGCCGCCCACGCCAGGTCGAGCGCGGCGCCGCCCGAGCAGAGCCGCCCGGTCATGGTCTTGGGCACGGTCACCGGCACCCGGCGTCCGCCGAACACCGCCCGCAGCGCGTCGAGTTCGAGCCGGTCGGCCTGCGCGGTGCCGGCGCCGTCCGCGAAGACGACGTCGATGTCGTCCGGGGTGCAGCCGGCCCGCGCGATGGACTCCCGTACGGCGCGCTCCAGTTGGCGCGCGTCGGGTGGTGGGTCCTCGGGGTGCCAGGCGTCGTGGGTGGCCGCGGTGCCGGCCACCTCGGCGTACACCCTCGCCCCGCGCTCGCGCGCCCGCTCCTGCGGTTCGAGGACGAGCATCGCCCCGCCCTCCCCCGGCACATACCCGCCGGCGTCGGCGGCGAAGGGCCGGTAGGCGGTGTCCGGGTCGCTCTCCCGGCTGAGCCCCGGCAGCCCGCTCTGGCACACCAGCGCGTACGGCGACAGCGGCGCCTCCGTACCGCCGGTGAGGACGCCGACGCTGCCCCGGGCGAGCAGCCGCCGGGCCTGCCGTACGGCGTCGATGCCGCCGGCGCCGTCCGCGACGAGGACTCCGCAGGCGCCCTTCAGCTGGTGGCGGATGGACAGCTGGCCGCTGCTCGCGGCGTAGAACCAGCCGATCGACTGGTAGGCGCTGACCGCGCGGGGGCCGTCCTGCCACAGGGCCTGGATCTCGCGCTGGCCGAAGGCGTTGCCGCCGGAGCCGCCCGCGGTGACCACGGACAGCTCCATGGGGTTCTCGTCCGACGGGTCCAACTCGGCGTCGTCCAGGGCGAGTCGGGCGGCGGCGAAGGCGAGCCAGGTCCAGCGGTCGGTCTGGACGAGGAGGCGGTGGTCCGCCCACGCCGTCTGGTCGAAGCTGGTGACCTGTCCGGCCACCGAGACGGGCAGGCCGCTCGCGTCGAAGGAGGTGATCGGGGCGATGCCGGAGCGGCCGGCCAGGGTGTTGTCCCAGTGCTCGGCGACGCCGGTGCCGGTGGGGGCGACGACGCCGATGCCGGTGATCACGGCGGCCTCTCGCGGCCGGGCGCCCCCTTTCAGCTGGGCCGCAGTCATCCGAGCCCCCCGCCCCGGCTGAACACCATCGCCGACTGGAACCCCCCGAATCCGCTGCCCACCGACAGCGCGTGCCGGACCGTCGCCTCGCGGGCCGTCAGCGGGGTGTAGTCGAGGTCGCACTCGGGGTCGGGCTCGGTGAGGTTCGCGGTCGGCGGGATCACCCCGCGCTGGAGGGTCAGCGCGCACGCGGCCATCTCGATGGCGCCGATCGCGCCCAGCGAGTGCCCGACGACCGACTTGATCGAGCTGATCGGCACCCGCCGCACCGGCTCGCCGAGCGCCCGCTTGTAGGCGGCCGTCTCGTGCCGGTCGTTCTGCCGGGTGCCCGAGCCGTGCGCCGAGATGTATCCCAAGTCCTCGGTGTTCAGCCGGGCTTGGCCCATGGCGTCGCCGATCGCCGCGGCGAGTTCGGCGCCGTCGGGGCGCAGGCCCGTCATGTGGAAGCCGTTGGCGCGGGCCGCGTAGCCGGTGATCTCGCAGTAGATCCGGGCGCCCCGGGCGCGGGCGTGCTCCAGCTCCTCCACGACGAGGAACGCGGAGCCCTCGCCGAGGACGAAGCCCTGGCGGCCGTCGTCGAAGGGGCGCGAGGCGGCCTCCGGGTCGTCGTTGTGCGGGGTGGTCGCGCGGATCGCGTCGAAGCAGGCGACCGTGATCGGGGAGATCGGCGCGTCGGAGGCGCCGGCGATGACGACGTCCGCCTCGTCGTCCTGGACGAGTCCGAGGGCGTGCCCGATGGCGTCGATGCCGGAGGTGCAGCCCGTGGAGACGACGGCGGCGGGGCCGTGGGCGCCGTAGCGGGCGGCGAGTTCGGCGGCGCCGCTCGCCGGGACCAGGGACTGGTAGAGGAAGGGGCCGGTGTGCCGGTGGTCGACGACCCAGTCCCGGCCGTGGTTGCTGGCGACGACGTACTCGTCCTCGAGGCGGGTGGTCGCGCCGACGGCGGAGCCGAGGGTGACGCCGGTCCGGTCGCCGTCGTGGAGGTCGAGCCCGGCGTCGGCGACGGCCTCGTCGGCGGCGATCATCGCCATCTGCACGAACCGGTCGGTGCGGCGCAGCTCTTGGGGGGTCAGGCCGCGGCCCGCCGGGTCGACGTCGACCTCGGCGGCGATGCGGGAGCGGAACGCGGCGGGGTCGAACTTGCTGATCCGGCGGATCGCGGGCTTGCCGTCGGTGATCCGGGCCCAGAACCGCTCGCGGGTCTCGCCGCCGGGGGCGACGACGCCGATGCCGGTGACGACGGCCCGCCGCTCTTCATTGACGGTCTGCCTCTCTTCGCCGCCGCGCCTCACGCCGCTCATGAGGCGGCCGGTTCGGGCTCGGCCGTCTCCGTGTCCACGTGCCCGAGTTCGGGCCGGGGCGCGAGCGGGCTCAGGTGGAACACGGCGAGGACGTCCGTCTCCCCCACGTTGACCAGCCGGTGGCGCACGTTGCGCGGGATGAGCAGCCCCTGCTCGCCGCCCACCTTCACCGGCTCCCCGTCGAGATCGACCCGCAGCTCACCGCCGGTGACGAACAGGAACTCCTCGGAGTAGGGGTGGTAGTGCTCGGTGACCTTCTCGCCGGGCGCGATGCGGACGGCGCCGCAGAACCCGGCGGACGAGCCGACCGTGCCGGGCGAGACGAGGGTGCGCAGGTCGCCGCCGCGCCGGGTGTTGGACGGCACGTCGTGGAAGCCGACCGGGAGCAGCCTGCGCCGCTCGACTCCGGCCTTGACGGCGGCCAGCTGGACGGGCGAGTTGGTGTTGATGCGGTCGGTCATCGCGGCGGTGTCGACCGGCGCGTCCGGCTTCATCCGGAAGTCCTGCACCCACCGCAGCCGGGTGCGGTCGGGGCCGATCTCCTCGTAGGTCCAGGTGAGGTTCATGAACTCGAAGGGGCCGGTCTCCACCCGGCGGGCCCGTACGGTCCAGGTGTCCTTGTCCCAGACCCGCTCCGAGATCCAGGACCAGGTGCGGCCCTCCTCGTCGGGGTGCATGGTGAGCCGGAAGACGACCGACGCGGCGGTCTCCTCCAGGACCTCCACGGCGGCGTACTCGGTGAAGAGGCGCGGCCAGTCGCGGACGTCGTTGGTGAGGTCCCACACGAACCCGATGGGCGCGTCGATGTCGGTCTGGTTGTCGGTGTGCCCGATCATGTCCGCCTCCTAGGCCAGTTCGCCGGTGAGCCGCAGATTGACGAGCTGCCGGATCCCGGCGGGCGTCTCCTGCGGGGTCAGTTCGTCCTCGACCGTGATGCCGTAGCGGTCGAGCAGCCGGCCCGCGATCTCCAGGCGGGCCAGCGAGTCCATGCCCAGCTCCTCGAAGGAGCTGTCGAGACCGCCCTCGGCGGCCAGGGGGTCAACTCCCACGGCGATCAGCAGCTGTTGCACGTCACGCTCGGTCAGTTCTGTCTCCGCCATCGCGGAACTCCTTTCGGACAACGGTCGGTTGGTGCGTCAGGAAGGCAGGGGCCTGCTCGCGAACGCCGCCTTGTTCTCCAGCGCCCACTGCGCGAAGCTCCGGCCGGGCTTGCCGGTCAACTCCCGTACGGCGGGCGAGATTTCTTCGGCGCGCTCGACCCCGGTCGCGGTCAGCGCGAGCAGCGTGTCCGCGACGGCGGCCGGCATCCCCCCGATGACCATCGCCGAGCGCGCCCGGTCCGGCGTGATCTCCTCCAGCCGCACCTCCCGCCCCACGGCCACGCCGATGAGCCGCGCCCGCTCGTGATAGGTGATCGACTCGGGCCCGGTCAGCTGATAGGTCCGCCCGAAGTGCCCGTCGCTGGTGAGGACTTGGACGGCGACGTCGGAGATGTCCCGCTCGTGGACCGGCGCCCACTGGGCGTCGGCGTAGGGGGCGCGGACGACGTCGGTGGCGCGGATCTGCGGGGCCCAGTCGAGGGAGTTGGCCATGAACTCGCCGGGCCGCAGCAGGGTCCAGCCCAGGTCGGAGTTCTCGACGGCCTCTTCGACGACGCGGTGCATCCGGCCGATGACATTGGACTGCTGCTCGGCGGGAACACCGCCCTGGGTGGTGCCGGAGGTCAGCAGGACGACCTTGGACACGCCCTGTTTCCGGGCGAGTTGGAGGAACGCGGCGGTCTGGGCGCCGCCGTCGGGGCCGTGGAGGAAGGCCGCCGCGTTGAGGAAGATCCCGTCGACGCCGTGCAGGGCGTCCTCCAGGCCCGCCGGGTCGGTCATGAGGTCGCCGGTGACGGTCTCGGCGCCGGCCGGGACGCGGGCGCCTGCGGGGTCGCGGGTCAGCGCCCGGACCTTGACGTCTCGTTCCAGCAGCAGTTCCACGACGCCCCGGCCGACGTTGCCGGTGGCGCCCGTCACGAGTATCACTGCGAACTCCCTTCGCCGGTGGGCTTGTTGCCGAGCGCGGTGTGCAGGTGCCAGCGGTGGTATCCGCTCGGCCGCACTCCGGGGATCTCCTCGGTGAGGCGCTGCCGGGAGGCGGCCGTGTCCTCGGCGCCGACCGCCGCGAGGTGCGCCTCCTCGTCGGTCCACTCCGCGTAGCCGAGGACGCGGGTGCCGTCCGCGCTGACGTGGAAGTACGCCGACAGCGCGCCCGGCATCTGCCCGACGTCCCGCGTGTCGTCGTCCCCCGCCATCGTGAACAGCGTGTCCAGGAAGTGCTGTTGGCGTTCGGGGCCGTCGGTGTCGAAGACCGGGGTGACGAGGCAGCCCGGCATCTCGCCGGGCGCCCCGCCGGGGTAGGAGCGCGCGACCCGGTAGCGCAGGGGCGCCGCCGGCTGGGTGCCGGGGATGCCGGGCACGTACGGCACGGGGCCGGCGAGCGCGGTGTCCAGGGCGGTGTCGTCGCTCCACTGCTCGTAGGCGAGCAGCGCGCGCCCGTCGGTGCCGGCGAACAGCGCCCAGCTCAGCAGCCCGCGCGGCCACACCTCCTTCTGCCGCTCGGCGGCGGCGAAGGCGGCCGACTCCCGTTGCAGATCGGGGCGTCCGATGTGCCGGATGGTGACGACGGCGACGCCGGCCCCGGCGCGGGCGGGGTCGGGCCAGCCCTCGGTGCGGCGGTTCACGCGCGTGTCCCCTTCTCCTGCGCGCCGGCGCGGGTGTCCCAGCTGACGCGGTGCTCGTAGATCCAGGCCAGCGAGTGCTCGCCGCCGGAGGCGTGCCCGGCGAGCAGGGCCGGCAGCTTGCGGTCGCGGACGCGCCGCTGGAGCGGGCCGACGGCCTTGAACTTGCTGGCGCGCGCGCCCTGCGCGGTGACCTTGCGGGCGCGCGGCTGCCGCAGCCGCTGGAAGGTCCGGAAGGCGGCCTCGGGGGTGGGCAGGTCGCGCAGGCACTGGGCGAGCACGACGCCGTCCTCCATCGCCATCGACGCGCCCTGCCCGGCGGCCGGGGAGGCGGCGTGCGCGGCGTCACCGGCCAGCACGATGCGGGAGGTGTGCCAGACGGGGAGGTCGGGGACCTCGTACGAGTTGGAGACGGTGACCGGGCCGCTCGCCGCGACGATCGCGCGGGCCGGGCCCTTGTCGCGGGCGAAGACGCTCGCCAGCCGGGCCTTCCAGCGGGCGTCGTCGACGCGCTCGACCTCCTCGCGCGTCACGGCCTCCTTGCGGCCGAGGTTGGCGAACCACCACACGTCGCCCGCCGGGTCGACGGCGCAGCCGAAGAAGGCGCGGCGGCCGAACACCATCCGGTGCTCCCCGGGCGCGAGCCCGAGCCCGGCGGCCGGGCTGAACCCGCCGACGTTGATGAGCCCCGTGTAGGGCGCGACCGCGAGCTCCGGCAGGATCAGCCGCCGTACGGTGGAGTGGACGCCGTCGGCGCCGATCAGCAGGTCGCCGCCGGCCGACGTGCCGTCCGCGAAGTACGCGGTCACGCCGTCCGGCTTCTCGTCCAGGGCCTTCAGCCGCTTGCCGGTGTGCACGGGGATGCCCCGGCGGCGGACCTCGTCGAGCAGCCGGGCGTGCAGTTCACCGCGCCGCACGCTCCGGGTGGCCGTCCCGTCGGGGAGCGAGCCGCCGACCTTCACCTCGTTCAGCTTGCGTCCGTCACCGAGGTAGAAGGCGATGGACGGCGCCGCGAACCCGATCCCGTTGACGACGTCGACGGCGTCGACCGCGTACAGGGCGCTGAGCCCGTTGACCGCGACGGTGAGATAGCTGCCCCGGTGCTCGGGCGAGGTCTCGTACGCCTCGTACAGCTCGGGTTCGTACCCCGCTTTGGCGAGCGCCAGAGCGGTGACGGCGCCGGCGACACCGCCTCCGATGATCAGTGTTCGGGTCATATGGGTGGTCCTCCTGACGTGGCGGCGGCTGGGGCCCTTCTGATGGATCTCCGTGGGAGAAGGAGCGGCGTTCGGCGAGCGGGCGTGCCGGGCGCCGCGACGCCGCGGAGATCCGTCAGAAGGGCCCTGGGTCCGGTCAGCGTGCGGGGCGGCGCTGGGGCGGTTGTCCAGCGGCGTTGGAGCAGTCGGCGCTGGCTCGCCGGTCGAGCCCCGCTCCAGCGGCGGCGGTGACGCTGGCGGGTATGGCAGACGAGATTCTGGTGACAGGAGCGCGCGGCGCGGTCGGCCGGGCCGCGCTGGAGGCGCTGGTTCAACGGGGCGCGCGGGTAAGGGCGTTGACGCGGCAGGCGGGGCGGGAGGGGCTGCCCGACGGGGTGCGGTCGGTGGCCGTCGGCGATCTGGCCCGGCCGGGGAGTATCGCGCCCGCGCTGCGCGGGGTGGGCGCGCTGCTGCTGGTGGTCGTCGCGGACGAGGACGTCGCCGCCGTGCTCGCCGAGGCGCGCCGGCAGGGGGTGCGGCGGGTGGTGCTGATCTCCTCCGGCGGGGTCCACGACGGCGTCGCCGTCCAGCCCGACGCGCTCGCCGCCCGGCACGCGCGCGCGGAGGACGCCGTACGGGCGAGCGGTCTGGAGGCGGTCGTGCTGCGTCCGCGCTGGCTGGCGCGCAACGCCCTGTGGTGGGCGGGGGCGTTGCGGGCGGGGCGGGCGGTGCGGCTGGCGTATCCGGAGGCGGTGACGGCGCCGGTGGACGAGCGGGATGTGGGGGAGGTGGCGGCCGTGGAGCTGCTGGCGGAGCGGCCCGAGCAGAGTTTGCGGGTGCTGACGGGGCCTCAGATCCTTACGCAGGCCGAGCAGTTGGGGGTCATCGGGGCGGTGACGGGGGTGCCGGCGCGCTGGGAGCGGATTCCTGCGGAGGAGTGGCGGCGGGGGCTCCAGGAGTATGTGCCGGGGGAGGTGCTGGACGTACTGCTGAAGCAGCAGGCCGAGTTGACGGCCGATCAGATCGAGATCTCGGGGGAGACGGAGAAGGTGCTGGGGCGGGGGGCTTCGGCGTTCTCGGAGTGGGCGGGGCGCAATCGGGGGGCGTTCGTGAACTGACCCTGCTCTTGGCCCTCTTACTGGACGAGGCCCCGCCGCCCTCTCCCGGGCGGCGGGGCCTCGTCGTCCCCAGGAGTCCCCTCAACTCCCTTGCTGCATAAGGGAGTCCGTCACACCTTGTGCCCGATGACCAAGCTGCTCGACGCCCCGTGCGCGTGCCGTTCCACATTGCTGAAGCCCGCCTCCGCGAGCCAGGAGGCGCAGTCGGCTGCGAGGTACTGGGAGCCGCCGGACCACATGCGCATGTCGAGGCTGAGGAGGGAGTTGACGAGGCGCGGGGTGTCCTCGTCGAGCATGGCGTCGTAGATGAGGAGCGCGCCGCCGGGGTTGACGGCTTCGGCGGCCGAGCGGATCAGTGAACGGCGGGCGTCCTGGGGCCAGTTGTGCAGGACGTGGCCGAGGATGACGACGTCGGCCTTGGGCAGCGGGTCCTTGAAGAAGTCGCCGGGGTGGAAGGTGAGCCGGCCCGCGCTGACGCGGCCCGCCGTGAAGCGGGTGAACGCCGGTTCCAGCGCGGGCAGGTCGAAGACGGCGGCCCGCAGGTGGGGGTGGGCCTCGGCGATGGTCGTCGCGAGGCTGCCGCGCGCGCCGCCGACGTCCAGGACCGACTTATAGCCGCTCCAGTCGCGGTCGGCGATCTGCCGGGCGAGGGGGGCGACGATGAAGTCCATCGCGTCGACGAACCCGTCCCGCTTCGCCTCGGACTCGTACAGGTCGTAGGGCCGGTCGTCCTCCGCGCGGGGCGTCGACTCGCCGGTGCGCAGGGTGTTGGCGAGGCCGCTCCACGCGGGGTGGACCTCGGTCTCCTGGTTGTCCAGGAAGCCGCCGATGTAGCCCGGGCGGCCCGGGACGAGGCAGGCGGCGTGCGCGGTGAGGGAGAAGGTGCCGTCGTTGGCGCGCGTCACCAGCTCAAGACCGGCGAGGGCGTGCAGCAGGTCGCGCAGCGCCTCCGGGTGCAGGCCGAGCTTGCCGGCGAGCTGGCGGTCGGTGCGCGGGCCCTTGTCGAGTTCGGTGAAGACGTCGGCGCGCCAGGCGCCGAGCACGGCCAGGGCACGTCGGTAGCCGCCGACGATGTCGATCACTCGCCAAGGCTGCGGCGTGGTCTGTTCGGTGGTCATGGGGGCCTCCTTGTCGGGAGCGGCACACGCTAGGCGGATCCGCTGGGGCGGCACTCGACGACGACTGGCGCGGCGGCACGCACCCGCGCCCCAAGCCGCGCCCTGGCCCGGCGCACCCGGCGCCCGAGCCGCGCCCAAGCTCCAGCGCACCCAGCCCTGAAGCCACCCCCTTCAGCCACACCCCAACTCCCATCGAGAGCCGCCCGCGAGATTGGTGCACCTACCGCGCGGGCGTCGCGCGGACGACGGAAGGCGGCCGGAGATGGCGGAGCGAGGCAGTGTCGGGGTGATCGGACTGGGCGCGATGGGCCGGGGCATGGCGCACCGGCTGGTCGAATCGGGCTTCCCCACAACGGTGTTCAACCGGACCCCGGGCCGGGCGGACGAGGTCGTCGCGGCGGGCGCGGCCCAGGGCGCGACGGCCGCCGAGACGGCGGCGGGCCGGGACGTCGTACTGATCAGCCTCAGTGACGAGGACGCCGTCGAGGATGTGCTCGGGCGGCAAGGGGTGCTCGCGGCGATGCGGGGCGGGGCGACGCTGCTGGACACCTCGGCGGTGGGGCGGGACTTCGCGCGGGAGCTGGACGGGCGGTGCGCCGCCGCCGGGGTCCGCCGGGTGGAGACGGCCGTCATCGGCAATCCGCTCCAGGCGAGGGCGGGCGATCTGCGGGTGTTCACGGCCGGGGACCCGGCGGACGCCGAGCGGGTCGCGGACGTGCTGGCCGCGCTGGGCTCCTCCCGGGTGCACTGGGGCGGTCCGGGCGCCGCCACGACGGCGAAGCTCGCCTTCAACCTGGTCCTGGCCGCGCAGGTGGCGGCCCTGGCGGAGGCGGTGTCGGTGGGCGCGGACGCGGGACTTGACCGCGACCTGCTGCTCACGGCGATCTCCCAGAGCGGCTTCAGCTCCCCGGTGCTGCGCTTCCGCGCCGACCTGATGCGCGCCCGCCGCTACGACCCGCCCTTCTTCCGCACCCGCCTGATGGAGAAGGACCTCCGCCTGGCCCTGTCCACGGCCCGCCCGGACACCTACCGGGTCCTGGAGGCGGCCCGCTCCCTGTTCGAGGAGGCGGCGAAGGCCGGGTACGGCGACAAGGACGCGGCGTCGGTGATCGAGCACGTGACGGGCTGACGCGGAAGGGCGCCCCGACCGCGGCCGGGGCGCCCTTTCCCGCCGGGCACCGCCTACAGCTCGGACAACACGGCCTTCAGCGTGGGCAGTTCACGCCCCCGGGCCATGATCTCGTCCATCCCGCCCAGCAGTCCGGTGATGTTGGCGAGCACCATGTGTTCCATGCCGGCCTTGGCGTAGTCCTCGAACTGCCGGGCCAGTTCCTCGGCGTTGCCGACGCACAGCACCTTCTGGACCATCTCGAACGGGATGGTCGGGGCGAGGTCGCGCAGGTCGTCGGCGTCGAGGTCGTGGACGACGACGTCCACGAACCCCTTGGACGTGCCGCTGAGCGGATGCGTCAGGCCCTGCGCCTCCCACATGGCCCCCGTCGCGAACAGCCCGAACAGCTTCGCGAGCGGCGCCGCCTCGAACATCTCGGCGGCCCGGTCGACGCTCTCGGCGAAGAGGGTGAACCGCAGCATCGAGGCGACCGGAGTGGGCCGGCCCGCGGCCTCGGCGTGCCCCGCGACGACGGCCAGCTTCTCCCCGTACTCCTGCGGCGACATCCACCACGCCGGGATCCAGCCGTCCCCGTACCGCCCGGTGAGCCGCAGCATGCGCGGGCCGTGTCCGGCGACCCAGACCGCCGGGCCGCCCTTGCCCTCCAGGGTCAGCGGCAGGCCGGTGCGGCCGGGGCCCGAGGGCATGCGGCCGGTGTCGAGGAGGTGGCGCAGTTCGCCGAGGACGTGCTCCAGGACGGACACCGGCTTGTCGAAGGGGTAGCCGAACGGCAGCAGGCTCTCCGCCTCGCCGGAGCCGATGCCGAGGATGAAGCCGCCGGGGAGCAGTTCGTTGAGGGTGAGCGCGGTGCGGGCGAGGTCGGCGGCGCCGCGCCGGGTCGCGTCGGTCACGGAGACGCCGTAGGGCAGATCGGTCAGCGTCGACAGGCGGGCGCCGTAGCAGAAGGGGTCGTAGAAGGCGTCCGGGTCGTCGCCCAGGGCGGACAGCGCGATGTCGGGCCAGAGCTTGGGGTGGAAGACGCCCAGGAGGTGGTCGGGGGCCCAGTAGGAGTCGAAGCCGCTCTGTTCGTAGAGGGCGAGGAGCTGTTCGGTGCCGGCGAACGGGGACATAGCGGGAAGGGTCATGCCGACGCGCATGGTGCCTCTTTCGTGGGGGTGGGGTTACCGGGCGGGTACGAGGGCCGTCGGGAGGCTGGTGAAGCCGCGCAGCATGTTGTGCAGGAGGCGCACCGGCTCCCCCGCCGGTTCGAGCCGCTCGACGCGCTGGGCGAGCGAGATCAGCAGCGCCGTCATCTCGATGCGGGCGAACCGGGCGCCGGGGCAGACGTGGATGCCGTGGCTGAAGGTCAGGTGGTCGTTGGCGCGGTGCCGGTAGGGGTCGAAGGCGTCGGGGTACGGGTAGTGGCGTTCGTCGCGGTTGGCGGAGGCGATCAGGACGAGGACCCGGTCGCCCTCGGCGAACGGCACCCCGTGGAAGTCGAGGTCGCGGGTGACCGTGCGGCCCGTGAACCAGTTGACGGGCTCCAGGCGCAGCGTCTCCTCGACGACGGGTCCGGCGAGGGTGTGGTCCTCGCGCAGGGCGGCCCAGATCTCGGGGTGGGCGGTCAGGAACCACAGGGCGCTGGTGGTGGTGTTGATGGTGGTCTCGAAGCTGCCGAAGACGAAGCTGGCGAGCGTCGTCATGACCTCCGCCAGCTCCATCCGCCCGGCGTCCAGGGCCGCGTAGTAGGCGGCGCCCCAGCTGTCGGGGAGGATGTTCTCCCGCTGGAGCAGTTCGCCCAGGTTCTCGAACGCCCCGGCGAGCAGCGGAATCCCTTGTTTGGTGCGCTCGTTGGCGGGTCCGAAGGTGTTGAACGACGCGGTGGTCATCGCGAGCAGTTCCTCGCGGCCTTCCCGGGGCAGGCCGATGAGATCCCCGGCGACCTCCAGCGGGAAGGGCTTGGCGAGGTCGGCGACGAGGTCCACGCTGCCCTTGCCGAGCAGCGCGTCGACGTACGCGTCCGCGCGCGCCGCGATCCGCTCCCGTACGCCGCGCAGCGCGCGCGGGGACAGCTGTTCGGCCGCGAGGTCGCGCATCCGCTCGTGCTCGGGCCCGTCGGCCCCGGAGGCGCCGGTCTGCGACATGTCCTCCCGGTAGGGCTCGACGCCCGCGTTGGGCGCGGAGGTGAACGACTTGTGGTCGCGCAGGATCTGCCGGACGTGCTGGTAACCGGCCACGGCCCAGGCCCCGTTGTGGGAGGTGAGGCGGACGGCGGGGCCCGCGGCGCGCAGCCGGGCGTAGACGGGGTAGGGGTCGAGCAGCTGCTCGTCCAGGAACATGTCCTGGTCGTGGGTGGGAATCTGGGCGGTGGTCATGCCGGGCCTCCTGGCGGGTGGGGGTTGCGGTGCGGCGGGCGGGACCCCATGAGCGGGATCAATCTCGCGGCGGCTGCTCGAACGCCGTTGGAGCACGGCTGAAAGAGACCGGGCGCACCCGCTGTGACCAGGGCGGATCAGCCGCCGTCGAGTCCGGGCCGAGCGGCGGCCCCTAGCTTGGGCCGACCCGTTGTGCGACCCGAGGAGACGATCATGATCCTGGTGACCGGTGCGACCGGAAACGTCGGCCGCCCGCTCGTGGAACAGCTGCTCGCCGCAGGAGCCTCGCTGCGGGCCCTGACCCGCGACCCGGGGGCGCTGCGACTCCCGGCCGGCGCCGAGGTGCTGGGCGCCGACCTGCTGCGGCCCGAGCAGGTGACGGCCGCGCTGACCGGCGTGGACACGGTGTTCCTGAACATGTCGGCGGTGGGTGAGACGACGGCGGAGTTCCTGGCGGTCGCCCGCAAGCAGGGGGTGCGCCGGGTGGTGATGCTGTCGTCGTCGTCCGTGCGCGACGAGGCCGCCGAGCAGCCCAGTATGCTCGCGGGCTGGCACAAGGCGAGCGAGGACCTGGTCAAGGAGTCGGGCCTGGAGTGGACGATCCTGCGGCCCGGCGAGTTCGCGAGCAACGCCCTGTGGACCTGGGGCGAGCAGCTGCGCGCGACCGGCGCAGTCCGGGGCGCGTACGGCAAGGCGGCGACGGCGCCGATCCATGAGCGGGACATCGCGGCGGTGGCCGTACGGGCGCTGCTGACGGACGATCACGTCGGCAAGGTGTACGTGCTGACCGGCCCCGAGTCGCTCACCCAGTACGACAAGGTGCGCGTCCTCGGGGAGGCCGCCGGGCAGCCGTTCCGGTTCGAGGAGATCTCGCCGGAGGCGGCGCGGGCGGACTATCTCGCGCGGGGTATGCAGGAGCAGGCCACCGACACGATGCGCGAGCACTTCGGCAAGGCGGTCGACGGCATTCTGCGCGGCCTGTCCGAGTCGGTGTCCGGTCCCGCCCCGCTCACCTCGGCGGTGCGGGACGTGACGGGTCTGCCGGCGCGGACGTTCGCCCAGTGGGCGGCGGAGAACGCGACCGCGCTGCGGCCGGCCGTGCCGAGCCCGCGCGAAGTGGTCCTGGAGCTGCTGGAGGAGCGGCAGAAGGGGGCGCGGGTCGGGCTCTCCGACTACTACGCCGACGACGCCGTCCTCGAGCACGTCTTCGGTGTCTTCCCCCCGACCCGCTGGGAGGGCCGCGAGGAGCTGCGCAACCACTTCGGCTACCAGGGCTCGCAGGCCTTCCAGGTCAAGGCCCACAAGGTCTTCGTGCACGAGACGGCCGACCCCGAAGTCATCGTCGTGGAGTGGGAGTTCGACATGATCGAGATCTCCTCCGGCCGGGCGACCCGGCTCGCGAACATCGTCGTGATGCGGGTGCGCGACGGCCGGATCGTGGAGTCCCGCGACTACCACAACCACCTCGGCCTCGCCGCCGCCACGGACAGCCTGCCGGCCCTGGTCGACTTCCTGAACGGCGCGAGCTGACCTCGTACGGACACGGCTGAGGCGCCCGGATCACCGACCCGGGCGCCTCAGCGGCGCTAGGCCGGCTCCACCGACAGCGCGTGCCGGAAGACCCCCTTGGGATCCCAGTGCGCCTTCGCGCGCGCCAGCCGGGGGTAGTTGCCCTGGTGGTAGAGCCGGCACCAGGGCACCCCCGAGGTGTTCCAGCGCGGGTCCGCGAGGTCGGTGTCGGGGTAGTTGATGTACGACCCGTCCAGCGCGGGCACTCCCCCGCTGTCCGCGTAGACGTCCGCGTACAGCCGCCGGATCCGCTCCAGATGCAGGTCGTCCTCGGCCGGGTCCCGCCATGTCGTCACGTACAACGCCTTGAGGACGGCGTCCCGCTGGGCCGTCGCGGTGGCGCCGGGCGCGACGGTGCGGACGGCGCCCCCGTACGACATGAACTGCACGCCGGCGGCCGGGTACGCGTACTCGGCGCTGCTCAACCCCGCGTACAGGGCGTCCAGTTGGCGGTCGGTGTAGCCCGCGCGCAGATAGGCGGCCTTGCCCTTCCAGCGCGAACCGGTGTCGGGGAGCGGGGAGTTGAGCATCGACTCCAGCCAGGGCCTGGTGCGTACGGACAGCTCGGGTTTCAGTCCGACCCCTTCGTCGAGCGCGTCCACGTACGCCCGCAACAGCCCCTCGGCGCCGGGGAGTCCAGCGTCGATGGTCGTGCTCATCAGCACGCTGCCGAGGGCCCGGTTCATGACGTTGAGGACGCTGTAGAGGGCGGTGTACGGGGAGTCGGGGGCGCTGTTGCGCTCGTGCCAGCCGGCGTGGTTGCGCAGGAGCCTGCGGAAGCGTTCGGGGGTCAGCTCGGCCCAGGGCCAGATCACCAGGCTGTCCAGCACGGCCGCCGGGGGTTTCGGCAGGAGGTCGGCGGGGGCGGTGCCGGCGGGTTCGGCGGCGCGCAGCCAGTACTTCGTGACGGCGCCGAACGTACCGCCGCCGCCCCCGGTGTGCGCCCACCACAGATCGCCGAGCGCACCGCCGTCGTCCCGGCTCGCCACCACCCGGCGGGCCCGGCCCGCCTCGTCCACCACGACCGCCTCGACGGCGTGGAGGTAGTCGACGACGCAGCCGTGCCGGCGGGTCAGCGTGCCGTATCCGCCGCCGGCGATGTGCCCGCCGGCCGCGACGCCGGGGAACGCGCCGCCGGGTACGGTGACGCCCCAGCCTTTGTAGAGGGTGCGGTACAAGTCGCCCAGCCGGGCGCCGGGTTCGACCGCGAAGGCGCCCATGGCGGGGTCGTGATACACCTGGTTCAGCTCGGACATGTCGATCAGGAACTCGGTGGCGGGGCCGTCGACGAGCGCGTCGAGGCAGTGGCCGCCGCTGCGGATCGCCAGGCGCAGGTTCGCGTCGACGGCGTCCTGCACCGCTTCTACGGTCTGGTCGGCCGAGCCGACGATGCGGATGTGCTGCGGGGTGCCGGTGAAGCGGTGGTTGGCTCCTCTGGTCAGGTCCGGGTACCGGGGGTCCTCGGGAGTGATCCGCACCGGGCCCAAAGGGCGTTCGCCGTCGGTCATCTGCCACCCACTTCTCGTCGCGCGGCCCGGTTTCGGGCATGTCGCGTCCAGCTCATCCGAACCGGCTCGACTGAGGCTGGTCCCCGGATCCAACGGGCCCTCGGGCCAGGGGACTTGCGCTCGCCGGGGTGAGAACCCGCCCGGGACTTGAGCGGCGCTTGAGTCCGCCTTGAGCCGGCGCCGCTAGGGTCCGCCGCCATGAGCGACCACCACGCGCAGCCCGCAGCAGACAGAGCCGTCGTCGTCACCGGCGGCGGGACCGGTATCGGGCGTGCCGTCGCGCGCCGGTTCGCCGAGGAGGGCGCGCGGGTCCTCGTCGTCGGCCGCAGCCCCGGCACCCTTGCGGAGGCCGCCGGGGGCAGCCCCGCGATCAGGACACTCTCCGTGGACATCACGGCGGACGGCGCGCCGGACGCGGTCGTCGGGGCGGCGCTGGAGCACTTCGGCCGGATCGACGTACTGGTGAACAACGCCGCCGTCGGCGTCAGCGGCACCCTGGACACCCTCTCGGTGAAGGACATCGACGCCCAGATCGCCACCAACCTGCGCGCCCCGCTGCTGCTGACGCGCCGCGCGCTCGACGCGCTGACGGCGAGTTCCGGCACGATCGTGAACGTCGGTACGGCCGGCACCCTCGGCACCCGGGCCTGCCCCAACCTGTCGGTCTACGGCGCGACCAAGGCCGGTCTCGACCTGCTGACCAGGACCTGGGCGGTGGAGCTGGCGCCGCGCGGCATCCGGGCGGTGGGGGTGGCGCCGGGGGTCGTCGACACGGGCATGGCCGTGCGCAGCGGCTGGGACGAGAAGAGCTACGCGGAGTTCCTGGAGCAGATGGCCGGCCGTGTCCCGGCCGGGCGGGTCGGCACGCCGGAGGAGATCGCCTGGTGGGTGGCACGGCTGGCCGATCCGCTCGCGGGGTATGTGAACGGGACGGTGGTGGCGGTGGACGGGGCGTTGTCGCAGTGCTGAACTCCGGCTGTTCATAGGGGAGTTGGCTTGCCGGGAAGCCCGCTCGGGGAGTTGGCTTCGCCGGGGCGCCCGCTCGGGAAGTTGGCTTGCCGGGGCGCCCGCTCGGGAAGTTGGCTTGCCGGGGCGCCCGCTCAGGGAGTTGGCTTGCCGGGGAGCCCGCTTCCCAGGAGCGTCGGCCTCCCTCTGCCGGGGCCGGCTTCCCGACGGCGCCCGCTTCCCAGGAGTGCCACCCTCCTACACCAGACCGTCCCCCTGCCGCAGCCCGAACCGCTCCGCCGCCGACCCGCCCCGCACCACCAGCTCCGCGAATCCGACCCCGGAGCTGCCGGTGGTCAACCCGGCCTCGCCGTACGGGACTTCGGGCAGCCGCTCGTACACGGGCACGTCGACGGTCCGCCCCGCCGCCCGGTCGAGGACCGTGACCGACCCCCCGCTGCCGCCCAACTCCCCCACGGGCCGGTCGAGTTTGCAGTTGCCGAAGTTGTCGACGACCGCGATCCGGGGGGCCGCAACCGTCCCGGGGGCGGTGACGGGCTCGGCCCGCCCCGGCACCGGATGCCCCTCCGCGAGCCAGCGGGCGAGCAGCGGGACGTACCAGAGGCTGCGGAACTGGGTGCGGGTGATCTCCTCGATCTGCCCGGGGTCGAGCTTCGCCCAGTCCCCCGCCGCCGCCTCCAGCACCTCGCGGACGTCGGTGACATGGACCTCCGTGACGCCGAGCGCGGGGGCGAGCGGGGCGAGGACGCGCGGGTTCCACGTGCTGATCACGAGGTGGTCGCCGTACCGGAACCAGCAGAAGGGCACGCCGTTGGGCCAATGCCCGTCCCTGGGGGCGATGTTGACGAGGACGACGACGGGGTGCGTGTCACCGCCGGTCGTGTCGGTGGCGCGCAGGACGTCGAGGAGGGTGAGCGCGGCGGCGCCCTCCGGGTCGGGTCCGGCGAGCGGCAGGACGGTCGGGACGCTGCCGAAGAGGGCGGCGGTGCGGGCGGCCTGGCGGGCCTGGGCGTTGGGGTCGACGCAGTCGGTGAGGACGACGACGGGGCGCGTGATCATGTGAGCAGCTTTCAGGGGGAGTTCGGGGCGGCGGTACCGGAATCCGGGTAACAAAAAAGGACCCTCCGGTGTCCGGAGGGTCCTTGCGCTGTGGGGCGCACGGCTTCGCTAGCGAAGTGCCTCCGGTGGAGGGGGCATCATTCGCATCATGGCGAGGGTGGAGGTGCGCTGCATGCGGCGTACCTTAACACCGTCGGCGGGGCGGTCGTCCACACCGTCCACGGCCCTCACCTCAGCACCCCCTCCGCCCCGAACGCGACCGGCAGGAACCGCTCCGCGATCAGCGCGTAGCCGGCCGTGTCCGGGTGCAGCCCGTCGGGCAGGTGCCCGACGTCGCCGGGCCCGAACAGGGTCAGCCCGTCGACGAGGTGCAGATTCCCGTCCCCGTCCTTGCGCCGCAGCTCGACATGGGCCCGCAGCAGCTCCCGTATCCGCGTCAACGTCAGCGCCCCGACGGCGAGTTCGTCCGGCCGGTCCGGCGTGTAGACCTTCCCGTCGCTCCCCACCAGCGTCGGCCCGGGCCGGGTCTCGGCGGCCGGGCAGACGAACGGGCTGGAGACGAGGATCGGCGTCGAAGGATGCCCCTCGCGGACGGTGTCGAGGAAGCCGTGCAGGGCGGGTACGAAGGTCCGCTCGCGCATGCTGTCGCCGTTGATGATGTTGATGCCCAGCTCCAGGCTGATCACGTCCACCGGGAGGTCCCGGATCGCGCGGGCGGCGAAGGGGTCGAGGTGGCACTGTCCGCCGAGGGCGAGGTTGACCAGCGAGCGCCCGGCCGCGCGGGCGACCAGCGCCGGCCAGGTCGCGGTGGGCCGGCCGGCCTCCGAGCACTGGCTGACGGAACTCCCGTAGTGCGCCCACACCGGCCCGCTCGCGGGCGCGGGCCGCACCGAGGCGCCGTCGGGGACGCGTACGTCGACCAGCGCGAAGCTCTGCGCGTTGGGCAGCCACACCTCCACCCGCCGCTCGGGGCCGGCCGCGCCCAGTTCGAGGCGGACCGTCGCGGGCGGGGCGGGACGGAGCTGCGCCGTCATGGTCGCGGGGTCGAAGTACGCCCGGGTCGTCCCGCGCACCACGACCGGCTCGCGCAGCTCCCCGTCGACGACGAGGTCGAGGCGGGCCCCGCCGGGCTCCGCGCCGAGCGGCAGCAGCTCGGTGAACCGCGCCTCCAGCTCCAGCGCGGCGGCGTCGGTGAGCAGTTCGAGGCGTACCCCTGAGGGCACCGAGCCGCACCACAAGTAGCCCTCTTCTTCGGCGAGTTGGGCGCGGCCGGAGTCGGGGGTGCGGTGCAGGACGATCCCGTCGGGCCCGGGTGTCCTCGCGAGGGCTCCGACGACGCAGTCGAGGGCGGTGCCGAGCACGGATCGCATATCAGTACCTCTTCCGTCGAACACCCGATGCCGATGTTTCCGGTATCTCATGACCGGCGCGAGAAGTGTGAGCCCCGATTCCGTCACTCTCCGGGCGGATCAGGCGGGCCCGCCGTCCCCCCGATACCGGAAAGGACCGAGCAGTCCGCGAAAGGGGAATTCCATGGCACCGGCCGTCCGGAGAATGCGCGTTTCACTCATGGCCGCCTTGGCGGTGGCCCTCACCACCGCTTCCGGTTTCGCGCCGGACCCGGCGGTCAGCACCGAATACGGTCCCCCGCTCCCGCTCGGCGACGGCACGCTGCGCACGTACACGCAGCGTGAGGGCGGCCGTCCGCTGGTCATGGGCGTGACGTTCCCGGCGTCCGCGCTGCGGAACCTCCCGACGGCGCCGAGCGACGGGAAGCACTGCTTCGACAAGGACGGGAACGGAACGATCGACCTGCACACGGAATGCTCGGTCGGCCATGAGCACGTCCTCGATCTGCCCTCCGGTTTCCCGGCCGCCGCGAATACCCCGTTCCTCTGGTCGCTGGTGAACTGGAACCCTTATGGCCATATCCCGATGGGCGTCTACAACGTCCCGCATTTCGACGTCCACTTCTACCTCCAGCCGAAGTCGGAACGCGACGCGATCCGCCCAGGACCGTGCCCGGTCCTCACGAACTGCGACGACTACAAGCGGGCGAAGCGCCCGGTGCCGTCCCGCTATCTGGCGCCGGGCCACGTGGACATGGACGCGGTCGAGCCGGCCATGGGCAACCACCTCCTGGACGCGGCGGCCCCCGAGTTCAACGGCGGCCGGTTCACCCGGACGTGGATCTACGGCGCGTACGACGGGGAGATCACGTTCTACGAGGCGATGGTCACGAAGTCCTGGCTGGACGGCCTGCGCACGGGCGCCGCCGCGAACGGCTGCCTCCCGTTCAGGCAGCCGCAGGCGTGGAAGCGGGCGGGGTGGTATCCGACACGGTACTGCGTGGAGTACCGGGCGGAGGACTACACCGTCTCGCTGAAAGGGTTCGCCTTCCGGCCCGGGACCTGAGCGGGCGGGCCGGGCGGCCGGTCGAGAGGCCGGGCCGCGCGGCCGGTTCCGCGCGAGCGCCCCTCACCGGACCGTGAGTCCCCCGCTGACCACCAGCGTCTCCCCGGTCAGATAAGTGCCGTGGCACAGCTTCCACACCCAGTCGGCGATCTCCTCGGGCCGCGCGGCCCGGCCCAGCGGGACGGCGCTCACCGCCTGTTCCATCCGGCCGCCCGCGCGGGTGCCGGGGGTGTCGACCCAGCCGGGGGCGACGGCGTTGACGGTGATGCCGGCGGCGCCGAGCTCCTGGGCGAGGGAACGGGTCAGGCATACCACGGCCGCCTTGGAGGCGCTGTAGATCAGCTGGCCCGGGGAGACCGCGAAGGCGTCGATGGAGGCGAAGTTGACGACCGCTCCGCCTCCGGCGGCGCGCAGGGCGGGGACGGCTTCGGCGGTGACGTTGAGGGTGCCGAGGACGTTGACGTCGAAGATCCGGCGGTACGTCGGCTCGTCGTAGTCGGCGAGGAGGGTGGGCGGGTAGACGCCGGCCGCGTTGACGACCGTCCGCAGGCGCGGTGTGGGGCGCAGGGCCTCGGCGACCGCCGTCCGGTCGGTGATGTCCACCGGCAACGGGCGGTAGGCCGGGCCGAGTTCGGCCGCCGCCTTCTCCAGGGCGGTGGCGTCGCGGTCGAGGGCGAGGACCGTCCAGCCCTCGGCCAGGAAGCGGTCGGCGACGGCACGGCCCATGCCGCTTGCCGCGCCGGTCACGAGGGCCGTACTCGCGAAGGGCTCGGCAAACTCGGTGAGTTCAGTGCTCTCAGTGCGCGAGAAACCCGCCATCAATGATCATCTCCGTTCCGGTGGTGAAGCTGGAGTCGTCGGACGCGAGGAAGGCGACGGCGCCGGAGATCTCCCGGACGTGGGCGCGGCGGCCCAGCGGGGTCCGCGGGATCACGCCGCCCTCCTCCTCGTGTGCGTTCATGGGGGTGCTGACCCCGCCGGGGCACAGGGCGTTGACGCGGACGCCGTCGGCGGCCAGTTCGAGGGCGGCGGTCTTGGTGAGCGCGATCAGGGCGCCCTTGCTCGCGCAGTAGGCGGCGTACCCGGGGGCGCCGACCACGCCGAAGACCGAGGCGACGTTGATCACCGAACCGCCGCCGCCCGCGCGCATCAGGGGTACGGCCGCCTGTATGCCGAGCAGGGCGCCGGTGACGTTGACCGCGAGGGTGGCGTTCCAGTCCTCGGGGCGTTCGTCGAGGAGGGGGGTGACGTGGATGATTCCCGCGTTGTTGACCAGGACGTCGAGGCGGCGGGCGTGTGCGGCGGCTGCCGCCCAGTCGGCGCGGGAGGTGACGTCGAGGTGCAGGTACTCGACGTCAAGACCGGCCTCCTGGAGGCGGGTGGCGGTGGCGTGGCCGGCGTCGTCGAGGATGTCGCAGGCCAGGACGCGGGCCCCTTCGGCGGCGAGCCGTTCGGCGTGCGAGGCGCCCTGTCCTCGGGCGGCGCCGGTGATCAGGGCGGTCTTTCCGGACAGCCGGGGTCTGGTCAACTGTGCCTCCTTGTAAGGGTGTTCACGGGATACGGCGCCGGTGCCGCTGCGGCGCGGCGGATCTCCAGCGCGACGTGCTCGTCCAGCTCTGCGGTGGCGAATCCGGAGGCGACGCCCCAGTAGTAGGCGATGAGCGCCACCCCGAGTTCGAGGAGCGTGCCGGCGGGGAACGCCAGCTCTTTCACCGGGCCGAACTCACCGGCGTAGCTGACCGGGAGGGTCGCCAGGAGCAGGAAGACGAGCCAGAAGCCGCTGCGGGTGTGCCGTCGGCCCTCGGTGTCGGCGAGCGCCCACACCGTGGCGACGTACGCGGCGACCACCATCGTGCTCGCGGCGCAGTAGACCGGGAACGGCCAGCTGCCGGCGGCGGGCTTCGTGCCGGTGGCCAGGAACCAGCCGCCCATGTCGCTGACGTAGCTCCAGGCGGCGAGGTAGAGCACGCTCACCGTGACGCCCGTGCGGCGCGGGAGCCAGCCGCGGCGGGGGGCGTAGTGGGCGCCGTACACGGCGAGGCCGGTGAAGATCACCACGGTGAGGTTGACCAGGGTGGTGTAGCCCGCCCAGTACATGATCGCGGCGGCGGCGAGGAAGCCCGCCGGGGCCCAGAGCCTCGGCCCGCGGAGCAGGAACGGTCTGGGCAGGGCGGGGGCGTGGCGGCGCAGCACCGGCAGGCAGACCGCGGCCATCAGGGCGCTGAGGACCATCGCGGCGCTGATGAAGCCGACCAGCCGGTACCAGCTGGGGGCGGGCAGGAAGAAGACGCAGCCGGCGGCGAAGGCGACCAGGGTGGAGACCCAGGGGATGCCGTGCCGGTTGGTCTTCTGGAACGCCTTGGGGAGGTAGCCGTGCACGCTCAGTCCGAAGCCGACGCGGGCCGCGGTGCCGAGGTAGATGTAGCCGGCCCCGCCCGGGGACACGACGGCGTCGATGAGCAGGACCGTCGCGAAGGCGCCGAGGGCGGCCAGGGAGGAGGCGCGCAGGGCGTGCAGCAGCGGTCCTTCCGCCCATGAACTGCCGCCCAGCGCCGACCAGTTGCCCACCGAGATGCCGGCGTCGGGCCAGTTCACCGCGCCGATGAAGGCGATCTGGAGGGCGAGGTAGACGGCGAGCGGGATCAGTATGGTGCCGAGCGTGCCGAGCGGGACCGTGCGGCGCGGTGCGACGACCTCGCCGCTGAAGTCGATGACGCCGCGGAAGCCCATCAGCGCGAAGGCGATGCCGGACACCGCGACCGTCTCGAAGACCGAGCCGCCGCCTTCGGGGAAGAAGCCGTGGGCGGTGTAGTTGGCGGAGTCGAAGACGAACAGGAGCAGTACGAAGGTGGCCGTGGGGACGAGGATCTTCCACCAGGTCACCCAGCGGTTGGCCTCGCCGAGCAGCCGTACGCCGAAGGTGTTGATCAGGAGGAAGAGGGTCATCAGGCCGACGGCGGCGAGGATCCCGGCCGGCCAGGTCAGCACGGAGACGCCGGACTTCACCTCCATCAGGCCGAGGCCGGGGAAGGCGCTGCCGAGGTAGGTGATGACGGCGAGCGCCTCGATGGCGGGCAGCGAGACGTTGGCGATCCAGTACGAGAAGCCCATGATCCAGCCGGTCAGGCCGCCGTGGGTGAGGTACGGGTAGCGGACGATGGCGCCGCTGCGGGGCAGGGCCGCGCCGACCTCCGTCCAGGCCAGCGCGATCAGGGTGATCAGGACGCCGCCGATGATCCACGAGATGATCGCGGCCGGGCCCGCGGCTCCGGCGGCGTACAGCATCGCGAACAGCCAGCCGGAGCCGATCTGGCCGCCGACGCCGAGGAAGAGGACCTGCTGGAGGGACATGGTGCGGCGGAGTCTGCCGTCCGCGCCCTCGTCCGGAGCCGGCCGCCGGGGCCGCTCAGGGGATTGCGGCACGGGAAACCTCCTGGATACCTGGGGAGTGGGGAGGTGGGAGGAGCCTGAGCGTGAGGGTGCGGGGAGGCCGGGGTCCTGCGCCGACGGTGTGCGGCGGGCCGTTGACCGCCTCAGCGCTTGCGGTGAGTATGAGGAGCCCCCGGGCGATCGGTGAACCCTCGAAGTTCCGGGGTTCCTCAAGGGAGAACCTTTGGCGGAACGTCTCGACACACCTGGAGGAGCTTTCGATGGACCCTCTTCGCCGGGCGGCCCGATGATGACGCTTCAGCAGCTGACCTATTTCCTCGCCGCCGTCGAGCACGGCTCCTTCTCCGCCGCCGCCGAGGCCCTGTACATCGCGCAGCCGAGCCTGTCCGAGCAGATCAGACGCCTGGAGCACGCGCTCGGCGTACCGCTCTTCGTGCGCACCAACCGCAAGCTGGTGCTGACCGACGCGGGCCATCTGCTGCTGCCGCGCGCCCAGCACGCGCTGGCCGCCGCGCAGGAGGCGGAGGACTCGGTGCGCGGGGTGCGCACGCTCACCGGCGGCACCGTCTCGCTGGGGACGTTCAGCAGCGCGCAGCATCTTTTGCTGGGCGACCTGATAGCGGAGTTCCACGACCGCCACCCCCAGGTGCGGGTCCGGGTCGTGGGGCTGAACTCCACGGAGGTCGCCGACGCCGTCCGCGACGGCACGCTGGAGGCGGGGCTCGTCTCGCTGCCCGTGGACGACCGCGGGCTGGACGTGAGCAACGCGGTCTGGACGTGCGAGGCCGTGTACCTCAGCACCTCCCCGGTGACCGAGCCGGTCACGGCCGAACTGCTGGCGCGGGCGCGGCTCATCCTGCCCGAGGCGCGCTGGGGCAACGCCGATCCGACGCGGCGGCGGCTCCTGGAGCGGGTGCAGAAGGCGGGCCTCTCCCTGACGCCGTGGGTGGAGGTCGAGTCGCCCGCGCTGGCGATCGCCCTCGCCTCCCGGGGCGTCGGGGACACCGTCGGCTCACTGCCCCTCGCGCGCCGCCTCGGCTACCTGGGCCGGCTGCACCCGGCCCCGCTGGACCCGCCGCTGCACGAGACCTTCGCGTTCATCACCCGCCGCGAGGCCCATCTGTCCCCGGCGACAAGGGTGTTGATGGAGCTGGCAACGAAACACCTGGCCCGGCTGGGGAGTTGCGCGCGGCCGTAGCCAAACCTTGCGGCCGTAGCCAAAGCCTTGCGGCCGTAGCCAACCCTTGCGGCCATAGCCAAAACCTTTGGGGCGGGGCGGAATTCACGCGTTCACCTGGAGCCGCGCCGCTGCCCATACTTTGCTCCCGTCGGAAGTCCCCGCGAAGGGAGTCCTCATGCCCCGCTACTGCGTCATCGGCGCCGGCGCCGCAGGCGTCTCCGCCCTCCAGCAGCTGCGCCGACTCGGCCACGACGTCGACTGCTTCGAGCGGACCGACCGCGTCGGCGGCCACTGGCACACCGACTACGACGCCCTGCACCTCATCACGTCACGCGACATGACGGCGTTCGAGGACTTCCCGATGCCGGCCGACTACCCCCACTTCCCGCGCCGCGACCAGGTCCGCGCCTACATCGAGTCGTACGCCCGCGCGCACGGCCTCTACGACGTCATCCGCTTCGCCGCCGCGGTGACGGCCGTCGAACCGGCCGAGGGACCCGCCGGCTCACGCCCGGGTTCGTACGGCTGGCGGGTGACCACGTCCGCCGGGGACGACGAGGTCTACGACGGTGTCCTGGTCGCCAACGGCCACTTGTGGGACCCCAAGATCCCTGACATCCCCGGCGAGTTCACGGGCAGGACGGTCCACTCCGGGGTCTACCGCAACGTCTCCGACCTGGCGGGCGAGCGCGTCCTCGTCGTCGGCGCGGGCAACTCCGGCTGCGATCTCGCCGTGGACGCCGCCCAGCACCGGCTGGACGTGGACATCGTCGTCCGGCGCGGCTCATGGTTCCAGCCGAAGACGTACTTCGGGGTGCCCCGCCAGCAGGTGCCCTTCCTGGCCGGCTTCTCCCCCGCCGAACAGGACCTCGTCAACCGGCTCATGTCCCGCCTCGCCCTCGGCGAGTGGCACGCCTACCCGGGGCTGCCCGCACCCGAGGGCGCCACCCTCGCCGAGGGCCGCGCGGTCGTCAACGACCTCCTCCTGTACTGGATCCACCACGGCCGCATCACCGTCCGCCCGGCCGTCGAGCGGTTCGACGGCGCCACCGTCCACTTCAGCGACGGCACCGCCCGCGACTACGACACGATCCTGTGGGCCACCGGCTTCAACGTCCGCCTCCCCTTCCTGGACGACGCCCTGTTCCCCTGGTCCGCCGGGGCCCCGGTGCGCTACGCGGGCGGCATCCTCGCGGCGACCGTGGAGAAGCTGTACTTCATCGGCCTCATCGCTCCTCGCGGACCGCAGATCCCGGTCTACGGCGCGCAGACCGGGCTGGTCGCGAAGATGATCGCCCTGCACGAGCAGGCGGGCCCGGCGGGCGCCCCGCTCGCCCGCTACCTGGCCTCGCTCCAGGAGCCCGAGACCGGCATCGACGTGGTCCGCGACGGCTGGCTGAGGCAGCTGGCGGACACCGAACGGCTGCTCGCGGCCTACGAGTCGTCCTCGCTCCAGACCGTGCGGGACAGGGGGTGAAGTACGGTCGGGGCGTGACGACACCACGGGGGCCCCGGGGCCCGTACCGCAAGGGACTCCAGCGCCGGGACCAGATCCTGCGCGCCGCGCTGGAGGTGTTCGGCGAGCACGGCGGGCGCGGCTCCTCGCTCAAGGAGATCGCCGAGCGCGCGGGGCTGTCGCAGGCCGGGGTCCTGCACTACTTCGGCTCCCGCGAGGAACTGCTGGTCGCCGTGCTCGCCGAGCGGGACGCCCAGGACACCGCGGCGACCTCCGACGCCGCGTCACCGGGCGAGGCGCTCGCGCGGACGGCCGCGCACAACGCCGGCCAGCGCGGTCTCGTCGACCTCTTCGTCACCCTGTCCGCCGCCGCCTCGGACTCCGCCCACCCCGCCCACCCGTTCTTCGCCCGCAGGTACACGGAGTTCAACGAGTCCATCGGGGGCGGGCTGCGCGCGGCCCAGGAGGCGGGCGAGGTCCGCCAGGACGTGCGGCCCGAACAGCTGGCCCGCATGCTGCTCGCGCTGTCCGACGGGCTCCAGTTGCAGTGGCTGCTCGATCCGGACGTCGACATGGCGGGGACGATCGAGGCGTTCAACCGGATGTGCCTCGGGCCCGGCGGCGAACAGGGCTGATCCGCCGGCAGGGCGCGTCCTCCGGCCGCCGCGAGTCAAAAACCTAGCCTCGCTCGGTTTTTGACTTTACAGTCGTCCCGGCAGGCCCGAGACATCATCAGGAGGAAGCCTCAGCATGGACAACGCCCCCTCCCCCAGCGGCACCCCCGCTCTCGATCTCGCCCAGAAGACGTCCCTCCTCTCCGGCCGGGACATGTGGTCGACCGAGTCCGCCGAACCGGCCGGCCTCCCCTCGCTGGTGCTGTGCGACGGCCCGCACGGGGTGCGCCGGCAGACCGGCAGGACCGACCACCTGAGCATCTACGACAGCGAGCCGGCCACCTGTTTCCCCCCGGCGGTCGCCCTCGCCTCCAGCTGGGACCCCGCGCTGCTGCGCCGCCTCGGCGAGGCCCTCGGCCGTGAGGCGCGCTCGCTCGGGGTCGACGTGCTCCTCGGCCCCGGCGTGAACATCAAGCGCTCCCCGCTGTGCGGCCGCAACTTCGAGTACTTCTCCGAAGATCCGCTGCTCAGCGGGGTCCTCGGGGCCGCCCATGTGGAGGGGGTGCAGAGTCAGGGGGTCGGCGCCTCGGTGAAGCACTTCGCGGCCAACAACCAGGAGACCGACCGGATGCGGATCAGCGCCGACGTCGACGAGCGCACCCTGCGGGAGATCTACCTCCCCGCGTTCGAACGGATCGTCACGCAGGCGCGGCCCGCGACCGTGATGGCCGCCTACAACAAGGTCAACGGCGTGTACGCCAGCCAGGATCCGTGGCTGCTCACCCAAGTGCTGCGCGAGGAGTGGGGTTTCGAGGGACTGGTCGTCTCGGACTGGGGCGCGGTCTCCGACCGGGTCGCGGCGCTGGTCGCCGGGCTCGACCTGGAGATGCCCGGCGGCGGGGGCGGCACGGACGCCGAGGTCGCGGCGGCCGTGCGGGCGGGTGAGCTGGCGGAGTCGGTGGTGGACACGGCGGTCGGGCGGCTGCGGGGGCTGGCGGAGGGGGTGCGGGGGCAGGCCGGTACGGTCGCGGCCGGCCACCAGGGGCAAGCCGATACGGACACGGCCGTCCGCCAAGACCCCCACGACACCGCCCGCGAGATCGCCGCCGACTGCCTGGTCCTGCTGCGCAACCGCGGCCGGACCCTCCCCCTCGCGCCGGCCGGACGGATCGCCGTCATCGGCGAGTTCGCCGAGCACCTGCGCTACCAGGGCGGCGGCAGCTCCCACGTCAACGCCACCCGGGTGGACAGCCCGTTGGAGCAGCTGCGTGCCCAACTCCCGGGCGCCCGGGTCGACTTCGCCCAGGGGTACGACACCTCCGGCGCGGCCGGCGCGGTCCGGTTGCGGGAGGAGGCGGTCGCGGTCGCGGCGGAGGCCGACGTCGCCGTGCTCGTCGTCGGGCTGCGCGAGTCCGACGAGTCCGAGGGGTTCGACCGCGAGCACCTTCAACTGCCGGAGGATCAGGTCGAGTTGATCCGGGAGGTGGCGCGGGCCGCGTCCCGTACCGTCGTCGTGCTGCTCAACGGCGGGGTGGTGAGCCTGGAGGGCTGGCACGACGAGGTGGACGCCGTGCTGGAGGCGTGGCTTCCCGGGCAGGCCGGCGGGGGCGCGATCGCGGACGTGCTGACGGGCCGGGTGAACCCGTCCGGGCGGCTCGCCGAGACGATCCCGCTGCGGCTCCAGGACACCCCCGCGTACCTCAACTTCCCTGGCGAGCAAGGGCAGGTGCGTTACGGGGAGGGCGTGATGGTCGGCTACCGGTACTACGAGAGCGCCGAGGTCGCCGTCCGCTACCCGTTCGGCCACGGCCTGAGCTACACCTCCTTCGAGCAGAGCGAGGCGCGGGTCACCGCCACCGGGCCGGACTCGGCGGACGTCCACGTCACGGTCACCAACACCGGCGACCGGTTCGGCAAGCACGTCGTCCAGATCTACGTCGCCGCGCCGAAGCGCCCGGTCAGCAGCCCGGCGCGGGAGCTGCGGGGCTTCGCCAAGGTGGCGCTCGCGCCCGGGGAGAGCACGGTCGTCACGGTCGCGCTGGACCGGCGGGCCTTCGCGTACTGGGACGTCACCCGCGACGACTGGACGGTGGCGCCCGGCCGGTACGCCGTCCAGCTCGCCGCGAACGCCCACGACATCCTCGCCTCGCTCCCGCTGGACCTCCCCGGTGACCGGCTGACGAAGCCGCTCACCCTGGACTCCACCGCCGACGAGTGGTTCGGCCACCCGGTCGCCGGGCCCGAGCTGAAGAAGGCGATGGCGACGGAGGAGAACTCCGACACCCTGCGGATGGTCGCCTCCATGCCCCTGCGCCAGCTCCTCGGTTTCCTGCCCACGCCGGTCCCCGCCGAGCTGCTGGAGCGGCTGATGGAGGAGAGCCGGGCGGCCGGCTGACGGCCGGCGGCCTTCTCCCGGAGACAAAGCGGACACATCCTTTCGGCACAATGTCGGCCCCGACCCCCGAACGGCTGGAGCCCCCATGTCACGGCACACCGACGCGTTCTCCGTCCCGATCGTCGACATCAGCCCCTACACCACCGGCACCGGCGACCGGGCCGAGACCGCCCGGCAGCTGGACGAGGCCTGTACGACGGTCGGCTTCGCGCAGATCCTCGGGCACGGCGTCCCGCCCGAGACCCTCGCCGGACTCGCCGAGGCGGTCGACTCCTTCTTCGCGCTGTCCCTGGAGCGGAAGAAGGAGTACCGGGTGCGGGGCGCGAACCGGGGCTACAGCCCGCCGGCCAGCGAATCGCTCAGCCTGAGCCTGGGCATCGAGCCGGCGGGCCGCATGAACGACTTCTTCGAGGCGTTCAACGTCGGCACGGAGGCCCGTTCCTTCCCGGACCTGGCGCTGTCGGAGGACGACTACGGCCTCAACGTGTGGCCCGGCGTCGAGGACTTCCGCCCCAAGGTGGAGGCGTACTACGCGCAGGCCGCGCGGGTCGCCCGTACGCTGACCGGGATCTTCGCGGACGCCCTCGGCCTGCCCGGCGACTTCTTCGCCCGCCTGACCGACCACTCCGTGGACGTCCTGCGGATGAACAACTACGCCCTGCCGGAAGGGCGGATCACCCTGGACGGCGACCTGACCGGTATGGGCGAGCACACCGACTACGGCCTGGTCACCGTCCTCTGGGCGGACCAGGTCGCCGGCCTCCAGGTGCTCGGCACGGACCGCGTCTGGCACGACGTCTCCCCCGCCGACGGCGCCCTGCTGATCAACCTCGGCGACCTGACCGCGCGGCTGACCAACGACCGCTGGATGTCGACCCTGCACCGCGTCAAGCCCCCGATCGTCGACGGCACCATCCGGCGCCGCCGCTCCGCCGCGTTCTTCCACGACGGCAACATCGACGCCGTCATCTCCCCGCTGCCCACCCATCTCGACACCGCCGACGGCCTCTCCTACGAACCCGTCCTGGTCCGCGACCACATCAAGGCCAAGCTCGCCGGCTCCCGCCAGGGCCGGGCGAACCCGAACGCGGCGCGGGAGGCGGCGCGGGTGCGCGGCGCCGGGTGACCGGACCCCGGCCGGGGTCCGGTCGAGGGACGCCCGTCAGTAGCGGACGGCCCCGTAGTCGATCCCTTCCTCCGGATAGGTCGCGGCGCGCCGCCCGAGTCCGCGCATCCGCTCCCGCATCTCGTCGGCGGGCAGGTGGTGCAGGTCGCCGTGGCCCGGCAGCACCCACTCGAAGGTCAGCTCCTCGGCGCCGCGCGCCACGGACTCCGCGAGCGTCCTGATCGACTGGTAGACGACGCTGTGCGCGACTTCGAGGGTGGCCTGCGAGTTGGACCAGAAGAACGCGTCGCCGGTGAAGCAGTACTTCTTGTCGACGATGTAGAGCGTGCTGCCCTCGGTGTGGCCGGGGAACGGGTGGGCCACGACGCCGGGCGCGATCTCGACCGGCTCGGTGCCCCGGATGACGTGGTCGGCGGAGGGCAGGGAGTGCAGATCCCCTTCGTGGATCCACAGCCGTGCCCCAAAGGCGTCGGCGTACTTGCGGGCGTGCGCGACATGGTCGAGGTGGGTGACGAGGACGTCCGTGATCTTCCCGGCCTTGGCCTCGTACCGCCGGGCGAGCGCAGGCCGCCAGCGCGGGGTGTCGATCATCATCGCGGTGCCGCCGGGGCGGCGTACGAGGTAGGAGGTGGCGCCGTAGGTCTGCGGGGAGGCGTGTCCGCACAGGAGGACGACGCCGTCCTCGTCCAGCGGTTTCGGGTACGGGTCGGTGTCCGCGCCCAGGTCGTCGGCCGGCGGGTGGATGGAACGGGTCGGGCAGGCGTGCGCGGCGAGGTACATCCGCTCGGTGTCGGCCTCGGTCTCGGGCTGGCGGACGACGACCGAGAGGCCGCCGTACTCACCGGCGTCCCGCCGGTAGCCGATCATGCCGGGGGCGAGCTGGCGGGCGATGTTGCAGTTGAGGCAACGGTCGTCGACGGACCAGCCGCCGGTCTGCTCTGCCTGGGGGGTGCTCAAGATGGTTTCCCGCTTTCACAGGAGACGGAGCGGCACCCATGCGCGGCAAGACGGGCTTCCGGCGCATGGACTGACGCTGTGACGTGTCAGGACATGGAGCGCGCGACGGAAGGCGATGCAGCGGACGGCGAGTTCCGTGGACAACTTAGCGGACGTACAGGGGGTGGTGCTGCCCGATCGTTACCGAGCCCCTGCCCGAGAATCTGTGACGATCGCAAAGATCGCAAACGCGTGTCGGCCGTCAGTCCCCCCGCACCCGGGCCAGCACCCCCCGGATCATCTCCGCGGTGATCATGAAGTGTTCCCGGGCGATCTCCTCCGCCCGGCCCGCCTCTCCCGCGGCGATCGCCTCGTAGAGCGCGGTGTGGCCCTCCCCGGCCCGGTGGAAGTGGCCCCGCTCGCCCTTGCCCCACGGCTCGATCGGGAAGCCGAGGCTGATGCGGGCCAGCAGGTCGCGGCTGAGGCGGGCTATCTGGGGGTTGTGGGTGGCGGCGCAGACCGCGCGGTGGAAGGCGCTGTCGGCGGCCTGTTCCTCGCGGGGGGTGCCGGCCCGCAGGTGCGCGGACAGCGCCTCCCGCATGGGTACGAGGTCCTCGGGGCGCCGGCGCCGGGCGGCGGTCGCGGCGACCATGCCCTCGACCAGCCCGCGCAGGTCGAAGAGCTGCTCGAACTCCTCCCAGCGCGGCAGCAGCGTCCGGCGGACCGCGTCCCCGGACGACTCGCTCCAGCTGTCGCGCACGAACGCCCCGCCGCCCCGCCCCCGGCGCACCTCGATGACCCCGAGCGCGCTGAGCCGGCCGACGGCCTCGCGCACGGTGGGCCGGCTGACGTGCAGCAGCCCGGTGAGTTCGCGCTCGGCCGGCAGCCGCTCGCCGGGGAGGAAGTCGCCGACGGCGATCGCGGTGAGCAGCCGGTCGGTGACCTCGTCGACGGCGGAGGTCACCCGGACCGGGCGCAGCGCGGACGGCGGGCTGCCGCCGAGGAGGACGCGGTCGATGAGGCGCGCGTACTCGTCGCCGGACCCCGGCGGCTCAGGTGCGGATGTCAGCTGTCCTCCCGGAAATCGTCGCTTCTGTAAACACACGCGGGCCATGTGAACCCGGCGTTACGTCTTGCCCCGCCCCGACTAAAAGGTCTTGTGGACTGACCTTTTCCCCGTTCACTATCCCATCCATCCGTCACACACCCACTATTTTTCAGACGTCGGCCGGCTGGTTCCGGCCGCTCTGGGAGGCTTCTTCGTGGCGATCCCCGAACCGAACCACACCGGCACGGTCGACTTCAACGGCCACTCCACCTGGTACCGGATCACCGGCACCCCGGGCCGGACACCTCTGGTGGTCCTGCACGGCGGCCCGGGCGCCGGTCACGACTACACGCTCAGCATCGCGGGCATCGCAGGCCAGGGCCGCCCGGTGATCCATTACGACCAGCTCGGCACCGGCCGCTCCACCCATCTCCCCGGCGCGGGCGCCGACTTCTGGACCGTCCAGCTCTTCCTCGACGAACTCGACACCCTGCTGCGGGAGTTGGGCATCGCCGACGGCTATCACCTCCTCGGCCAGTCCTGGGGCGGCATGCTCGCCGCCGAGCACGCGGTGCGCCGGCCGCCGGGGCTGCGCGGGCTGGTCATCGCCAACTCCCCGGCGTCCATGGAGCTGTGGCTCAAGGCGGCGGCCGAGCTGCGCGCCGAGTTGCCGCAGGACGTCCAGGAGACCCTGCTCGCCCATGAGGCGGCCGGCACCACGGACCACCCGGACTACCGGGCGGCGGAAGCGGTCTTCAACGAGCGCCACGTCTGCCGCCTCACCCCCAACCCGCCGGAAGTACAGGCGACTTGGGACAACATCGCGGCCGACCCGACCGTGTACCACACGATGAACGGCCCCAACGAGTTCCACGTCGTCGGCACCCTCAAGGACTGGTCCGTCATCGACCGGCTGCACCTGGTCGAGGCCCCGACCCTGCTGGTCTCGGGCCGGTACGACGAAGCCACCCCGGACACCGTCCGCCCCTTCGCCGACCGCATCCCCGACGCGCGCTGGCACCTGTTCGAGCACTCCAGCCACATGCCGCACGTCGAGGAGGAGGAGCTGTACCTCAGGGTCGTCGGCGCGTTCCTCGACGCCAACGACTGATCCACGCCCGACACCGAGAGAGTTGCCCGCCATGCTTCGCACCCCCGCCGGACGGGGCACGCTAGCCGCCGTCACCGCCGCGCTCGCCCTCACCGCCACCGCCTGTTCCTCCTCCGACAGCGGCTCCTCCGGCCCGAGCGCCGCCGGCTCCGCCTCCGGGTCCACCGCCTTCCAGTCCCAGCACAAGGGCGGCACCCTCAGACTCGTCGCCCACGCGGCGGCGGGCAGCTTCGACCCGCAGATCAACTACACCCTCCAGTACTGGCAGCTGTACCAGTCGATGTACGACGGCCTGCTCGCCTTCAAGAAGGTGAACGGCCAGGAGTCCTTCACGGTCGTCCCGGACCTCGCGACCGCCCTGCCGAAGATCAGCAACGCCGGCAAGACGTACACCTTCACCCTCCGCAAGGGCATCACCTTCTCCAACGGCAAGCCCCTCACCACCGACGACGTGGTGGCCTCCTTCGAGCGGATCTTCAAGATCTCCAGCCCGACCGCCGGCACCTTCTACAACAACATCGTCGGCGCCGACGTCTGCATCAAGACCCCGGCCTCCTGCACCCTGCCCCAGGGCGTGATCGGCGACGCGAAGACCGACACCGTCACCATCAACCTCACCGCCGCCGACCCGGAGTTCGAGTACAAGCTCGCCGTCCCGCACGCCAGCATCGTCCCGAAGGACTCCCCGGCGAAGGACGCGGGCACCACCCCGCTGCCGACGACCGGCCCGTACATGGCGGCCTCCTACGACCCGAACCGGGCGCTGAAGCTGGTCCGCAACCCGCACTTCACGGAGTGGTCGCGCGAGGCGCAGCCGCAGGGCTACCCGGACGCCATCGACTACACCTTCGGCCAGACCGTCGAGTCGGAGGTGACGGCCGTCGAGAACGGCCAGGCGGACTGGATGTTCGACGCGCCGCCCGCCGACCGCCTCAACGAGATCGGCACCAAGTACGCCTCCCAGGCGCACGTGAACCCGCTGACCGCGTTCTGGTACGCGACGCTGAACGTCAACACGGCGCCGTTCAACAACAAGCTGGCCCGCCAGGCGATCAACTGGGCCGTGGACCGCTCGGCGGTCGTCCGGCTGTACGGCGGCACGAACCTCGCCTCGCCCGCCTGCACGATCCTGCCGCCGGGCTTCCCCGGGCACGCCGACACCTGCGCCTACACCAAGGGCGGCGTCAGCACCTGGACGGCGGCCGACCTCGCGAAGGCGAAAGAGCTGGTGAAGCAGTCCGGCACGGCCGGGCAGGAGGTCGGGATCGTCGTCCAGGACGACGATGTCAACAAGTCGATCGGGCAGTACCTCCAGAGCCTGCTCACCCAGCTCGGCTACAAGGCGACCCTCAAGCCGCTGTCGGCGAACATCCAGTTCACCTACATCCAGAACACCAAGAACAAGGTGCAGCTGGCCCTGACGTCCTGGTACCAGGACTACCCGGCGGCCTCCGACTTCCTCAACGTGCTGTTCTCCTGCGCGAGTTACCACCCGGGCAGCGACTCCAGCATCAACATCTCCGGGTACTGCGACAAGGGCGTGGACGCCAAGATGCAGGCGGCGAAGAGCGCGGCGAACGCGGACGCGCAGTGGGCCGCGATCGACCAGCAGATCATGGGCGAGTCGCCGGTGGTGCCGCTGATCAACCCGAAGATGATCGACTTCACGTCGACCAAGGTGGGCAACTACCGGTTCAGCAAGCAGTTCTACATGCTGGTCGGTCAGCTGTGGGTGAAGTGACCGCCGCGACGGCCACCGCGGTCCGCCCGGCGCCGGCGGTCCGGCGCCCGCCGGGCCCCTGGCGGACCGCCGCCGGCGACCTGCTGCGCAACAAGCCGGTCCTGGCCTCCGCCGCGCTGCTGCTCCTGATCGTGCTGGCGAGCCTGTGCGCCCCGCTGTACGCGCAGCACATCGCCCACACCGACCCGTTCCAGTCGCACATCTCGGCCACCACGGTCGTCGACGGCAAGACCGTGCCGGTGCTCACCCCGAGCAGCACAGGACTCGGTCTCGGCGTCACCCCGATCGGCCCGACCTGGGACCCCGCCCACTACTTCCTGGGCGCCGACAACCAGGGCCGCGACGTCATGGCCCGCCTGCTGTACGGCGGCCGGACCAGCCTGTTCATCGGCGTGACGGCGGCCCTGCTGACCTGCGCGGCCGGGACGGTCGTCGGCGTGGTCGCCGGGTACGCGGGCGGCGTCGTCGACTCGGTCGTCTCACGGGCCCTGGACGTCATCTGGGCGTTCCCGGTGTACCTGCTGGCGATCTGCCTGTCGGTGGTGCTGCTCACCGACGGGCTGAAGCTGGGCCCGGTGACGGTCGAGGCGGGGAGTCTGTGGCTGCCGGTCACGATCATCGCGGCGATCTATGTGCCGTACATCGCGCGGCCGTTGCGCGGTCAGGTGCTGGTGCTGCGGGACAAGGAGTACATCCAGGCGGCGATCGGCTCCGGCGCGTCCACCGCGCGCATCCTGCGCCGTGAGGTGCTGCCGAACGTGGTGCCGACGGCGATCGTGTTCGTGCCGCTGATGACGGCGCTGGCCATGCTGACCGAGTCGGCGCTGTCGTTCCTGTCGGTGGGCGTGCAGCCGCCGGAGGCCAGCTGGGGCACGATCATCGAGGACGGTCTGGGGCTGCTGTACACCCGGCCGGTCGTGACGGTCGCGCCCGGTCTGCTGATCGCGCTGACCACGGCCGCGCTCAACGTCCTCGGCGACGGGGTGCGCGACGCCCTCGACCCGGGCGCCCGGCTGCGCGGAGGGGTGTGACCCATGCTGCTCTTCGCTCTGCGCCGCTTCGGCTCGGCCCTGCTGGTGATGTTCGCGATCAGCGTGCTGGTGTTCCTGATCTTCTTCGCGACCCCGGGCGTCGACCCGGCGGCGCGGATCGCGGGCCGCAACGCGGACGCGGCCACCCTCGCCCAGGTACGCCACTCCTTCGGCCTGGACCGCCCGCTGCCCGTCCGCTACCTGCTGATGATGCGCCACCTGCTGATCGACCGGGACCTGGAGTCGTTCGTCAACCGCGGCTCCAAGGTGATCCCCCAGATCATCCAGGCGACCCCCGTCACCCTGTCCCTGGTCATCGGCGCCGCCCTGATCTGGATGACGGCCGGCATCGTCATGGGGACGGCGGCGGCGACCCTGCGCGGCAAGGCCGCCGACCCGCTGATCATGCTGGTGGGCGTCGTCGGTGTCTCGCTGCCGGCCTACTGGCTCGGCGAGGTCGTCAACCTCCTCACCCAGAAGCAGTTCCACGACTCCCTCTTCTCCTGGGTGCCACCACCCGGTTACGTCGGTCTCGGCCACGACCCCGGGCAGTGGGCGCTGCATCTGCTGTTCCCCTGGCTGACGCTGGCCCTGCTGTACGCCGGGATCTACGCCCGGCTGCTGCGCGGCGAGGTCGTCACCGCGCTCGGCGAGGACTACGTCCGCACGGCCCGCGCCAAGGGCCTGTCCGAGCGGCGCATCCTGCTGCGGCACGCGCTGCGCTGCTCGCTGATCCCGATCGTGTCGCTGTTCGGCCTGGACTTCGGCGCGCTCGTCGGCGGGGCCGCGCTGCTGACGGAGGTCGTCTTCGGCCTGCCGGGCATCGGCAAGCTCACCTATGACGCCCTCCAGAACCTCGACCTGCCGGTGATCATGGGGACGGTGCTGTACGCGGCGTTCTTCGTGGTCCTCGCCAACGCCCTGGTGGACATCCTGTACGCCCGACTCGACCCGAGGGCCCGCCATGCCTGAACCCCTGCTGGACGTACGCGACTTGACGGTCCGCTTCCGCACCCGCCAGGGCACGGTCACCGCCGTCGACGGACTCTCCTTCTCCGTCGCGCCCGGTGAAGTCCTGGGCGTGGTGGGCGAGTCGGGGTCGGGCAAGAGCGTGTCGATGCTGGCCGTGCTGCGGCTGCTGACCAGTCCGAACGTCACCGTGTCGGGCCAAGTGCTGTTCCGTGGGCGGGACTTGCTGACGCTGCCGGACGGGGAGATGCGGGCGGTGCGCGGCCGGGAGATCGCCATGGTCTTCCAGGACCCGATGACCGCCCTCACCCCCGTCTACACGGTCGGCTGGCAGATCGCCGAGCAGATCCGCGCGCACGAGAAGGTCTCCCGCAAGGAGGCCCAGGCCCGCGCGGTACGGCTGCTCTCCGACGTCGGCATCCCCGACGCCGCCTCCCGCGTGCACGCCTACCCGCACGAGTTCTCCGGCGGCCAGCGCCAGCGGGCGGTCATCGCGATGGCCCTGTCCTGCTCGCCCGCCCTGCTGATCGCCGACGAGCCGACGACCGCGCTGGACGTGACGGTCCAGGCCCAGATCCTCGACCTGATGCGGGAGTTGAACGCCCAGGGCTCGGCGATGGTCATGATCACCCATGACATGGGCGTGGTCTCGCAGATCGCCGACCGGGTCCTGGTCATGTACGGCGGCCGGGCGGCCGAGGAGGGCCCGCGCCGCGCGGTCTTCCACGACCCCCGCCACCCCTACACCTGGGGCCTGCTGGACTCGGTGCCGCGCGTGAACGGCCCCCGGCTGCGCCGGCTCCCCACCATCTCCGGCACCCCCGTCTCCCCCGGTTCCCTGCCCGAGGGCTGCGCGTTCGCACCCCGCTGCGCGCTGCGCCACGACCGCTGCGCAGAGCGCCCCACGCTCTCGCCGCCCGACTCCCCGCACCTGGACGCGTGCTGGCTCCCGCCGCAGGACCGCGCGGGACAGCGGACGGCCGCGCGACACGACACGGAGGCGACGTCATGACCGACGTACTGCTGCGCGCCACTGACCTCACGAAGCACTATCGACTCCGGGGATCGCGGCGGGAGTTGCGCGCGGTCGACGGGGTGTCCCTGGAGGTGCGCGCGGGCGAGACCCTGGGGGTGGTGGGCGAGTCGGGCTGCGGCAAGTCCACCCTGGGCCGCTGTCTCGTCCGGCTCACCGAACTCACCGGCGGGCGGGTGGAGTTCGACGGCCAGGACATCTCGTCGCTCTCCACCCGCCGGCTCCGCCCGCTGCGCCCCGGCCTGCAACTCGTCTTCCAGGACCCGCACGCCTCCCTCAACCCCCGCCGCCGCGCCGGGGACATCGTCGCGGAGCCGCTGCTCGTGCACCGCTACGGCGACGCGGGCGCGGTGCGCCGCCGGGTCGCCGAGCTCTTCGACGTCGTCGGCCTCTCGGCGGCCCATCTCGACCGGTACCCGCACGAGTTCTCCGGCGGGCAGCGGCAACGCATCGGTATCGCGCGGGCGTTGGCCACCGACCCGAAGCTGATCGTCGCCGACGAGCCGGTGTCCGCGCTCGACGTGTCCATCCAGGCCCAGGTGTTGAACCTCTTCGCCGACCTCCAGGACGAGTTCGCCCTCACCTACGTCTTCATCGCCCACGACCTGGGCGTCGTACGGCACGTCTCCGACCGGATCGCCGTCATGTACCTGGGCGAGATAGTCGAACTGGCCGAAACGGACGCCCTGTACGCGGCCCCGGCGCACCCGTACACGCAGGCGCTGCTGTCGGCGGTCCCGGAGATAGACGACGGCACCGGATCGTCCCGCGCCCGCATCCCCTTGACCGGCGAGGTCCCCAACCCGGCGGACAAACCCACGGGCTGCCCCTTCCGCACCCGCTGCCCCTACGCCCAGCCCCTGTGCGCAACAGAACGCCCCCGCCTGACCCCGGGAGCCGACGGCAGAGAGGTGGCCTGCCACTTTCCGCTGGCGGGGTGAGCGGTCCGCGCTCGCGTCAGATCCGGCCGAGGTCGATCTCCACCGGGAAGGGAGCGGCTGTTTTGAGGACGCTGGTGAACACATCGGCGTCCCGGTAGGTCCTCGTCGCGGGGTCGAGCACGTAGGTGTACACAAGGGGAACGCCTGTCCCAGCACTTGCTCAGGGCGGGTGGGTGTGATGTCGATCGTGTCCGCGCGGTACACGGCGACGTCCGGGCGGCGATTGGTGAGCGGGACGTCCTGGAGCCGGACGTCGAAGCCTGTGCCGGCGTTCCGGTCCGGGCCCGCGGCGGCGTCCAGGGCGTTCGCCAGGATTCGCGCCAACCGGTTGTGCCGCTTGGAGGCACTGGGGCTCACGACGACCATCCCGTCCACGATCCCGATGCCGGCGCACCGCTCCTCGGACCAGGACGCGTACTCCTCCGCCGTGACCTGCTCACGCATCCACGCCGGAGCCGTCATCTCGGCCGCCATGAAGATTTCAGCTTGCTGCCGGTACCCGGCCGACCCCGTCGGCTCACCACCCCCTCATCCACCCACCCCCCTCTCCCCCGTCCCCCGAACCCGTCGACTGGGTGCTCAAACCCAGTCTGACCTGGACGATCCGGGCGAACTCGGCGATCGTGCCGTTGCTGCGCAGGAGTTCCATAGGTGGGATGTCCAGTTCGTAGCGCTGGTTCAGGGTCACCAGGACCTGGGCGGCCATCAGGGAGTCGATGCCGTAGGCGTCGAGGCGGCGGTGGGGGTCGAGGGCGGTGGGGTCCATCTGGAGGACGTCGGCCAGGAGGGTCGTGAGCTGGCCGGTGAGGTGGGCCATGGCGCTCTCCTCGTCCATCTGGGAGAGCGTGCGCAGCAGCGCCGCCCGGTCGGCCTCGGCGTCGCCGTCCCGGGTGGGGACCAGGTCGCGCAGGCGGGGCGCGCGCAGCAGCGGCAGGAGGGTGGCGGCGCGCGCCCAGTCCATGCGGGAGACGGCGACGACCCCGCCGGCGTCGGGGCGCTCCCCGGCGATCAGCCGCATACCGTGGGCGAAGGCGGTCCGCGGGGCCAGCGACTCGGTGCCGAGGCTGTTCAGGGAGTCGGTGAGGTCGTTGCGGGCGGCGTAGCCGACTTCCCCGATGGCTCCCCAGACGAGGGCGAGCGCGGGCTGTCCGCGCCGGTGGCGCGACCGGACCAGGCTCTCCAGGCAGAGGTTGGCCGCCGCGTACGCGGACTGTTTGACGTTGCCGACGACGGCGGTCGCGGAGGAGTAGCAGACGAAGAAGTCCAGGTCCCGGCCCCGGGTCAGCTCGTCGAGGACGTAGGCGCCCGCGACCTTGGCGCGCAGCGCGGCGCTCACCCGCTCAGGGGTGAGGTCGGCGATCGGGGCGTCGTCCAGGGCCATCGCCGCGTGCACCACGCCCCGCAGCGGCCGGCCGTCCGCCTCGGCGGCGGCCAGGACCGCGCGCATCGCGGCCGGGTCGGCGACGTCCGCCGCGTGCACGCTGACCTGCGCGCCCTCGGCTGCGAGGGCTTCACGGGTCGCGGCGGTCTCCGGGGCGTCCTCCCCGCTGCGGGACACCAGGACGACATGGCGGGCGCCCCGGCGGGCCAGTTCCCGCGCGGTGGCCGCGCCGAATCCGCTGGTGCCGCCGGTGACGAGGTAGGCGGCGCCGGGGTCGAGGCGCGGGGCGCGCGGCAGGGGCTCCACCGCGCACGGTTCGTCCAGCGGGTCGAACCCGACGATCACTTTGCCGAGGTGGCGCGAGTGGCGCATCAGGGCGAAGGCGTCGCCGACGCGGGCGGCCGGGAACACGCTGTGCGGGAGCGCGTGGCAGACGCCGTGGTCGCGCAGGGCCGCGCCGACGCCCTCCAGGAGTTCGGCGCACAGCCGGGGGTCGCCCAGCACCCGGGTGAGGTCCACCCCGTGGAAGGACAGGTGGGAGCCGAAGGGGCGCAGGGGGAGCGCGCGGTCCTCGTAGAAGTCGCGTTTGCCGAGCTCGACGAACCGGCCGCCGGGGCGCAGGACCTCCAGGCCCCGGCTGAGGGCGTCCCCGGAGAGGGAGTTGAGCACGATGTCGACGCCCTCGCCGCCGGTCAGCTCCTTCACCTGGACGATGAAGTCCAGGGAGCGCGAGTCGAGGACGTGCTCCACGCCGAGCCCGCGCAGCAGGTCCCGCTTGGCCTCGCTGCCGGCGGTGGCGATGACCTTCACGCCGTGGGCGTGCGCGTACTGGAGCGCGGCGAGCCCGACGCCGCCGGCCGCGCCGTGCACGAGCAGCGTCTCGCCGGCCCGCATCCGCGCGGCGTGCAGCAGGCTGTAGTGGACCGTGCAGAACGCCACCGGCACGCTCGCGGCCTGCGCGAAGGACCACTCCTCAGGCAGCGGCCACAGCGCCTCGGCCGGGCCGACGACCCGGGACGCGAGCGCCCCCACGACCACCCCGAACACCCGGTCCCCCGGCGCGAAACGCGTCACCCCGGGCCCGCAGGCACGCACCACACCCGCGCACTCCAGGCCGAGGTTCTCGTCCGGGGCACAGCCCGCCAGCGCCTCGGTGGGCAGCAGCCCGACCGCCCGCATGACGTCCCGGTAGTTCAGCGCGGAGGCCCGCACGTCGACGACGACCTCCCCGGGCCCCGGCACCGGCTCCGGGATCTCCCGCCAGAACAGCTGGTACGACAGCCCCGGCCGCCGCACCCGCAGCGTGTACGCCCGGTCGTCCGCACCCTCGCCCGGCGCCGGCGCGGGCGGCAGCGGGCGCTCCCTGGGCGCGAAGCGGTCGTGCGCGGTGAGGACGACCTCGTCCTCGTCGTCCGGCTCCAGCAGCTCCCGCGCGAGCCGTACGGCGTCGGCGGCCGGGTCGGTGCCCCGGCACAGGCTGATCCGGCGTCCGCGCAGGCCGGGTTCCTCGTTGGCGAGACAGCGGGCCGCGCCCCAGGCGGCGGCGTCGACGGGGTGGGTGATCGGGCCGGGGGTCGCCTCGGCGCCGTGCGGGCGGGTGACGAGCCAGAGGTCGACGCCGGGCGGTGAGCCGGCCTGCCGGAAGGCCATGACGAGGGCGCGCAGCAGCTGCACGTGACGGGTGCCCAGGGCCACGGCCTCCGCGCCGTCCGCGGGCGGCTCCCCGCCGAGCAGCAGCACCACGGTCACGTCACCGGGCCCGGCGTCGGCCAGCGCCCGCGCCCAGGCGTCGGGGTCGGTCGCGGCGTCGGTCACCGCGCGGTGGCGTGCCCCGCGCGCGGCGAGCGCCTCGGCGAGGGCGGCGGGCAGCGGGTCGTCGGGGTCGTCGCGGCCGATGACGAAGGCGGCGTCGGTGGCGGGGAGTTCGGGCCCGCCCGGGACTGCTGCGGAACCCGCCGCCGCGAGGAACACCGACGCCTGGTCCCGGCCGGGCAGCCGGTCGTCGCCGGTCTGCGCGCAGGACGTGAACCCGCACCGCTCCAGCAGCCCGGGCCACTGCGCGCGCGACAGCAGCGGGGAGGCGGGGCGCAGGTCCGTGTCGGTGCGTTCGTGGAAGCTCGCGAGGGTGCCGAAGACGGCCAGCAGCGGCTCGGGGTCGTGGGCCTCGAAGCCCAGCAGGTGCCCGCCGGGCGCGAGGGCCGCGCGCACCCGGCGGGTCGCGGCCGCCAGGTCCTGGGCCGTGTGCAGGGCGTTGGCGGCGACGACGAGGTCGTAGCCCCGGTCGGGGTAACCCTGCGCGGGCAGGTCGCGGTCGAGGTCGAGGGTGCCGTACTCGACGAAGTCGTAGGCCTCGAAGCGTTTGCGGGCGCGGGGCAGGAAGGCCGGGGAGACGTCCGTGTAGTGGTAGCGGGTGCGCTCGGGCGGAAGCAGGGGGAGCAGGGCGGCCGTCATGCCGCCGGTGCCGGCGCCGATCTCCAGGACGCGCAGGGTGCGGTCGGCGGGCCAGTGGACGAGGAGTTCGGCCAGGAGGCGCTGGGCGACGCAGTTGTGGAAGCGGCAGGCGGGCGCGGTGTCGTAGTACTGCTCCAGGAGGTGGGTGGTCGACTCGTTGAAGAGGAGGTCGAGCGGGTTCTCCAGGCCCCGCAGCACCGCTTCGAGGTGGGCGGCGAGGTGGGTCTTGAGGGCGATGACGACGACGTTCCCAGGCGACTGGGCCAGCGCCTCCCGCACGGGCGGGGGCGTGCTGAGGACGTCGGGTGCCAGGCGGGTGCCGTCCGGGGTCTCCAGGAGCAGGCCCCGGCGCAGGAGGAGGGGCCGCAGCAGGGCGAACAGCGGGCGGTGGCGCTCCTGCATGCCGGCCGCGACGAGGTCGTCGGCGGTGAACGGGGCCGCCGCGTCGGGCAGCAGCCGGGCCAGCGCGGCGGCCGTCCCGCGCGCGGTCAGCTCCTCCTCGTCGCGCACCATCGACGCGAACCGCCCCTCGCGCAGCCGGGCCTGCACGGCGTCCAGGCGCGGCCGCGCGGCGCGGACGACGTCCTGCGGGGCGGGCAACGGCGAGGGCGCGCACGGGAGTTCAGCGCGCGGGGCGGCGCGGGGCACGGTGTGGTGGAGGACGACGGGGGTGGTGCGGGAGACCCGGATCAGGCGCAGCCGGCACTCCTGGAGGACGGCGCTGACCGTGCCGTCGGGGTCGGCGACGGTGATGTCCCAGCAGACCTCGCCCTCGGTGGCCTCCTGTTCCCGCACCCGGACGACGCCTGCGGGGGCCGGGGTCGACCAGACCTGGACGGAGCCGATCGACGCGGGCAGGTAGACGCCGCCGTCCCGCAGCCGCCCGTACAGCAGGGCCGCCCCGGCCTGCAACGCCCCGTCCAGGAGCGCGGGGTGGACGGTGTAGGGGGCGCCCGGCGTCTCGTAGCGGTAGTCGGCGAGGGCGGTGCGCTCGCCCCAGCTGATCCCCTCCAGGACGCGGAAGGAGGGGCCGTAGCCGAGGCCGGCGTCCGCGCAGGCCGCGTAGTGCTCCTCGCCACCGATCCGCCGCGGACAGAGCGCGCGCAGTTCGGCGACGGGCAGCGGGCCCGGCCGGGGGTGCAGCAGCGGGCGGACCCATGCGCGCGCGTGGGGGCGCGGCTGCGTGCCCTGCTCCTCGGTGCTGGTGACGGTGGCGAGGGCGGTCGCGGGATCGAGACAGACCCGCAGCCGTACGGCGCCGGGGTCGGCCCAGGGGACGACGAGGCTGCTGCTGATCTCCAGGTGGCCGACCTCGACGGGTCCGGCGTGGACGGCGAGCCCGGCGGCGAGGAACGCCTCGGCGTAGCCGGTGGCCGGCATGACGACGGAGCCGCCGACCCGGTGGTCGGCCAGCCACGGCACGAGCACCGGTTCGACCGCGCCCTCCCAGCTCGGCACGGCGGTCGGCATCCGCTCCCCGAGCAGCGGGTGCGCGCGCAGGCCGTCGCCGCTGGACCTGATCCACGTCTGGGCGGTGCCCGACCAGTGCCGTTCGCGCTGCCAGGGGTAGGCGGGCAGGGTCACGACCCGGCCGGGCCGCGGGAAGTAGCGCTTCCAGTCCGCCGAGGCGCCGGCGGCGAGCGCCCCGGCGGCGGCCCCGGCGAGCGCCAGGGGCCCGTCCTGCGCGCGCCGCAGCGTCGGCAGCACGGCGACCGAGGCCTCCTTGCGCCCGGCCGCCGCCCGCCGCAGATAGGTGCGCAGCACGGGGTGGGGGCCGATCTCCAGCAGCACTCCGGCCCCGTCGGTGAGGGCGCGGCGCACGGCGTCCGCGAACAGGACGGGACGGCGCACGTTGCGCCACCAGTACTCCGCGTCCAGGTCGGCGCCCCGGGCCCGCGCCCCGGTGACCGTCGAGTAGAACGGGACGCGTACCGGGCCCGGCGTCAACCCGGCCAGCGCGGCGCGCAGTTCGTCGCCGACGGGGTCCATGTGGCGGCTGTGGAAGGCGTACGGGAGGCCGAGGTCGCGGAAGAACACTCCGCGCGCGGTGAGGTCGGCACCCAGCTTCTCCAGGGCGTCGGCGTCCCCCGCGACGGTGACGTCCTCGGCGCTGTTGACCCCGGCGAGGTCGAGCCGGCCCCCGTACCCGGCGAGTTCCTTCGCGGCCTGTTCGGCGGACAGCCCCACGGCGGCCATCCGCCCACTGCCCACCGTCCCCGCCTGGACCCGACTGCGCACGGCGACCACCAGCGCCGCGTCCGCCAGGCTGAGCGCCCCGCAGACGTAGGCACCGGCGACCTCACCGACGCTGTGCCCGACGACCAGATCGGGGTGAACGCCCCGGGCACGCAGGGCGGCGGCGAGACCGGCTTGGACGGCGAAGAGGAGGGGTTGGGCGATCTCTGTGGCGGAGAGGTGGGGTTCGGTGAGGCTTGCGGTGGGGGTGGTGTTGTTGGTGGGCTGTTCGGCGGGGGCGGTGCCTTCGGTCGGCTGCTCGGCGGGGGGTGCGGTGTCGGCGGGCTGTTCGGCGGGGGTTGCGCTGTCGGTGGGCTGCTCAGCGAGGGCCGGGCTGTCGGTGAGCTGCTCGGCGGAGTCGGCGCCTTCAACAGGCTGTTCGGCGGGCTGCTCGGCCGGGTCCGCGCCCTCGGCTGTCTTCGCGGCGGAGTCGGTGCTGTCGGCCGGCCTCTCGGTGAAGTCGGTGCCGTCGGCCGGCCGCTCCGCGAACTCCGCCCCCTCCGCCAGCCGTTGGAGGACGGACCAGCCCAAGTGCGGTGCCAGGGCCGCGTCCACGGCCGTCACCTCGGCGCGGAACGCCTCGTCCGAGGCGAGGAGGTCCGCGCCCATGCCGGACCACTGGGAGCCGTTGCCGCAGAACACGAACGCGGTCCGGCCGCTGCCCGCCGCCCGGCTCACCGCGCCCGCGGCCGGCTCGTCCGCCGCCAGGGCACGCAGGGCGCGCGCCGCCTCGGCCGGCCCCTCGGCCCAGACGACCGCGCGGTGCTCGTGCCGCCCCCGGCGCAGACCGGAGGTGTACGCGACGTCGTAGAACTCCTCGGCGGGCACGGCGTCGAGGTGGTCGGCGGTCACCTCGGCGGCGCGGGTCAGGGCGGCGGCGGTGCGGGCGGTCACCATCAGCGGGAGCGGGCCGTTGGGCGCGGATGCGGGTGCCGGCACGGGCGCGGGTACCGGCGCAGATGCGGGTGCCGGCACGGATGCGGCGGGTGCGGCGGGCGGCGGGTCGGCGAGGATCGCGTGGGCGTTCGCGCCGCCGAAGCCGAAGGAGTTGACACCGGCGACGGCGCGCCCCTCCGCGTGGATCGGCCGCGCCTGCGCGGTGAGTTTGAGGCCGAGCCCCTCGAAATCGATGCCGGGGTGCGGCGGTTCGGCGTGCGGGGAGGCCGGGGCGAGACGGTGCTTCAGCACCAGGAGCGCCTTGAACAGCCCCGCCATCCCCGAAGCCGGCTCCAGATGGCCGAGGTTGGCCTTCACCGAGCCGACCGGGAGGGCACCGGTGATCCGGCGGACCCCGAGGGCGCGGCCGATCGCGCGCGCCTCCAGCGGGTCGCCGACGGGGGTCCCGGTGCCGTGCGCCTCGAAGTACACCAGCTCGTCCGGGTGGACGCCGGCCCGCGCGTACACCTCGCGCAGCAGCCGTTCCTGCGCGCCCGCGTCGGGCAGGGCGAGACCCATCGTGCGGCCGTCGCTGTTGCTGCCGGTGCCCAGGATCAGCCCGTGCACCCGGTCGCCGTCGGCCCGCGCGTCCGCGAGCCGCTTCAGCAGCACGACCCCGCCGCCCTCGGCCCGTACGAACCCGTCGGCGTCCGCCGAGAAGGAGGCGCACCGCCCGCGCGGGGACAGCATCGACGCCTGCGAGAACCCCACGTAGTGGTAGGGGCTCAGCAGCAGGTTGACCCCGCCGCACAGCGCCACGCGCCCCGTGCCCTCCCACAGCGCGCGGCACGCCCGGTCCAGGGCCACGAGGGACGACGAGCAGGCCGTGTCGATCGCCATGCTGGGCCCGCGCAGGTCGAAGGCGTGCGAGAGCCGGTTGGCGGCGATGGAGGAGGCGGCGCCGGACATCGTGTACGGCCCGACCGTGCGCAGCGACGCCATCTGGAGGCCGCCGTAGGAGGCGTCGGAGATCCCGACGAACACCGAGGTGTCCGAGCCGGCGAGCGCGGCCGGGTCCACGGCGGCGTCGTCCAGGGCCTCGGCGGTCAGCTCCAGCAGGAGGCGGTGCTGGGGGTCCATGTGCGCCGCCTCCTTCGGGGAGATGCCGAAGTAGGCCGCGTCGAACCCGGCGACGTCGTCGAGGAAACCGCCCGCCGCCGTGTACGACTTGCCCCGGCGCGGCTGGCTCGGGTCGGTGAACAGGCGGGCGTCGAAGCGGTCGGGGGGCACCTCGCCCACGAGGTCGGCGCCCCGGCTCAGCGCGTCCCACAGGCCGTCCAGGTCCCGGATGCCGCCCGGAAGCCGGCAGGCGGCCCCGACCACGGCGATCGGCTCGACCCCGCCCTGTCCACTCCGCTCGCCCTGTCCGTCCCGCTGGTCCCGCTCGCCCTGTCCGTCCCGCTCGTCCTGAGGCAAGTGACGCATGTTCGGACCCCGTTCCCTGTCGCGGCTGTGCTGCGCGGCGCCGTCGCGTGTCTCTTCCACGCGGTGGCGCCTCGCGGTGCTCGCCGGGTCCGGCGGCGTGGGCCGGGCCCCGGCAGCGACGCACACTAGCCAGCGGGGGCGGGGGCGACCCCGGCCGCATTCACCCGTTCGGCGGTACGGCGGGCAAGTGCACCCATTCGGGTGAGAGGGCGCGCGGCGGCGGGGGGACCCGTTCGGGTGGAAGCAGCGGGTGGAGACCTGGGCGCGGGACGTACGGCGGTCCGGGGCGCCCGCCGGGTGTGGTGTCCTCGGCGCCCCTGAACTCCCTTCCGCCGCCGCCCTTTTCACCGCTTCCCCCGCTTCTCTTTCCGCCACTTCCGCCGCTCCCCTCCCGCCGTTTCCGCCGCTTCCCCTCCCCTTGTCTCCGCCGCTCCCGCCGCTTCCCCACATCTCCCCGTCCCCCGTCCCCCGTCCCCCTTCCCCCGGCATCTCCCCACCCCCTCCCGACCCCTGGAGTCCCCATGGCCATGCTCTTCACCGGCGCGACCGGCTTTCTCGGCAGCCGTGTCCTGCGTGACCTCCTCGCCGGGCCCGGCGACGGCGCGGTCACCGTCCTCGGCCGGGGCGGCGTACCCGCGCTGCGGGAGCGCGTGGAGTCGGTGCTCGACGCGCTGGACGCGCAGGCCGGGTCCGCCGTCCCGCGCGGCCGGCTGCGGTACGCCCACGCCGACCTGACCGAGCCGGACCTCGGCCTGTCACCCGCCGAGCGCGCCGCTCTGGCCGGCGGGTGCGCGGAGATCTGGCACTGCGCGGCCCATCTCGCCCTGCACGACGACCCCGTACCCCTCTTCAAGGCCAACGTGCTCGGCACCCAGCGCCTCCTCGGTCTGGCTGACGCGGCGCCCGGCGCGCACTTCGTGCACCTCAGCACCGCGTACGTGGCCGGGGGCCGCGCCGAGGGTCACATCGGTGAGGGGGACCTCAGCGACCGGGACGGCTTCCTGACGCCGTACGAGGAGAGCAAGTACACAGCTGAACGCGCGGTGCGCGCCTGGAGTTCCCGCACCGGACGCGCGGCCACGGTGCTGCGGCCCTCGCTGCTCGTGTGCGGCCGGCCCGTCACCGGCGGCCGGCGGCAGCCGCTGGCGGTGCTGGCGCTCCTGATCCATGAGGCGCTGCGCGCCAGGGCCGCCGACGACCCCGTGATCGCCGCTCTCCTGGCGGGCGGTGACGTGCGCGGCAGCGGGCTGCGGGTGCGGGTCAGATGCGCGGGCGAGGGGGCGCTCAACCTGGTGCCGGTGGAGTACGCCGCGCGGGCGGCCGTCCTCGCCGCGCGGGCCGGGGACCGTACCGCGCCGGGCGTGCGCACGGTCCATCTCACGCATCCGCGCAACACCCCCTTCCGGGTGGCGGCCGAGGTGCTGGAACGGCGCTATCCGGGGCTGTCCGTGGAGCTGGTGGACGACCTCCCCGACCCGGACCCCTACGAGTCGCTCTTCGCCCAGGGTCTCGCCGCACTGCTGGTGTTCACCGGGCAGCGCCGGACGTACGACCGCTCCGCCCTGCTGCGGTACACCCCCGGCCTGCCCGAGCCGGAGGACGTCGACGTGGCGCTGCTGGCAGGGGCACTAGGAGTGTGACGTCCACCGGGCGCACCCGGTTTCACGACATCGGGTGCACCTGGGTGACCGACCGGATGAACCTGCGCCACCCGGCCCCCGTCACCGCCCGCCCGCCTCCATCATCGACAGACGACGCGTCAGACCGGCCCCGCCCCGCGCGCGGCCCGACTTCGGGAGAGAAGCCGTGACTTCAGCGAACGGGCGCCCGCGTGCCCTCGTCCATCTGGCGGCGCTCGGGGCGCTGGTGGCCGCCGCCGGCGCCGTCGCCGTCCTCGGCCAGCAGCCGCCCGCCCGCGCCGCCGCCGAGGCGCCCGCCGTGCCGCTGCCGCTGACCTGCAAGGGCACCGCGGCGGTCGATCCGACGGACCCGGCGAAGGTGCTCCTGCGGGACAGCACCGGTACGGCCGGCTACCGGGCCACCATCACCGCGAACTGCACCGGCTCGTCCCTGGTGTCCCAGGTGAAGGTGACCCTGGAGGGCACCGCCGACGGCACGTGCGGGCAGGCCGTCGGCACGGGGACGGGCACCGCCCAGTGGATCGGGCCGCTCGGTGAGCAGGTCGGCACCAGCAAGGGCAGCGGCACGCTGCACTTCGCCAACGACGCGAACGGCGACGTGACCTTCACCGCCGAGAAGGTCCAGTTCACCGAGGGCCTGTTCGCCGGGTCCGTCGGCGTCACGATCCAGGTGGGTGACCTGGGCGTGGGCCAGGACTGCTGGACTCAGGGGAAGCTGAACGGCGGTTCGGGCTCGGGATCGGCGCGGCTGACGTTCGGCTGACGGGCCGGGCGCCGCCGCCGGGCCACCACCAGTTGGCGGCGCCCAGCAGCCGCATCACGGCCGGGACGAGCACCGCGCGCACGAGCAGCGCGTCGATCACCACCGCGAGGAAGATCCCGACGCTGATCTCCTTGACCATCACCACCTCGCTGGTCGCGAACGACCCGGTGACGACCAGGACGGCGGCGGCAGCGGCGGTGATCACCCGCCCCGAGCGTTCGAGGCCAGTGGCCACCGCCTCCCGGTCGTCCCCGAGCGCCCGGTACTGCTCGCGGATGCGCAGCAGCAGGAACAGCTCGTAGTCCATCGACACCGCGATGAGCAGGAACAGCATCACGATCGGCGCGAGCGCGTCCACGTACCCGGTCGGTTCGGCGCCCAGCAGCCGGCTCGCGTGCCCGTCCTGGAAGATCCAGGTCAGCGCGCCGAACGAGGCCCCGATGGACAGCGCGTTCATCGCCAGGGCCTTCACGGGCAGGACGAGGGAGCGCAGCGCCAGGGTGAGCAGCAGCAGGCTGGTCACCACCATGAAGGCGAGCACCCCGGGCAGCAGGTCGAAGAAGGTGTCCATGGTGTCGACGGCGAGCGCCGACGCGCCGCCCACCAGCACCGCGCCGCCACCGGGAACAGGCAGCGCCCGCACCGCCCGGACCAGCGACTTCGCGGAGTCGCTCGCGACGCCCTGGCGCTGTCCGACGTACACCACGGCGTGGTCGCGGGCCGTCCCGGCGACCATCACCCCGTGGGCGCCGGGCAGTTCGGAGACGTCCCGGGTCCAGGCGAGCAGGTCGGCGTGGCCCTGGGGGGTGTCGAGGGGGCGGGTGAAGGTGGCGATCGCCTGGAGGGTGCCGAGCCCGGAGACGGCGAAGTCCCGTTCCATGTGCTCGGCCGCGACCCGCGCGGGCGCCCCTTTGGGCAGCATCCGGTGGTCGGGGAAGCCGATGACGGTGTGCAGGAACGGCACCGCGAGGGCGAGCAGCAGCGCGGAGACGGCGCAGGTGTAGGCGACGGGCCGCTCCATCACGGCGCGCGCGACCCGCCCCCACACCACCCCGTCCTTGTGCGCGCCGCGCCGCCGCAGCCAGCCCGGGGAGAGGGCGTCGACCCGCGTACCGAGGCAGCTCAGCAGGGCGGGCAGGACGGTCACGGTCACCAGGGACCCGACCAGCAGCCCGGCCGCGGCGCCGATGCCCAGCGCGCGGACGAACCCGAGCGGGAAGAACGCGAGCCCGACGGCGATGAACGTCATGACCGTCCCCGAGAGCAGCACCGTCCGCCCGGCCGTGTCCACGGTGACGACGACGGCTTCCTCCGGGGTGCGCCCGGCGGCCAGTTCCTCGCGGAACCTGCTGACGATCAGCAGCCCCGCGTCGACCCCCGCGGCCAGGCCGATGGCGACCACCAAGTTGACGGTGACGTAGGGGACTTCGACGAACCCCGCCACCGCGCGCAGCGCCGCGAGCGCGGCGGCCGTGGCCAGCGCCCCGGTGACGACGGGCAGCAGCGCGGCGACGGCTCCCCGGAACACGAACACCATGAGCAGCGTCATCAGCGGCAGGATCAGCAGCTCGGTCCGCGCGAGGTCCTGCCGCGAGCGCTCGACGATCTCGGAGATGACGGCCGTGGGCCCGGTCCAGGTGACGTCGAACCCGGCCGGCCGCAGCGCGTCCCGCAGCGCCAGATAGCTGCGCGTACGCCCGGTCTCCCCCTCGCCCCGCAGCAGGACGGCGACGACGGTCGCGTGCTGGTCCAGGGAGACGAGCAGCGGGTTGCCCGAGCCCCACACGGTCGTGGCCCGCTGCACCGTCCCCTCCGGCGCCCGCCGCAGCGCCCCTTCCACGGCGTCCCTGAACTCCGGCCGCCCCACGGTCAGTTGCTCGTCGCGGAACGTGACGAGGACGTCGGCGCCGCCCTCCCCCACCTCGTGCCGGATCGCCTCGGCGGCCCGGCTCGCCTCCGCGGCGGGCGCGATGAACCCGCCGTAGCTGAGCCGGGAGGAGAGCCCCGAGCAGGCCAGCAGCGAGACGACGAGCACGACGCCCGCCCCCAGCAGCACCCAGACCCTGCGCACACTGTCGAACCGCCCCAGCCGGACGAACACATCACCCTCCCTCTCGGCGGCTCAACGAGGGGGTGTCCGGCCGGGACACGGGCCGGTCTGTCGCGCGCGCCCGTAATTCGGTTGCCCCGCCCGTGGATCGACGCTGGACTGGCCGGACACCGGCGTAATCCGATGAGGGGGCTGCGGCAATGGAGATCCGTTCGGCGACCGATGAGGACTCCGATGTCTTCGTCAACACCTTGCACGCCGCGTTCGGGCTCTTCCCGGAGACCCCGGCCGAGAACGGCGGCCTCTGGTGGTCGGCGCTCGAAATGGACCGCTGCCTGCTCGCCCTGACCCCGGACGGCCGGCCCGTGGGCACCGCCGCCACGTACCCCTTCGAACTCACCCTGCCCGGCGAGATCTTGGCACCCACCGCCGGGGTGACCGCCGTCGGCGTCCTGCCCTCGCACCGGCGCCGGGGGGTGCTCAGCGCGGTGATGCGGCATCAGCTGACCCAGCTGCGGGCCGACGGGGAGTTCCTGTCCGTGCTGCTGGCCTCGGAGGCGGGCATCTATGGGAGGTTCGGTTACGGACCGGCGGCTTACACCGGGGAGTTGACGGTGCAGCGGCATCGGGGGGAGTTCGCTGTTCCCCGGGCGGGCGGGGCGGCTGACGCGGGGACGGGCGGGACGGCTGGCGCGCGGGCGGACGGAGTCGCGGCGCCCGGCTCGGTCGAAGTACTGCCGCGTACCGACTGCGGCGACCTCCTGGAAGAGATCTACGACCGCTACCGCCGCACCCAGCCCGGCGCCCTGTCCCGGCCGCACCGCTGGTGGGCCCGGCGCGCAGGGCAGCCCCCCATCTCACCGGCGCCGCGCTACATCGCGCTCCACCGGGACCCGGACGGCGTCCCCGACGGCTACGCCAGCTACTCGGTCGAGTCCGGCACCCTGACCGTCGACGAGACCATCACCGCCGACGACACCGTCTTCACCGCCCTGGCCCGCTTCGCCCTCGGCCACGACCTGGTCTCCCGCGTCGTGTTCAAGCACACCCCGCCCGACCACCCGCTGCGCTGGCAGCTCACGGACTTCCGCGCCGCCGAGGTGACCCGCGCCGGCGACTGGCTCTGGGTACGCCTCCTGGACGTCCCGCGCGCGCTGACCGCACGCGGCTGGTTCACGGACGGCGAACTGGTCCTGGACGTGACCGACCCGTTCCTCGGCGAACACACCCGCTACCTGCTGACCGTCCACGACAACAAGGCCGACTGCACCCCGACGACCCGCAACCCCGACCTGTCCCTGGACATCAGAGACCTGGCCTCCGTCTACCTGGGCGGCACAACCCCGAGCACACTCGTCCGCGCGGGCCATATCCGGTCCCACCACCCAGCGGCCCCCGCCCAGGCCGACGCCCTGTTCCGCACCGAGCGTTCCCCGCACTGCCTGCACTGGTTCTGAGGACCCTCCCCCCTAGCCCACCCCAAGATCCAGCCGCCGCAGCTCCCCCGGCTCGGCGAGCACGCGGTACTCGGCGATCCGGCCGTCCCTGACAAGGAACGTGAGCACGAGGAGCAGCCGCCCGCGCGGCGCGACGGCGAGTCCCGCCCGGCCGTCGACGAGCAGGACGTCGGCGGCCCGCGCGTTCCGGGTGAGCAGCAGCGTCTCCTCCACGACCGCCGCCGCGCCCCGCACCTCCAGCGGCACCCCGTCCAGCAGCGCCCCCGCGTCGGCGCGGCGCACGACGTCCGGGTCGAGCACCGCCAGCAGACCGGCGAGATCGCGGCCCCGCGCGGCGGCGAGGAACGCCTCGACGGCGCGGCGGTGGGCCACGAGATCGACGTCCGCCGGCGGGGCGGTCGTACCGGCGACCCGGAGCCTGGCCCGGCTGGCGAGCTTCTTGGCCGCCGCCGGCGTCCGGTCGACGATCGGGGCGATCTCGTCGAACCGCACCGCGAACAGGTCGTGCAGCACGAACGCGACCCGTTCGGCGGGGCTGAGCCGGCCGAGGACGACGAGCAGCGCCCGGCCGACCGACTCGGCCAGGATCGCCTCCCGCTCCGGATCGGACCCGTCGGGGATCGCTGCGACGGCGTCGTGGTCCGCGCCGGTCTCCCGGCGTGCCGTCCGCGCGCGCAGCATGTCCAGGCAGATGCGCGCCACCACTCTCGTCAGCCAGGCCCGCAGGTTCCGCACATCGTCAGGAGCGGAGCGGTCGAGCCGGAGCCACGTCTCCTGGACCGCGTCCTCGGCGTCGCCCAGCGATCCGAGCATGCGGTAGGCGACGCCCCGGAGATGACCGCGGTGGGCTTCGAACTCCTCGTCCCGCTCACCCATCGGTCACCTTTCCGCGCCCCGCTTCGTCCTGTCTCCGAACGCCGGCTCCACGAGAGCCGCACATTGATCGGAGTATCACATGATCGAATCGACGCAGGCGCAGGACCACTTGGCCGGGCCGACCCGCATAGCGGTGGCCTTCCACAGCGGCTACGGCCACACCGCCCGGCAGGCGGACGCCGTGGCCGACGGCGCCGGGTCCGTCCCCGGCACGGTCGTGGACCTGGTGGCCGTGGACGATCCCGACGACCCCGCGCTGTGGGCGGCCCTGGACGCCGCGGACGCGATCGTCTTCGGCACCCCCACCTACATGGGCAGCCCCTCGGCGGTGTTCAAGGCATTCGCCGAGCGCACCAGCAAAGTCCTCGCCGACGATCTGCGCTGGCGCGACAAGTTCGCGGCCGGTTTCACGACCAGCGGGGGCATGAGCGGCGACAAGTTCAACACCCTCGTCGACCTGGCCGTGCTCGCCGCCCAGCACGGCATGATCTGGGTCGGCCTCGACCTCCCCGCCGGCTGGTCCACCAGCACCGGCTCCGCCGCCGACCTGAACCGGCTCGGGAGCTGGCTCGGGGCGATGGCACAGGCCGACGCGGACCAGGGACCCGAAGTGGCGCCGCCGGCCTCGGACCTGGAGACCGCGTTCCGGCTGGGGGAACGGGTCGCGAGGGTGGCGGGAGCGTATCGGGCAGGGGTACGGGTTCAGCGCCCCCAGGACGCCACCGCGCCGCTCATCGGGACGTGAGCCCCCCGGACACGCGATGGCGGGAATCGTTCCGGCCCACTTCCCCGTGGGCCCCTCACGTACTACCACTCGTGATCCGACCCCGAGGAGGCGCCATGACGTCCGCTTCGTACGAGCTGCGGCCGGTCACGTCCACAGGCATGACCAGCTTCGACGACATCTACGTCCAGCCCGACCCCCGGGCGTACTTCCGCGTCCTGGGCCCCCTCGGCTACCGGACCCCGCACCACGCGCAGAAGGTCTTCCGCGGGCTGCTCGACAGCTCCCCGCCGGTCCTGGACCTGTGCTGCTCGTACGGCATCAACGCGGCCCTCCTCAACCACGATGTGACCTACGACGAGTTGCACGAGCGCTACACCTCCCCGCGCGCGGAACGTATGACGACCGCCCAACTCACCGCCTGGGACCAGGAGTTCTACGCGAGCCGGCGCCGCCCCGACGCCGTCCGCGCCATCGGGCTCGACATCTCCGCCCCCGCGCTCGACTACGCCCGGGCCGTCGGCCTGCTCGACGAGGCGTACGCGGAGAACCTCGAGACCACCGGGCCCAGTACGGCCCTCCTCCGAGCGGTGCGCCCCGTACGCCTCATCACCGTCACGGGCGGCGTGAGCTACCTCTCCCCGCGCACCCTGACGCCCCTCCTCTCGAACACCGAACTCCCGCCGCAGGTCTGCGCGTTCGTGCTGCGCACCACGTCATACGCCGCGCTGGAGACCTGTCTGTCCCGACACGGCCTCACGACCGAGCGGGACTCCTCCCGCACCTACCCCCAACGCCGTTTCACGGGCCCCCGCGAACAGGCCGCGGCGATCGCGGCGGTGCGGGCCCTGGGCGAAGATCCCCAAGGCAAAGAGGACGACGGCTGCTACCACACGCACGTGTACCTGTCCCGGGCCGTCTGAAATCCCGGATCTTCACTTCCGCACATTCGCCGACTTCCCATCCGCACGGGATTCCGGCGACGGGGGGAAATCGGCAGGGAAGAAAAACCATCACCTCTGATCCAAAACAATCTACAAGAGAGCATTCAGATCACATCAACGATCATCAAGGGAACCAAAGTTGTCGAAGAGAAGGAAGATTGCAGGCGGGACCTCCTTGCATGAAGGGAAACCAGACGACCGTTGGGCAAATAACCCCGATCTGACGATACTCTTGCGAGACTACGCGCAGCCGAAGCTGAATAACCGGCTGTAATAGCGGTGGCCCCGGGCTGCACCCCCGAGGCCACCTTTCAGGTCGACGACAACCAAAGAGAGGATTGACCGTGACCAACGGAGAAGTCCGGGAGCTTGCCTTCACTCCCCCGGAGATTCCCCTCGTGATTATCCCTGCCCCGCCCCGGGGCGAAACCCGCGCGATGCCCGGCCCACGGCCGAGGGCCGGCGCGGTCGTCCCCGCATCGCCCGTCCCCGCCGGGCCGTGACCGATGACAGTGCCATCACCGAAGACGCACTGCGTCTTCTGCGGAAAGGGAATCGTGCAGCTGAAAAGGGGCGGGCGGCCCAGGGACTACTGCGACCGGTCCTGCCGGCGGCGGGCCCAGCGCCAGCGTGACCGCGACCGGCAGACGTCCAAGGTGCCCGACACGCAATGGCGGTCGATCGCCGGGGACATGTTCGTCCGCGCCGGGCAGCTGCACGCCGTCCGCGGCGACCGGCTGCCGCTGGCGGAGGTGCTGGAACTGACCGCCCGCCTCCACGAGGACGTCGACTGCCTGGCCGCCGTGGCCGTCGAGACGGTCCGTCACGACGGCTGGGCCTGGACCGAGATCGCGTCCGCGGCGGGGCAGACCGAAGCGACCGTCCGGGCCCGGTGGGGCGGCGCGCGCGTCTCGCGCCTGCTGTCCGCGCGGTCCCCGCTGTCCCCGGACCGGCCTGCGGCCCCCGGGAGCGACGCAGCGCCGACGGGAGAACGCCGACCGTGACCGGGAACAACTACCGCACACCGCCCTTATCCCGGCTGGACTTCGTGGCCTTCTGCGACGCCAACCGCGGCCGGTACCTCCGCTACACGCTGACCCGACTTGAGGGCCGGCCGGAGGCGGAGCACTGCGTCGACGCCGTGCTCGACGCGCTCAGAACGCGGTGGAACACCGTGCTGGGCAGCCCGAGCGCGGCCGCCGTCGCCTGGCAGATCCTGCGGGCCGAGGTCGACCGCCGTACGACGCGAGCGGGGAAGCCGTACGGCCACCTGCGCGACGACCAGGCCGACATCCTGCTCCTGCACCGCCGGCTGGAGATGCCGCTCGACGAGGCCGCCGGACTGATGGGGCTCGCGGGCCATCAGGGCCGGGCTCTGCTGCGCGGGGCCGAACGGGAGCTCGGCTGCTGAAGGCGTGCGCCGGTGGACATCGGACGTCCACCGGCGCCACGTCTCCACCCCTTCGGGTACTAGACAGTTCCTTCCCCCGCGCCCGCCCCACGCCCGCTCCTACGATGGCCGCTTTGATTCCGGACACCAGCCCGCATCGGGGCGCATGGGAGCACGCATGGCCGACGGGGAGAAACCCCAAACTCACTTCATCGACATCAGCAGCGTCAGTTGCGCGCGCATGTATGACTGGTTCTTGGGCGGGACCGAGAACTACGAGGTCGACCGCATCGCCTGCGGCGAACTCCTGGAGCTCGCCCCCACCACCCAGCAACTGGCGCGCACGAGCAGGGACTTCCTCAGACGCGTCGTGCACGTCCTGGCCGAGGAGGAGGAGATCGCCCAGTTCCTCGAACTCGGGGCCGGACTGCCCACGGCTCAGGACAATGTGCACGAGGTCGCGCAACGCGCCAACGAGCACGCCAAAGTCGTCTACGTCGACAACGACCCCACCGCCGTGGCCCACGCCCGCGCGACTCTGGACGACAACGAGAACACCATGGTCGTGGACTGTGATGTGCGCAGCCCGCACACCATCCGGCAGGCCACCAAAGGCTTTCTGAACTGGCGCGAGCCCATCGCGGCGCTCTTCGTGTCGGTGCTGCACTGCCTGCCCGACGCCGACGACGAGGAGGACCCGGCGGCGGTGGTCAAGGCCGTCGCCGACTCACTCGCACCGGGCAGTTACCTGGTCATCTGCCATCTCGTCAGCGACGATCCCGTCGTACGCGACGGCGTCACCCGGCTGATGACGGACGCCGCGCCGAAGCAGTGGGGGCGGGTCCGTGAAGTGCATGAAGTGCGCCGGTACTTCGAGTCGCTGACGGTCGAACCGCCCGGGCTGGTCGACGTGGTGGACTGGCGGCCCGGCTCCGCGCCGCCGCCCGCCCGGCTGCGGTCAGCGGAGTGGACGGAGTGGGGCGGCGTCGGCCGCGTCACGGGATGAAGGCGCCGGGGAGGAGCGGGGGCACCTCAGCCCTGCTTCTCCCTGGCCACCGCCCGCTCCCAGCGTTCGAGGGCGGACCTGAGCGCGGCGTCGCTCTCCTTCCGGTCGTACGCGTTCGCGCGCGCGTTGTCCAACAGCCCTCGGTATCGGTCGAGTTGACGCTTCTGTGTCACATAGTTCGCCCCGTCGAGGTGCTCCACGTACGCCAGTTCCTGGCAGTCGCCGTCGGCGAACACCATGTGGAAGAGGGGGTACTGAAGCACCGCGGCCTCCTCCCGGATTATGCGGATGTTGATCCGCTCCGCCTTCGCGGCCCGCAGCAGGAACCTCACCTGCTCGGCCATGACGCCGGCGCCGCCGTAAGGACGCCGGAGCACCTCTTCGCTGATGAGGGCGGTCAGCGTCGGCGTCCCCTTGCCGAGCATGATCTGGCGCTGCATCCGCAGCTCGACGATGCGTTCGATGTCGGCGTCGGGGAGCGTGATCTCCATCAGCCGTACGATCGCCCGCGCGTACGCCTCCGTCTGCAACAGGCCCGGCACGACGCGGGGTTCGAAGACGGAGATGGATTTCGCCGTTCCCTCCAGCCGGATGAGGCGTCGGAGGAAGCTCGGCGTCACGTCCGCGAACCGTGCGTAGAGGTCCGCGTTGCCTGTCTGGGCCAGCAGTTGGTCCAGCAGGCTGCGCTGTTCACGGGTGAGGCCGTAGAAGACCGCGAGGTCATGGATGTCGCGGGGCTTCGCCGGGCTCTCGCCCCGTTCCAGCCGGCTCACCTTCGACGTCGAGGCCCGGATCACCGCCGCGGCGTCGGCGAGGGTGAACCCCAGACGCTCGCGGTGGAACCGGAGTTCGTCGCCCAGCAGCCGTCTTGTGGGGCGCTGTTCGTCCGATGCCTGGACGACAGGCGCGTCGGGCTCGCGCCCTGCCTTGCGAGCGGCGGGCATACACACTCCGGAGGGGGTTCAGAGACACGCAAAACAGCTCCAGAGTGCCTGTCGCAGGCCCGCCGCCACAAACTATGGCCCAAGCATACCTCTGCGTCGCCCCGCTAAGCGGCGAACCGATCGAACTCCGCTCTCTTCACACCCTCCAGAAAAGCCCGCAGCTCGGCTTTGCTGAAAACCAACGCCGGACCTTCCGGGTGCCGCGAGTTCCGCACAGCCACATCCCCCTGCGGCAGACTCGCCACTTCCACACACTCACCGGCCCCGATACTCGCCCTCGCCTTCGTCCACGTAACTCCCGCGATCCCGTCCGCCGGAACACCATTCGTGATCGCCGCCATAGCCGACCTCCCCTTCCTCCCATGCACGACCGGACGCCGGTGCACACGATTCCCATATGGGAATCGGCGTCGCCGTTCATGCAAGGGTAGGCGGATGGCAGGGGGTGCGACATTTCCCCAAAAGAGTGCAGTTCGATTTGGATTTGCTGATGAAATTACTTACCGGCTGCTGCGGGGGTCGCTGAACTCGGGGGTGGGCACGTTTCCATGGGCGCTGCCACGAAGGAAGCCGACGGGGGAAAGCGCGCCCTCTTCCGCCGGTTCGGTGACCGGGGGTCTTCTTCGCGGCCTCTTCACCGAGGGCGAGGCTGAGTTCGAGGCCGAGTTCGAGGAAACGTACGCGTCCCGGCGAGGGAACGGCTCGGCGCCCCCATCGAGCGCATCGCGGCCGACACCGCCCGCCGCCGGCGGGGACAGACGGCGACGTCGATCTCCTCATCCACGCCCCGCTCACCTTCCTGGACATCGACACGCTGGACCGCCCGCGCCACGAGGACCAGATCCCCGTCGGCCAACTCCAGGCCACCTGGACCGATCATGTATGACGGCCCCTCCCCAAGCAGCGGTACGGCCAACCGGCCGCCTACACGAGGACTTCGCCCCCCTCCGACCTGGTCCTGCTCCACATGGCCAGCGCCGGGATTTCCACGAATCGTGCCCCGGAAACATGTCACGCAATTCACCGGAAAAGGCGGGACAGGTTTTCCGGCGGGAAACCGCATCACACATCGCGGCCAGATCCACCCGCCCCCTTCCCTGGCCGGCACGCATTATCAGCCACCAGGCCGGATAAGGCGGTTTCCTTCCTGGTCGCATCGCCTACGGGATGGAATTCTTCTCTCTACGGACCCCTACCGGCGGTTCCGGAGTCTGTTGTGGACATTCTCTGATAAACGTGTCAGGAGAAACGACATGCGAGCAACTGTGATCCACGCCCCCGGCGACATCCGGGTGGAGGACGTCCCCGAGCCGAAGATCCTCAAGCCGACGGACGCGATCATCAGCACGGTCGCGACCTGTGTCTGCGGATCCGATCTGTGGCCCTACCGAGGCATCGAACCCACGGATCAGCCGCACCCCATGGGCCATGAGTACGTCGGTGTCGTGGAGGAGGTCGGCTCCGAGGTCACGAGCGTCAGGCCCGGCCAGTTCGTGATCGGCTCCTTCGCCTCCTCCGACAACACCTGCGCGAACTGCCGCAACGGCTGGCAGTCCTCCTGCCTGAACCGCGAGTTCATGAGCACCTGCCAGGCCGAACGGATCCGTATCCCCTACGCCCACGGCACCCTGGTCGCCACCGACGAGCACCCGGACGCCGCGTTCGTAACCGGTCTGCTGGCCGTCTCCGACGTCATGGGCACCGGCTGGTGGGCGGCCCTGGCCGCCGAGGTGAGGCCCGGGTCGACGGCCGTCGTGGTCGGTGACGGGGCGGTCGGGCTGTGCGCGGTCATCGCCGCGAGAGAGTTCGGCGCGGAGCGGATCATCGTCATGTCCCGCCATGAGTCACGGCAGAAGCTGGCGCTGGAGTTCGGCGCCACGGACATCGTGACCGAGCGCGGGGACGACGGCGTCGCCCGGATCAAGGACCTCACCGACGGCATCGGCGCCGACTCGGTCCTGGAGTGCGTCGGCACCGCCCAGTCCATGAGCCAGGCCCTGCGCTGTGCCCGTCCCGGCGGCAACGTCGGCTTCGTCGGCGTCCCGCACGAAGTGTCCGTCGACGGCCAGGAGTTGTTCTTCTCCCACGTCGGCCTGCGCGGCGGCCCCGCCCCCGTACGCCGCTACATGCCGGAGCTGATCGACCTGGTCCTGCGCGGCCGTATCAACCCCGGCAAGGTCTTCGACCTCACCCTTCCCCTGGAACAGGCCGCCGAGGGCTACAAGGCGATGGACGAACGCCGAGCCATCAAGACCCTGCTCACGCCCTGAACCTCGGCGCGCCCCCGCACGCCGGGTTTCGCCGGGGGCCACGCCATGCTCGCCGACACCGACGGGGGAACGGCCTCGCACTGAGCGCGGTCGGCACCCAAGGGGGCGACGCTGCCAAGGAGTTGCCGCGGCGGGGCCGGCCCTGATCCGAGGCCGACGCCGAAGCCGTGACGGGGCATCCCGACACCTCACAGCCGCTCGACGCCGTCCTCAGCGGGCGACGCCGATCGCGGCAGCGGGGTCCCGTACTTCGAGGGCCCCGACGCTCGCATCGGCCGCCAACTGAAGCTCGCCCCCTGCAAGTTGGCGGACACTCAGACAGTCAAGGTCTCCGAGGAGGTGCCGGGCCTGCCCAAGACGTCGAACGTGTCGAGGGCGGGCCCTCATCCGCAGCGGTACAGCATCTCCGTCCCGTCCGTACTCCCATACGCCGACGCCGGGACAGTCGTACAACTCGACACGACCCACTCGGTGATCCGGGCCGCAGGGGTCGTCCCGCCCGTGTCGCGTACGCCGCCCACCACCACGTACCGCAGCCCGCCCGTCGCGACGAGCCGGCGGAACGCCGTCTCCGTCGGGAACGGTACCCGGCCGGTGAAGCCGCCTAGGGGGAGGACGTGGGCGCCGGTGGCGAGGATGTACGGGGACGCGGTGCTCCAGTTCGTGGTGGCGAAGACGTAGCGTGCGGAGCCCTGGTGCGCGCTCGTGTAGGCGAGCAACTCCCGCTGGAACACGGTGAGTCCACCGCCCGACCCGCCGCCGAAGCCGCCGCCCGTACGACCGGTGCGGCCCATGTCCCCGGCCCACCGCAGCCGTTCCGCCCCGCCGCCCGCCGCCGCGAAAGCCCCCGCGGACGCCGGCCGTTCGTACGACGCCGGCGTACCGCGCCCACCGCTCACGTCCGACGGGCCGACCGCACCCATGCCGGTGCTGCGGTACGACGGGTTGAACACCTGCGCCACCCACATACCCGGCGCGCCCAGCACCGAGACGAGCGCCACCACAAGCCCGACGAGAGCCAGCCGACCACCGGACCGTCCGCCCAGCCCACCGCCGGACCACCCACCGAACCGACCACCGGATCGCCCGTCAGTTCGCTCGCCGGACCACTCTCCCGATTGCTCATCAGCTCGCCCACCGGGCCACCCGTCCGATCGCCCACCGGGCCACCCGTCCGATCGCTCACCAGACCGACCGCCCGATTGCCCGCCGGACCGCTCACCAGACCTCCCGACCACCCGCTCACCAACCCCCGCCACCACCAACAACCCCACAGCCACGACCCCAAGCACCCCCACCACCCCCGCCAACCACGGCAGAAACGCCCTGAACTCCCCCGCGAGATACGTACTCCACGCCGCCGAGACCGCCACCGCCCCCGGCAGCGCCCAAGCCCGCCGCCCGCCGGACCGGTACGCCCGCCACAGCACAACCGTCCCGCCGCCCGTGAGCGCGGCCAGCGGTACGGCGATCACGCCCATGTAGTACGTGTGATCCCCCACGCTCCCCGCGCTGAAGACCAGGAAGAACGTCGCCAGCCAGACTCCCCACAGCAGGAACCCGGCCCGCAGCCGGTCCGTACGCGGGCGCCCCCTGCTCCACAGCAGCCCGCAGCAGGCGCAGACCGCGGCGAACGGATACAGCCAGCCGGTCTGCGAGGCGAGCGACGTGCCGAACATCTTCGCCCAGCCGTCCTGACGCCCGCTGCCCTGATGCCCACTGCCCTGACGGCCGCCGTACTGGCCGTCGCCGTACTGACGGCCACCGCTCTGGCCGCCGCCGTTCTGACGGCCGGCGCGAGAGAAGGCACCCCCGGAAAAGGCACCGGCACCAGCCCCGGCGCCCGCCCCCAACCCCGCGCCCGCCCTCATCCCTTCACCTGCACCCATCCCCGTACCTATGCCTGCACCCATCCCCGCCCCCGTCCCCGCTCCCCCAGCCCCCTTCAGCGAACCACCCCCGCCACCCCCACGCGCCCCACTCACACTCCCCGTAGCCCCCGCACTGACCCCCAACGCCGAGAACCGATTCAAAAAGTTGTACCCGACGACCATGCTGAACGCGGAGTTGTCCGTAGTCCCGTCCACATACGGCCGGTCCTTCGCCGGAATCAGCGTCACCGCGACCATCCACGACACCGACACCGCGGTCATCACCACAGCCGCCACCCCGAGATGCACCAGCCGGCGCCGCACAGGGACCGGCGCCGACACCAGATACACCACCGCCAGCGCGGGCAGCACAGCCCACGCCTCCAGCATCTTGCTCTGGAACCCGACCCCGACCCAGACCCCGGCGAACAGCAGGGGCCGCAGCCGTCCGTCCCGCGCCGCCCGCTGCGCCGCCTCGGCCGCGAGCAGCACGCACAGCGTGAACGCCGGATCCTCGACCGCCGTACGGAACAGCCCGATCGAGACCGGGGTCAGCAGGAACGCGGTGCAGGCGAGGAGCGCGGCGTCGGGTCCGGCCCAGCGGTGCACCAGGCGATGCAGCACGAGCAGGCTCGCCATTCCCTCGAGCACCTGGGGGATCACCAGCGCCCAGGGATGGAATCCGAAGACGCGGGCCGAAATCGCCTGCGGCCACAGGAATCCGGGGAGTTTGTCGAGGGTGATGGAATTTCCGGGGTCGAAAGAGCCGTAGAAGAACGCTTTCCAGTTCTCCGACATGCTGCGCGCGGCGTCGGCGTAGAACGCGTGGTAGGAGCTGTGGTCGATGCCCCAGGTGTAGAGCACGGCGGCGAGCGCGACGAGGGCGAGGAGCGCCGGGCGGGCGTGGGCGGGCTGGTCGGACGGGGATCGCCAGGGTGCCCGCCGGGTGGGCACGGTCGGCGCGGGAACGGTCGTAGCCATGGACAGCAGTGTTCGCCACGGCCTGGCCATTCCCTCGCGGATCGCCGTTCTCCGGTGAGATTCTCACCGTCTCCGAGTCGTCCCTTTAATTGTTCGGCGTGGATTTCACGGTGTCCGGGGAATTCCATTGCCTGGCGTTCGACAAGGGAGGGCACAGGGTTTTCACAGGAAAGTCAGCGGATGCCGAGGCCGAACTTCTCGCGGGTCTCGACGGCGACCGGATAGCCCGCGTCCGCCTGGCGCAGGATGCCGAGGCCGGTGTCGGCTTCCATCACGCGGCGCAGTCTGCGGGCGGCCTCGGGGGTGCCGTCGGCGATGGTGGTCGGGCCGGAGTTGAGGCCTTTGAGGCCCCAGCCGATGACCGAGGTGAGGTCGGCGCCGGCGATGCCGTTGAGGATCGCGTTGAGCAGGGGCCAGTCGCCGACGCAGTCGCTGCCGTCGAGCATGTTCTCCGTCTCGCGGTAGCGGGCGGTGACGCTGCCGGCGTCGAGGTGGTCGCGGCTGAAGGCGACCGGTCCGGTGATCTCGCCGCGCGCGATCATGTCGTTGACGGCGAGGGCGGCGCGGGTGCGTTCGGTGTGGCCGAGCCAGCACACGCGGGCGGGCAGGCCGGTGAAGGAGATCTCCTGGGCCCGGCCGAGCCAGTCGACGACGCGGGGCACGTCGGCGAACTCGCGCAGGAGCATGGCGTCGATGGCGTGGATGGTGGCGGGGTCGCCCTGGACGGCGATGATCCGGAACGGGCCGACGCCCTGGCAGAACAGGGGGCGGATGAACATGTCGATGAACCCGCCGATCTCGAACGCGTCCTCGACGCCGACTTCTACGGCCCGTTTGCGCAGGTCGTTGCCGTACTCGAAGACGATCGCGCCCTTGCGCCGAAGCTCCAGCAGCCCGCGTACGTGTGCGGCGAGCGTCGTGTCCGCGCGGCGCCTGAGTTCGTCGGGGTCGGTGCGCAGCAGTTCCTTCGCGCCGGCCTCGTCGAGCCCTTCGGGGAGGTATCCGGCCAGCGGGTCGGTCGAGGTCTGGTCGGTCACCAGGTCGGGGACGACGTTCCGGGCGGCGAGTTCGCGCAGTACCTCGGTGATGTTGGCGGCGATGCCGAAGGACGCCGCGCGCCCGTCGGCCGCCGCCGCGAGCCAGTCGTCGACGCCGGCGCCGATGTCGTGCGTCATGCGGTCGAGGTAGCCCTCGTCGATACGGCGGCGCAGGTGGCTCGGTTCGGCGTCCGCGACGAGGATCGAGGCGCCGGCGAGCTTGCCGGCGAGGGGCTGTGCGCCGCCCATGCCGCCGGCGCCTGCGGTGAGGATGGTGCGGCCCTTGAGGGAGCCGCCGAGGGACTGGCGGGCGGCCTGCATGAACGACTCGTAGGTGCCCTGGATGATGCCCTGGCTGCCGATGTACTGCCAGGCGCCGGCGGTCATGCCGTCGACCATCAGCAGTTCCCTGTCGAAGAGTTCCTGCGTCTCCGCCTCGGTGCTGCCGGTCGCGACGCCGTTGACGATGATGACGAGCGGCGTCTCGGCAGTGGTGCGGAACACCCCGACCGGCTTGCCGGACTGGACGACCAGCGTCTCGTCGGTCTCCAGTTCCTTGAGGGCCCGCACGATCGCGTCGTAGGCGTCCCAGTCGCGGACGGCCTTCATGTTGCCGCCGTAGACGACGAGTTCCTCGGGGCGGGCGGCGTTCTCCAGGTTGTTCTCCAGCAGGCGGAGGATGGTCTCCTGGCGCCAGCCCTTGCAGCGGAGCCGGGGGCCGCGGGCGGCGGTGATTCCTCTGGGCATGGTGTGCGTCCTCTCAGAGAGTGTCGGTGCCGAGCGCGCCGGCCAGCACCAGCCCGCGTGCCGCCTCGATCTGGTCGCCGAGGTCGGCCTGCGACTCGTACGGCTCGACGGCCGAGCGCAGTGCGCGGTAGGCGGGTGCGGTGCCCCGGCCGAGGGTGGTGGGCAGGTGGAAGTCGAGGGCCTGGGCCGCGCAGAGGAGTTCGATCGCGACGACCGAGGCGGCGCGGTCCAGCAGCGTCAGGAGTTTCCCGCCCGCGTTGACGCCCTGGCTGACGTGGTCCTCCTGGCCCGCCACGCTCACCATCGAGTGCACGCTGGCCGGTCCGGCCAGCTGCCGGATCTCCCCCAGTACGGCGGCGGCGGTCACGGGCAGGACCATCAGGCCGGCCTCGGCGCCGCCGCGCCGGGAGAGGAACGGGGGCAGTCCGCTGAGGGCGGCGTTGGTGAGGCGTTCGAGGCGGGCGTGGGACATGTTGGCGACCGTCGCGAGGGCGATCGCGAGGTAGTCGAGGGCCTGGGCGCACGCGGCGCCGTGGCCGTTGCCGTTGGCCAGGACGTCGGCGGAGCCGTCGGCGCGCAGGACGAAGGCCGGGTTGTCGGTCACGGCGTTGATCTCGATCTCCACCGTGCGGGTGACGAAGTCGAGGGTGTCGCGGGCCGCGCCGTGCACCTGGGGTGCGCAGCGCAGGCTGAGGGCGTCCTGGAGCCGGTGTCCGCGGTGGGCGGCGATCGGTTCGCTGCCCTCCAGGAGTGCCATCAGGCGGGCGGCGGTGCTCACCTGTCCGGGCTGCGGGCGCAGCTTCTGGACGGCGGGTTCCCAGCCGCGGGTGTTGCCGCGCAGTGCCTCCAGGCCCATGGCGGCGGTCACGTCGGCGGCGTCGAGGAGCTTCGCCGCGCGGTCCAGGGCGAGGACGGCGAGGGCGGTGATCTCGTAGGTGCCGCTGATGAGCGCGTGGCCCTCGCGCAGGACGGGCCCGTCGGTGGGGAGTCCGGCGCGGCGCATCGCCTCGCCGCCGGGCAGGACCGTCCCGCCGTACCGGGCCCGTCCCGCGCCGAACGCGACCAGCGCGATGTGGGAGGGGGCGGTCAGGTATCCGACGGAGCCCTGGGCGGGTGCGATCGGGGTGACGCCTCTGTTGAGCATCGCCGCGAGCCGTTCGACGAGCGCGGGGCGCACGGCGCTGTGCCCTTGGGCGAGGGCGGCGGCGATAGCGGCCATCATCGCGCGGACGACGTCGTCGTCGTACGGGGCGCCGATGCCGGTCGCGTGGGCGCGGAGCATGGCGAGCTGGGTGTCGTCGTGCGGGGCGTCGCCGACGGGCTGTCCGTACAGGTCGCCGACGCCGGTGGTCAGTCCGTAGATGGGGGCGCCGGCGCGGTGGGTCGCCTCGACCGTCTCGTACGTGGCCCGGCAGCGCGCGAGGGCGCCGGGGGCCACGGTGACGGGTGTGCCCGCGGCGATCGACGCGAGGGCGGCGGGGGTCAGCTCCCCGGCGCCGATCACGATCGTCCTGCTCATCTCCGCCTCGCCTTTCCCGGCGCTCACAGCCCGTTGGCCGCGAGCCATGCCTTGGCCACCGCGGCGATGCCCTGGTGCTGGTTGCCGACCTTGTCGTTCATGTCGATGAGCGCGTCGGTCGTGAGCTTCGCCGAGATGGCGTTCAGGGCGGTGTCGATCTTCGCGTCGTTCGCCGGGGTGCGCACGAGCGGCGCGATGTTCTGGGGCAGGAAAAGTCCCTTGTCGTCCTTGAGGACGACGAGGGATTTGAGGGCGGGGTCGGTGGAGAGGAGGGGGCCGACGTCGATCTGTCCGTTCTTCAGGGCCGCGAGGGTGAGCGGGCCGGCCGAGTCCAGCGGGACGAAGGACTTGAAGGTGATCCCGTACACCTCTTTGAGGCCGAGGACGCCTTCGTAGCGGATCTTCCACTCCGGTGAGCTGCCCTCGCTGAGCTGAGCGGCGTGCGGGGCGAGGGAGCTGATGGTGGTCAGGTCGTACTTGGCGGCGGTGTCCTTGCGGACGGCGAGGACGTCGACGTCCTGGGCCGGGGAGGCCGGGAGCATCGTGATGTTCTTGGGGAGTTTGGCGGTGAGGGTGGCGGTCAGGGCGCTCGCGGGGAGGTGGCCGGTCTTCGGGTCGAGGTAGGAGAGCAGGGCGCCCTGGTAGTCCGGGATGATGTCGATCGAGCCGTCCTTCAGCGCCGGGATGTAGGTCTCGCGGCTGCCGATGTTGAACTTGCGGGTGACCTTGACGCCGGACTTCTCCAGTTTCTGGGCGTAGATCTCGGCGACGAGCTGGCTCTCGGAGAAGTTGGCGGAGCCGATCGTGACGCCGGATCCGGCGCCGGTCGTCGTCGCGGAGGTCGACGAGCAGCCCGCGAGCGCGAGAGGAGTGACGGCGAGGGCGGTGAGGAGGAAACGTCTACGCATGGTGTGCTCCAGCGGGGAGGGTGGTTTTGCGGGACAGTCCCGGTGAGACGAGGAGGGCGGTCAGGGCGGCGAAGAAGCCGTCGGCCAGCACGACCAGGGCGGCGATGAGGACGCCTCCGGAGACCATCTCGGAGATGTCCTGCTGCGCCTGGCCGTCGATGATGAGGCGCCCCAGGCCGCCGAGGGAGACGTAGGCCGCGATCGCCGCGCCCGAGATGACCTGGAGGAACGCGGTCCGTACGCCGGCCAGGACCAGCGGCAGCGCGCACGGCAGCTCGACGCCGAAGGCGATGGCGAGCGGACTGAGGCCGACGCCCCGGGCGGCGTCGAGGACGTCGCGGTCGATCGCGTCGATGCCCGCGACGGTGTTGGTGAGGATCGGCGGCACCGCGAGCAGGACGAGCACCGCGGTGGCGGGCAGGGAGAACGCCAGCTGCGAGTGGAGGTGCGGGGAGAGCAGGATGACGAGGAGCACGACGACGCCCAGGGTGGGCAGTGCCCGCAGCGCGTTGGCGAGGGAGACGACCACGCGCTTGCCGCGCCCGGTGTGCCCGACGGCCAGGCCCAGCGGCAGCGCGAGCACGAGGGCGATTCCGACGGCCGTCAGGGAGTACTGGAGGTGCTCGGCGACCCGGGCGGGCACGCCGTCACCGCCGGACCAGTGCTGGGGATCGAACAGCCAGTTCATGAGTGCCTCACTCGGCTCGGCGGACGCCAGGGGGTCAGGAGCCGTCCCGCCACGAGGACGAGCAGATCGAGGACGGCCGCGAGGGCGAGGCTCAACACAACGCCGACGACGACCGGGTCCAGGTAGAGCTGCTGGGCGCCCTGTGTGAAGAGCTGGCCGAGCTGCGGGATGCCGATCAGCGAGGCCACCGACACGATGCTCACGTTGGTGACGACCGCGACCCTGAGCCCGGCCGCGATGACGGGCACGGCCACCGGGAGCCGGACGAGCAGCAGCCGGGCGAGCGGCCGGTAGCCGATGGCGACGGCGGCCTGTTCCGTCTCCGGCGGCACGGAGTCGAGTCCGTCGGTCACGGTCCTGATCAGCAGGGCCGTGCTGTAGACGACCAGCGCGATCACGACGTTCAGCGGGTCGAGGATCTGGGTCCCGATGAGCGTCGGCAGCACGGTGAAGATCGCGAGGGACGGGATCGTGAAGAGGATCCCGCTGACCCCGAGCACGAGGGCCTTCCAGCGGGGCGCCCGCTGGATCAGCGCGCCGACGGGCAGCGAGATGGCGAGCGCGATGAGGATCGGCACGACCGACAGGTACAGGTGCGAGAGCGTCAGGTCGACGATGTACGAGGACTGCTGGCGGGCCCAGGTCAGCATGGTGCCCCCTCGGCCGTCAGCTCGGGGAGCACCGCGTCGATCGGTACGACCCCGGTGACGCGTCCGTCGGCGTCGACCACGAGCCCGGCCGAACTGGGCGAGCTGAGGGCCGCGTCGAGCAGGTCCCGCAGGGAGGCGTCCGGGCCTGCCGTCGCCCCGCAGGGCAGCAGCTGCGCGCTCTCGGCCGGCTCGCCCGGCGCCAGCCAGCCCACCGGCCTGCCGCCGCCGTCGACGGCGAGGCGCCACCCGTCGCCGCGGGAGCCGTCGAGGTCCGCCGTGGGAACGGGCTGCGGCCGTATGCCCCCGCCCGGCCGGAACGCCAGCGCGCGGTACCCCCGTTCACCGCCGAGGAACCTGGCCACGAAGTCGTCCTTCGGCGCGGTCAGCAGCACCTCGGGCGTGTCGAACTGGGCGATGCGCCCGCCCTCGCGGAACACGGCGATCCGGTCCCCGAGCCGCAGCGCCTCGTCCACGTCATGGGTGACCATGACGATCGTCTTGCCGAACTCCCGCTGGAGCCGCAGGAACTCGTCCTGGAGCTGGGCGCGTACGACGGGGTCGACGGCGCTGAACGGCTCGTCCATGAGCAGGAACTCGGACTCGGCGGCGAGCGCCCGTGCGACGCCGACGCGCTGCTGCTGGCCGCCGGACAGCTGCCAGGGGTAGCGGCGGAAGAACTCGGGGCCGAGGCCGACGCGTTCGAGCAGTTCGCGGGCGGCCTCGACGGCCTGGCGGCGGGGTTTGCCGGTGAGGCGGGCGGTGACCGCGACGTTGTGCTCGACGGTGCGGTGCGGGAAGAGGCCCACGTGCTGGATGACGTACCCGACGCGGCGGCGCAGCGCGGTCTCGTCCAGCCGGGCCGCGTCGTCGCCGTTGAGCCTGATCGTGCCGGACGAGGGGCGGATGAGCCGGTTCACCATGCGCAGCGTGGTCGTCTTGCCGCAGCCGGACGGGCCGACGAAGACGGTGAGCTTGCCCGTCTCGGCGGTGAGCGAAAGGTTCTCGATGGCCCGTGCCCCGTTGGGGTACGTCTTCGAGACGTCGTCGAATTCGATCATGGCGTGACCTCGGTCCGTCTGGCGGGAGTTGGCGGTGCTGGGGGGGTGAAGGGGCCGGCTCAGGTCCGGGTGACCGGGGGCGCGGTCCGGACGGTCAGCGGGGGCAGCGGTCCGGTCCAGGGCTCGACGGCGACGAGGCAGAGCTGGCCGGTCGAGCCCTGCCCGAGGCGGGATGTCCCTACGTCGCGGGTCACGGCGTTCGGGTTGCCGCTCACGCAGAGCCGTCCGTCGAAGTCCGGGTCGAACCAGGCGCCGGTCGGCACCCGTACGACGCCCTCGCGCACCTCGTCCGAGAGCGCGGTCACGGCGAGGAACGCGGCGCCCCGGCGGGAGCTGACGCGCACCGCGTCACCCGCCCCGAGGCCGAGCCGGGCCGCGTCGGCGGGGTGCATCGTCAGGGACTCGCGGCCCCGCTGTTTCGTCGCCATGCTCGTCGCGCCCATGTCGAGCTGGCTGTGGAGCTTGCCGGCGGGCTGGTTGGCGACGAGGACGAACGGGTGGTCGCGGGCCAGCGGTGAGCCGGCCCACTCCCGCGGCTCCAGCCACGCCGGGTGGCCGGGGCAGTCGTCGTAGCCGAATCCGGCGACGGTCCGCGAGTACAGCTCGATCCGGCCGCTGGGGGTGTCCAGGGGGTGGGCCTCGGGGTCGGCGCGGTACTGGGCGAGCCAGCTGTAGGGCTTCGGGTCGAGGGGGACCGTCGTGCTGCCGTGCGCCCAGAACTCGGTGAACGGCGGGGTGTCCGGCAGCAGGGTCCGGGCGCGGGTGCGCCACTCCTCGTACAGCGCGTCGAGCCACTGCCGGGGCGAGCGGCCTTGCGTGAAGCGTTCTTCGAGGCCGTGGTGGGCGGCGATGTCCGCGAAGATGCGGTAGTCGTCGCGGGCCTGCTCGTACGGCGGCACGATCTGTTTCATGGCGAGCATCGCCGGTTCGTTGTGGGCCGCCGCGATGTCCTCGCGTTCGACCGTCATGGTGACCGGCAGCACGATGTCCGCGTGGCGCGCGGTCGCGGTCCAGAACGGCTCGTGCACGACGACGGTCTCGGGGCGCTGGAAGGCCTCGTGCAGGCGGAAGAGGTCCTGGTGGTGGTGGAAGGGGTTGCCGCCGGCCCAGTACACGAGCCGGATCGCGGGGTAGGTGTGGCGGCGGCCGTCGAAGTCGAACTCCTCGCCGGGGCGCAGCAGCATGTCGGCGATGCGGGCGACCGGGATGAACGCGGCGCACTCGTTGCGGCCTTGCGGCAGCGGCGGGTTGCGCAGCAGGCCCGGCTGGTTGCCGTAGTTGCCCATCGAGCCGTGCCCGACGGAGAAGCCGGCCCCCGGCAGCCCGATCCCGCCGAGCAGCGCGGCGAGCGCGACCCCCGTCCAGATGGGCTGCTCCCCGTGCTCGGCGCGCTGGAGCGCGGGCGCGACGGAGATGAAGGTCCGCTTCGCCGCCATCTCGTCGGCGAGTTCACGGATGGTGTCCGCCGGGACGTCACAGATTCCGGCCGCCCACTCGGGGCTCTTCGAGGTGCCCAGAATGTAGTCCCGCAGCCGCTCGTAGCCGACGGTGTACCGGTCGAGGAACTCCGTGTCCGCGCGGCCGGTGGTGATGATCCGGTGGGCGAGCGCGAGCATGAGCGCGACGTCGGTGCCGGGGCGGCAGGCGATCCACTGCGCGGGCGCGTCGCCGAGGTCGGAGCGGATCGGGCCGATGTTCACGAACCGGCACCCGGCCGCGTGCAGCTCCCGCACGGCCCGCCGCGCCACGTGCCGTACGGGCCCTCCGGCGTTCACGGCCGCGTTCTTCGTCGCGACCCCGCCGAACCCGACGAACAGCTCACAGTTGCCGACCAGGTCCGACCAGGTGGAACTCTGGTGCAGCATCGAGCCCTTAGCGCCCACGATGTGCGGTACGACGGCCAGGGCGGCGCCGAGCGAGTAGTTGCCGACGCCCCGGACGTAGCCGCCGTAGAGGTTGAGGAACCGGTGGACCTGGGACTGCGCGTGGTGGAAGCGGCCCGCGCTGGCCCAGCCGTAGGAGCCGCCGAACACCGCCTCGGGGCCGGACTCGCCGTAGACGCGGGTGATCTCGTCGGCGACGAGCCGGGTGGCGTACTCCCAGCTGACCGGGACGTAGGAGTCACGGCCGCGGCGCGCGGTGCGGTCGCCGTCGAGCCAGCCGCGGCGGACGTAGGGGCGGTCGATGCGGGTGGGGTGTCTGAGGGCGTCGGTGACGTTGCGGATCAAGTCGTACGGTTCGGGGTCGAGTTCGTGCGGGCGGACCTCGATGCCCCCGTCCGCGTCCGCGCGCGCCCGGAAGGCGCCCCAGTGGGAGGAGTGGGAGAGGAACGCGCGCTCTGCTTCGGCAGCCATGCGGTGGCCTTTCGACTGCGCGGCCGGCGGGGGCGTGTCACGTCCCCGCCGGACGTTGTTTCAGGCGGCGTAGTAGTCGTTTCCGACCGAGAACTCGATGAAGGTGCACGCGGTGTCGCCGACGCTCCACGCGTCGTGCCCCGGCGGCAGCATCATCACGTCGCCCGCCGAGAACTCCTCGTAGGAGCCGTCCAGCATCGAGACGGCGAGGGTGCCCGCCGTGACCAGGGCGACGTGCGGGAGGGTGCAGACGTCGGTGCCCGCGTAGTCCTTCAGGTCGTTCGACCACTTGGCACCGACGCCGAACGTGACCTCCGTGACCGCCACGCCGTCGAGCTGTGCGGTCTTCTTGCTGATCAGGCCGTGGATGTCGGGCTCGACGTCGAGCAGGGCGGCCTTCTGCATCGCGGGGTTGGCAGACATGTGCTGATCCTTTTCTGGGAGATTCCGGGGGGTCCGGCTACCAGCGGTAGTCGAGGAACTTGCCGTCGAGCGTGACGACGACGCGGTCGCCGTCGGGGTCGGCACGGCGTTCGACGGAGAGGGTGAAGTTGATGGCGCTCATGATCCCGTCGCCGAACTCCTCGTGGATGAGTTCCTTGATCGCCGGGCCGTAGACGGAGAGCGCCTCGTAGAAGCGGTAGAGCGTGGGGTCGGAGGGCGCGCCGCCGTCCAATGTGCCCCGGTAGGGCTGGAGTTGGAGTTCCAGCGCGTCGTCGTCGCTGAGCCCGAGTTCGGCCGCGATGGTGTTCGCCTCGGCGGCGCTGAGCGGGTGCTGTCCGAACAGGGCGGCGACGGTCCACGCCGGCGGGCGGCCGATGTGTTCGGCGAGCTGGGTCCAGGTCACGCCGCTGGCCTGGCGGGCCAGGCGGATCCGCTTGGTCAGGTCGGACTGGGGAAGTTCGGCCATGGGGCTCTTCCTCTCGGTGGGTTCGGGGTCTGCCGGGGTGATCTACCCAGCGGAAGCGCGGCGGCGGGCGGCCTGGCCGATGAGCACGCTCAGCAGCCGGCTCAGCGTCAGCGACGTGGTGCCGCCCACGTCGAGCCCGGGGAAGTGCTCGACGACGTCGACGCCCGCGAGGCCGAAGTCCCGCCCGACGGCGGCGAACAGGGCCTGGGCCTGCCGGAAGTCGAGGCCGCCGGGCAGCGGACAGCTGGTGCCCGGGGCGATGGCGGGGTCGAGCCCGTCCACGTCGAGCGTCACGAACCACGGCAGGTCCGCGCGCATGACGCTCGTGACGGCGCCGATGCCTTCGGTGTGGACCTGTCCGGCGGGGACGATGACGTTGCCCGCCGCCAGCGCCGCCGTCACGTCCTGCGGCCGGGCGCTGCCGGTCCCGCGCATCCCGACCTGCACGATCTGCCCGACCCACGGCATCTCGGCCATCCGCCGCACGGGGCTGGAGTATCCGTCGCGGATGCCGTCGACCTCGTCGCGGAAGTCGATGTGCGCGTCGATCTGGAGGACGTTGATCACCGGCCGGTCGGCGGCGAAGGCGCGGGCGCACAGGATCGGTACGGAGTCGTCGCCGCCGAGGACGACCGGCACCGCGCCCTTCTCCAGGATCCCCCGGACCGCCTCGGTGGCCGCCGCCGCGGTGCCCGCGAGGTCGCGCGGGTCCCCGACGACGTCCCCCAGGTCGGCCATGCCCAGACCGGTGTCCCCGAACAGCGTGCCGCCCAGGTCGAAGTCCCAGCGGTCGCCGTGCGCGCCGAACCGGGCGTTCGCTCGCTCCCGGAAGACGCGCGGGGCGTCCGCCGCGCCGGAGTGGACGTTCTCCATGCGGTAGGGGGAGCCGTAAGGAACGCCGATGACGGCGAACGCCGCGCGCAGGTCGTCGAGGCCGGCCGGGCTGTCCGCGCCCAGGAACGGGGTGGCTGCCGGACGCAGCCGAACCGCCGTGTCCCGCTGCGCCGTTGGTCCGGTTCCCATCGTTCACATCCCGTCGCTAGTCATACTATGAAAATGGACCGTAGCATCAGGTGAAAAGCATGGCGAGAGCCGACGACGGAACAAAAAGATTGGCACGTGGATGAAACAGCGCATTAACACACTTGTCGTGAATTCCTCCGAACTGATCACCCCGGCACCGGAACTCGCCGCCCCCGCACGCGGGCCGCAGCTGGACCGGCTCACGGTCGTCCCGCACGGCGCCCTCGCCGTCGACGAGGGCCGCGTCGTCGCGGTCGGCACCACCGCCGAACTCCTCGCCCGGTTCACCGCCGACGACGTCATCGACGCGCACGGCCGCCTCGTCTCCCCCGCCTTCACCGACCCGCACACCCACCTGCTGCACGGCGGCACCCGCCACGACGAGTGGCAGGGCAAGGTCCTGGAGCGGGCGGTACCGGGCATCGACGCCGGCATCCGTACGACGATCGCGGCCACCCGCGCCGCCTCCGACGCCGAACTCACCGCCCGCGCCCTCGCGGACCTGGACCAGGCGCTGGCGCACGGCACCACGGCGCTGGAGGCGAAGACCGGTTACGGCCTGAGCCCCGCCGAGGAGATCCGGCTGCTCGGCCTGACGAAGTCGCTCGCCCACCCCGTCCGCGTGCTCGCGACCTACCTCGGGGCGCACACCGTCCCGGGCGAGTACCTCGGCCGGCGCGACGCGTACGTCCGGTCCGTCCTGGACACCCTCCCGCGCATCGCGGCCGGCGCCGACTTCTGCGACATCGCCTGCGACCCGGTCTCCTTCACCCTCGAGGAGAGCCGGCGGATGGCGGAGGCGGCTCGTGACCTGGGGCTGCGCCTGAAGTTCCACGCCGACCAGACCGGCGACGTCGGCGGGACGAAGCTCGCCGTCGAGTTCGGCGCGGTGTCCGTCGACCACCTCGACGAGGCGTCCGACGCGGCGCTGGCGGCGCTGGCCGCGAGCGGCACCGTCGGGGTCGTCTTCCCCGGCGCCAGCTTCCACCTCCTCGACATGACGGCGTCGCTCCTGCCGGACGGGCGGCCCGCCAAGGACCTGGCCGCCTGGGCGGACCGCGTCCTGCGCTCCGGCGCGGCGCTCGCCCTGTCCACGGACTACAACCCGGGCACGGCCCCCTCGCTGTCGATGCAGATGGTGATGCAGCTGGCCGCCCGGCTCTACCGCTGGTCGTACGCCCAGATCTGGCACATGGCGACCCTCAACGCCGCCGCGGCCGTCGGCCTCCAGGACACCCACGGGAGCCTCGCGCCCGGGAAGTCGGCGGACTTCGTCATCTGGTCCGTGCGCGGGCACGGCGAGGTCGTGCACCGGTTCGGGACGAATCTGGCGGAGCGGGTGTACGCGGGCGGGCGGCTCGTCGCGGCGGGGGGACGGCCGCTGCCGGCCGAGGCCGCCGCGCCCGCGCTATAGCATGAGCTGCCCAAAGAGCCATGCTTGCGCATCTGTTGCTCACGACCGCCGAAACCCAGGTTCCCCCATGTCTGCGACCGACCCCGAGCAGGGCGCCGACGGCCCTCGCTCCGTCCACCGCGCGCTGATGCTGCTGACGTGCGTCGTCGAACGGGGGCCCCAGACGCTGTCCGGGCTGGCCCGCGAGCTCGACATGTCGCCCAGCACGGCCATGCGGCTGGCGCGGGCCCTCGTGCACTGGGGGTACCTGGACCGGGACGAGTCGGGTACGTACGCGACGGGCCGCCGCTTCGCCTCCCTGCGCGAGACGGTGGCCGAGGCGCCGGAGACGGACATCGTCGAGCTGTCCGGTCCGGTGCTGCGCGCGCTGACCGACGACACCCAGGAGTCGAGCTACCTCAGCGTCCAGGGCGCCGCCCAGACCCTGATGTACCTCCGCCAGGTGCCGAGCCCGCAGGCGATCCGGCACGTCAACTGGACCGGCCGCAGTATGCCCATGGCGGGGACGGCGGCCGGGGCGGCGCTGCTCGGGCGGGTCGACGCGCAGGGGGTCGCGGTCGCCAAGGCCATCGCGACCGAGGGCGCCACCGCGGTGGCGGCGCCGGTGCACGACGCGAACGGCACCGTCGTCGCCGCCCTCAGCGTCGTCGGCCCCTCCTTCAGGATGCCGCCCCGGGTGATCGCCCGGTACGGCGAGCAGGTCCGCGCACGTTCCGCGGAGTTGTCCGAACTGCTCGCCGGGCGGGCCTTGTAGCCATCGGCCGGACCGTGCGGGTCCCTCACCACATGGCGTCCGCCTTGATCAGCTTGAGCGCGTTGTTGAACCCGTCGGTCGTGACGCTGGAGCCGGCGAGGCGGTCGAGGTGGACGGTGTCGATGTGCTTGCCCGTGACCACGCGGGGGACGGCCTTCGCGAAGCGCCTTTGGTACCAGCGCGATATGCGGCCCTGCGCGTGCGGGGTGACGGTGACGCCGGTGATGAAACCGCCGGCCAGGGTGAGGGAGACGGTGATGCGGGAGGGCAGGATGCCGTACCAGCCGGTGGCGCTGTACTCGCCGTTTCGGTACATGAGGGTTCCTTGTTCGCGGGCGGCGCGGGGCGCGCCGGTCAGGTGAAGAGCTCCCCGTCGAAGTCGCGGGACGCGTCCATGCGGCCGTCCGCCCCGACGCGTACGTGGTCGAAGCGGTGGCCGGCGGCGGCGAGGCGCTGCGGGGAGACGAAGAACAGGGCGGTCGCCAGGGCGTCGGCCTCGGCCGCGCTGTCGGCGACGGCCCAGGTCGCGAGGGTGTCACCGACGGGCAGGCCGGTACGCCCGTCGAGGACGTGGTGCAGGCCCGGACCCCAGGCCCGCCGGTTGACGGCGGACGCGCACAGCGCCCGCCCGCTCAGCCGCGCGACGCCGATCACCCGGGCCGGGTCCGCCGGGTGCTCGAGGCCGACGCGGAGGGTGTCGGGGCCGTGGTGGCGCAGGTCTCCGCCCGCGTCGACGACGAACCGGCCGGCGCCGGCCTCGCACAGCAGCCCGCTGACCAGGTCGACGAGGTGCCCCTTGCCCGCCGCGCCGACGTCGACGACGAGGGGGCGGCGGGTGACGAGGGTGGTGTCGTCCCGGACGACGTCGGTGCGCCAGGACGGGCGGGTCAGGGCGTACCGGGCGCGGACGGGGTCGGGGGCCGGGGTGAGGGTGTAGGCGCTGTCGTAGCCGAGGAGTTCGAGGTCGCGGCCGACGAGGGGGTCGACGGCGCCGTCGGTGACGGCGGCGAGCCCGTCGTAGAGGGCGAAGAGGGCGCGGCTGTCCTCGGGGAAGGTGAAACGGCCGCCGGCAGGGGCGGCGGCGATGCGGGAGACGAGGGAGTCGGGGCGGAAGCGGGAGTACACGGCGTCGAAGTCGTCGATACGGCGGTGCAGCTCGCGGCGGGTGGCGGTGTCGAGGGGGGTGTCCGTCTCGATGGTCCAGTGGGTGCCGATGGCGGCGAAGGCGTGGGTGGGGCGGGCGGCCGGTCCGGGGGGCACGGGGTTCACCTCCGTCGGGTGGGCTGAGGGGCGGGTGTGTCAGGCGGGCCGCGGCCGGGTAGGGACCGGATGGCGTCGGACGAGGTGCGCGGTGACCCTCGCGCGAAGCGCGGCGGAGTTGGCTGAAACTGTATGCCGCCCGGTGTCCGGCCGCCCTCTTCTTGACCTCCCCATGGGCGCCCTGTCACAGCACTGACCAGCACTCCACGCCGCCCCAGGGCCTGCCGCCCGGTGATCGGGGCGGCAAGGCTGGCCGGGTACCGGCGGGGCCCGTCGCCGGCCACCCGCCGACTCTCCCCGGCGCAGCCGTACGGGCGCGTACGAGTGACGGAGACCGGACCGGGGCGTGGCCGCGCGCGCGTCCGGGAACCTCTCGCCCCGTCGGCCCCCCACACACAGCGAGACCTGGAACGAAAAGGACCTGAAATGGACCGAGTGACCTTTACGAACAAGGGCAACACGGTGGTCGGCAACCTGTTCAAGCCGGACGGCTACGAACAGGGCGTGCGCTACCCCGCGATCGTCGTGACCCACCCCTTCGGCGCCGTCAAGGAGCAGGTCCCCACCACCTACGCGAAGCTGCTGGCCGCGCAGGGCTTCGTCACCCTGGTGTTCGACGCCTCCTACCAGGGCGAGAGCGGCGGCGAGCCGCACTTCTCGGAGTTCCCCTCGGTGCGGGTCGAGGACATCCGCCGCGCGGTGGACTTCCTGAGCAACCACCCCGACGTGGACCCGGAGCGCATCGGCGCCCTCGGGATCTGCGCGGGCGGCGGCTACTCGGTCAACGTGACGCAGACCGAGATGCGCATCAAGGCCGTCGCGGGCGTCAGCACCTTCAACCTCGGCGCCGCGCGCCGTGACGGCGTCGGCCCGCTCGGCGCGCAGACGGCGGAGTACCGCACCGGTCTGCTGAAGCGCTCGGGCGAGGCCCGTACGCGGGAGGCGGCCGGCGGGGAGGTCGAGCTGTTCTCCCTGATCGCGGACAACCCCAAGTTCGACATGAACGACCTGTCGACCATCCCCGCGATGTACCTGGAGGGCTACAAGTACTACTCGGAGATCGACCCCAACCCCCGGACCATGGGGGCGTTCGCCCTCTCCAGCCTCAGCCAGCAGATGGCGTTCTTCCCGTTCGAGGGGATCGAGCTGATCTCCCCGCGCCCGCTGCTGCTGATCGCCGGCTCCGAGGCCGACACGCTCTACATGAGCCAGGACGCGATCGAGATGGCGGACGAGCCGAAGGAGCTGTTCGTCCTCGACGGCGCCAGCCACATCGACCTGTACTGGAACCCCGAGTACGTCCCCCGGGTCGCCGAGAAGCTGAACGAGTTCTTCGGCAAGCACCTGTGACCGGCGCGCACCGAGCATGAGACGAGGGAGCGGGACCGTCCGGAGGACGGTCCCGCTCCCTCAGTCGTGTCAGAGCAGCGCGTCGGCGGTGATGGGCAGGTGGCGGACGCGGCGGCCGGTGGCGTGGAAGACGGCGTTGGCGACGGCCGGGGCCACGCCGACGATGACGACCTCGCCGAGTCCCTTGACGCCGATCGGGTCGGCCTCGTCGTCCCGTCCGTCGAGGTAGATCGCCTTGAGGTCGGGGATGTCGGCGTTGACCGGGACGAGGTAGTCGGCCAGGCTCGCGTTGACGATGCGGCCGTCGCGGTGGTCGGTGACGGTGTCCTCCAGGAGGGCCTGGCCGATCCCGCCGACCATGCCGCCGAGGGCCTGGCTGTCGGCGAGCTTCGGGCTGATCACCCGCCCCACGTCGTACACCCCGACCATCCGCCGCACCCGGACGAGCCCCAGCCGGGCGTCGACGGCGACCTCCGCGAACACGGCGGCGTAGGCGTCGATGGTGAGCCGCGACGGCGCCGGCGTGTACGAGCCGAGCACCTCCAGCGCGTCCCGCCCGTTGCGGGTCAGCAGCATCTTGTAGCTCTCCCCGCGCGAGGGGTCACCGTTCACGTACAGCCGCCCGCCCTGGACGACGACCGAGGCGGGGTCGGCGCCGTGCAGCGGTGACCGCTCGTCCCCCACGGCGAGCTGGATCGCCTGCTGCCGCAGCCGGTCGCAGCCGTCCTGGACGGCGGAGCCGACGCTGGCCATGGTGAGGGAGCCGCCGTGCAGCGGGGCCGGCGGCATGACGGAGTCGCCGAGGCGGAAGGTGACCCGTTGGACTGGCAGGCCGAGGGCGTCGGCGGCGACCTGGGTCATGGAGGTGTAGGTGCCGGGGCCCATGTCGCTGGTGGCGGACTCGACCACGGCGGTGCCGTCGGCGTGGAGGCGGACCGACGCCTGGGCGGGGGCGCGCAGGGTGTGGTAGACGCCGGCGGCCATGCCGGTGCCGATCAGCCAGTCGCCGTCGCGGGTGGAGCGGGGGCGGGGGTCACGGCGGTCCCAGCCGAACTCGCGGGCGCCGGTGGTGCAGCACTCGCGCAGCCGGCGGGTGGAGAACGCCTGCCCGTTGGAGGGGTCGGCCGCCGGTTCGTTGCGCAGCCGCAGTTCGACGGGGTCGACGCCGAGTTCGTGGGCGAGTTCGTCCATGGCCGACTCGACGGCGAAGGCGGCGGTGGCGAAGCCGGGGCCGCGCATGGCGACCGGGGTGTTCACGTCCAGCGGCACGGTCCGGTACGTCTGGCTGACGTTCGGGGTGTCGTAGAGGATCTGGCCGAGCGGCAGGGCGCCGCGTTCCGCGAAGGTCTCGTAGCGGGAGGTCTCGGAGCGCAGGTCGTGGGTCATGGCGGTGACCCGCCCGGTGCGGTCGGCGCCGAGGCGTACCGCGTACGTGTAGGCGGGCCGGAAGCCGGCGCCGAAGTACTGCTGGCGGCGGCTCAGGACGAGCTTGACCGGGCGGCCGGTCACGCGGGCGGCGAGCGCGGCGGCCGTCACGTGCGGCCAGGTCCGCAGCCCGCTGCCGAAGGCGCCGCCGACGAACGGCGAGAGGACCCGCACCGAATCCAGCGGGATCCCGAACACGGCGGCGAGTTCCGTCTGCGTGCCCCCGATGACCCACTGCGTCTTGTCCCACACGGTGAGCCGGTCCCCGTCCCAGCGGGCGACGGTGGCGTGCGGCTCCATCGGGTTGTGATGGTTGCGGGCCAGGTGGTAGGTGGCCTCCAGCCGTACGGCGGCGGACTCCAGGGCCGCGCCCGCGTCGCCGCGCGTGTAGGTCGCGGGGTTGTTCGCCGGGATACCGGGGGCGTCGAGGTCGGTCGACGGCGTGCGGGCGTCGTAGGCCACCTCGACCAGGCTCGCGGCGTGCTGCGCGGCCTCCAGGGTGGTGGCGACGGCGACCGCGACGGGCTGGCCGTGGAAGAGGACCTGGTCGTCCTGGAAGACCCGCAGCCTCCTGCCCGGCGGGTTGTTCGAGCCGGGGTTGTCGCGGTACGGCAGGACGGGGGCGTTGAGGTGGGTGATCACCTTGAGGACGCCGGGGTGGGCCTCGGCGGCGCGGGTGTCGATGCGGGTGATCCGGCCGGCGGCGACGGAGCTGTCGACGAGGACGGCGTGGACGACGCCCTCCGGTTCGTGGTCGGCGGCGTAGTCGGCGCGCCCGGTGACTTTCAGGCGTCCGTCGACCCGCGAGAGCGGGGCGCCGACGGCGGCCCGGGGCTGGGGGCTCATGCGCCGCCTCCTACGATGCGCAGCTGACGTTCGACGGTCCGCTTCAGCAGCTCGACCTTGAAACCGTTGTGCTGAAGGGGCTGGGCCCCGTCGGCGGCGAGCGCGCCGGCCGCCGCCCACAGCGCCGGCGAGGGCCGCTGCCCGGTCAGCTCCCGCTCCACAGAAGAGAGTTTCCAGGGCACGGTCCCCACTCCCCCGGCGGCGGCCTTGGCCTCCCGGATCACCCCGCCCCTGATGTGCAGGGCGACGGCCGCCGAGACGAGGGCGAACTCGTACGACTGCCGGTCCCGGACCTTCAGATAGCCCGAGCGCAGCGGGCGCGGGCGGGCCGGGATCTCGACCGCCGTGATCAACTCGCCCCGTCTGATGGCCTGTTCGTTCTGCGGTGTGTCGCCGGGGCGCAGCAGGAAGCCGGTGAAGGGGACCTGGCGGGGGCCGTCCGGTCCGAGGAGGTGCACCACCGCCTCCAGCGCGGCGAACGCCACCGCGACGTCGGAGGGGTGGGTGGCCACGCAGGACGCGGACGTGCCGAGGATCGCGTGCGTCCGGTTGACGCCTTCGCGCGCAGCGCAGCCCTCCCCGGGCTGCCGCTTGTTGCAGGCGGCCGTCACGTCACGGAAGTAGGTGCAGCGGGTGCGCTGCATGATGTTCCCGCCGATGGTCGCCATGTTCCGCAGCTGCGCCGACGCGCTCAGCTCCAGCGCCTGCGCGATCACCGGATACGCGGTCCGCACCGTCGGATGCGCGGCGGCCTCGCCCATCCGCACCAGCGCGCCGATCCGCAGGCCCCCGGCCCCGGTGGCGGTGACGTCGCGCAGCGGCAGTCCGCTGATGTCGACCAGCGCGCGGGGCCGTTCGACGGTCTCCCGCATCAGGTCGACCAGGGTGGTGCCGCCGGCGAGGTAACGCCCGCCCGCGCGCCCGGAGTCCAGCGCCTCCCGCAGGCCGGAGGCCCGGGTGTAGGTGAAGGGATGCATCGGTTCACCGCCCCTTCGCGGCCACGGCGACCGCCCGTACGATCTTGACGTAACAGCCGCAGCGGCAGATGTTGCCGCTCATCCACTCCCGGATCTCCTCCGGCGAGCCGGTGTGGCCCTCCGCGACGCAGCCGACGCCGGACATGATCTGGCCCGGGGTGCAGAAACCGCACTGGAAGGCGTCCTCGTCGATGAACGCCTGCTGGAGCGGGTGCAGCCGGCCACCCCGCTCCAGGCCCTCGATCGTGGTGACCTCGGCGCCCTCCAGCCGGACGGCCAGCGTGAGACAGGAGTTGACGCGCCGCCCGTCGACCAGGACCGTGCACGCCCCGCAGGCTCCCGCGTTGCAGCCCTTCTTGGACCCGGTCAGCCCGAGATGCTCACGCAGCAGGTCCAGGAGCGAGGTGCGGTTGTCGACCGTGAGGGTGTGCCGCTCGCCGTTGACGCTCAGCGTGACCCGGCTGCCCGGCGGCGCGCCGGCGTCGGCGGCGACCGCTTCCGCGGCGCCCAGGGGAATCGGCCCCACGGCCAGCACGCCGACGGCGGAGGACGCTGCGATGAACGTACGGCGTGAAGGTGCGGGGGAAGGGGGTGACTCGGGAAGCTCGGTGGGCATGCCCGCTCTCTCGTTCTGGCTGCGGTGGGGGAAGAGGGTGCTGCTCGGGCGCCGGCCGTCAGCCCGCGGCTTCTCGCTTGATGCGCTGGAGCGCGGCGTTGAATCCGTCGGGGGTGAGGCTCGAACCGGCGATGTGGTCCAGGCGTACGTCGTCGATGTCCTTGCCGACCACGAGCCGGGGGACCGCGTCGGCGAAGCGCTTCTGGAAGTCGAGCGAGGTCGGGTCCGTGGCGTGCGGGGTGACGCGGACCGCGGTGATGGTGTGCCGGTCGAGGGTGAGGGACACGGTGATGGTGGAGGGGCCGCTGCCGTACTGGCCGGTCGCGGTGTAGTCGCCGCTCTTGTACAAGGGGCTCGCGCTGCTTCTGGTGCTGTCGCCGTCGGTGCCGGCGCATCCGGTGACCGCGGCGGAGACGGAGATCCCCAGCATGGTCGCGGTCGCGATCTTCTTCTTCAGGGTTGACATACCTTCCAGGCTGTTGTCGGTGAGCCTGGTGCGGAACGCCGTGCCGTGCCAGGCAGTGGTGTTCCGTGGTGTGACAGGGCGCCCCAGGGGCGCGCAGGGGGTCAGCCCTCCTGCGGGGTCCCCTGGCGCGCGGCCGGTTCGGGCGCGGTCATGTCCAGCAGGACGAGCGCGTCGTGGGCGGGCGTGCCGGGTTCGGCGTGGTAGCTGACCAGGCGGTGGCCGGGGGTGCCCTCCAGGGGCATGCTCTGGTAGCCGAGGGTGAAGGTGCCGACGCTGGGGTGGTGGTAGGTCTTGGTGCCGAACGCGTGCGCCTTGATCTCGTACCGCTCCCACAGGCGGGCGAACTCCGGGCTCTTGAGCAGGAGTTCGCCGACGAGGGCGGCCAGGTCGGGGGCGTCGGGGTCGGTGCCGGCCAGGGCGCGCAGGCGGGAGACGCAGCCGCGCAGGGCCTGCTCCCAGTTGCCGGCGACGTCCCGGGCGGCGGGGTGGAGGAAGGCGTAGCGGGCGAGGTTGCGCTGCTTGGCCGGCCACTCCTCGATGCCGGGGAACAGCGCGAGCCCCGAGGGGTTCCAGGCCAGCAGGTCGTTGGTGCGGCTGACGACGTAGGCGGGGCCGGGGCGCAGGCTCTCCAGCAGCAGCAGGACACCGGGGCGCACGGTCCGGCTGGGGGCCGCGGGCGGTTCGGGCGCGGTGCGGGCGGCCAGGGCGGCGAGGCGGCGCAGGTGTTCGTGCTCGTCCTCGGTCAGCAGGAGGGCGCGGGCGAGGGCGTCGATGACGGAGGGGCTGGGCCGGGTCTCCTTGCCGCGCTCCAGGCGGGCGTAGTAGTCGATGCTGACCCCGGCCAGCGTGGCCAGTTCCTCGCGGCGCAGCCCGGGCGTGCGGCGCAGTCCGGCGCCGGGGGCCAGGCCCGCCTCGGCGGGGGTCACCTGAGCGCGGCGGGCCCGGAGGTAACGTCCCAGCTCCGTGCCACCGCCGACGGGCTGCTGCTGCTCACGTGTCATACCGTCCAGTTTGCCGGGCCTGTGACCTGCACGGCATGCGGATGGGGCGCCCTGTCACTCCACGGAACGGCGCTGCATGGCAAAGCGCGGCCTGCCGCCGTACGGGCCGCGCGGGCAGGCTGGACGCATGCCGCGGATCTGCTTTTCCCGTATCCGTGAGCGTTCTGCCGACGAAGGAAGCTGCAACCGTGAAACACATCAAACTAGGTGATCTGGACGTCTCCCGGATCGGCCTGGGCACGATGGGGATGAGCGGGGTCTACACCGGCCACGGCACGGACGACGCCGAGTCCGTCCGCACCGTCCACCGCGCCCTCGACCTGGGGGTCACCCTCCTCGACACCGCCGAGATCTACGGGCCGTTCGTCAACGAGGAGCTGGTCGGCCGGGCCATCAAGGGCCGCCGTGACGAGGTCGTGCTCGCGACGAAGTTCGGCCTGGTGTCGTACGCGAACGGCGAGCGGGCGGCGAACACGCCCGACAGCAGCCCGGCGACCGTCCGGGCCGCCGTCGAGGGGTCGCTGCGGCGGCTGGGCACCGATCACATCGACCTGTACTACCAGCACCGGGTCGACCCGGGCACCCCGATCGAGGAGACCGTGGGCGCCCTGGCCGAGCTGGTCGCCGAGGGCAAGATCCGCCACATCGGCCTGTCCGAGGCGGGCCCTGCCACGATCCGCCGCGCCCACGCCGTCCATCCCGTCGCCGCGCTCCAGACGGAGTACTCCCTGTGGACGCGGGACATCGAGGCGGAGATCCTGCCACTGCTGCGGGAACTCGGCATCGGTCTGGTGCCGTGGGCGCCGATCGGCCGCGGCTTCCTGACCGGCAAGATCCGTTCTACCGACCAGTTCGACGCCACCGACCGGCGGCTGACCAACCCGCGTTTCACCGAGGAGAACTTCCGGCGCAACCTGGCCCTCGTCGACGAGGTGGAGGCGGTGGCCGCGCAGGCGGGTGCCACTCCGGCGCAGGTGGCGCTGGCCTGGCTGCTGGCGCAGGGCGACGACATCGCCCCCATCCCCGGCACCAAGCGGGTCTCCCGGGTGGAGGAGAACACCGCCGCCGACGGGGTGGAGCTGACCGCCGCCCAGCTCGACCGGCTCAACCACCTCACCCCGGCCGCGGGCGACCGCCTCGAGGCCGAGATGAGCCGGCTGGTCAACCTGTGAACCCGTCTCCGAGGAGCACCGACATGGCAGACGAGCCGACCCCCGCGCAGAAGGCGCTGGGCGACTTCGCGCCGAAGCTGGTCCAGCTGACCGACGACGTCCTGTTCGGGGACGTCTGGGCACGGCCAGGACTCTCCCCCCGCGACCGCAGCCTGATCACCGTCATCACCCTGGCGGCCCTGTACCGCCCCGAGCAGCTCGGCAACCATCTGCGCCGGGCGCTGGCGAACGGGGTCACCCAGGACGAGCTGGTCGAGGCCTTCACCCACCTGGCGTTCTACGCCGGATGGCCCAGCGCGATGAGCGCGGTCACGCAGCTGAAGGAAATCATCGGGGACCGCTGAGCCCCTCCGCTTTCACACACCTCTCGAATCACGCAAGATCGGAAACATCCCATGCGAGCGACCATCATGTACGGCGCCGGCGACGTCCGCGTCGAGAACGTCCCCGACCCGAAGATCCAGCACCCCACCGACGCGATCGTCCGGGTCGTCCTGTCCTGTGTCTGCGGCAGCGACCTGTGGCCGTACGCCTCCATGCCGGTCTCCGAGCAGGGCCGGCGGATGGGGCACGAGTTCCTCGGCGTCGTCGAGGAGACCGGGTCCGAGGTGACCGGGGTGAAGGTGGGCGACCTGGTCGTGGCGCCCTTCCTCTGGGCGGACAACACCTGCGTCTTCTGCCAGGAGGGGATGCACGTCTCCTGCCCGCACGGCGGCCAGTGGGGCCCGAACGGCGTCGACGGCGGCCAGGGCGAGGCGGTCCGCGTCCCGCAGGCCTCCGGCACCCTGGTCAAGCTGCCGGTGGCGGAGAACTCCGCCCTGCTGCCGTCGCTGCTCACCCTCTCCGACGTGTTCTGCACCGGCCACCACAGCGCGGTCAAGGCGAACGTCGGTCCGCGGACGAGCGTGACGGTGATCGGTGACGGGGCGGTCGGCCTGTCCGCGGTGCTGGCCGCCAAGCGGCTCGGCGCCGAGCGGATCATCCTCATGGGCCGCCACAAGGACCGCACCGACCTGGGCATCGAGTTCGGTGCCACCGAGGTCGTGGCCGAGCGCGGCGAAGAAGGCATCGCCCGGGTTCGGGAGCTCACCGGCGGCCAGGGCACCCACGCCGTGCTGGAGTGCGTGGGCGCGCTGTCCGCGTTCGAGATGAGCCTGGGCGTGGTGCGTCCCGGCGGCGCGATCAGCCGGGTCGGCGTACCGCAGTACCCCGCGATCCCCTTCGGCTTCATGGACTTCGCGAAGAACGTCACCATCACGGGCGGGGTGGCTCCGGCCCGCGCCTACATGGAGGAGCTGATGCCCGACATCCTGGAGGGGCGGATCGAGCCGGGCCGGGTCTTCGACCGGACGGTGGCGCTGGACGAGACGCCGGGGGCGTACCGGGCGATGGCGGACCGGGAGGCGCTGAAGGTGCTGGTCAAGGGCTGATCGAGGTGGGGTCGTCCCTCTTGCCGTCACCCGTCTCGTCCTCCGTCTTGTCGAGGAGGAGCAGCTTGGCGTGGTCGGGGGTGCCGGGTGGGGCGTAGAACACGACGAGGCGGTGGCCCGGGGTGCCGTCGAGCTGCATGGACTGGTAGCCGAGGGTGAGGTCGCCGACCTCGGGGTGGTGGAAGGTCTTGTCGCCGAGCGGGTGCGCCTGGACATCGTAGTCCTGCCAGCGTTTCACGAACTCCGGGCTCTCCCGGGTGAGTTCGTCGACGAGGGCGGCCAGTCCCGGGGTGTCCGGCTCGGCGCCGGCCAGGGCGCGGATGCGGCCGACGCAGGTGCGGACCTGTCCGTCCCAGTCGGCGAACACCTTCGGGGCGCGCGGGTCGAGGAAGAGGTAGCGCAGGGCGTTGCGGCGCTCGGGCGGCCAGTCCGCCGACCCCGCGAACAGGCGGACCGAGCCGGGGTTGCCGGCCAGGATGTCCATCGTGCGGCTGATCACGTACGCGGGGTTGGGGCGCAGGCTCTCCAGCATCAGGACGATGTCGGGCCGCAGGCACCGTTCCGCCTCGGCCGGTTCCTTCGGCGCCGGTCTGCGGTCGGCGCGGTCGGCGAGTTCGCGCAGGTGCTCGTGTTCGTGCGGGGCGAGCCGGAGGGCCTGGGCGAGGGCGTCGACGACGGCCGGACCGGGGTTGGTCTCCTGCCCCCGCTCCAGCCGGGCGTAGTAGTCGACGCTGATCCCGGCCAGCGTGGCCAGCTCCTCGCGCCGCAGTCCCGGCGTACGCCGCTGCCCGGTCCCCGGCGCCAGCCCGACTTCCCCCGGCGCCACCCGGGCCCGCCGGGTCCGCAGGAAGCTCCCCAGACCACTCCCGACGGCGTTGCGCTGCTCACGTGCCATGTGAACCAGTATGCGGCGTGGTGAGGGGTGGCTGTGTGTCGCTTGTGGGGGCGCTTGGGGGAGGACCGCGAGGGGGCTGTGATCGGGTGGTCGGCGGCGGCGGCGAAACCCGGATGCCGGCGTTCCATGAACCCTCCAGGTCCGGAAGGCGTTTCTCCTGTGCACCATTTACCGCGACAGATGACAGGGAGACAGCCGCATGTCAGATCAGGGCTCGTCCGACGGGTTGAAGGATCTGCCACTGGCACACGTGGCCGCCGCCATGACGGGCGCCATCCAGGCAGGTGACAGGGCCGCCACGGAGGCTTTCGCCCAGGAGATAAGGGTTCAGCTCGCGATCCGGCAGGCAACCGGTTCGCATCCTCACGCGGCACAGCCCACTGCGCAGACCGGCTCCACGGATGCGCAGACGACCACCGCTCACTACGCCCGCACCGGCCCCGTCTCCGGGACCCGCCCGGCGGCGGGCACGGACCATTCCGCCGCCGATTACCGGCAGCTCGCCAACCGTTTGGTGGCTCAGCAGCGAGCGAATGGCCCCGCGTCGGGCGGGGGACGGGCGAGGTAGCCGCCGCTGCCCGCCGGCATTCCTGGCGGTCGCAGAAAATCACCGCCCCCGACGGCACCCCCTGCGGGACTCCAGCTGATCCCCCGTTCCCGCAGCGGGGTTCCGCGGCAGCCGCAGCCGGCCCGGAAGCCGTACCCGCGCGCACGCCCGGAGCACCCGCTCCCCGATGTACGCCCGCCCCCGACAGGCGTACATAGCTCGATCGAGCGTATGTCATGGTTTGTCGCACCCGGCGATCCCCCTGCGCCCTACATTCCCCCTGGGCGCCGCGGAACTCCTCCCGGCGGAATACGCGCACCGCCCGTCCCTGGTTCCCGTCTCCCGGAAGGCACAGGGCCGTGAACGGTTCCTCGGTGGATGCGGCCGTACTGGCCGACATCGCTCTCGTCCTGCTCGTCGGAGTGGCCCTCGTCCCCGTGCGGACCCGGCTGCGGCAGCCGGCGGTCGTCGCCGAGATCGCGGCCGGGATCCTGCTGGGGCCCAGCGTTCTCGGTCTGCTGCCCGGCGATGTGCCCGGACTGCTCTTCCCGGCGGAGATCCGCGCGCATCTGTCGGTGATCGCGCAGGTCGGCATCGCCCTGTTCATGTTCGCCGCCGGGTGGGAGCTGGACTTGCGGCCCCTGCACGGGCGGGCGCGTTCCGTGCTCGCCATCACCGGGGCCTCGCTGGCCGTGCCGTTCGCGCTGGCCGTGGCGCTGGCCTTCGCGCTCCTGGCGGCCCGCCCGGGGTACGTCGGCTCGACCGCCTCCCCACTGCTGTTCGCCCTGTTCCTGGGCGTCGTCCTGTCCGTCAGCGCGCTGTCGGTGCTGATCCGCATCCTGGGCGAGAACCAGCTGACGGCGACCCCGGTCGGCGCCATGGCGACCGCGTGCGGCGCCCTCACCGAGGTCGTCGCCTGGTGTGCCGTGGTGTCCCTGATCACTGCGGCACAGGGGCTGGACACCGGCCGCCTGGTCCGCACGCTGGCCCAGATCGCCGCGTACGCGCTGTTCATGCTGCTGGTCGTACGGCCGGCGCTGCGCGCCCTTCTGCCGCGCGGCCGGCCGCTGTTCCTCGTGCTCGTCGTCTGCGGCGGGGTCTTCCTCTCCGCCTGGTGCACGAGCCGGATCGGGGTCCACTGCGTCATCGGCGCCTTCGCCTTCGGGCTGGTCATGCCGCGCGGTCTCGACCCCGGGCTGCGGGACGCCGTCGGGAGTCCGCTGCACCACACCGGTGCCCTGCTCGTCCCCGTCTTCTTCGCCCTCACCGGCCTGACCGTCGACCTGACCCGGCTCGGCTGGTCCGACGTCCTCGCCGTGCTGGTGTTCCTCACCGTGGCCTGGGGCGGAAAGTTCGCCGCGACCGCCTTCGCCGCACGCCGCGCGCGTTTCCCGCGGCGGGAGGCCGCGACCCTGGGTGTCCTGGTCAACGCCAAAGGACTGAGCGAGGTCATCATCCTCACCCTCGGCCGCGACACCGGCCTCATCGGCCCCCGGCTCTTCTCCTCCCTCCTCCTCACCGCCCTGACCGCGACCGTCCTGGTCAACCCCCTCGTCCACCACCTGACGGGCGGCGGCTTCCCCGGCGGTCTCATTCCCGCCCAGCCGCACGAGAGGCGCCAGGCGCTGGGGGCGGGCGACGAGCCTGGTCCCTCGGCCGCGAGATGACCGCGGTGAGGGTTCCGTTCAGCCAGGCCGCCGCCAGCTCCGCCCGGGACCGGGCGCCGGTCCGCTGGAAGAGCCGGGTCAGGCGCTGCTCCACGGTTTTGGGGCTGCAAGACAGCTCGACGGCGATCTGCCGGTTGGTCGCGCCGTCGCTGACCATGCGTACGAGGGCGATGTCGGGTTCCGTCAGTCTCCCGTCGGCCTGACGGAGTCTGGGGACAGGGATGCCGCGCCGCCGCGCGGCACGGGTGACGGCGGTGCGGAACGGGTGGCCGAGGCCCAGGCCGTTGCCGTCGCGCAGGGCCTCGGTCAGCCATTTCCGGGGGTCGTCGGCGGTGTGCGCCAGACACAGGCCGGAGACGACGCTCAGCGGGACGTCGCCTCGGCGGCCGATCAAGCGGTGAGCGGTCAACGCGCTGTCCGTGTCCTCGTGGACCACGCCGCGCGCGACGAGGAGGGCCTCGTACGTCATGGGTGTGGCGGCCTCCTCGTGCAGGGTCTCCAGTTCCGCCAGGGCACGCTGGGCCGGCTGCGGCTCCTGCGGCGCGGTGAGCCACAGGATGCGCAGCAACAGCCGTTCGACACCGGCGAGTTGGCCGTTCTTGCGGGCCTGCTTCGCCTCGCGCCAGGCCGCTTCCAGCGCGTCCTGCGCGTGGCCCGACCAGTACCGCAGGGCGAGACGGGCGCGGGCCGCCAGCGGGTGGGTGAGGGTGCCGGGGACCGTCTCCAGCCATGCGCGGGCGTGTCCGAGGTCCCCTCGGGCGGTGTGGATCTCCGCCGCCAGGACGCGCGGCAGGTGGGGGTCGCCGGCCGTGGCCCGGGTCCGGCCGCGGACCTCGATCCGCCGGGCCGCCGTCAGCGCCGCGTCCCAGTCCCCCGCGAGATAGTCGCGCACCATGCCCCGGTACTGGACGGCGATGCCCTCCGGGGCGGCGATGTACCGGTCGCCGAGGACGGCGGCGAGCGCGCCGGCGAGGTCCGCGTAGGCGGCGGCATGGCGCAGCTGGTCCAGGGCCTGGCCGTCGACGGCGTCGGGGGGCAGGTCCCGCCGCGCGCGGCTCAGTTCGCTGTGGCCGCCCACCGCGGCGGCCACCAGACGCAGTTCGGCGGGTGCGGGCAGCGGGGTGTGCCGGTGCCCGGGGCCGGTGTCCGCGATGCGGCGGACGGCCGTGGCCGGCCGGGGCGGCAACGGGCCGATGCCGTACAGGCCACCGAGCGCGGCGGGCCCGGCGGCGGGGAAGGGGGTCCCGCCGGGGTGGGGGCGGCCGGTGTCGGCGCAGGGGCCGGGACGGCCGGTGTCGGCGCAAGGGTGGGGACGGCCGGTGTCAGCGCAAGCGCCAGGACCGCCAGTGTCGGCGCAAGCGCCAGAACGGCCAGCGTCGGTGCAAGGGCCAAGACAGCCGGTGTCAGCGCAAGCGCCAGAACGGCCAGTGTCGGCGCAAGGGCCAGAACGGCCGGCGTCGGCGCAAGGGGCCCGGTGTTCGTGCAGGGCCGCCCACGCCCACGCGGCGGCGACGCCCGGCAGACCGTCCCCGGCGTGCGGTGTGTCCAGGAGGGCGCGCAGCGGCTCGCCGAGTGCCAGGAGCCCTTCGTGGTCGCCGTGCCGCAGGCTCAGCCCGCCGGCCTCGCGCAGCACGTCAGGGGTGCGCCGGTCCTGCGGCGGAAGCCGGTCGAGCGCGGCCCGGTAGGCGCGGGCCGACCGGGGCCAGTTGGTCCTGGCCTCCTCGCGGGCCGCGGCCAGCAGCAGCGGCACCGCGAGGGAGTCGGCCAGGCGCGGGCCGGAGGCCGCGACACGGTCGGCCAGCCTCGGGTAACCCCGGCCGGTGGCCTCGGCGCCGATCTTGTCCGTCAGCCGCGTGACGAACCGCGCGGAGTTGCCCTGTACATCGCGCCGGACGGGCAGCGTCCGCAGAGCGGCGGCCAGCGCCGGGACGGCGAACGACAGCCGGCCCTGCGGGTCCGCGGTCAGTACGCGGTCCGTGACCAGGCGGCCCAGGGTGTCTTCAAGGGCGCGGGCGTCGTCCGGCGGCGTCAGCCGGAACACGTCGTCGACGTGCACCTCGGCGTGGTCCAGCACGCGGGCGGTGACGATCGCCGCCTGGACGATGCCGGGGTAGGGGGGCGCGTGGGGCCGGCCGAGGCCGAGGAGGAAGGCGTCCTCGGTGGTCAGCCGCAGCTGTTTCTCCGCGCGCGCGAGGCACATCCGGCCGTCGAGTTCCAGCAGGTCCTCCCGGTCCAGGGCGTCGAGGACCGACAGCACGGCTCGCGGGTTGCCCGCCAGGCTGCCCAGGGCCCGCGTCACCGCGTCCGCCAGCGCGGGTTCGGCCGGGCTGCCGAACCGCCGGGTGACGTGGCCGCCGACGAGCGCGGCGACGTCGGCCGGCCGCAGTGGGGGCAGTTCGAGGACCTGGTCGGCGGCGGCCGTCAGCTGGGCGTGGCGGGGGTCCGCCGCGGGCCCCGGCCGGCCGGCCAGCACCACGGGGACGCCGTGCGGGCGGAAGATCCGCAGCAGCTGGCCCAGCGCGTCGGCGACGTGCCGCGGCATGCCCTCGATGCCGTCGGCGACCAGCGCGAAGGGCAGGTGGCGGGCCGCCTCGGCCAGCGCGTCGGAGAACGCGGCCAGTCCGCCCGCCCCGCTCTCCCGCGCCGCTGCGCCCAGCCGGGCCCGCGCGGCGGCGGGCAGGGAGAGCAGGCGGTCGCCGGGGTCGGTGAGGACCAGGCCGCACGCGGTGACGAGGACGTCCGACTCGTTCCCGGCCTCCCAGCCCAGCCGCACGACCGCGGCGCCGTCCCGGGCCGCCGCCTGCCGGGCCCGCTCCAGCACGGCCGTCTTGCCCATGCCCGCCCCGGCGGTGACCATCAGGACGCGCGCCGCGTCCCCGGTGCGGCGCAGCGTGTCCGCCACCGCCCGGACGCAGCTGTCTCTGCCGACGACCGCTCCGCCCCGCCTGCCCATGCCTCCACCGCCTCGCTCGTTCTCCCCGGCACCGGGAGAAGACCGCACCCGGCGTCTTTGCGTTCCCTGTATAGGAACTGGGAACTCCGTTGCTGAAAGATCGTGCGCAAGGGCCCCGGCGGTTCGCGCGGAGGGCCGTTCGTGAAGTCCGGCGCGCCGGAGGCGGAGGTACGACGCAGTGGCCGCGTGGTGGGAAACCGATGATCTGGTCCGCTGGGGCACACCCGCCCGCATGGACCGCACCGACCGCCGCCTGCTCGGCCGTGAGCGCGAGTCGGAACAACTCCACGCACTCCTGAACAGCCCCGGCGGCCCGCACCTGGTCCTCGTACGAGGCGAACGCGGCGTGGGACGGAGCGCGTTCCTGCGCGCGGCCGGTGAGCGGCTGCGCGCGCGGGGAACCGCCGTGGTCACCGTGGGCTGCGTCCCCGGCGACGGCGACCGGCCGCTGCTGCTGGCGCTGCGGCTGGTGATGGCGCTGGAGGGGCGCCCGGACCGCAGCCGGCCGGGCGCGGGGACGGCCGGGGCTCCGCAGCGGCTCCCCTTCACGGGCCGCCGGCCGGACACCGGGACGGTCGCCCGCGCCCTGTCGGCTCTGGACCGGTGCGACCGGGCGGCGATGGAGTCGCTGCTGCGCGCCGCCGCCGGCCGCCGCGCGCCGGTGACCGTCCTGGTCGACGACGCCCAGCACGCCGACCCCGGCTCCCTGGCCGCGCTCGGCGGTGTCGACGCTCCCGGCGTCCGGTGGGTGCTGTCGGGCGAGGTGGAGGAGGCGGCTCGTACGGTGGTGCTGCCTCCGCTGGGGCCGCAGGACAGCGCCGAGCTGGTGGCGCGGTGGCTGCGGGCCACAGCGGACACCGCCCTGGCCGCGCGGGTGGGCGAGCTGACGCGTGGCCTGCCGGGAGCGATCGAGGCGCTGCTCACCGGCTGGACGCGCCAGGGCGTGATCCGGGTCGCCGACGGCCACGCCTTCGTCCCCGGGCGGACGACGGCGCCGGTGCTGCCCGACCACGACCGGTTCGTCACCGCGCTGGACCGGCTCGGTGAGCCCGCGCGCGCGGTGGCCGCCGCGCTGAGCGTCCTGGGACCGCTCGGCCGGCCGGCCCTCCAGCTGACCGCCGCCTGGGCCGGCCTGTCCGCCGACGCCGCCCACGACGGGGTCCGCACTCTGGTCGGGGCGGGCGTCATCGAGGAGTCGCCGGGACCGGACGCGGGCTGGGCCTTCCGGCTCCCGCTGACCGCCCACACCGTCCGGGAGCGGCTGAGCCCGGTGGACCGCAGCCGGCTGTCCGCCGCGGCGGTCGAACTCCTCTGGAACGACGCGGCCCCTGAGCGAGCCGCATCGGTGGCCCTCTCAGCGCCGGGTCTCCTCGACGCCTACCGGGCGGACCGGGTCGCGGACGCGGGAAGCCTGCTGGACCGGGAGCGCGCGGTGGCCGAACTGACCTCGGCCGCACGGCGGACGGCGCCCGGCACCGACGACGGGCGGGCCCTTTGGTGGCTGCGCGCCGCCTGTGATCTGACCGAGGACACCGCCGCCCGCGATCTCGTCCTCCAGCAGCACGCGAAGGCCGCCTACCTGGCCTGCGACTACGCCACCGGACGGGCCGCGGGCGAATGGCTGCTGCGCGACCCGGGGCCGGCGCTGGACGGCCTCGATCTCCAGGAGGCCGCCTGCCTGGTCGTGGCGGTCACGGCCAACCAGCGCGACTGGCGCATGATGTCCCGGCTCGCGACCTCCTACTGGTGGGACGGGCTGCCGGTGCCCGAGCCGGCCAGGGTGACCGGCCAGGCCCTGGCCCTGTGCCACCTCTCGCGCTGGCGGCAGGCGGCGGACCTGCTCGAAGGGAGCGAGGCGGCGTGGAACACCGGCCCGCGCGCGCGTGCGGCTCCCGCCGTCTTCCACGCCCTCGCCGAACTGGCCATGGGCCGGCCGGAGCCCTACCGCCGCGCGCCGGCCCTGGCCGACGCTCCCGAACTGCCGCCCGGCAAGGTGTACTCGCTGGCGAGCGGCATGGTCGACGACCTGCTCGGCGGCTACGACCTTCCAGCGGCCCGCGCTCTCCTGGAGACCGCCGGACTGACCGTTGAAGTGCTGCCCCCGCTCGGCCGGTTCCTCTTCGACCACGCCACGGGCCGGTGGGACCAGGCGCTGGAGTCAGCCCGCCGGCTGCTGGCCAACGACGAGGTCCGCTCCACCCCGGTGTCGGACAGTTCCCTGCTCCCCGCGCGGACAGCGGCCATCCTCCTCGCCCGGGGCCGCGTCACCAGCGCCCTTCAGCTGGCCGAGGGCATGCGCGGCCCCGAGCCGGGCCCGCCCCAGTGCGCGCTGGACGCCTCCGAGGCGGAAGCGCTCATGGCCCTCGGCGACCTGGAAGGCGCCGAGCGCACACTGCGCCACGGCCTCGAAACGGCCCACGCCCATGCCCAGGTCCACGGCACCGGGGAGCTGTGGGCCCTGCTCGCCGAAGTGACGGCCGCGGCGTCCCGCACCGCCGAGGCCACGGAACACCTGGCCCGGCTGGCCCGCATCGCCACCCTGACCGGCGACAGCAGAACACGGCTGCGCCATCTGCTGGCCCACGCCCGGATCCAGCGGGACGACTCCCGCGCACAGCTGCGCGAGGCCGTGGACCTCGCCCGTACGAGAGGTCTGCCTTTCGAGACGGCGACCACGCTGCTCACCGCCGCGACCGCGGGCGCGGTCCCGCCCGCGCTGCTCCACGAGGCGTACGACCTGTTCGGCATGGCCGGCGCCGGCCTGTGGCGCTTCCACACCAGGACCGCGATGCGTGCGGCCCGGCTCGCCCTGCCCGGCCGGGGACAGGCCACCGCCGAGAACGACCGTCTCCTGGCCACGCTGCTCGCCGAACAGCTCACCACCCGTCAGATCGCCGCCGTCCTGCGGCTCAACGAGGACACCGTCACCCGGCGCCTGTCCCGGCTGGCCGCCCGCACCGGCAAGCGCTCCCGCGCCGAACTCGTCACCGCCGTGCTCACCGACTCCCTCTGACACCCGGCCGGCCGGTTCGCGTCCGGTTTCCCCGTGATTAGCCGGTGAGCGGTCCGCGCAGCCGAAACAGCGGATCGCCTCTGCCAGCATCGTGACCGCAGCAGCCAGTGAGACAGCAGCGCTGACCTCGGCCGGTCCCTCTCCACCGGCCGGCCCCCACACTCCCGGGAAGGCGAGCCCCGCATGGCACCTCACGTCACACCCACCGCACGGCGCGGCATACGGCCCGTCGTCGGTGCCGTGGCGATCGCGGTCGGCCTGCTGGCCACCGGCTGCTCCACCGCCCCCACCGACACCGCCCCCACCGACAGCCCCGCCGTGGCCACGCAGACCGCACCCGCCACCGGATACGACGGACTGACCGGGCTGCCGCTGTCCGCCTACGGCACCTCCGAACAGGACGACGACCTGCTGTACCGGACGAACCAGACACTGGTCGCCCGCTGTATGCGGAGCCGGGGCTACCCGAGCTATGCGGGCCGGAAGCCGGCGCCGGCGGCCGCGAAGACGAAAGCGGAGCGAGAGGCGATCCATCCGGCCGGCGCCTGGGGCTATATCGGCCGTGCGACCGCGCAGCGCGTCGGCTTCCACGTCGCCGTTCCGGTCTCCCTCGCCAAAGGCCCGGCCGGGCAGGAGCTGAAGGACTACAACGTCTGCTGGGACAAGGCGCGCGAGCAACTGCCGTCCCTCACCGGAAGCCAGGGCTGGAAGCTCGTCCAGGACCTGTTCGGCCGGTCGTTCCGGCTGGCGGCCTCGGACCGCCGGACCGGGTCCGCGCGTGCACGCTGGGCCGCCTGCATGAGCACGGCCGGCCACCCGGCCGACGATCCCGAGAAGCTGGCCGGCGCTCTCCTGAGTGCAGGGAAGGCGACCGCGAAGGACATCGCCGTGGCCGTCGCCGACGAGTCCTGCACGCGGTCGGCGCGGCTGGCGGCCGTCTACTTCGCCGTGCTGACGGAGTACCAGCGGCAGCTGGTCTCCGCCAACACCGCCGCTCTGACCGCCTACCAGAAGCAGCTCCGGGAGAAGACCGGCCTCGCGGCCCGCCTCCTGGCCGGGTCTCCCGCGGCCTGATCCACCCCCTCACCCACGGTTCTCCGGACAGCGCTCCGCTCCACCGCGCTGTCCGGCCGATGTAACGAACACACGAAAAGGAAAGATCCATGACTCACACGTTCAAGAGAGCGGCCATGGCCGTGGCGGCGGCCGCCACCCTGGCCGTGGGCCTGCCCGCGACGCAGGCGTCCGCGACCAACCAAGTGGACTGTAGCTTCCGCGACGACTTCGTGAAGATCGCCGGGCACTCCACCGCCAACAGCGGCAACGCCGGCGACCTCGTGTGGTGTTTCGCCAACGCCGGGCAGATCTCGGTCTCGGGTGCCTACGGCATCCAGTGGCTGGACATGATCTCGACCGGCAACAACATGGTCCAGTGGTACGGGGACGGAAGGTGGCAGCCCGACAGCGGGCCGATCAACAAGTGGACCACCTTCACCTTCCCGAACCACCCGGGCGGGGTCAGCGTCGAGAAGATCGGCATCGTCTGACCGTTCGGCGACACCGGGGACGGCGGCCCTTTCCGGCCGCCGTCCCCGGCGCGGGCGCTTCAGCTCTCAGTGCCGTCCGGCGGAGCCGGCTACTCGGCCGCCGCGCTGACGAGCCCGTCCAGCCACGCCTGGTGGCCGTTGAGCATCGGGTTCGGGCGCTCGTCGGCCAGCGCCGCGGCCGGTGCGCCGATCTGGGTCTCCTGGGTGAGAATGCGGACCCGGCCGCCGGGCAGGTCCTCCACCAGCCAGGCGTGCAGCACGTCCAGCCGCTCCTCGGGGCCGCCGCCCTGCCGCGCCGTCCAGGACAGGAGATGTCGGTGACGTTGCCGTAGTACCCCTCCCACCCGGAGGTGTCGACCAGGTACCGCCAGACCCGGGGCGGCCGTGCGGCCCTTGACGATCACCTCGTTGGGGACGAAGTTGTCGCCGGTGCCGGAAGGTACCTCGCGGGCCAGTCGATCGCGTTCTGCGTGGTCATCGGGGGTGCCTTTCGGGGGGCACGGCGAGTTTCCTGAGGCGCCCACGCCAGGACGGCCGTCCATCCGGTCACCAATAGAGAAGCCGATCCCCGCTATCGGGAAGCCGATGGGACGCCCGGTCAGGCCGGCGGCCATGAAGCAGCAGCCCGGCGGCGGACGCCTCCCGCAGCGCGCGGACCTCAACCTGCTGCGGACCTTCCTCGCCGTGTACCGCGCCGGCTCCCTCACCGCCGCCGCGCCCCGGCTCGGACTCTCCCAGCCCACGGTGACCGCGCAGATCCGCGCACTGGAAGGGCAGACCGGCCGCGAGCTGTTCACCCGGCTGCCCCGGGGCGTGGACCCCACGCCGTACGCCCACGAGCCGGCGGGCCGGGTCGCCGCCCCGCTCGACGCGCTGAGCGGCCTGGAGGAGCCCGGCGCGCGCACCGCGCCGGTCCAGCTGGCCGGGCCCTCGAAGCTGCTGTGCGTACGGGTGCTGCCCGCGCTCGCCCCGCTCGTCACCGCCGGCGTCCGGCTCCGGGTCGCGCAAGAGCTGCCCGAGCCGCTGCTGGAGGAGCTGCGGGCCGGCCGCCACGACCTGGTCATCGCCACCCGGCGGCCCCGGGGCCGGACGCCGGAGTCGGTGCCGCTCGCCGACGAGGAGTACGTCCTGGTCGCGAGCCCGGTCCGGGCCGGGCGCAGCACCGGCGCGCGGGACGCGTACGCGGCGCTGGGCGGGGTGCCGATGGTGGCGTACGCGGAGGACCTCCCCATCGTCCGCCGCTACTGGCGCACCGTCTTCGGCAGGCAGCTGCCGGCCCGGGCCGCCGTCACCGTGCCCAACCTGTACGCGGTCCTCTCGGCGGTCACCGCGGGCGCCGGCTTCAGCGTCCTCCCCCGCTCCCTGTTCCTGGTCCAGCGCCCCGGCGCCGAGGCCGACCCGGACGTGGTCCGCGTCCGCGACGCCCTGCGGCGCACCGCCCGGGACTGGTAGCGCCCGCACCGCGCAGCCCTTTGTAGAGACGTCCTGACATAACCGTTGACTTCCTTCACCGCACGCCCCATAGTCAGGCGACTAGAGCGCTCTATCGCAGATCTCCGCCCGATCGCACAGTGAGGTGCAAGGGACATGCGCAGAAACCACAGAGCCGTCACTCTGGCCGCCGCGGTCGCCGCAGGCACGCTGCTCGCCGCCGGCTGTGCCAGCAGCTCCGGCGGGAAGAAGGCCGAGGAGGGCGGCGCGGCCGGGGTCTCCGCCGGCCAGGCCGGCACCCCCCGGATGACCGTGGCCATGATCACCCACGGCGCCCCCGGCGACACCTTCTGGGACCTGATCCGCAAGGGCGCCCAGGCCGCCGCCGACAAGGACAACATCAAGGTCGTCTACTCCAGCGATCCGAACGCGGGCAACCAGGCGAACCTGGTGCAGAACGCGATCGACCAGAAGGTCGACGGCATCGCGCTCACCGCCGCCTTCCCGGACGCCATGAAGGCCGTGGCCGCCAAGGCCGAGGAGGCCGGCATCCCGGTCGTCGGCTTCAACTCCGGGGTGGGCGACTGGAAGAAGCTCGGCATGGTGGAGTACTTCGGCCAGGACGAGAACATCGCGGGCCAGGCGTTCGGGCGGCGGCTCGATCAGCTGGGCGCCAAGCACGCGCTCTGTGTGATCCAGCAGCAGGGCCAGGTCGCCCTGGAGGCCCGTTGCGCCGGACTGAAGAAGGGCTTCGGCGGCAGGACCGACATCCTCTACGTCAACGGCACGGACATGCCGTCGGTCAACTCGACGATCACCGCCAAGCTCAAGACCGACCCCTCCATCGACCAGGTCGTCACCCTCGGCGCCCCGGTCGCGCTCACCGCCGTGAAGTCCCTCGCCGACTCCGGCAGCAAGGCGAAGCTCGCGACGTTCGACCTCAACAAGGAGCTGGTCAAAGCGGTCCAGGACGGCCGGATCGAGTTCGCCGTCGACCAACAGCCCTATCTTCAGGGCTACTTGGCGGTCGACGGGCTGTGGCTCCTCAAGAACAACGGCAACGTCAGCGGCGGCGGCGCCGCGCCCGTCCTGACCGGGCCCGCGTTCATCGACAAGACCAACGTCGACTCCGTCGCCGCTTTCGCGGCCAAGGGGACGCGCTGACGGACGGGGGCGGTATGCCGGGCCGGCGGCTGTGGGGGCCCGTCACTCCGCGAGGTTCAGCTGCCAGGAGACGCCGAAGCGGTCGTTCACCCAGCCGAATCTGGCGCTGAAGCCGTAGGACCCCAGCGGCATGAGTTCCTTGCCCTGTTCGGCGAGGGCGGCGTAGAGGCGGTCGAGTTCGGCCCCGGTCTCGCACTCGACGAACAGGGACACCGCCGGGGTGAACCCGAAGTCGTGCTCGACGTAGCTGTCGATGCACTTGAACCGCTGTCCCGCGAGCGAGAACGTGGCGAGCCGGACGGTGCCCGCCGGGCCCGGTCCGTCGTCGCCGTAGCGGGAGATCTCGACGACCTCCGCGTCCTCGAACAGGGAGGTGTAGAAGGTCAGCGCCTCCTCCGCGCGGCCCTCGAACATGAGGAAGGTGGTGATCTTCTGCGGCGTCGCGGCCATGCTGCTGCCCTCCGGAGTGCTGACTTCAGCTCTTCGATGACGAGGCTAGGCCCTGCCACTGACAACGGCCCGCCGGTTCAGCCGCGCCCCCCACCCCACTGGAGAAGGAACCGCACCCCCTCCCGGGACTCGGCGTCATGCCCCGTGTAAGCGGCCAGCAGCTGATCCCGGGCGGTGTCGACGGAGAGTTGCTGGACGTCGAGGGTGAGCGGCCCCGCCGTCGGATGGTGCAGGCGTTTGACCAATTGGCGCGGGCCCGCGACCTTGTAATCCGCCCACCAGCGGCGGAAGTCGGGATCGCGGGCGGCCAGTTCGGCGATCAGGGCCGCGAGGGCGGGGTCGTCGCGGCGGTGCCCCGCCTCCCTGCGCGGCACGCCCACGCATTCGCGGGCGACCAGCGGCCAGTCCGCGTACAGCGCCCGGAACCCCTCGTCGAGAAACGTCATCCGGACGATGTTGCGGTGTTCCACCGGCAGCTCCCCGAAGTCCCCCAGCAGGGCGACCGCCGCGCGGTTCCAGGCCAGGACGTCCATGCGGCGGTGCAGGACGAAGGCCGGGATGTCGTGCATGCCGTCGAGCAGCGTCCGCAGCTGCGGCGCCACCTCGGGGCGGCCGGGGGCGCGGGGCGGACCCTGCGCGGCGGTGTCGGCGAGGCTGAAGAGGTAGTCGCGTTCGTCGGGCGCGAGCTGGAGCGCGTCGGCGAGGGAGTCCAGGACGGGACGGGAGATCTGGCGGGCGGGGTCGACGGCGGCGCGGCGGGCGCGCAGGTACGCGCCGAGTTCGGTACCGGCGGGGGGGGCGGGGAACTCTTCCGCATCGAGGGCGCGAGCCATGTCGACCTCTACGACGTCGAGGAGTACGTGACTCCGGCGCTGGCGAAACTGACCGGCTTCTTCACCGCGGGGCTGGCGACGCCCGCGGTCTGAGCGGCGGGTGCGTGGCCGGTCCGGCCCGAGTAACTATACCTTCCGGATGGTACAGTTACCCATCGTTCGGACCCGCCCGACCTCTAGGGACACCCATGTCGACCACGACAACTCCCCCACCCCACTGGACCACTTGGGCACTGCGCACGACCGCGGCCCTGTTCCTGCTGCTCACCCTGGCCCAGGGCATGCTGGCCGGACTCTTCGTCACCGGTGACGTCGATCTGCTCGCCGTGCACAGCGCGGCCGGCGGCGGGCTCGCCGTGCTCGGGCTGGTCCAGTTCGGCATAGCGGCGGTGCGGCGCAGGACGCGCAGGACCGGCGGGCGGCTGCTGACGCTGTCCGCGCTCACGCTGGCGATGACGGCCGGCCAGGTCGCCCTCGGCATGGCCCGCGTGGTGGCACCGCACCTGTTCATCGGCGTGACGACGGCGGCACTCGCGATGCTCGTCCTGGTCGTGGCCCTCACGGAGGAGCCCCGATGAGCGGCGCGCGCCGGCTGACCCGCCGGAGCTTCCTCGGTCTGACCGGCGGCAGCGCCGCGACCGCGCTCGTCGGCGGCGGCCTCACCCTGCGCTCGGCCGGCCGGGAGACCCCCGCCGAACTCCTCCGCAGCACCGCGCGGCTCCCCCGCCCGTTCCAAGTCCCGCTCCCCGTACCGGCGTTCACCCGCCCGGTGAGCACCGCGAACGGCATCGACCGCTACGAGGTCGTCCAGCGCGCCGCCGACCTGGAGATCCTGCCCGGACTGCGCACCCGCGTCTGGGGCTACGACGGCCTGTTCCCGGGCCCGACGTTCACCGGACGGGCCGGACGGCGGGCGCTGGTGACCGTACGCAACGAACTCCCGGTACCGACTTCCACCCATCTGCACGGCGGCGTCACCCCGCCCGGCTCGGACGGCCACCCGACCGACCTCGTCGTGCCGAAGGGATGGCACAGCGGTCACGGGGAGCACGGCGGTGATGTCTCCGACCAGGTCAGGGAGTACGTCTACCCGCTCGACCAGCCCGCGGCGACGCTCTGGTACCACGACCACCGGATGGACTTCAGCGGCCCGCAGGTGTGGCGGGGGCTCGCCGGTCTCTTCCTCGTGCGGGACGACGAGGAGCAGGCCCTGCCGCTGCCCGCGGGGGAACGGGACGTGCCGCTGATGATCTGTGACCGGGCGTTCGAGGAGGACGGCTCCTTCCGCTACCCGGCGCTCGACCCGAGCCTGACGGGCCGGCCCGGGGTCGAGGAGGCGTACATGGAGGGCGTGACGGGCGATGTCACGCTGGTCAACGGCGCGCCCTGGCCGGAGCTCGAGGTGGACGCGGTGCGCTACCGGCTGCGGCTGCTCAACGCCTCCAACGCCCGCCGCTACCGGCTGGCGCTGGCGCCGGGCGGGCCGCTGACGCAGGTCGGCAGCGACGCAGGGCTGCTCGCGCGGCCGGTGGACCTGGACTCCGTGACGCTGGCCCCGGCCGAGCGGGCGGAGGTCGTCGTCGACTTCTCGCGGTGGCCGCCCGGGACGGCCGTACGGCTGGTCAACACGCTGGCCGGGGGGCGGATGCGGGACGTCATGCGGTTCCGGGTGGCGCGCAGGGCGCGGGAGGAGGCACGGGTGCCGGAGCGGCTCGTGGACGTCGAGGCGCTCGGCGGGGCGCGGGTGGCGGCGAGCCGGCGGTTCGACTTCCGGCTGCACGCGCACGGCGGCGGCCACGCCTGGACGGTCAACGGGCACCCCTTCGCCGTCGGCCGGTACCTGGCCGCGCCGCGCCTCGGCACGGTCGAGCGGTGGCGGTTCACCAGCGATTTCCACCACCCGGTCCACCTCCACCTGGCGCACTTCCAGGTCGAGGCACGCAATGGGCGGGCGCCCGGGGCGCAGGAGCGGGGCTGGAAGGACACGGTCGACGTGCGGCCGTACGAGACCGTGGACGTGCTGGCGCGGTTCGCGGGGTATCGCGGCCGGTACATGCTGCACTGCCACAATCTGGAGCACGAGGACATGGCGATGATGGCGGACTTCCGCGTCGTCTGAGCGGTCTGCGGGGCGGTCCGCCGAAGCCCCGTAACTGTACTAAATGGTATACTTACGGGATGCGACCCAGTTCGAGGAACCTGATCCTGGAAGCCGCCATCCGCGTCACCGAGCGGGCCGGCATCACCGGTCTGACCCTGGAGTCCGCCGCCGAGGAGGCCGGTGTGACCAAGGGCGGGCTGATGTACCACTTCCGCACCCGGGACGAACTGCTGCTGGCGATCCAGCACCATCTGACCGGCGGCTGGGAGGAGATGCTCCTGGCCGAGCTGGGCAAGCCGCTCGGCGAGGCGTCGGTCCGGGACACGGCCGCCGCGTACACCCGGGCGGGCGTGGCGGTGGGGGCGAGCAAGGCGGACCTGGCGTTCATGATCGAGTCGGTGAGCCACCCCGGCCTCGCCCAGGTGTGGAACGACATGATGAGCCGCTGGGCCCCGCCGACGGACTCCGTCGAGCCGGCGGACCTCGACCTGTTCCTCGCCCGGCTCGCCGTCGACGGGCTGTGGCTCCTCAACGCCACCACCGGCACCCCGCTGCCCGCACCGGTCCGCGAGGCCCTGCGGCAGCGGCTGCTCGCGCTGACCGACCCCGACCGCACCGAGCCACGGGCCTGACGGCACCCACGCCGTCCGGCCCGCACCTTTCACCGAGACACGAAAGACGAGCCGGAGACATGAACAGACGCTGGGGACTGCTGACCACCGTGGCCGTGGGGCTGCTGCTGATCTCGGTCGACATGACCGTGCTGTACACCGCGCTGCCCACGCTGACGCGGGACCTGGCCGCGGACACCTCCCAGAAGCTGTGGATCATCAACGCGTATCCGCTGGTGATGGCCGGGCTGCTGCTCGGCGCGGGCACCCTCGGGGACCGCGTCGGGCACAAGCGGATGTTCCTCGCCGGGCTGACCCTGTTCGGCGTCGCCTCGACGGCGGCGGCCTTCGCGCCCTCCCCCACCGCGCTGATCGCGGCGCGGGCCCTGCTCGCGGTGGGCGCCGCCGCGATGATGCCGGCCACGCTGTCCCTGATCCGCGTGACCTTCGAGGACGAGCGCGAGCGCAACATCGCGATCGGCGTGTGGGGCACGATGTCCGTGGTCGGCTCCGCGCTGGGCCCGGTCCTCGGCGGCTTCCTGCTGGAACACTTCTGGTGGGGCTCGGTCTTCCTCATCAACGTCCCCGTGGTGGTCCTCGCGCTGATCGCGGGCGCCGTCCTCGCGCCCGGCGCCTCGGGCCGCCGGGACACCCCGTGGGACCTCGCCGGCTCGCTCCAGGTCATGGTCGGGCTCGTCGGTCTGGTGTACGCGGTCAAGGAGGCCACCAGGCCCGGCCCCGACCCGCTGCACATCGCCCTCGCCCTGCTGGCCGCCGCCGTCGGCTTCACCTCGTTCGTGCGCCGGCAGCGGCGCCGTACGCATCCCCTGCTGGACTTCGCGCTGCTGCGTGATCCCCGGATCCTGTCCGGGATCGTGGCCGCCGCGCTGGCGATGTTCGCGACGGCCGGGGTCCAGCTGGTCCTCACGCAGCGGTTGCAGCTCGTCGCCGGGCTGACGCCGTGGGAGAGCGGGCTGCTGGTCGCCGCGTTCGCCGCCGGGTGCCTGCCCACCGGGGCGGTCGCGGGCGGGCTGGTGCACCGGGCCGGGCCCCGGCCGCTCATCGTGGGCGGGCTGCTGACGGGCGCGGCGGGAGTTGCGCTGATCCTGCTGCTCACGCCGGGCGCGGTGCCCCTCCTCGACGTCCGCCCCGGGCATCCGGCCTGGGTCGTGCCCGGTCTGCTGGTCACCGGGGCCGGCATGGGCTTCGCGATGACCGCCGCGTCCGCCGCGATCATGGGCAGCGCGCCCGCCCACCGCGCCGGCATGGCCGCCTCCGTCGAGGAGGTCTCCTACGAACTCGGCAGCCTCAGCGGCGTCGCGGTCCTCGGCAGCGTCCTCGGCAGCCTCTACACGGCGACCGTCCGCCTCCCCTCCGGCGTACCGGACACCGCGAAGGACGGCCTCGACGCGGCCCAGGCCACCGCCGCAAGCCTGCCCGCCGGCCAGGCGTCCTCCCTCCTCGGCGCGGCGCACGAGGCGTTCGACAACGGGTACGTCCTCACCCTCGCCCTCACCGTCGTGGTCCTGCTCGCGGGCGGCGCGTTCACCGCGCGGCGGCTCGGTACGGCCGACCGGGTGCCGCAGGACGCCTGAGCCCCGCCCCCTACGGCGCCGTGAGCCGGTGGCGCAGGACGCCGCCGGTCGCGGGGAAGGTGTCGGGGAGCCAGGTGGGCTCGACCGGGCGGCCGTCCAGGGTCAGGGCGGCGATCCGGGAGGCGGTGTCCGAGGCGCCGTCGGCGATGACCGTGATGTCCCTGCCGTTGCCCCGGTGGACGGTCGCGCGGGGGAACAGGGGGCTGGACAGGGCGAGTTGGGAGCTGCCCGGGACCATGGGGTACAGGCCGAGGGCGGCCCAGACGGCCCAGGAGGACATCGCGCCGAGGTCGTCGTTGCCGACCAGCCCGGCCGGGGTGTCGTCGAAGAGGGTGGTCAGGACCCGGCGCACGGTGTCCTGCGCACGGTCGGGCCGGCCGGCGTAGTCGTAGGCCCAAGGGACGTGGAAGGAGGGCTCGTTGCCGAGGTACGCGTACGGGCGGTCCATGCCGGCGTTGAGTTCGGTGAAGAAGGTGTCCAGGCGGGGGACGACCGCCGCGGCGCCGCCCATCGCGGTGAACAGGCCGGGCAGGTCCTGCGGGACCATCCAGGTGTACTGGGCGCCGTTGCCCTCGACGTACCCCTCGCGCTGCACCGGGCGGAAGGCGGGCCAGGTGCCGTCCGCCGCGCGGGGCTGGAGGTAGCGGCTGCCGGGGTGCAGCAGGGTGCGCCAGTTGGCGGCGGCGCGGGTCAGCCTCGTCTCGGTGGCGGTGTCGCCGAGGCGGGCGGCGAGGTGGGCGAGGGCGGCGTCGGCGGCGGCGTACTCCAGGGTGGTGGACGCGCCGCCCCACACGCCCTTGGTGCCGGCGGGGACGTAGCCGAGGGTGTCGTACTGCTCGTGGCCGGGGCGCTGGCGGTTGTCCTCGCGGCCGGCGACGGCCGTGCGCAGGAGGGCGGCGGCCTCGAAGCCGGTGGCGCCGAAGGCGTGCAGGGAGGCGGCCATGGCGGGCAGGGGGTCGCCGACCATGACGCCGGTGGCGCCGTTGGCGAGGGTCCAGCGGTCGAACCAGCCCGCCTGGCGGCCCTGTTCGAGGATCGACTGGGCGATGTCGGACGCCTCGCGGGGGGCGAGCAGCGCCAGCAGCTGGACCTGGGAGCGGTAGACGTCCCAGCCGGAGAAGTCCGCGTACTGCGCGTGTCCGGGACGGGTGCGGTGCACCTGGCCGTCCATGCCCAGGTACCGGCCGTCGGTGTCGCTGAAGACACTGGGGTGCAGCAGGGAGTGGTAGAGCGCGGTGTAGAAGACGCGCCGGCGTTTCTCGCTGCCGCCCTGGACGGTGATCCGGCCGAGCCAGTCGTTCCAGCGGGCGCGGGTGGCCCGGCGGACCGCATCGTAGGAGCGCCCGCCCTGTTCGGCCCGCGCGTTGGCCCGGGCCGCCGCCTCGCTGACGAAGGAGACGCCCACCCGGGCGGTCACCGTGCGGGCGGCGGGCGCGAAGGTGACGTACGCGCCGGAGGTCTTGCCGTCCAGCGGCTCCGCGTGGGCGAACGGGCGGTCGAACTCGGCGTGGAAGTACAGGCGGTAGCGGGCGGAGGTGCGGCAGAAGCCGCCGCTGTCGGTGAAGCCGGAGAGGGTGCGGGCGCCGATGGTGACCTGGCCGGTGGCCTTGTTGAAGGCCTTCCCGGCGTCGACCGTGAGCCCGGGTGGCTGGCCGGCTTCGGCCGGGTAGCTGAGGCGGGCGATGCCGGAGCGCTGGGTGGCCGCGAGTTCGGTGCGGATGCCGTTGTCGAGGTCGACCCGGTAACTGCCGGGCGCGGCCTGCTCGTTCGTGTGCGAGAACGTCGCGTGGCGGGCCGCCGGGTCCGCCGCCGGGCGGCCGGTGAGCGGCATGAACGGCACGTTGCCGTAGTCGCCGCAGCCCGCTCCGGACAGGTGGGTGAGGCTGAAGCCCGCGATCCGGTGGTCGGTGTGGGCGTAGCCGCCGTACTGCCGGGTGACGGTGTCGGGGCTCCACTGGACCCCGCCCAGCGGGGCCGATGCGCCGGGGAAGGTGTTCCCGCCGCCTCCGCCGTTGCCCCAGTCCGTGCCGCCGGGTTCGGTGCCGACGAACGGGTTGACGTAGCCGGCCGGGTCGGCGGCGGGGACGGCCCGCGCGGGCGGGGCCAGCAGGACGGCGGCCGTCAGCGCGGCGGCGAGGGGGGACAGGCGCACGCACATCTCCTTGCGTCGGGGGGTGCGCCCGAGTCTCGCGCGTACGGCGGGGAGTTCCGGGCAGCCTGGCCCGGACGTCAGGCACTTGGCTCACGCCGGGCCGTCGTACAGAGCGCGCGCGTAGCTCCCGTCCGTCTCCGGGACCGCGAAGACCACCCGGAAGCAGGACGCGTTCTTCGTCCGAGCAGGGGTCAGCCCGCCATCGCCGAGACCCCGCCGTCGATGACGATATTGGCGCCGTTGATGAAGGCCGCCTCGTCGGACGCGAGGAAAGCGGCGAGGCGGGCCACCTCCTCGGGTTCGCCCACCCGGCGGGACGGGGTCTGGCCGATGAGGCCGGGCAGCGGGCCCTCCTGCTGGTCGAAGAAGTCGCGGGTGGCCTCGGTGCGGATCATGCCGGGGCTGATGCAGACGGCCCGGACGTGGTGCGCGGCCCCGGCGGCGGCGAGATGGCGGGTCAGGGAGATGACGGCCGCCTTCGTCACGCCGTGCGCCGCCATCGGCTGGAACGCGACCCCCCGGGTGCCGGCCACCGACCCCATGTTGATGATCACGCTCCCCTGACCGCCGCGCAGGAACGGCCAGGCCGCCCTGGTGCACAGATAGGGCAGATGCAGCTCATGGTCGATGGTGAAGTGCCAGTCCTCCAGCGGCTGTTCGGCGAACGGCGCGTTCCTGAGCGCGGAGGCGTTGTTGAACAGGACGTCGACGCGGCCGAACGCGTCGACCCCGGCCGCGACCCACGCGCGGGCCCCGTCCGGGGTGGTCAGGTCCACGGGCGCGAGGGACTCCATCGTGCCGCCCGCCGCCCGGACCATCCGTACGGTCTCCTCGGCCGCGCCCTGGTCCCGGCCGCAGCCGAAGACCCGCGCGCCCTCCGCCGCGAAGGCGAGCGCGGCGGCGCGGCCGATGCCCCGGCCGGTGCCGCTGATGAAGGCGACCTTGCCGGTCAGGCGTCCGTTCACAGGAAGTCCTCTCAAGGCGTCCAGCCCCCACCCGGCACGGTCATCGTGAACGCCCCCGCGCTGAAGGACAGCCCGAACGCCACCACCAGCGCCGTACCCGGCTCCCGGCGGACCGGCTCGGCGAGCATCAGCGGCACCGAGCAGCCGAGCGTGTTGGCGTACTCCCGCAGCACGCGGTACGACGAGGCGACCTGCCCGCCGCCGCTGTCCACGCCGAAAGCGGCGCACAGGGAGTCGAGGATGCGGGTCGACCCGGTGTGCATGAACAGGGCGGAGGCGTCGGCGGGTTGACCGAGGGCGGCGGTTCCTTCGAGGGCTGCGCGCACGGTCTCCAGCGCGTAGTGGCAGCCGCGCGGGGCGACGTCGGGGCTGAGCGTGTACAGACGGCGGCCGTGCGCGGCGAGGACGACGGGGACGTCCGAGCCGCCGTCGGGGACCGTGCCGAGTTCGGCGTCCAGCGGGAGGACGTTGGTGAGGTTCGCGACCGGTCCGAACGACGGGCCCGCCCCCTCGGCCGCGAGGACCATGGAGACGGCCGCGTCGGCGAAGAGAAAGCCGTGCAGGGCGTCGACGGTGCGCTGCCGCTGCCCGGCGCCGACCTCGCTGAAGTGCCCGTACGTGCCGTCGAGGACGGGCGAGAGCGGGGTGATGGCCTCCGCGAAGACGGCCAGCACCTTCTTGTCCGGGTGGGCGGCGAGGTACCAGTGCGCGGTCTCGACGACCTTCGCCAGCGCCGAGCAGCCCATGTACTGGATCGCCAGGTTGGCCGCGTCGCGCGGCAGTTCGGGGACCCGCGCCATCACGTCGCACACCAGCGACGGCAGCAGCCGGCCCGGGCTGGAGGTCGCGCCGAGGACCAGTCCGACGTCCGCCGGGTCGGCGTCGGCCCGCAGCAGGGCCGTGCGGACGGAGTTCACCGCGAGGTCGGCGGCGGTGATGTCGAACTTCGGGGCCGCCCCGGCGAAGACGACGTCGGGGTAGTTGGCGAGCACGGAGTGCCGCTTGTCGACGCCGAGGCCGCCCAGCATCCCGGCGAGCCTCTCCGACAGGAGTCCGTCGGCGGCGGCGAGCAGTTCGCCGGTGCTGTACTGCGGGGCCGGCAGTTCGGCGGCTATCGAGACGATCGTAGGAGCCACTGCGGTCGCGGTGGTCATGGGCGGCCTCCCGTCCTCCGTTCGAAATTAGAAGGCGGGGACCGGGAATGCGCCAACGGGAGCCCCGTCGACGCATCCGCGCGCGCCCTCTCCCGCCGTCTGTTAGAACGTAGGGAATCCGGTCATTCTCCGGAAAACAGTCCGGAAGGGGACCTTGTGCGCGCATCGCTTCCGCAGACGGAGCCGGAGTCCGGGGTGGCCGGGGAACTCCTGCTGGACGGGCGCGGGCTGGAGCTCGCCGACGTGGTCCGGGTGGCCCAGGGCGGCCCGGACAACCGGCGCCTCGCGGTCGCCCCGGCGGCGGCCGAACGGATGCGGGCCTCCCACCGCCTCAAGCGGGACCTGGTGGCGACCCGGCAGCCCATCTACGGCGTCACGACCGGGTTCGGGGACAGCGCCACCCGGCACATCTCCCCCGAGAAGGCCGCCGAACTCCAGCTCAACATGATCCGCTACCACCTCAACGGCACCGGCCCCGCGGCGGCCGACGAAGTCGTCCGGGCCACCCTGCTGATCCGGGCGAACTGCCTGGCCCGGGGCGCCTCCGGGGTCGACCCCGGCATCGTCGAGCGGCTGCTGGACCTGCTGCGGCACGACGTCCTCCCGCGGATCCCCGAGCGCGGGTCGGTCGGCGCCAGCGGTGACCTCGTGCCGCTGAGCTACGTCGCCGCCGCGCTCATCGGCGAGGGCGAGGTCCGCCACCGGGGCGAGCTGCGGCCGGCCGCGCAGGTGCTCGCCGAACTCGGTCTCGAACCGGTCCGCCCCGGGCCGAAGGACGGCCTGGCCCTGATCAACGGCACGTCGTTCTGCTCCGCGTTCGCCGTGCTCGCCGCCGCCGAGGCCGAACGGCTCGTGCTCGTCGCCGAGGCGTGCACGGCGCTGGCCAGCGAGGCGCTGCTGGGCAACCGCGGCCACTTCGCGCCGTTCATCCACGAGAGCAAACCGCACCCCGGGCAGCTGGCGAGCGCCGCCGTCGTCGCCGCGCTCCTCGACGGCTCCGGCCACGCGCTCCCCCACGACCAGGTGGTCCGCAGCAACGACCCGCTCGGCGAGCGCGGCTTCCAGCGGCTGACCCGCAGCGTCCAGGACCGCTACTCGATCCGCTGCGCCCCGCACGTCACCGGCGTGCTGCGGGACACCCTGGCCTGGGTCGACGCCTGGCTGCGCACGGAGATCAACTCGTCCAACGACAACCCGCTCTTCGACCCCGGCGCACAGAGCGTGCACAGCGGCGGGAACTTCTACGGCGGCCACGTCGTCCAGAGCATGGACTCGCTGAAGGTCGCCGTGGCCAACATCGCGGACCTCCTGGACCGGCAGGTCGAGCTGCTGGTGGACGACAAGTTCAACAACGGCCTCACCCCCAACCTGGTCCCGCGCCACTCCCCCGAGTCCTGGGAGGCGGGACTGCACCACGGGTTCAAGGGGATGCAGCTGGCGTGCTCCGCCATCACCGCCGAGGCCCTGAAGACCAGCGCCCCGGTGAGCGTGTTCTCCCGGTCGACGGAGGCCCACAACCAGGACAAGGTCAGCATGGCGCCCATCGCGGCGCGCGACGCGCGGACCATCGTCGGCCTGGTCCAGGAGGTCGCGGCGATCCATCTGCTGGCGGCCTGTCAGGCGCTCGACCTGCGCGGGGTGGAGGGGATGAGCAAGGCGACGCGGGTGCTGCACGCCCTGGTCCGCGACGTCGTGCCGTTCTGCGACCGGGACCGGCGGATGGACGGGGACATCGCGGAGGTGCTGAAGCTGATCCGGTCGGGGGTGCTGGCGGACGCGGTGCTCGCGTGCGTGGAGCGGGACGGGGAGCACGGCATGGATCAAGGCCGCCTCGCCTGAACCCGTCAGACATCGGAGAGCCGCGAAGCCAGGAAGGGGACAGCCGGTTGGACGCCAGGATCGAAGCCGCCGGCCTCGCGCTGGCCGACCCCGCCGCGTACGCCGACGACCGCCGCCTGCACGAAGACCTGGCCCTCCTCAGACGCCACGCCCCCCTGCACTGGGTCGCCCCGCCGGACTACCGCCCCTTCTGGGCCGTCACCCGGCACGCCGACGTGACCCGGATCGGCGGCCTGCACCGCCGGTTCCACAACGGACCCAGGCCGGTCCTGATGCCGTCGGCGCTGGAACGGGCGCTGCGCCCGGCCGGCCCCCGCCGCCTCACGGTCATCCACCTGGACGGCCCCCGCCATCAGCAGCTGCGGTCCACGAGCACGCGGCTGCTGGGCGGCCCGGCGCTCGACGCGGCCCGCGTACGGGCGGGGAAGCTGGCGCGGCGGTACGTCGACGCGATGGCCGAGTCGGACGGGACATGCGACTTCGCCGAGTTCGCCGCCCGGTACGCCCTCCATTTCGCGCTGCCGCTGCTGGGGGTCCCCGAGTCGGACCACGCGTCGATCGGCCGCCTCACCCACGGGATGCGCGGCACCGACCCGCAGGCCCATGTCGCCGCGGAGAACGCCCTGTTCGCGTATTTCGAGGAACGGGTGAGCGACGGGATGCGGGCGGAGTTCGCCGCCCCCGGCGACGCGGTCGCCCACTGCGTCTCCCTCGCGACCGCCGGCCACGACACCACCGCGGTGGCCCTGGCCGGCGGGCTGCACGCGCTGCTGGAGCACCCCGCCCAGCTGGCCAGACTCCGGCGCGCGCCCGAGCTGACACCGCTCGCCGTCGACGAGATGATCCGCTGGGTGACCCCCACGAAATCCTTTATGCGGACGGCGGTCGAGGAATTCCCGCTGCACGGTTCCGTGATCCGGCCGGGCGACTCCGTACTCCTGCACTACGCGTCCGCCAACCGCGACGAGAACGCGTTCGCCGACCCTTTCGCATTCGACGTGGGCCGCACCCCGAACCGGCATCTCGCATTCGGCCACGGCGCGCACTACTGCCTGGGCGCGGCGCTCGCCAAAATCTCGATGTCCGCCTTCTTCACCGAATTCCTGCGCAGGCTGCGCCATATCGAGTTCTCCGGGACCCCGGTCCGTACAGCCTCGACGTTCGTCGCGGGGTTCAGCTCGCTCCCGGTCGCGTACGAGGTGAGGAAATCATGAGCCGCGATCACCATGTGCTGATCGTGGGAGCCGGCGTCGGGGGGCTCGCGCTCGCGCAGGGGCTGCGCCGCGCGGGCGTGCGCTGCACGGTGTTCGAGCGCGCGCCCCGACTGACCTGGCAGGGCTACATCCTGCACATGACGGCCGACGGCGGCGGCGCGCTGCGCCGGTGCCTGCCCGAGCGCCTCTACCGGCTCTACGTCGCCACCAGCCGCCGCTCCCCCCGCCGCGACCTGGTCGTCCTGCTCGACCACCGGGGCCGCGAGACCGGCACCGCCCCTCACCTCGGTCCCCCCAACGACCCGGTCACCCCGCACACGTCGGTGCACCGCAGAACGCTCTGCCAGATCCTGCTCACCGGCCTCGCCGACGTCGTCCGCTTCGGCCACGAGGCGACCGGCTACCGGCAGGAGGGGGACGGCGTCGTCCTGGACCTCGCGGACGGCAGAAGCGCCCGGGGCTCGCTGCTGGTCGGGGCGGACGGCATCAACTCGGTCGTGCGGCGTCAACTGCTGCCCGGGGTGCGGGTGATCCCCCTGGTCGAGCGGGCGCTGCTCGCGCGGGCCCCGCTCACCGCGGACCTCGCCGCCGCGCTGCTCCCGGCCTTCCAGGACAGCTTCGTCATGGCGCGCGACGACCAGGGCACGCTGCTCGCCGCCGGTCTGTTCCAGCCCCGTACCCCCGTGGCCGACGCGGCGGCGGCCATCGCGCCGGAGGCGGTGCTGGAGCCGGTGGCCGACTACGTCTCGGTGGCCCTGGAACCCGCCGCCCCCGCAGCCGACGCGGATTCCCTGCACGCCGCGATGCGCCGGGCGGTGACCGGCTGGCACCCCGCCCTGGTCCGGCTGGTCGAGGAGGTGTCCCCCGCGTCGGTCGTCCCGCGCACGATCCGCGCCCTGCCGCCCACGCCGCCGTGGCCGCCGGGAAACGTGACCCTGCTGGGCGACGCGATCCACGCGATGGCCCCGATGTACGGCAACGGCGCCAACTGCGCCCTGCGCGACGCCGCCGAACTGACCGCCGCCCTCACCTCGGGCGTACCTCTGCGGGCGGCGCTGGCGGGGTACGAGGAGGGCATGCGGGAGCGGACGTTCCCGCTGCTGCGGGCGCCAGCGTCCGGCGGCGGAAGTCGCGGGGCGTCTCGCCGTACTCCGCCTTGAACACGCGGCTGAAGTGGCGGCAGTCGAGGAGTCCCCAGCGGGCCGCGACCATGCCGATCGGCTGGCCGGCCGCGGCGGGGGCCGCGAGGTCGCGGGCGCAGCGTTCCAGGCGGCGGGTGCGGATCCAGCCGGCGACGGTGAGGCCCTCGGCGGCGAACAGTTTGAACAGGTAGCGGCGCGAGATGCCGTGCGCCTGGGCGATCGGGTCCGGCGCGAGACCTGGGTCGGAGAGCCGGTTGTCGATGTAGGTGCGGATGCGGAGCATCATCGCGTCCTGCGGCGCGGCCGGGGTGGAGCGGGCCAGCTTCTCCGTGACCAGCGCGGTGATCAGGGACACCGTGCCGTCCATGAGGCTGCCGGCCGCCGGGCCCGCGCAGTCGTGGCTCTGCTCGCCCAGCGACCGCAGGAACGGTCCCACGACCGCCGCGACGCCGCCTTCGGGGGCCATCCGGCGGGCGGTGAGAGCGCGTAAGGCCTCGGGGCTGACGGGCAGCATCGGCCGGGGCAGCAGCATCAGGACGGTGCTGAAGTCGGTGGTGTAGGTGAACGAGTACGGCCGGGACGTGTCGCACAGCGCGATGTCCCCGGTCTCCAGCGTGCTGAACGCGTCGTCCTGCTCGATCACGCAGCTGCCGGAGAGCTGGAGGACGACCTTGTAGAAGTCCTCCTCGTACTGGGCGGCGAGGCGTGCCGTGCGGCGCACCCGCAGCGGGCCGGCGCTGATCGAACTCAGGTGCAGGAGACCGAGCTTGCCGGCGGCGGCCTGTCCGTGGAAGGGCGTCCGCGCGACCGGCAGGGTGTCGAGACCGGTGAACACCTTGGACATCTCATGGGTCCAGTGCTCGAAGCGGTCGGCCCGGGGGACGGAGTCCGTGGTCACGGTCGTTCGCATGGTGGCACGGTAGCGTGCGCGGGTCCGCCGTGGGACACCTGAGCGGCACGTGCATGAAATGGCGGCAACGGGTGCACGCCCCTGCACTTCGGGGGACCGGCGCGGGCGCACAGTACTGCACACCGAAAAATCGGCTCGTGCCGCTCCCAGGGAGGCCCCCCGTGCCCCAGCAGTCCCCAGACCCCGGTCACCGCACCCAGCTCCGGCAAGGCGCCGTGGGGGTGGCCGGCATCCTGTTCTTCGTGCTCTCCGCGCAGGCGCCGCTCACCGGTGTCGCCGGCACCCTCCCCGTGCCGCTCGGCCTGGGCAACGGGGGCGGGGTGCCCGCCGCCTACCTGGTGGTCGGGGTGATGATCGGGCTGTTCTCGGTCGGCTTCATCGCGATGAGCCGGCACGTGACGGACGCCGGCGCCTTCTACGCGTACGTCACCCGGGGCCTGGGCAGGCCGCTCGGCGTCGGCGCCTCCCAGGTGGCCGTGCTGTGCTACAGCGCCGTGCAGGCGGGGATGTACGGCCTGTACGGGGTCGTCGTCCAGGGCCTGGTCCAGAAGTACACCTCGCTCGACGCGCCCTGGTGGCTGTGGTCGCTGGCGACGATCCTGCTCGTGCAGCTGCTCGGGTCGCTGAACATCGAGCTGGGGGCGAAGCTCCTGGCCGTCCTCGTGGTCGCCGAGACGTCGGTGCTGCTGGCGTTCGCGGTCGGCGAGCTGATAGCGGGCGGCGGCCCCCAAGGACTCAATCCCGGCGGCTCGTTCACGCCCTCGGCCTTCTTCTCCGGGGCGCCCGGGGTCTCGCTCACCTTCGCGGTGGCCTGCGTGCTCGGCTTCGAGTCCACGGCCATCTACGCCAAGGAGGCGAAGGACCCCTTGCGCACCGTGCCCCGCGCCACCTATCTCTCCGTCGCCGTGATCTCGGTGTTCTTCGCCTTCGTCTCCTGGATGTTCGTGAGCCACTACGGGGCGGACGAGGTGCGGGGCGTGGCGCTGACGGCGGTGCGGGAGGGCGACGCGACCGGGGTCGTCCTCGACGCGATCGCGGACACCCTGGGGTCCTGGGTCACCGACAGCGTGCAGGTCCTGCTGGCCACTTCGCTGATCGCGGGAGTGCTCGCGTTCCACAACGGCGTCAACCGCTATTTCCACTCCCTCGGCGCGACCGGTGTGCTGCCCCGGTGGCTGGCGCGCACGAACCGGCAGGGCGCCCCGTACACCGCGAGCCTGGTGCAGACCGCCGTCTCCATGGCGATGGTGATCCCGTTCGCGGTGGCCGGCGCCGATCCGGTGATCACGCTGCTGACCTGGGGCGGGGGCGTGGGTGTCCTCGCGCTGATGCTGCTGTACATGCTGACGTCGGTGTCGGTCGTCGTGTTCTTCCGCCGGACCGGTCTCGACCGCAGGCCGTGGCACACGCTGATCGCGCCGCTGGCGTCCATCGCCCTGATGCTGGGCGCCACCGCGCTGGCGCTGGACAACTTCACGACCCTGATCTCCGCGTCCGCCACGACCGCGACGGTCCTCGAACTGGCCGTGGTCGCGGTGTTCGCCGGCGGTGTCATGCTCGGCCGGCGCAGGCGGGAGCCGGACGGGACGCCCGCCGAGGTCCGGGCCGAGGACGTGTCCACCCCCGCCTGATACCGCCGATCCGTGCACGGCGTGCTCCCGTCCGTGCACGGAATCCTTCCGTCCGGCGGAAGGTCCCCGCCGGTGTCTGGACCCGGAGCCCGTCCGTCCCTTTTCCTCTACGGACGTAGAAAAACCGCTGAGTGCACTCCTGGAGGAGCCGCATGACCGCCGCACCGCACCCCCTCGACCAGCTGACCGCCGGGGAGATCGAGGAGATCCGCTCGGTCCTGGACCGGGCCGGACACCTCCGGGACACCTCGCGCTTCGTCTACGTGGGCCTCGAAGAGCCCGCCAAGGACGACCTGCTGGTGTTCTCGGCGGGGGACGCGGTGGAGCGCCGGGCGCGGGTCCTGCTGCACGACACCGCGGGCGCTGCGGGGCGGGACCTCTTCGTCTCCGTGACCGGGCGGGAGGTCGTCTCCGACCGGACGCTGGACCCCGTCACCGACGGCCAACTCCCGGTGCTGGAGGAGGAGTTCGGCGTCGTCGAGGAGATCCTCGCGCAGGACGAGCGGTGGCTGACGGCGCTGAAGGACCGCGGCCTGGACGTGGCCCAGGTCCGCGTGGCCCCCCTCTCGGCGGGGGTCTACGCCGACGAGTACCCCGACGAGTCCGGCCGCCGCATCCTGCGCGGCCTGGCGTTCGTCCAGGAGCACGAGCGCGACCACGCCTGGGCCCACCCCGTCGACGGGCTGGTCGGCTACGTGGACGTGATCGGCCGCACCGTCCACCGCGTCGTCGACCTCGGCCCCGTCCCGGTCCCCACCGGCTCCGGGAACTTCACCGACCCCGCCGTCACCGGACCCGTCCGCACCACCCAGAAGCCCATCGAGATCACCCAGCCCGAGGGGCCCAGCTTCGCCCTCCAGGGCAATCTGCTGACGTGGGAGAACTGGAGCGTGCGGATCGGCTTCGACGCGCGTGAGGGGCTGGTCCTGCATCAACTGGCCTTCCACGACCGGGACAAGGGGCGCGAGCGGCCGATCGTGCACCGCGCGTCCATCGCCGAGATGGTCGTGCCCTACGCCGACCCCTCCGCGGTGCGCTCCTGGCAGAACTACTTCGACACCGGCGAGTACCTGATCGGCCGCTCGGCCAACGCCCTGCGGCTCGGCTGCGACTGTCTCGGCGACATCACCTACCTCGACGCGGTGATCGCCGACGAGTCGGGCCGCCCGCGCGTCCTGCCGAACGCGGTGTGCCTGCACGAGGAGGACCACGGCATCCTCTGGAAGCACACCGACCTGTGGGCGGGCTCGGACGAGACCCGCCGCCAGCGCCGCATGGTGCTCTCCTTCTTCGCCACGATCGGCAACTACGACTACGGCTTCTACTGGTACCTCTACCTCGACGGCACCATCGAGTTCGAGGCCAAGGCCACCGGCGTCGTCTTCACCTCCGCCTATCCCGGCGGCGACTACCCGTACGCCGCCGAGATCGCGCCGGGCCTCGGCGCCCCCTACCACCAGCACCTGTTCTGCGCCCGGCTGGACATGGCGCTCGACGGACCGGCGAACCGGGTCGAGGAGGTCGACGCCGTCCGGGTCCCGATGGGCGGTCCCGGCAATCCGCGCGGGAACGCCTTCACCTACCGGCGCACCCCGCTGACCCGGGAGAGCGAGGCGCGGCGCGACGCCGACATGAGCGTCGACCGGGTCTGGCACATCACCAACCCCGCCTCCGTCAACGCCCTCGGCAAACCGGTCGCGTACGCCCTGCACCCCGAGGGCAAGCCGGCGCTGCTGGCCGACCCGGGCTCCTCCGTCGCCGCGCGGGCCGCCTTCGCGACCAGGCACCTGTGGGTCACCGCCCACGACCCCGCCGAGCGCTACCCGGCCGGTGACTTCGTCAACCAGCACCCCGGCGGCGCCGGACTGCCCGCGTACACGGCGGCGGACCGGGACATCGACGGGCGGTCGCTGGTCGTCTGGCACACCTTCGGCCTCACTCACGCGCCCCGCCCCGAGGACTGGCCGATCATGCCGGTCGACCACACCGGCTTCAAGCTGAAGCCGTTCGGTTTCTTCGACCGCAACCCGACGCTCGACGTGCCCGCGAGCGCGCCGGGCGGGCACGGCTGCCATGAGTGAGCTGCTGCTGACGGCCTCTCTGGCGGGCGCCCTGCTCTGCCTGGCCGGTCACCTCCCCGGTCCCGCGCACCGCTGGGGGCCGCACCTGCTCGCGCTGGGCGGGATGGTGCTGATGGCCGGCGGCCGGATGTCCTCCGGTGCCGGGGTCGTCGGGGCGGCCTGTGTGTGGAGCGTGGCGCGGGTGTGCGTCGAGCGCCGGGGGCTGGGCGCGGCGGTCGACTTGGCTGTGATGGCGCTGCTCATGGCGCTGATGACGGGCGGCGGCCACCGGCACGGGGCGGTGCACGGCGTCGCCGTGCTGACCGTCGTCGTCTGGCTGACCGCGCGGGCGGGCGGGTTCATGTTCCGCCGGCTCACCGGCACGGAAGCCGCCCCGGCCGGCCGCCGCGCGGGGGTGTGCCGGGAGTCCGGCGCGGCACTGATGATCATCAGCATGGCGGCCCTGCTCGTGTGAGCCGGCGCCGACGACGAGGACGAGGGGACGGGGACCGGCCGTATGCCGAAGATCGTCGATCACGACGCCCGCAGACGCCTGATCATCCGGTCGGTGTGGTCGCTCGTCGGCCGCCGGGGCCTGGCGGCGGTGACCATGCGGGAGCTGGCGGCCGAGGCGGGCTTCGCCAACGGCGGCCTCGCCCCCTACTTCCGCGACAAGGACGAGATCCTGCTCGCCGCCTTCCAGTACGCGTGCGACGAGACCGAGCGCCGCCTGGAACCCGTCATCGCCGGGGCGAGCGGTCTCGCCGCGCTGCGCGGTCTGTGCCACGAGCTGATGCCGCTGGACGACACCCGGCTGCTGGAGGCGCGGGTCGTGGTCGCGTTCTGGGACCGCGCCCTGTTCGACCCGCGCATGTCGGCCGCCTTCCACGCCACGGTCGACCGCTGGCGCGCGCTCATGCGCGGCTGCCTCGCCCAGGCCAGGGCCCGCGGGGAGATCACGGCCGCGGCCGCCGACGGCCACCTGGTCGAGACGCTGTTCACCGTCGTCATGGGCTTCCAGGTCAGCGCCGCCCTCATGCCGGCGACCACCACCTCCGAACGCCAGCACGAGGTGCTCGAAGGGCTCCTGGCGTCCTACGCCTGAAAGCGAGGAGCGATGACCGTCGACTCCCTTGTCCGCACAGAACCGGCCGGCCTCGTGTACGTCCTGGACGACGACGAGGAGCTGTGCCGCTCGCTGGCCTGGCTGCTGGAGTCCGTGCACCTGAGCACGCGGTGCTTCACCGACGCCGACTCCTTCCTGGCCGGCTTCGACCCGGCCCGGCCCGCCTGCCTGGTCCTGGACGTACGGATGCCGCACCGGGGCGGGTTCCAGGTCCAGGAGTTCCTCAACGACCGTGGTGTCGCACTGCCGGTCGTCTTCGTCTCGGCGCACGGCGACATCCGGATGTCGGTGCGCGCGCTGCAACGCGGCGCGGTGGACTTCCTGGAGAAGCCGTACGACCCCCAGCACATGGTGGAGGTCGTCCAGAGCGCGCTGGCGCTGGCCCGCGAGCGGTACGCCGCGCAGGCCGAGCGGCACGCGGTGCGCGCCCGGCTGGCCGCGCTGAGCGGGCGGGAGCGGGAGATCCTGCGGCTCGTCGTCGCGGGCCGGCCCAGCAAGTCGATCGCCAAGGAGCTGGACATCAGTCTGAAGACGGTCGACGCGCACCGGGGCCGGATCAGGGAGAAGACGGCCGCCGAGAGCCTGGGTGCCCTGATCGGCGACATGCTGCGCTGCGGCCTCAGCCGGTCCGAGGTGTGAACCGCGTGGACGCGAAGACACCCGGTATCGAGCCGTCCGACCTCGGTCTCCTCTTCGCCGCGCTGCGGCACTGCGTCCTGGTGCACGACGCCGTGACGAAGGAGATCCTGTGGGCCAACCCCGCCGCCTGCGCCGTCCTGGGCTTCACGGTCGACGAGCTGAGACCGCTGAAGGCCCCCGACATGAGCTCCAACGCCCGGCAGTACGCGCGCGACATCGGCGTCTCGTGGCTCCAGCGGGCCGTCGACGAAGGCAGCAGCACCATCGAGTGGTGCTACCGCTCGAAGGCGGGCGTGGAGATCCTGACCGAGGCCGTCGCCGTGCGCGTGGACCTCGCCCGGGGGCCCGTGGTGATGGTGCAGTTCCGCGACATCGCGCGGGAGAAGGCCACCCGGCTCGACCTGTTCCGCACCGAGAGCCGGCTCCACGCGTTCCTGCGCAACCTCGACGAAGGGATCGTCGTCCTCGACGGCGCCGGGCGCATGCTGTTCGCCAGCGAGTCGGCCGGCACCCTGCTCGGCAGCGACCCCGACGGCCTCGTCGGCGCCGACTTCGGCGGCTTCCTCGCCGCCGAGTCGGCCGGACTCCTGCGCGAGGCCCTCACCACCACGGGCGCGGCGCCCAAGGACAGCCGCTACCGCCTGACGACCCCGGGCGGCGCCCGCTGGTTCGCCGCCCGCTGCCAGTACATCGACATCGAGAACGACCTGCGCGGGCTGCTGCTGCTCTTCCACGACATCACCGACACCGTCCGCGCGGAGGAGGAGCACCGCCACGACGCGCAGTACCTCAACCACCTGGCCCGCTACAACGCGATGGGCGACATGGCGATGGCCATCGCCCACGAGGTGAGCCAGCCGATCTCGGCGGCCCACAACTTCGTCGCGGGCGTCCGCAGCCGCATGGCCGGCGACGACCGGCTGAGCTGGGGCCTGGAGAACGCGACGCGGCAGCTGGACCGGGCGGCGCTGATCCTGTCCAGCCTGCGGCGGTACGTGGTGCGGCTGGAGCAGTCCAAGCAGCTCGTCGACCTCAACGACATCGTGGCCGACTGCGCCTACTTCGTCGGGGTACGGGCCGCGCAGCACGCGGTCACCCTGTGCTGGGAGCGGACGGCCGAGGAGCTGCCCGTGCACTGCGAGAAGGTCCTGGTCGGGCAGGTCGTGCTGAACCTCGCCTTCAACGCCGTGGAGGAGATGGCCCGTTGGCCGGCCGGGCAGCGCACGGTGACCGTGGCCACCCGGCGCGGCGACGGATGGGCCGAGCTGGAGGTGCGCGACACCGGGCAGGGGCTCGCGGACCTCCCGTCGGACCGGCTGTTCGACGGGGTCTTCAGCGCGAAGGCCGACGGCCACGGCATCGGCCTCGCCCTCAGCCACCGCATCGTCACACGGCACGGCGGTGACATCGAGGCCGGCGAGAACACCCCGCGCGGAGCGGTCTTCCGGGTCCGGCTGCCCCTGCTGGATAAGGGAAATCCCCTACGCGGTGCGTCCGATCCCCCATTGTCCGGGCCTGACGAGCCCGCCTAGCGTGACGAGGAGACAGCGAGAGAGAACGCCAGAGGACAATTCCATGACGCAGACGCTGAATTCATCGCCGCCGATCGACCCCGCCGGCACGGCATTCGACCGCGTACTGGCCCTGGTGGCCGAACGGCGGGACGAATTCGAGGAGAAGCGGCACGTGCCGCGCGATGTCATCGCCGAATTCAAGAAGGCAGGCCTTTACCGGGCGAGCACCCCGCAGCGTTTCGGCGGCGATCCGCTGGCGCCGGCGGAATTCCTGCACCGGATCGAGCGGATCTCCGAGGTGGACGGTTCGGCGGGCTGGGTCGCCAGCTTCGGCTCGGCCCTGGTCTACCTCGCGGCGCTGCCGCTCGACACGCAGGCCGAGCTGTACGCGGCCGGTCCCGACGTCGCGTTCGCGGGGGGCCTGTTCCCGCTCCAGACGGCCGAACAGGCCGACGGCGGCTACCGGATCTCCGGCCGCTGGAAGTTCGCCAGCGGCTGCAAGGGCGCCGACGTCCTCGGCGTCGGCATCAAGGCCGGCGAGGACAGCGGCGGGCGGCCCCTGACGGCGGTGCTGCGGCCCGGGCAGGTGGAGATCGCCGAGAGCTGGGACGTCGTCGGGCTGCGCGGCACCGGCAGCCACGATCTGGTCGTCGACGATGTCGTCGTACCGAGGGAGTGGACCTTCGTCCGCGGTGGTGAGCCCACTGTCGACGAGCCGCTGTACCGGTATCCGGTCGTCGCGTACGCCGCGCAGGTGCTGGCGGTCGTCGGGCTCGGGGTGGCGCGTGCCGCGCTCGACCATGTCGTCGCCCAGGGCGGCCGGGCCAGTTTCACCGGCGGGCCGAGGGCGGCCGACCGGGCCGGTTTCCGGATCGGTGTCGCGCGCGCCGAGGCCCAACTGCGGTCGGTGCGGGCCTTCTTCTACGAGACCACGGAGGAGGTGTGGGAGCGGGTGGAGAGCGGGGACCCGGCGACCACCCGGCAGGCGGGGCTGCTGCGGCTCGCCGCCGCCCACCTCGCCAGGACCTCCTTCGAGGTCACCGGCGCCGCGTACCTGCTCGCCGGCATCCCGGCCATCGCGGACGCGAGCCCCCTCCAGCGCTACCTGCGGGACGCCTCGGTGGTCCCGCAGCACGCGTTCCTCCAGGACTCCGTCTACGACGGCGCGGGCGCGGTCCTCACCGGCGGGCAGTCCTTCCCCGGCTTCCCGTAACCAACCCCCCCTTTAAGAAAGGCAGGACCCCCATGTCCACTCCCCCTCAGGCCCCCCTGCGGGTGCTGTTCTGCATCGGCGTCAACCAGAACTTCTTCGACCTGCCCCTGGACGGGAACAAGGCCGTCTGGGAGGGCACCGTCAGCATGCTCACCCAGCTCCACGAACTGCCCGGCGTGAGCGTCCTCGGCACCCTCGACGACGACCAGCACATGGTCGGCCCCTCCGGCTCCTGGCCCTGGACCTGCTACGTCCTCGCCGACGTCGCCGACCAGCCCACGGTCGCCGCCGCCTGCAATCTCTTGCGCACCGTGCGGGTCGGCGAGCACGGCCTGTGGCGCTACATGAAGATCGAGGCGCGCGTCGGCCGCCCCCTGCCGGCCCCGGAGCGGACCCGATGAGCCAGACCTGGGAGGACGACATCCGCCGGGTCGCCCTGGTGACGGGCGCGGCCCGCGGCCTCGGCGCCTGCGTCGCCGCGCGGCTGTACGACCGGGGCTACCAGGTCGCCCTGACCGACCTGGACGCCGAGGCGGCGGCCTCAGCGGCGGCGAAGCTGGACCCCTCCGGGCAGACCGCCGTCGGCCTCGCCCTCGACGTGCGGGACAAGGACGCCTTCGTCCGCACCCGCGACCAGCTGGCCGCACGCTGGGGCGCGGTGCACGTCCTGGTCAACAACGCGGGACACGCCAAGGTCGAGCCGGTCATGGGCATCACCCCGGAGAGCTTCCGGTCGGTGGTGGCGACCAACCTCGACGGCACGTTCTTCGGCTGCCAGGTCTTCGGCGCGTACTTCGCCGAACGCGGCTACGGACGCATCGTCAACATCGGCTCGATCGCCGGGCAGAACGGCGGTACGGCGGCGGGCGCGCACTACGCGGCGGCCAAGGGCGGAGTCGCCACGCTGACCAAGGTGTTCGCCCGCGAGCTGGGCCCGCACGGAGTGACCGTCAACGCCATCGCCCCGGGGCCGCAGGACCTCCCGGTGGTCCGCGAGACCATCGGCCCCGAGCAGCTGGCCCGGACCGAGGCGATGATCCCGGTCGGCCGGCTCGGGCGCCCCGAGTTCATCGCCGACATGGCCGTCCTGCTCGCCGCCGAGCACGCGGACACGGTCACTGGAGCCTGCTGGGACGCCAACGGCGGCCTGTGGATGCGCTGACGGCGCAGGAGAGAGAAGGGACCGTCATGACCCGCCACCCCACCGCCGCGGTCGAGGAAGCGCTGCGCCGCCTGGAGAAGACCGAACCCGCCCTCCGCGCCTGGGTGGAGGTCGACGCCGACGGCGCCCGCGCGGCGGCCGTACGCGCGCCGGACGGGCCGCTGCGAGGCGTGCCGTTCGGTGTGAAGGACATCATCGACGTCGCCGGTCTGCCCACCGGGTGCGGCTCCCCGCTGCGCAGCGGGCGGATCGCGGGCGCCGACGCCTGGCTGGTGGACCGGCTGAGAAGCGCGGGCGCCGTCCCCCTCGGCAAGACCGTGACCACGGAGTTCGGGTACTTCCAGCCGGGCCCCACCCGCAATCCGCACGGCCGCGCCCACACGCCCGGCGGCTCCTCCAGCGGCTCGGCGGCTGCGGTCGGGGCCGGGGTGGTGCCGCTCGCCCTGGGCGCCCAGACGGCCGGATCGGTGACCCGGCCCAGCTCCTACTGCGGCGTCAGCGGATTCGTGGCCCCCGTGGGCGCCTGGCCGACGGCGGGCTGCACGGGACTGAGCCCGACCCTGGACGCGCCGGGGCTGCTGACCGCGCGGGTGGCGGACCTGGCCGCGGCCGTCGAGGCCGTGGACGGCACCCGGATCGACGTCCCGGAACGCGTCCGGGTGTTGCTGTGGTCCGGCACCGAACTGACCCGCGTCGAACCGGCGATGCTCGCCGCCCTGCGCCGCACGGCCCAGGCCCTCGCGGACGCCGGCGCGCGGACGGGCGACCTCGGCGGCCAGGCCGACACGCGCCGGCTCGCCGAGGCGCACGCCACCGTCATGGCGTACGAGGCCGCCCGTTCCCTGCGCGCCGAGGCGGAGCACCCGGAGTCCTTGAGCAACCACCTCAACGTGCTCCTGGAGCAGGGCCGGGGCACCCCGGCGGCGGCGTACCAGAGCGCGCTCGACGAGCGGCGCGCGGCCCGTACCCAGGTCCTCGGACTCCTCGGCCAGGCCGATGCCGTCCTGGCCCCGGCCGCCCCAGGACCTGCCCCGCACGGACTGGACTTCACCGGCACCCCGGTCCTCAGCCGCCCCTGGCAGCTGCTCGGCCTGCCCGTGGTCACCGTCGCCGGCCACCGCGACCCGTACGGCATGCCGCTCGGGCTCCAGCTCATCGGCCACCCCGAGCGCGTGGGCCGGCTGCTCGGCGTCGCCCGGCAGGTGGAGACCCTGGTCCGCGAGACCGCCGGAGCCGCCCGGTGAAGATCACCGCGATCGAGGCCGTCCCGTACACGATCCCCTACACCCGGCCGCTGAAGTTCGCGAGCGGCGAGGTGCACGCCGCCGAGCACGTCCTGGTCCGGGTGCACACCGACGAAGGGCTGTCCGGGGTCGCCGACGCGCCGCCGCGCCCGTTCACCTACGGCGAGACGCAGGCGTCCGTCCTCGGCGTCATCGAGAAGATCTTCGCCCCGCAGCTGGTGGGCGCGGACGTGTTCGCCCGCGAGCAGGTCCACGCCCGGATGCACCGCACGGTCGGCAACCCGGCCGCGAAGTCGGCGATCGACATGGCGCTGTGGGACATCACCGGACAGGCCCTGGACCGGCCCGTCACCCACCTGCTCGGCGGCCACACCGACCGGATGCGCGTCAGTCACATGCTCGGCTTCGACGCGCCGCAGCGGATGGCCGACGAGGCGTCACGGATGCGGGACGGCTACGGCATCACCGTCTTCAAGGTGAAGGTCGGCCGCCGCCCCGTCCACCTCGACCTGGCCGTGTGCCGGGCCCTGCGCGAAACCCTGGGCGACGGGGCCGAGTTGTACGTGGACGGCAACCGCGGCTGGACCGCCTCCGAGGCGATCGCGGCGCTGCCGGAGCTGGACGAGCTCGGCATCACCCTCGCCGAGGAGCTCTGCCCCGCCGACGACGTGCTCGACCGGCGCCGGCTGGTCCGGCGGTGCCGCGTCCCCTTCGTCGCGGACGAGTCCGCCACCACGCCCGCCGAGGTGACCCGCTCCCTCCTGTCCGGCGAGGCCACCGCCGTCAGCGTCAAGACCGCCCGCACCGGATTCACCCAAAGCCAGCGCGTGCTCTTCCTGTGCGAGGGGCTGGGCGCGGAAGTGGTGATGGGCAATCAGATCGACGGCCAGCTCGGCACGGTGTGCACGGTGGCGTTCGGCGCCGCGTACGCCGCCTCCTCCCGCCGCGCCGGTGAACTCTCCAACTTCCTCGACATGAGCGACGACCTGCTCACCGAGCCCCTCGTGATCACCGGCGGCACGCTCGGCGTCCGGGACCGGCCCGGCCTCGGGGTCGCCGTCGACGAGGACAAGCTCAGCCGCTACCGCCAGGACCGCTAGACCAAGGAGCCCCCCGCCATGACCGAGACCACTCTCAAAGCCACGGCCGCCGCGTCCGGCGCCACGGCGACCGAACGCTTCCTGGCCGACAAAGCCCACAAGGCCGGCAAGGCCGGCGCGTCCGGCCCGGGCACGGACACGGCCCGTGTCAGCACCCTCGCCGGGGAGGTCATCGCCGCCGTGCACGACGTGATCCGCCGCCACCAGGTCACGTACGAGGAGTACAACGCCGTCAAGTCCTGGCTGATCTCCGTCGGGCAGGACGGCGAGTGGCCGCTGTTCCTGGACGTGTGGGTCGAGCACGTCGTCGAAGCGGTCGCCACCTCCGCCCGCCAGGGCAGCAAGGGCAGCATCGAGGGCCCCTACTACGTGCCGGACGCCCCCGCGCTGCCCAGCGTCACCGCCCTGCCGATGCGCGCGGACGAGCCCGGCACCCCGCTCCTCTTCCAGGGCCAGGTCCGCGACGTCTCCGGCCGGCCGCTCCCCGGCGCCCTCCTGGAGATGTGGCAGGCCGACGACGACGGCCTGTACGCCCAGTTCGCGCCGGGCCTCCCGGAGTGGAACCTGCGCGGCGGTGTCGTGGCCGACGCCGAGGGGCGGTTCGCGGTGACGACCGTCCAGCCCGCCCCCTACCAGATCCCGACCGACGGCTCCTGCGGGCGGCTCATAGCGGCGGCAGGATGGCACGCCTGGCGCCCCGCCCACCTCCACCTGAGGGTGTCGGCCCAGGGCCACGCACCCCTCACCACCCAGCTGTACTTCAAGGACGGCGAGCACCTCCAGGACGACGTGGCCTCCGGCGTCAAACCGGAACTCGTCCTCGACCCCCTCCCGGCCGCCGCCGGCGGCGGCGAGGTGACGTACGACTTCGTCCTCGACCCGGCCGTCTGAGGGGCCGTCGTGCTCTTCGCCGTCGAGATGACCGTGCGGCTGCCGGCCGGCATGGACCTCCAGGAGCGGGCGTCGCTGCTCGCCGCCGAGAAGGAGTACGCGCGGCGGCTCCAGCGCTCCGGCGAGTGGGCGCACCTGTGGCGCTGCGCCGGCCGGTACTCCAACCTCAGCGTCTTCGACGTCGTCGACAACGACCGGCTGAACGAGGTGCTGTGGGGGCTGCCGCTCTTCCCCTATATGGACATCACGGTCACGCCGCTCGCGCGGCACCCTTCTGCCGTGCACTGAGCCCCTAGCTACAAGGGGGGTTCCGACCGCGCCGCCGGTCGGAACCCCCCTTTTTTCGCTGTCCGCTCAGAGTCCGCTCAGAGGTAGAGCGACCGGGTCCGCAGATACGACTCCAGCCCCTCGGGCCCGAGTTCGCTGCCCAGCCCGCTCGCCTTGACGCCGCCGAAGGGGGCGACGGGGTCGGGCAGATAGCGGTTCACGCCGATGGTGCCGGTGTGCACCCGCCGGGCGACCGCCGCGCCGCGCTCGGGGTCCGCGGTCCACACAGTGCCGCCGAGTCCGTAGTCGGAGTCGTTGGCGATGCGGACGGCGTCGTCGACGTCGTCGTAGGGCAGCACGGACAGCACCGGGCCGAAGATCTCCTCCTGGGCGAGGGAGGAGCCGTTGTCGACGTCCGCGAAGACGGTCGGCTCGACGAACCAGCCCTTGTCCAGGCCCTCGGGACGACCGCCGCCGGTGGTGAGGCGGGCGCCTTCACCGCGTCCCTTCGCGATCGCGGCCTCGACCCGGTCCCGCTGCTGGGCGGTGACCAGCGGGCCGACGGCCGTGCCCTCGTCCAGGGCGTCCCCGACCGGGAGGGCGCGGGCCAGGCCGGTGACCAGGTCGACGACCTCGGCGTAGCGGCTGCGCGGGGCGAGGATGCGGGTGGAGAGGAAGCAGGTCTGCCCGTTGTTGGTGAGGGTCGCGGCGACCAGGCCGGGGCCGATCAGCTCCGGGTCCAGCACGGCGTCGTCGAGGACGAGGGCCGCGGACTTGCCGCCGAGTTCCAGGGTCACCGGGCGCAGCAGCCGGCCGCAGGTCTCGGCGATGGCCCGGCCGGCGCCCGTGGAGCCGGTGAACGCCACCTTGTCCACGCCGGGGTGGGACACGAGGAACGCGCCGGCCTCCCGGCCCGCCGGCACGATGTTGAGCACCCCGGCCGGGACACCGGCGGCCTCGGCGGCCTCGGCGACGACGAAGGAGTCGAACACGGCCTCGGGCGAGGGCTTGAGGACCACGGTGCAGCCGGCGGCCATCGCGGGCGCGATCTTGAACGTGGACAGCACCTGCGGGTAGTTCCACGGCACGATCGCGGCGACGACCCCGACCGGCCCCCTGCGCACCTCCACCGAGCCGCCGAGCAGCCCGTCCCGCGTCTCGGAGAAGACCGTCGTACGGGCCAGGCCGGCGTAGTAGCGCAGCACCGCGGTCGGGTAGCCGACCTCCAGCTGCCGGGCCATGCTGATCGGCATGCCGTTCTGGCTGCTGACCAGTTCCGCGATCCGGCCCGCCCGCTCCTCGAGTTCGGCGGCGAACCGCTCCATGACGTCGGCGCGGCGGGCCGGGTCCCAGTGCGCCCAGCCGCCGGGCCGGTCGAAGGCCCGGCGCGCGGCGCCGACCGCGGCGTCGACGTCGGCCTCCACCGCCTCGGGCACGCTGCCGAGCACTTCCTCCGTGCTGGGGTTGACGGGGGCGATGACGCGGCTGGTGGACGGGCGCACCCACTCCCCGCCGATGTAGAGGTGGTCGTAGTGATGAGCCATCAGCACTCTCCTGGCGATCCGGCGCCCGCTGCGGGACCGGGTACGGGACTTTCCCCGACCTTCGCCCGATCCCCCGGCGCCGGGGTGCCGCTGGGTGCACGGGAAGCCGCCAGGAAATGCATGGGCGCGCGGTGGCCGGTTTCCTCCCGCCGACCGGCGGGGGTGAAGGGGCTTGTCGGCGGATTCAGTCCGGCGCGCGGGGTCACGAGGCTGGGGGCATGACATCTGACGCAGCGACCGCTGCTCTCCCCACTGCCGGAACAGGGCGGTCCGCCACGGCCCGGATGGTCGGCTTAGACCTGGCCCGCGGCCTGGCCGTCTTCGGCATGTACGCGGTCCATGTGGGCCCCACCCCCGGCGAGGAGGGTTCCGGCGGCTTCCTGATGGAGCTGGTGCAGGGCCGCTCCTCCGCGCTGTTCGCGGTGCTGGCCGGCTTCACGGTCGCCCTCATCACCGGGCGCCGGACGCCGAAGACGGGTCTTGCGGGCCGGCAGGCCGTCGCCAAGGTCGTCATCCGGGCCGTGATCCTGCTGGCGCTCGGTACCGCCCTGACCATGACCGGCACCCCGGTCGTGCCGATCCTCGCCTTCTACGGGCTGTTCTTCCTGCTCGTGCTGCCCCTGCACCGGCTGGGCGCGGTGCCGCTGGCGCTGATCGCGGCGGGCTGGGCGCTGGCGGGACCGCAGCTGCTGTACGTGCTGAAGCCGGTGGTCGGCGGGCGCGTGTTCCCCACCGTCGGCCAGGCCGACGGCCCCGTCTCGCTGCTCTTCACCGGCGGCTATCCGGCCCTGACCTGGGTCCCGTTCGTCATCGCCGGCATGGCCCTGGCCCGTCTCGACCTGGCGGACATGGCCGTACGGGCGCGCACCGCGGCCGGCGGCGCCGCGCTCGCGGCCCTCGGGTACGGCGGGTCCTGGCTGGCGCTGCGGATCGTCCCGGGTGCCGCGGCGGCCGTCCGGAAGGCCGAGGCGGGCTCGGACGGGCCCGGGATGACCGGTCCCTTCGGTGACGTCCCCGCCGGGCTGCTGGTCGCGTCCCCGCACAGCGAGGCGACCCTCTCCATCGTGGGCAACACCGGTGTGGCGATCCTCGTGATCACCGCGTGCCTGGCCGCCATGGACGCCTTCCCCCGGCTGCGCAGCCTCAGCAGGCCGGTCATCGCGGTCGGCTCGATGTCACTGACCGCGTACGTCTACCACATCGTCCTCATCTGGCTGCTGAACAACGAGGAGCGGGACATCGAGCCGTTCGCCGTCCTGTTCGGCTTCATCCTGTCGATCACCCTCCTCGCCACCGTCTGGTCGCGCTTCTTCCGGCGCGGTCCGCTGGAGTGGGCGATGGGCCGGGCCACCGAGGCCGCCCGGTACGTCAAGTGAGGGCGGTGCACGCCTGACGGCGGTCCCCGAGGTTTCCGCCCCGGGGACCGCCGTCGTATTGCTGTCAGGGGTCAGACGCTGATGCCGCAGCCCAGGATGTCGCGTACGAGGGTGCCGAGGCTCTCGGCGTCCGTCTTGGCCTTGATGCGGGCGCGGTGCACGTCGATGGTCTTCACGCTCGCGCCCAGCCGGCGTGCGATGACCCGGCTCGGCAGACCGTCGATCACCAGCCGCAGCACCTCCCGCTCCCGGGGCGTGAGCGACGCCAGCCGCTCCCGGACCCGCAGCCGGCCGCCCCGCGCCGCGAACGCCCGCTCGGCCTCCCGCAGTTGGCCCTGCACGACCTCCAGGATCCGCTGCGGCTCGTACGGCTTCTCCAGGAAGTCCACCGCCCCGGCCCGCACGGCGCGCACCGACATCGGGATGTCCCCGTGCGCCGAGCAGAAGATCACCGGGGCCGGGTAGTCCCGCCGCACCAGTTCCTCCTGGAGCTGGAAACCGCTCAGCCCCGGCATCCGCACATCGACGATCACCACCGCGGGCTCGTCCGGGTCGAACTCCGCCAGGAAGTCCCCGGCGGTCGGATAGGTGAGCGCCGGCACCTCCACGCTCTGGAGCAGGAAGACCAGCGACTGCCGTACGTCCGCGTCGTCGTCCACGACATGGACGACCGGGCCGGGCTCCCTCACCAGGGCCGCATCAGGACCGACGCCGACGGGTAGCTCTCCGCGAAGTCCTTCGCCAGCGGGGTGACGAACACGTTCTCCGTACGGGTCCTGGTGATCCGCCAGCCGGCGTCGGTCCTGCGGAAGGCGTTGTTGAGGCGGCTCGACCGCAGCAGTGACCTGCCGTCCGAGAAGAGCCACGGCTGTACGTGGATCCACTGGCCCGTCGCCTCATCGCCGTCGACGTGGATCTGCTCCGAGGTCAGGTAGTGCGCGTTCAGCAGCAGCGCCGGGTCCTGCTTCTCGCCCCAGAACCCCTCGAAGTGCCGCCGGATCGCCGGGGCGCCCTCGGCCCGCCCGAACTGGTTGTCGTAGTACTCCCCCACCCCCTCCCACACCGCGTCCTCCGTGTACAGCTCCATGATCAGATCGATCCGGTGCGCGTCGTCGCGCACCCCGAACTCCGGGCAGGGGGTGTCGCACAGGAACATGTACCGGGCCTGGAGCCGCCGGATGCCGGCTTCGGCCTCCAGCACCTCGACCCGCTTCACCAGCGCGGTCAGTACGGTCTCGGCAACCATCGGACTCTCCTCGGCAGGATGTTTCATCGGAGGGGTTCTGTGGGCGGGGTTCATCGCGGGAGGTCCCCTTCCCACGCCGCGCGCAGCAGCGCGGTGAGCTGATCCGGGGTCAGGGGGGCGGGGTTGTTCGCGGGGAGGGCGGCCAGGACCGGTCCGACCGCCGCGGCGATCCCGTGCTCGGGCATCCCGTGGTCCTTCAGGGCCGTCGGCGCGCCGAGCCGCGCGCACAGTCCGGTCAGTCCCGCGAGCGCGGTGGGGGCGGCGAGCGCGGTCGCGATCCTGCGCTCCGCCTCGGGAGCGTGCGGGGCGTTGACGGCCAGGACGTGCGGGAGGACGACGGCGTGGGTCTGCGCGTGCGGCAGGCCGAACATGCCGCCGAGGACGTGGCAGATCTTGTGGTGCAGGCCCGAGCCGGCGGAGGCGAAGGCGACGGCGGCGAGGTAGGCGCCGTAGAGCGTCCGCTCGTGCCCCGCCGGATCGGCGGTGATGCGGGGAAGTCCCTGCCCCAGGGCGCGGATCGCCTCCCCCGCGAGGGCGCGGTCGACCGGGTCGGCGCGCGGCCCCCACATCGCGTCGACGCCGTGGGCCAGCGCGTTGAGCCCGCTGGCGACCGCCAGTGCGGCGGGCAGCGTGCGCAGGAGGGAGGCGTCGTAGACGACGGCGTGCGGGAGGACCTTCAGGTCGGTGCCGGTCGTCTTCGTCGTCCCGTGGGTGAGGCCCCAGACGTCCGTGGCCTCCGAGCCCGCGTAGGTCGTGGGGACGGCGACGATCGGCAGGCCGGTGGTGAGCGCGACCGCTTTCGCGAGGCCGACCGCGGAGCCGCCGCCGAGGGAGACCAGTACGTCGGCGCGGCACTCGGCCGCGGCCTCGCGGGCCCGTTCGGCCACCTCGACCGGCACGTGCGGCACGACCTCGTCGTGGACGTGCGCCACCGGCAGGCCGTGGGTGAGGGCGGCGGTGAGCGGCGCGGCCGAGGGAGCGGCGACGACCATGACGCGGCCGGACTGGAGTCGTGCGACCTCGTCGGCGATCGCGCGGGAGGCGTCGTCCGGGGCGAAGACGATCCGCTGGGGCAGGGTCTCGTGGGTGAATCTCATCGGGGTGTCCTCCTGGAGGGCCTGGCTCACGGCTCGTCCCAGGCCGCGTCGGCCTCCCAGTAGTCCATCCCTCCGGCGCTGACCCCGTGCCGCCACCGCGAGGTGCGCCGCAGCCGCGGTTCGACCTGGCCGGTGACCGAGTCGGCCGCGTCGGGCCCGTCGGCGGCCACCGCCCAGTGGACCCAGTCGAGTTCGCGGCCTTCGGCGTCGTGGGTGAACAGGTCGACGTGCCGCCAGCCGTAGCCGAACGTGTCGTTGTAGCAGGTGAGGGTCATACGGCGGCCGTCGTCCGCCATCACGCGCTCAGCGGGGCGCTGATGGGGTGGAACCGGCGCTGGAAGTACACCAGTCCGCCCCCGCTGTCCTCCCCCGCGATCACCCGGTCCACCTCGACGAACAGCACCGAGTGCGAGCCCCGCGCGGCGCTGCCGGTGATGCGGCCGACGACCGAGGCGGCCGAGCCCTTGAGGACCGGCACGTCGGCGACGGAGTGGTCCCACACCCCGGCGGAGACCGAGAACCGCTCCTGCGGCGAGGCGCCCCCGGCGAAGGCGAGCGCCACGTCCTCGTGCCCGGGGCCGAGCACGTTGATGCAGACCCGCCCGTTGCCGCGCAGGATGTCGTGACTGCGGCTGGAGCGGTTGACGCACACCAGCATCGTGGGCGGTGCGTCGGTCACCGAGCACACCGCGCTCACCGTGAGCCCCGCCCGCCCGTGCGGGCCGTCGGTCGTCACGATGTTGACACCGGCGGAGAGATTCGCCATCGCGGCGCGGAACTCCCGCTGTGTCGGGGTCAATCGGTCCGTCTTCGTAGCCACCGTTCCTCCTGCCAGAACCACGCCCGAGCAGGTCCCGGACCCCACCGAAGCTACGGCGGCCCCCCTGGCCGGGGGTATCGAGACTTCCTCCGCCGCCCCTGAGGATTTCCCCTACGCCCGCCAAGACCTTCCCCCATTGGCCGGCCGGCGCCGGCTCCCTAACGTCGGAGGCACTGATCGGCAGCACCCCGGATCCGATCCTGGAGGCACCTTCCATGACCGCTGAGTTCACCGCGGAGAACGTCCACGACCTCTCACCGGCCGGCCTGGTACGCGAGGACCGCGTGGCCGGCCGGATGTACACCGACCCGGAGATCTTCGAGGCCGAGATGACGAGGATCTTCGAGCGCACCTGGGTGTGGGTCGCGCACACGAGCGAGCTGCCGAAGCCCGGCAGCTTCAAGACGACGTACGTCGGCCGGCAGCCGGTCATCGTCACCAGGGACCGCAAGGGCGTCCTGCACACCCTCCTCAACCGCTGCCGGCACCGCGGCACGAGCCTGTGCGAGCGGCGCGAGGGCCAGGCCAACGGTTTCACCTGCCCCTACCACGCCTGGTCCTACGGCCTCGACGGCACGCTGCGCGGCATTCCCTATCCGGACGGCTACGAGGGCGTCCTGGAGAAGGGCGACCTGGGCCTGAAGAAGCTGCGCACCGAGTTCTACGGCGGGATGGTCTTCGCGACCTTCGACCACGGCGCGCAGCCGCTGGCGGACTTCCTCGGGGACGTGAAGCTGTGGATCGACCGCTTCATGAAGCAGGGCGGCGGCTATCCGGTCAAGGTCCTCGGCACGCACCGGTTCAGGTTCCGCGGCAACTGGAAGATCCAGCTGGAGAACACGACCGACGGCTACCACTTCCCGATCGTGCACCGCTCCTGGATGGCCTCGGTCGACGCGGAGACGGCCGACATGATGTCGTTCATGACCGACCCCGCCGCGGTCACCCACGACCTCGGCAACGGCCACAGCGTCGCCCAGATGGTGCCCGCGCACTCGGATCTCGACGCCGACGACGGCACCGAGCCGCTCCAGCCCCGCTTCGATCCGCTCGTCACCGAGCTGAAGTCGACCGGGCTCGGCGACGCGGAGATCCGCAAGCTGGTCCGCGCCATGCACGGGACCGGCTTCAACCTGGACCTGTTCCCGAACGTGTCGATGTCGATCTCGTTCCTGCGGGTGCTGCGCCCGGTCTCGGTCGACGAGACCCTGATCGAGCACGTGGCCCTCGGCCCCGACGGACCGCCCGAGATCGTGGACCCCGTCAACCGGGAACGGCTGCGCATCCACGAGCACTTCCAGGGCCCGTTCGGTTTCGGCACCCCCGACGACGCCGAGAGCTGGGACCGCGTCCAGCGCGGCGCCCAGGGCTCCCCGGAGATCCCGATCATGATCAACCGCGGTATGGCCCGCGAGACCACGAGCCCGCAGGGCTGGCCGACCTCCCACGTCACCGACGAGACCGGCATGCGCGCGGCGTACGACAAGTGGAAGCAGATGATGAGCGATGACTGAGACCCTCCGCACCCCCCTGGCGGCCGACCCCCGGGTGACCCGGGCGATCGAACTGGCCTGGCGGGAAGCCGAGTTGCTGGACCGCAAGGAGTACGCGGCCTGGCAGGACCTCTACACCGACGACGGCCACTACGTCGTCCCGATCGACGCGCGCACCGAGGACTTCGCCGGCACCCTCAACATGGTCTACGACGACGCCCGGATGCGGCGGATGCGCGTCGCCCGGATGACCGAGGGACACGCCATCGCCGCGGTCGACGCCGCGCGTACCGTGCGTACGGTCTCGCGGTTCGTGGCGGCCGAGGTCTCCGACGACGAGGTGACCCTGCGCTGCGCCCAGATCCTCATCGCCCACAAGCGCGGCCGGCACGACATCTGGGCCGCCGACGTCACCCTCCGCGTCCGGCTCTCGGACCGCGGCGACCGGATCGTCCTCAAGGTCGTACGCCTCGTCGACAGCGAAGAGGCCGTCCCCGCGGCCGGGTTCCTGCTGTGAGCCTGTCCGTGCAGGTCGCCGAGGTCACGCAGGAGACGCGGGAGATCCGGATGCTCCGCCTGGTCCGCGAGGACGGCGCGCCGTTCACGCCGTACGAGGCCGGGGCGCACATCGACGTGACGGGACCGACCGGTGTCCTGCGGCAGTACTCGCTGTGCGGTCCGCCGGACGACCCGTCGTCCCTGCTGATCGGCGTGAAGCGGGAGCCCCGCTCGCGCGGCGGGTCGGCCGCGCTGCACGAGGTGAGCGCGGGGGACCACCTCAAGATCGGCAGGCCCCGCAATCTGCTGTCGCTGGCCGAGGACGCGGACCGGCACGTCCTCGTGGCCGGCGGGATCGGCGTCACCCCGCTGCTGAGCATGGCCTACCGGCTGCACGCGCGGGGCGCGGACTTCGCGCTGCACTACTTCGCCCGCTCGCGTCAGGAGGCCGCGTTCGTCGCCCTGCTGGAGGAGCGCGCCGCGTTCCGCGACCGCGTCCGCCTCCACTTCGGCGTGTCCCTGGAGGAGCAGTCCGCGCTGCTCTCCGGGCTGGCGAACGCGCTGACCCCCGCCGACCACGCCTACACCTGCGGCCCGCAGCCCTTCATGAAGCAGGTGACCTCGCTCTTCGCGCCCGTGATCGGCGAGGACCACGTCCACGTGGAGCACTTCTCCCCCACCGAGCCCGTCACCGGCGACGACCGCCCTTTCACCGTGGAGCTCGACACGGGCGAGGTCTTCGAGATCCCCGCCGGCAAGCCGATCCTCGCGGTCCTGGAGGAGAACGGCATCGAGGTCTCCAAGTCCTGCGAGGAGGGCGTCTGCGGCTCCTGCGTCTCGGGGGTCCTCGCCGGGGTCCCGGACCACCGCGACAACTGCCTGTCCAGCGCGGAGAAGGCGGCGGGCACGCAGATAGCCCTGTGCGTGTCCCGCGCACGGTCCGACCGACTGGTCATCGAACTGTATTGACGGTCCGTCACACCGGCGCGCCGGCTCAGGGCGTCAGCAGGATCTTGCCCCGGACGCCGCCGCCCTCGAGGAGCGCGTGCGCGCGCGGAGCGTCCGTGAAGGGCAGGACGTGGGCGACGCGCAGCGTCAGCTTGCCCGTCTCGACGTGGCGGGCCAGCGCGTCGAGCATGGTGCCGTCGGTCTGCACTCCGTAGACCTCCACGTCGACGGAGCGCTCGGCCTCCGGTACCGCGAACGGCGTGAGGGAGATGAAGCGTCCGCCGTCCCGAACCGCCGCGAGCGTCCGGGGCCGGCCCGCCGCGTCGATGACGGCGTCGAACGCCCCGTCCGGCACGGTGCCCGTGTCCGAGAACATCTCGGCCGCGCCGAGTTCCGCCACGGTGTCCGCGTCGGACGCGCGGGCGAGTCCTGCCGGACGCCATCCGCGCAGGGCGGCCAGCTGCACGAGGTGGCCGCCGACCGCCCCGGCGGCGCCGCTCACCAGCAGTCGTCCCTGGAAGTCGGCCCCGAGCCGGGCGAGCGCCTGCTCGGCGGTGAGGGCCGCCAGCGGTATGGCCGCCGCGTCCGCCAGCGGCACGTTCCCGGGCGCGCGCGCCGCGAGGGTCTCGTCCAGGGCGACGTACTCGGCGCTCACCCCGGTGCCGGCGGCGAAGAGGGAGCGTGCCGCGATCACCCGGTCGCCCTCCTGGAAGCGGGTGGCGCCGGGGCCCGTCTCCGTGACCGTCCCGGACACGTCCCAGCCGACCGTGGTCGGCAGCGCCGGGGCCGGGATGTCGCCGCGGCGCACCGCGAGGTCGACCGGGTTCACGGCTGCCGCCGCCACCCGGACCAGGATCTCGCCGGGGCCGGGCCGCGGCGGGTCCAGGTCGGCCACGGTGAGGACCTCGGGCGGCCCGTAGCGGTCGATGATCACTGCTTTCATGCGAGCTCCTTGCGAGACCGTCCCAGCCGGCGCATGGCCGGCTTCTCCACCGCCACGTACAGCAGCCATGCCGCGCCGAGTGTCAGCAGCATCTGCGACAGCAGGACACCGATGCCCGCCGCGGTTGCGAAGTACCTGTCCGGACCGAGGATGTCACGGACGACGTTCAGCAGAATGAGGTGAACCATGTAGAAGGCGAAGGACACTTCGCCGAGCCAGACCATCGGCCGGCTGCGCAGCACGGAACGCCGCCCCGAGGTGTCCATGAGGGCGACCGCCGGGATCAGCAGGGCCATCGGGACGACGAAGACCGCGTCGAGGGTGTAGAGCCACGGGACGTAGAGGGACAGGGCGTACGCCGCCACGCAGGCGAGCGCGGCGGGCAGCGGCCGGACGGGGAACCGGCGGCCGGTGAGGACGATGCGGGCCATCAGCATGCCGAGCGCGAAGTCCAGGGCACGCACCGGCGGGAGCATGTACACGCTCCAGTACTGCCAGACGGACGCCGGGGAGCCCTCGGGCATGGGCGGGTTCGAGGGCAGCAGCAGATACGCCAGTGCCGGTACGGCGATCACCGTGGCCGCGACCGCGACCGCCCAGCGCCACAGATGGGCCGCCGGGATCCGCTTGATCCAGCGCAGCAGCAGCGGGAAGCACAGGTAGAAGAAGAGTTCGCAGGCGAGGGACCAGCTGGGCGGGTTCACGCCGAGGAAGACCGTGAACTCGGGGATCCAGGCGTGCACCAGGACGAGGTTGGGCACCGCCTGCCACCACTGGGTGGCGGGTCCGGAGAGCAGGGCCAGGGCCAGCACCCAGGTGACGAGGTGGTTGGGGTAGATCTTGAAGAACCGCCGGCGCCAGAAGTGCCGGGCCGGGTCGCCCTCCCGGGCGGACCAGGTCAGGACGAAGCCGCTGAGGATGAAGAAGAAACTCACTCCGGCCCAGCCCGCGTTGCTGGACAGCCACCGGTAGTGGTCGGCGACGTCCCGTGAGGCGAAGGGGTTGAGGGCGGGCAGGGCGAGCGAGGAGTGGTAGCAGAAGACCAGCAGAGCCGCGATGAAGCGCAGCCCGGTCAGGGAGGGGAGCCGGTTGTGCACAGCCTGCCGGGAACGGGGGGCAGGGCCTCTGGATATCGCGTCGGATTCGGTGGAACCGGTGGATACGGACATGGTGCCTCTCCGGAGGAAAGCGGGAAGTGGGCAGGCCGGGGCGGCCGGAGGGGCGGGTGCGCCCGCTCCGGCCACAAACGCGGAGCTGCCGCCGGGATCAGTCCCGGTCGAGGAACTCGGTGATCAGCTGGACCAGTTCGGCCGTCTTCTCGAAGACGACCATGTGGCCGCTCTCCAGTTCGGCGTACTCGCTGCCCTTGAGGGCCTGGTGGATCTCCCGCGAGTGCTCCACCGGGATCAGCATGTCCCGGCTGGAGCCGATGACGAGCGTGCGGGCGCCGATGGCGGGCAGCAGGTCGGTGATGTCCACGCGGTGGTCGAGCTCGATCTGGCGCAGGGTGCCGATCTCCGCCGTGATCCCGGCCACGGTGGCCTTGACGCCGTCGCTGCCGAACCCGGCGAGGAACGGCGGCGAGAAGATCAGCAGCGCGCTGTAGGCGGCGAAGGCCTCCGCGTCGATGTCGGGCAGCTTGCGCCACAGGTCGACGGCGAGCTGCTGGCGCGGGTCGTCGTTGCGGGCCCAGCTGTTGATGACGACCAGCCGGCGGATCAGCTCCGGGTACTTGGCCGCCGAGGCTGCGGCGACGACTCCGCCGAGCGAGAAGCCGACGATGTCGAACGGTTCGCCGGTCACCGCCCGGGCCGCGCCGATCACCTGGTCGGACAGCTCGTCCAGGCTCAGGTCGTCGGCGTGCAGGGGCGTCTTGCCGCTGCCCGAGTAGTCGGGGGTGATGACGGTGTGGCGCTCGGTGAAGTGCTCGCGCAGATGGCCCCAGTTGGTCTCGCCGTCCGCGGCCGTGCCGTGTACGAACAGCAGTCCGGGGCCGGTGCCCTGGGCGGTGTAGTGGACGGGGGTGCCGTTGACGTCGATGGTGGGCACGGGTGTCTCCTTGCTTGTGGGGGTGGATAGAGCTAGAGAGGTGGTCAGTTCAGGGCGGGGGCGGGGCGTGGTTCCTCGCCTTGCGGTGTGGTCCGTCTCGCCGGCCTGGCCCAGCGGCGCATGACGGGGCGTTCGACGCACACCATGAGCAGCCAGCCGGTCAGGAGGGTCGCGAGGAAGAAGCCGAGCAGGGTGAGGAGTCCGGGTACCGGGCTGAGGAGCCGCTCGTCCATCAGCTTCGTGCGCAGGGTGTACATGACCACGTACTGGGCGAGGTAGAAGCCGAAGGAGACCTCGCCGAGCCACTGCATGGCCCGCCCGCGCAGCACCGTCCGGGTGCCTTCCACGTCGGCGCGGGCCACCGCGCAGATCAGCAGGGCGATGGGGACGACGGTCATGAGGTTGAGGCCGTACAGGAACGGCACCGCCATCGCCGCCGCGTAGCCGGCCACGCACAGCAGGGCGGCCGGGACGATCCTGATCCGGGGGGCGGTGCCGGCCGCCACGAGCCGGGCCAGGATCATGCCGAGGATGAACTCGAACATCCGCACCGGCGGGAAGTTGTAGCCGAACCAGAACTGCCACAGGGAGACGCCGAAGCCTTCCGGGGTCGGCGGGTGCCGCGGCAGCAGGAAGTCGGTGACGAGCTGTACGGCCAGCATGGCGGCGACCATGCCCGCCGCCCACCACCCCAGCGCCCGCGTCTTGATCCGCGACACCGGCCCGAGCAGGAGCGGGAACAGCAGGTAGAAGAGCAGTTCGCTACAGAGCGACCAGCTCGGCGGGTTCACGCTGATGAAGGTCGCGTGCTGCGGGAACCACGAGTGGATCAGGAAGAGGTTGGGCAGCCACGCGGACACCGGTGTCGTCGCCCCGGCGAACAGCAGCATGGCCAGGGCCCAGGTGGCGATGTGGTTGGGGAAGATCTTCAGCAGACGCCGCCGCCAGAACCCCGTGACCGTGTCACCGGGCCGCGCCGACCACGTCAGCACAAAGCCACTGAGCACGAAGAAGAACGACACCCCCATCCATCCGGCCTTGCTGAACAGCCACCGGAAGCCTTCCTCCCAGCTCGCGTCGGCGAAGGGGTTCATGGGCGGGTCACTGAAGGTCGCGTGGAAGAAGAAGACGAGGGCGGCGGCGATGAAGCGCAGTCCGGTCAGTGAGGGAAGTTTGGTCCGGTACGTCTCGGCTGCGCCGGCGAGGGGTGACGAGGTCATGGGTGCCTGTTCCCTTCAGGAAGCGGCGGTGAGCTGCTGCGGGGTCGGGGAGGGGCCGGCCTGGGCGGGCGGCTTGCGGCGGGAGCGGGCCCAGCGGCGCATGACGGGGCGTTCGACGCACACCAGGAGCAGCCAGCCGAGGGCGAGGGCGCCGGCGAACTCGGCCGCCACGACGGCGACGGCGGCCGGGGCCGCGACAGTCCGGTGATGCATCAGCGTGGTGCGCACGAACGAGAGCACGATCTGCTGGGCGAGATAGAACCCGAAGGAGACCTCGCCGAGCCACTGCATGGCCCGCCCGCGCAGCACCGTCGGAGCACGGTCCACATCGGCGTGCGCCACCGCGCAGATCAGCAGCGAGATCGGTACGACGGTCATGAGGTTGAGGCCGTACAGGAACGGCACCGCCAGCGCCGCCGCGTAGCCGGCCACGCACAGCAGGGCCGCCGGGACGATCCCGGTCCGGGGGAAGGCGCCCGCGAGCACGAGCCGGGCCAGGATCATGCCGAGGACGAACTCGAACATCCGCACCGGCGGGAAGTTGTAGCCGAACCAGAACTGCCAGACCGTCACGTCGGTACCGGGTGCCGGGGGGCTGCCGGGCGCCAGGAAGTCGGTGACGAGCTGTACGGCCAGCATGCCGGCGACCATGCCCGCCGCCCACCACCACAGCGCCCGCGTCTTGATCCGTGACACCGGCCCGAGCAGGAACGGGAACAGCAGGTAGAAGAGCAGTTCGCTACAGAGCGACCAGGCCGGGGCGTTGAGGCTCAGGTACACGGCCGGGTCGGGGAACCACGAGTGCACCAGGAGCAGGTTCGGCAGCCACACCTTGACCGGGAGCGTCGCCCCGGCGAACAGCAGCATGGCCAGGGCCCAGGTGGCGATGTGGTTGGGGAAGATCTTCAGCAGACGCCGCCGCCAGAACCCCGTGACCGTGTCACCGGGCCGCGCCGACCACGTCAGCACGAAACCGCTGAGCACGAAGAAGAACGACACCCCCATCCATCCGGCCTTGCTGAACAGCCACCGGAAGTCGTCCGCCGTCTCGGGGTCGGCGAAGGGGTTCATCGATATGAAGATGAGTGAGGAGTGGAAGAAGAAGACGAGGGCGGCTGCGATGAAGCGCAGCCCGGTCAGCGAGGGAAGCCTGGGCCTGGTGGAGGTCGCGGAGCTGCTCGGCATGAGGATGGCTTTCTCGTGGGCGAGATCCGGTCAGGAGGTCTGGTTCAGGAGGCCGGCGCGGCGCCTGTGTCGGAGTCGGCGGGCTGCCGCTCGGCGGCGGCGCCGTGCGCCTGGTCGCCGAGGGTCTTGCGCTGCCGCCGGCCGCTGTGCACCGTCTGGGCGATCAGCAGGGCGCCGAGGGCGGTGAACGCGGCGGCGCCGACCGTCACCGCGCGGATGCCGAGGCCCTGGTCGATGAGCTGTCCCCCGGCCCAGGAGCCGAGGGCGGCGCCGAGTCCGAAAGCGGACATGTTGGCGGTCAGGGAGAGCGTCGGCGCGGCCGCGGCGGCGGAGAGCACCTTGGTCTGGAGTCCGGGGATGAGGGCGAAGGTCGCCATGGAGAAGAGGATCAGGAAGACGGCCCCGCCGGCCGGTGTGGGGGCGGCGACCCAGTACAGGAGGCAGACGGCGGCCAGGGTCCAGGACAGTCCGAGGACCGCCGCGTCGACGGACCGGTCGGCGATCCTGCCGCCGATGGCGTTGCCGGCGAGGGAGCCCAGGCCGTAGCCGACGAGCACGGCCGGCACCCAGGTGGACGGGAAGCCGCCGACGTCGGTGAGCAGCGGCACCATGTAGGTGATCAGCGTGAACATGCCGCCCGAGCACAGGACCGTGGCCAGGACGGTACCGATCACCTGCCAGTTCCTGAACACGCGCAGCTCGTGTGCGGCCGAGGAGTTGCCGGGGGCGCCGCTGTCCGGGATGACCAGCAGGATGAGGACGGCGGAGACCAGGGCGAGGACGGCGACGCTGCCGAACGTGGCCCGCCAGTTGAGCTGGTGGGCGACCAGGGTGCCCAGGGGCACGCCGAGCACGGTCGCCAGGTTGATGCCCAGCTGGGTGCCGGCGATCGCCGACCCCTCCTTGCCCTCCTCGGCCATGCCGCCCGCGATGACGACGCACACGGCGAGGAAGGTGCCGTGGATGACGGCGGTCAGCACACGGCCCACGACCAGCAGGCCGAAGGTGGGGGCGAGGCTGGAGACGACGTTGCCGGCGACGGAGACCAGCAGCAGTCCGACGAGCAGGTGCTTGCGGCTGACCCGGGTGGTGGCGGCGGTGACGAGCGGCCCGCCGATCACCACGGTCAGCGCGTAGACGGTCACGAGGAGCCCCGCGGTGGGGATGGTCACCGACAGATCCCGGGACAGGTCGCCCAGCATGCCGCTCGGCGCGAGCTCGGCCGTGCCGACACAGAAGATCGCCAGGATCAGGACAGCCATACGGGACCGCATGCGGTGCCTCTCGTGTGCGACGGACAGCCCCTCTCAAGGGCCGTGGATTATTTTATTAGCCTCTTGTCCACTATACAAGCAGATTGATGACGGAGTTCTACGCCAGGACAGTCAGACACCGGGTACCGGGCGCCTCAGCAGCACGGTGGCCAGCACCGCCGCCGCGAGCACGGCCGAGACCACCGGGAGCCCGGCCGGCCGGCTGAGGAGCGTCGCGCCGAGGGCCGATCCGCCCGCGATGCCGATCTGGAAACCGGTGACGTAGACGGAGGACGCCCGGTCGGCGTCGGCGCCCGCCAGGCGCATCACCCCCGTCTGGAAGACAGGGCCCGCCGCGGCGAACGCCCCTCCCCACACCGCGACGGCGACGCCGGCCGCCGCCCAGCGCGCCGCCGCCGGCGCCGGGGCGAAGGCGAGCGCGAGCAGACCGGTCCCCGCCACGAAGGCCGCCATGGTCACGGCCGCGGCACGCTGCGGGGCGCGGTCGTTGTGCCGGCCGGCGAGATACGTCCCCACCACTCCCGCGCCGCCGAAGACGGCGAGCAGCACGACCACCGCCCCCGACGCCCCGGTGGCCTCGGTGACGATGACGGCGAAGTAGGTGTAGCTGAGGAAGTGCGCGACGACCAGCACCACGGCGACCGCGCACAGCGTCAGGACCGCGGGCCACTGCGCCGCCCCGGGGCCGTCGTGCCGGTCCTGCGGCTGAGCCGCCGCCGGGCCGGCGCGGGGTGCCGCCGGCCGTGGCCGCAGCGCCCAGACCAGCGCGACGGTCACCGCCGCCGTGACCGCCGCGAGCAGCAGGGCGGTGGCGCGCCACCCGATGAGTTCACCGACGAACGCCGTACCGGGGCTGCCCACGATCGCCGCGAGCGAGGACCCGCCGAACACCACGGCGGTCGCGGTCCCGACCCGCTCACGGGGCACCAGCGTGGCCGCCGCCGGCGCGATCAGCGACCACAGCACCCCGTGCGTCAGCGCCGCCACCCCCCTGCTGACCGCCATCGCGGCGAAGCCCGTGGCGGTCGCCGCGAGCAGCTCGGCGACGACCAGCACCAGCAGGGAGACCACCAGTGCCGTACCGCGCGAGACACGGCCGGCGAGCGCGACGGTCGGGATGGTGACGACGGCGGCCACGACGGCGTACCCGCTGATGAGCAGTCCCACCCGGCCGGCGCCGACACCGAGGTCGGCGGCGATGTCGTGGATGAGGCCGACCGGGAAGACCTCGAAGGTGACGTAGACGAAGGTGGCCCCGGCGAGCACCGCCAGGCGTGCCGCGGCCGGCGCGTCGATCCTGGCCGGCGCGGCCGTCGGTGCGGGTGCGCTCACCGGCGGGCCCCGGCGGCGCCGCGCGCGGCCGGATCGACCTGGACCAGGACCTTGGGCCGGGCCCGTCCGCCGTCCGCGAGACGGGCGAAGGCGGCGTCGAGGTCGTCGAGGGGGAAGACCCGGTCGACAAGGGCGTCCAGGTCCACCGCGCCGGACTCCACCAGGGCGACCAGCCGGTCCCAGTAGCCGATGCCGGACAGCACGCCGTGCAGTGTGACGTCCCGGATGACCAGGCCTGCCGCGTCGAATCCGTCGACGGCGTGGTGCGGCGTCCCCAGCTGGGCCACCCGCCCGCCGGAGGCGGCCAGCCGGACGGCGGCGCCGACCGCCGCCACACTGCCGGACGCCTCGATCACGGCGTCGTACGCCTCCGCGTCCGCCTCGGCGGGCGCGGCCTGGGCGGTGAGGCCGAGGCCGCGGGCCAGTTCCCGTGCGGTGGGCTGGGGGTCGAAGACGGTGGTGGCGGCGCCGAGGGCCCGGGCGACCTGGGCCGCCGCGAGCCCCAAGGTGCCCGCGCCGAGGACGGCGACCCGGTCCCGGGAGGTCACGGCGAGCCGGTCCACGGCGTGGACCGCGGCGGCGGTCGGCTCGAGGAGCGCGCCGGCCGCGTCGGACAGGGCGTCGGGTATCCGGGTCAGGGTGCTCACCGGTGCGGTGATCAGCTGCGCTCCCGCGCCGGGGCGCGGTCCGAGGACGCCGATCTCGCTGCGGTCCGGGCAGTACCTGATCCGGCCCGCCCGGCAGTGCGGGCAGTGGCCGCAGGCCCGGAAGTTGTGCCCCGCGACCCGCTGCCCGGCCAGGGCGGGATCGGCGCCGGGGCCCAGTGCGGCCACCGTGCCGATCCACTCGTGGCCCAGGACGAAGGGGTAGCTCTTGAGGCCGGCGCGGAGATAGTTGCTGCTGCCGTCGTAGAAGCCGAGGTCCGTGCCGCACAGGCCGAGCAGTCTCACCCGGACCAGTGCCTCGCCCGGGCCCGGCTCGGGTGGGGCGGCCTCGGCGACCGTCACGGTGCGGGGGCCGGTGAGCAGGATGGATTTCATCGTTCGTCCTTGACGTGGTGGGGCCAGGCCGCGGTGCGGCACAGCGCGATGTCCGTCCGCAGGCGGGCCGGGGCGGACCGGTAGTCGTTCTCCACGAGCACCGAGCGGGCGCCCGCCCGGTGCAGCAGAGCGGGCAGGGTGTCGAGCGCCGGGGCGCCGCTGCCGCCGGCGCTCAGGGGGTCCTTGACGTGCAGGTCGGGCAGGAGCAGCCCGGCGGCGCCGACCAGGCGGGCGAAGCGCAGCGGGTCCTCACCGGCGTCCAGGAGATTGCCGGTGTCCAGCACCAGGCGCAGCGCCGGACGGTCCACCGAGCGGGCGAGGGCGAGGGAGCCGGCGGGGCCGAGCGGCGACTCGTAGGCGAGGGTCAGCCCCGCCGCCGCGGCCCGCTCGCACAGGACGCGCAGCGCGTCGGCGGTGCCGGCCCGCAGCCCGTCGGTGTCCGGCCGGCTGCGCCGGAAGCCGGGCACGTGCAGGACGCGTGCGCCGAGGCCGCGCGCGCAGTCCAGGGCGCGCTCCAGCAGGGCGAGCGCCGCCGGGTTCGCCACGCCGTGCTCGTGGGCGAGACCGATGTCGTTGACGTGGTTGACGGCGAGGACGGGGACCGGGATGTCCCTGGAGATCGCCCCGGCCGCGCGCAGCTCACCGGGATCGCTCAGCGGCGGTCCGCGGTGGGCCCCGCCGAAGTCCAGGTGCAGCTGATCGGCCCCCTCCGCCAGCGCGACGCGGGCCGCTTCCCTCCGGTCCGTGCTGATCCGCCACTGGGGCACGGCCACGGCCAGAGCAGTCGGTTCAGCCGTCATCTCCGCCGCCGATCCGGATCGCCGCCTTGAGGACGCGCCGCCCGTCGTGGACCCGGCCGGCCGCGTCCAGTACGGAGTTGACGAGGTCGGCGGCGCCCTCCAGGTCCACCTCGTGGGTCAGCACGGAGCCGCCCGGCGGCCCGCCCTGCCGGGCCAGGAGGAGAGCGAGCGCCTGGCGCAGATGGCGGGCCGAGACTCCGCGGTGCCCGTACAGCAGCAGCGGACCGGCCGGACGGCCGAGGCGGTGCACCCGGGGCGGCCGGGGTTCTCCCCCGCAGTTGCCGGCGCGCAGGGCCGACGCGTCGGCCTCGCCCCCGGACAGCGGCACCGGCCCCGGCGGCAGTCCCGCGTGCACGTCGACCAGGAGCGTGCCCCGTACATGACGGTCGACGGCGATCAGCGCCTCGCGGGTGCCGGTGCGCGGCGTCGCGATCACCACGCCGACCGGCGCGGGCAGGCCGGCGAGCAGTCCGGGCAGCGCGGGGTCGCCCGGATCGACGGCGTCGGTGCCGTGCCCCACCAACAGGGGCCGCAGTCCGGGCAGTTCACGCCGCCAGGCGTCGCGGGCGAGCCGTCCCACGATCCCGTCCCCCCACACGACCAGGGCGGCGGGCCGCGCCGTACCGAGGGCGATCTCGAGGCCGTACAGCACGGAGGCCAGGGGTTCTGCCAGGGCCGCCACGGCCGGCCGGGCCGCGCCCTCCGGGACGGGCAGGACCAGGCCCGCGCGGACGGCGGCGGCGGGGACGCGGGTGCGTTCCGCCCACAGGCCGGGCACGTTGTGCCCGAGCAGGAACGAGGGGTCGCCCGGGTGGGTGGGGTTCACCATGACCAGCGAACCGACGGGCGGGCCGGCGCTGTCGGCCGCGACGACCCGGGCCACGCCTTCGTGCCCGAGGACATCGCTCGGGTCGTCGCGCAGCCCGCGCAGGATCTGCCAGTCGGTGCCGCAGACACCGGCGGTGACCGGTGCCAGGAGGACGTCCCCGGGGCCGATCCGGGGCGTCGGCACCTCGGTGACCGCGAGGCGGGTGCGGCCCCGCGCGTCCGCGGGGAGGCGCACCAGGGCGCGGTGCGTGCCCCTCACGGCGCGATCCCCGGCAGCCAGCGGTCGACGTGCTCCGCCCCGCGCAGCGCGTCGACCGTGCCGGGGGCGCAGAAGACCAGCCGGCCGGCGATCCAGGCCCGGCTGCGGCCGGGGTCGGCGTAGGAGGTGGCGCGGCCGAGCTGGCGGCACAGTTCGTCGGCGTAGTGGGCGCCGAGCCCTTCGACGACGCCTCCGCCGAGGCCGAGCAGGTCGAGGTGCGGGTCGAGGCACCACAGGGTGCGCAGCATATGCGCCACCGGTTCGACGCACAGCTCCAGCAGCCGCCGCGCCCCGGGGTCGCCGGCCGTGAGTGCCTCGGGGAGCCATTGCGGCGGCGCCGCTCCCATGCCGAGCCCCAGCAGTTCGGCGACGCGCGCGATACCGGGTCCTGAGGAGACCGAGGCGAGGTGGCCGGGGGCCCCGCACTCGCACAGTAGCCCCGCCCGCTCGAGGTCCGGGTCCGTGGTCATCGCCGGCAGGTGGCCGATCTCGCCCTGGAGTCCCCGCTCGTCGACCGGGATACGGGTCCGCTCCAGGTCCGCGATCCGCAGCGCGATACCGCTGCTGAGGGTCAGATAGCCGATGCGCCGGACACCGGGCCGGGCGTGCGTGGCCGCGAAGTCCACCAGGGCCGCGGTGACGTCGTTGACGAGCTGCCAGGTGACGTCGGGCCGGCTCCGGCGCAGCGCGGCCCCCAGGTCGTACGGCTCGGTTTCCGCGCCCCACAGCGGCGCCGAGCCGAAGGCGGTGCCGGTGAGGTGGTCGAGGGCCGCGCCGAAGGAGACCGCGGCGTGGGCGCGGGGCGGCGCCGCCCGGCACAGCAGGTCGACCATGTCCTCCCGCAGCCGTGCGACCGGCCGGCCGGGGTGCTGGAGCAGGCTGGGCGACCGGAGCCGTTCGACGGCGCCCCCCGCTCCCCCGACGCGCAGCCGCACCCACGTACCGCCGACGTCCGCCGCGAGAAGGGCCTGCGCCGCGGCGGCGGTCACCGGCGTTCCCCGGGCCGCCCGGCGTGTGGCCCGGACACCGTCAGCGTGACCTCGCCGGGCGCGGAGGACGCCGTCTCGACCCGGAAGCCGCGGAGGTCGGGGTACCGCTCCGCCACCGCGTCGAACTCGTCCAGGGCGCCGATGACGACGGTACGGGCGCCGCTGGCCAGGCCCGCCCGGACGCCGGCGCCGGAGTCCTCGAAGACGAGCGTGTCGGCGGGCCCGGCTCCGAGCGCGGCGGCGGCCCGCAGATAGCCCTCGGGGTGGGGCTTGCCGTGGGCCACGTCGTCGGCGCTCACCATGATCTCGGGCAGGGGCAGGCCCGCGGCGGCGAGCCGGACCTCGGCGAGCCGGCGGCCGGCCGAGGTGACGACGGCCCAGGAGCCGTACGGGAGTGCCGCGAGGAGGGCGCGGGCGCCGGGTATCTCCGTGATCCCGGCGGTCTGCGTCTCCTCGTGCGCGACGAGCCGCCGGGTCTCGGCGGCGGCCAGTCGCGGGTCGGGGACGAAGTGGCTCACCGTCTCCCGGGTGGGCCGGCCGTGCGCGTACGCGAGGACCTCGGTGAGGTCGGTTCCGTGCCGTGCGCTGAAGTCGGCCCACGTGGACTCGACGAGGGCGGTGGAGTCCACGAGCGTGCCGTCCATGTCGAACAGCAGCGCCGAGGCGCGCAGACGGGGCAGGGGGTTCTCGGCGGTCGCCACCGGGGCGTCCGGCTGTGCCTTGGGCATGTGTGCGCTCCTGACTATCGGAAGGGTCGGTCCAGGGGGCGGGACTGGGACACCGGCAGCCCGTCGGCGACGGACGACCAGGTCGTGTCCCCGTGCACGACCAGGGCCTCGCCCGCGTACGGCGCCCCGCGGGTCCGGGCGAGTTCGGCGGCCAGGGGCGCGAACGCGGCCGGCGGCATGTAGCCGCTGTAGTCGAAGCCCGGGGAGCGGCGGGCGCGGATGCCCGGGCTGTCGACCATCCCCACGGGCAGGGCCTCGACGAACGCCACCTCGCCCGCGTCGGTCTCCTGGGCGACGGACCGGATCAGCGAACTCGCCGCGGCCTTGGTGGCGGCGTACCCGGACCGGTTGGGGCCCGCGTTGTAGACCACCTCGGAGGAGATGTGCAGGAAGAGCCCCGGGGCGGCGGCCCGCAGCGACGGCAGCGTCGCCTTCAGCGTCCAGGCCAGGCCGTGCACGTTGATCGCGAACTGGTCCAGCCAGTCGGTCTCGTCGGTCGCCAGGAAAGGCTCGCGCCGGGCCGTGAAGTAGATCGCGGAGTAGCAGACCAGGGAGAGGCCGGCGGGCAGGTGGGTGCGCAGCGCCTGCCGGGCCGGTCCGGGGTCGCGGAAGTCGAGCCGGTGCCACACCAGCCGGCCGGCGCCGGGTCCGGTGGGCCGGCTGCGGCTGAAGACATGGGTCTCGATGCCCTGCGCGGCCCACGCGTCGGCGACGCCCCGTCCGACGCCGGTCGATCCGCCGACGACGACCGCCGTCGCAGCGCCGCGGTCCGTGCGGCTCACGCGCCGACCTGCTCGGGGACGAGCAGCCCGGCGGGGGTGGTGTGCCCCTGGGCGTGGTCGCGCAGCAGGCGGGTGGCCTCGCGCAGTTCCGCGCCGGTGACGTCGTTGACGAAGTGGTGCCGTCCGATCCCGGTCGGCAGCGGCAGCCGCTGCTGGCCGTCCCGGTGGCGCACGGTGTCGCGCAGGGCTTCCTCGAGCAGCGCGGGGTCTTCGAGGACCTCGTTCCACGTGGGCAGTCCGAGCACCCGGATCACCTGGTAGATGCGGTCGGCCTGGGCCTCGGAGACATCGCCGCGCAGGGTCGCGAGCGCGGTCGTCAGGGCCATGTCGATGACCACGGCCTCGCCGTGCAGCAGTTCGGGCAGGGCGTGCATCTCCAGTGTCGGGCTGAAGGTGTGGCCGTAGTCCACGCAGCGCTCCAGCGCGGACTCCCACAGGTTGGGCTGGAGTTCCTCCAGCATGAGGTGGATGGACTCGGCGAGGATGGCGTCCGCGGCGCGGGCGAGGTCCTCGGTCGTCCCCTGGAGCCGGTCGGCCCGGACCGCGGTGCCCTCCGACTCCAGCAGGGCGAACAGGTCCTCGGAGCGGATGAGGGCCATCTTCAGGATCTCGGCGAGACCGTTGCTGATGTGCCGCGGGGGCAGGCTGCGCAGGAAGGACCGGTCCAGGAAGGTGGCCGTCGCCGGCGCATAGGTACCCAGCCGGTTCTTGCCCCGCTCGTAGTTGACCCCGGTCTTGACGCCCACCCCGGCGTCGACGAGGCCGATCAGCGTCGTGGGGATGCGGATGTACGGCGTTCCGCGCCGGTAGAGGCTCGCCGCGAACCCGACGATGTCGGTCAGCACCCCGCCGCCGACGGCGAGGACCGGCTCGCGGCGGCGGTCGATCCCGAAGTCGTTCATCGCGTCGACGACCTGGGACACGGCGTCCCACTGCTTCACCGCCTCGTCGGCGCGCAGGGTCACGACCGTCGCGTCGATCCCGTGAGCGGCGAAGAAGGCGCGCACGTCGGCGCCGTAGAGCGCGTCGACGTTCTGGTCGATGACGACGAGCCGCCGGTCGCCCGGGCGCATCGGGGCGTCGGGGCATCCGGTCAGCAGTGCGGTGTTGGCGGGATCGAACAGACGGTTGGAGCTGACGACGTGGTACCGCACCTGCCGGACGGCCTCGACCGTCCAGAGCGGGCTGGTCCCGACGCTTTGACGAAGTCCCTGGGTAAAGACAGTGCTGCTACGCATATCCCCTCCAGCGTGAGCTGCCATTTTGAGAGCAAGTGAAGCTCTTTATCGGCCTGCTGTCGATTATAGTAGCAAGCGGGCTCTGGTTGTGTCACTTGTGTTACCGTGAGGGCAAGGGTCGTTATGACAAGCGGTCGCCAGTGGCGTGGGAGCGCCTGTCGAAGCTGCACCCTCCGCGCTCATCCGCGGGAACACCCCCGAGTCGCCGAAGCCCAAGAAGGTCGGACACATGGCTACGCTGGCAGAACGTCTCAACTCCTGGTTCGCCGATGCCGCCACCGCGGATGCCGTGGGCCGCCTGCGCGAGCCGTCCACCGCCGAGGTCTCGCAGGCGATCTCCGGCGACCCGAGTCATGACGTGACGATCTCCCGGAGTTATCTGACCGCCCTGCGCAACGGCTCGCAGACCAACCCGACGGTCGGCGTGCTCTCCGCGATCGTCAAGTACTTCCAGTCACGGGACATGACCCTGCCGGTGTCGGTGAGCGCGCTCATCAACGAGGCGCCCACCGAGCAGCCGAAGGACGAGTGGGCGGAGATGCTCGCCGACCGGCAGGTGCGGTCGATCGCGATGCGGGCCGGCCAGCTGAACCCCGCACTGCGCGAGCAACTGCTGTCCATCATGGACGTGCTGGACTCGAAACAGCCGGCCTCCTCCGGGGACCCGGCGGGCACCGACGGCCGTCAGGCGTAGGCGTCCGGCACGCTCACCCCACGGCGACGTCCCGGACCGGACCGGGCGCCGGCATCGCCCGCAGTTCGCGGGAGAGCCGGACGAGAGTGCCGAGATCCTCCTCGTAGTCGTGCCCGTCGGCGCTGTGCCGGCTGCGCGGTGTGAGGACGAAGACCGCCTCCGTCGGCGGGCCCCCGTCCCGCGTCCCCTGATCGCCGTGCAGACTCAGGGCGTGCTCGACAAGGTGCGCGAACGCCCGCAGATCATCCTGCGGCACCGGCGTCGACGACTCCTCGGACACGAGCCGGAGGTAGGGGCCGAGCCTGGTCAGACCGTCGCGGCATTCGACATAACGCCGGTAGACGGCGAGGGAACTCGCGGGAAAAACGCGCCGCCGACGGTTGCGCCGGTCCAGGACCAGTTCGGGATAGACCTCCACAAGCCGGCGCCACAGCTCCTCGAGCGCACGGAACTGACTGTGCTGTTCAGCCCGCTCTCGCACGATCTGCACCACGCTGACGAAAAAGGGAAGACTCAAGCCCACGCACACCACGATGGCGGCGACCTGCCCGAAGAGAAAGACATCGGTGTAGGAGATCAGCCGGCCGGGTTCCCGCAGCGTAGGCAGATTCACCCAGAGAAAGCGGAAAATGCAGGTGAGAGCGAGCCCGCTCAGACCGACGGCGATGATGCTGAACGAAGTCCGCCGCAGTGAACGGCCTTGCCGGGCGTGCCGTCCGGCGAGATAGGCGCTGGCCGCATACCCGAAGAAGAGATAAAAATTACCGAAATTATAGAAAGTGCGGATGCGCCAGTCGACGAGGTAGGTGGACGTCAGCACGTGATTGCGCAAATGGGCCGGCAGGATCACGGTCATCGCGAGCATCCCCGTCAGACAGACGAGACAGGCGCCCACTTCCCAGGGCCACGGCGGCTTCCAGCGCCGCAGCGGGCGTTCGCGCAGGAATCCGACCATGAGACCGAGACCGGCCAAGACCTCGGCGTTGTACGCGATCTTGGAGAATCCCTCGAAGACATGTATGTCGACGAAGCCGAGGACGGACGGCTGGGCCAGCACGTTCCCCGTCCCCATCAGCAGCAGCGCCAGACAGAGATGCAGCCGCATGGGATCGCGCAAGCGCCGCTGTATCAGGACGGGCATCGTCCAGACCGCGCCGCCGAGGAGCGTGGCGACGGTGACAAGGTTGAGCACACTCATACCACACCGTCGGTGAGTACGAGGCTGTTGTATACCGAGGGCCGCCACGGCTCATCGAGCCCCTGGCTCTGAACGCGCCGGTTCATCGAGATCGCCCGGTACATGATCGTCGACGCGATGATCTCGGCGTCCCGCTCGTCCCGGTCCGAATAGCAGGACCGCTCCATCGGGCCGGACGGCCGCTCGCCCGCCAGGTCGAACGCGATAATGTGTCCGACTTCGTGAAGAATGATGTGCGCCTGATGGGCTTTTGTCGTTTTCGCCTGGTAGACGATGACATCCTCGTGCTCACGGGATATCAGCAGACCGAACGGGCCGTCGGCGGCCAGATCCCATTCCATGAGGCTGATCCGCCTGCCGCGCATTTCACTGAGCCCCTCGCACAGGGCGGTGACGCTCAGCGGCATTCGAGGTGTGAGCTGCCGCATCAGATTGCGGCTGTGTGTGCGCAGTTGAGCGTCACGCAGTCGGTTGCCCCGCTCACCGGGAAACCGTCCTGCGGCACGTCTGACCCATTTTCCTAACATTGAGTGAGCCTCCCCCTGAGACATGCGCCGGCTCCGACCCTCACACTGGCACTCAATCGGGTCCATGCCGACCGATCACAAGGGAAATCTACGGTACTCGCCGCCGCTCACCAGCGAAAAGAGATTCACCTCACCATCTTGTAACAAAACTTTACGGATTGTAGTGGTCCTCTTTCGGCCTCATGCCCCCCTCCGCAGCGACACCGGCAACCGAGTCACCCCTCCGATCAACGACCCGTTCAGGAAAGGGAGTTCTGTGGCCGGGTGGGTGAGGGTGAGGTCGGGGTGGTGGTGGGTCAGGGTCAGGAACGCCGTGCGGAGTTGGAGCAGGGCGAGGCGGGCGCCGGGGCAGCGGTGGGGGCCATGGCCGAAGGCCAGGATCGGGCCGGGGGTGCGGGTGATGTCGAAGGTGTGCGGGTCGGCGAAGACGCGGGGATCGCGGTCGGCGTGGGCGTGCGAGGGGAGGACCGCCTCGCCGGCCCGGACGAGGGTGGCGCCGACACGGACGTCGTCGGTCGCGAGGCGGGGCAGGGCGGCGTCGGCGATGGTGTCGAGGCGGAGGATCTCGTGGACGGCTCCGTCGATCAGGCCCGGGTCGTGGCACAGGGCCCGCCACTGGTCGCGGTGGACGAGGAGGTGGAGGAGGCCGTTGGTGAGGGTGGCGGCGGTGGTGGCGTGGCCAGCGACGTACAAGTTGACCGCCGTCGCCAGGAGTTCGGCCTCTGAGAGGGCTCCGCGCCGGTGGCCGTCGAGGAGGGTGCGCAGCAGGCCGGGGCCGAGGGCGGCGCCGGGGTGGAGGAGGGCGTGCCAGTGGGCGCGCAGGGCCTGGTGTCCGGCGCGGGCCCGGTCGGGCGGCAGGTTCGTGAGGGCGAGTTTCTGCCGGGACCAGCGCAGCAGCGGCGCGTGCCCCTCCTCGGGGACGCCGAGCAGGCCGACGACCGTGCCGGTGGCCAGCGGCAGGGAGAACTCCCGGTGCAGATCGACGAGTTGGCGCGCGGCGAGGTCGTCCAGGAGCCGTTCCACCCTCGCGGTCACACTCGGGCACAGCGCCTCGACGGCGGTCGGGCTCAGCGCGGGCGCGCACAGCCGCCGCACCCGGGTGTGCTCGGGCGGGTCCAGGCCCAGGAGGCTCGGTTCGTCGAGGTCGGCGTCGGTCATGCGGGGGCCGCCAGGGGTGGTGAGCATGGCGCGGCGGCTGAAGCGGCGGTCGGTGAGGACCTGTACGACGTCCCTGTGGCGGACGGCGAGGTGGGCGGGGTGGCCGCTGGGCATCGCGACGAGGGCCAGGCGGTCGTCGTCGAGCAGGCTGGTGTGCGGGAGGGGGGAGAGGCAGTGCTGTCGCGCGAAGGGGTAGGCGAGCATGCGGGGGCCTTTCGGGGAGCGTCGTCGCGGGGGTGGGGGCGGGGGCGGTTCGTGCAGGTCCAGGGGACGGTCGGGCGGGTGGACGACGTCGGGGCGGGCGCGGTCCGGTCGTACCGCGTCCCGGCGTCGTCGTCCGGAGTCACCGCTCGGCCTCCTCGAAACCGCCCCGCCCCTCACGCCCACCCGCCCTGCGCGCCTCGCCCGCCCTGCGCGCCCCATGCGCCCTATGCGCCCGCCACAGTTCCCCGATGCGGTCGACCACCCCCCGCAGCTCAGCCCGCTCGATGCGCGGATTGATCGTGCACAGCCGGAACACCCTGCGCCCGGCGACCGTCACGCCCATCACCAGCGCCCGCCCCTCCGCCCCCAGCGCGCGGCACACCTCGTCCACCGCCCGGTCCTGTTCGGCCGGCGGGAGGGCGGGCAGGGCGCGGAAGGTGACGACGGCCAGGGTCGGGCCGGTCACCAGGGACAGGTCCGGTGAGGCCTCGATGTGCCGGGCGATCTCCTCGGCCGTGTCGAGCCCCCGGTCGACCGCTTGCCGGAAGGCGTCCGCGCCGAAAGTCTTCAGCGCCAGCCACAGCCGCAGCGCGCGGAACTCGCGGGTCTGCTGGACGCCCCAGTGCAGGAAGTCGACGCCGTCCCCGTCCGCGGTGTCCCCGGCGGCGAGGTACGAGGGCAGCCGCACCCCGAACGCCCGGCGCAGCCAGGCGGGTTCGCGCAGCAGTACGCAGCTGGTCTCGGCGGGCTGGAAGAGCCACTTGTGGGCGTCCACGCTGAGCGAGTCGGCCAATTCGAGCCCGGCCAGCGCCCGTTGTCCACGGGAGGTCAGGGCGGCGGGCGCGCCGTAAGCGCCGTCCACGTGCAGCCACATGCCCTCCGCGCGGCAGAACCGGGCGAGTTCGGGCAGGGGGTCGACGGCTGCGGTCGCCGTGGTGCCGGCGGTGGCGACCACGAGGAACGGGCGCAGGCCCCGCCGCCGGTCCGCCGTCACCTGCTCGGCGAGCGCGGCGGCCGGCAGCCGCTGGGTACGGTCGCACGGCAGGGTCCGTGTCCGGTCCGCGCCGATGCCGAGGACGTGCAGGGCGCGCGGGACGGAGAAGTGCGTCTGGTCGCTGAAGTAGGCGGTGGCCGCGCGGAGTTCGGGGCCGGCGCGGGCGTCGCGGGCGGCGGTGAGCGCGGTGAGGTTGGCGAGGGAGCCGCCCGGCACGAACAGTCCTGACGTCCCGGCGGTGAGGCCGAGCAGTTCCGCCAGCCAGCGGACGGTGGCCGACTCGATCGCGCCCGCGACCGGACCGGTCAGCCGCCAGCCGGCCGGCACCGCGAACCCGGTGGCGAGCGCCGCGCCGAGCACGCCGGGGAAGGTGCCGGGGCTCGGCACGAACGCGAGGAAGCCGGGGTGGTCGGGGTGGGCGTTGCCTTCCCGCAGCAGGGGGTGCAGTTCGTCGAGCAGTACGACGGGATCGTCCGCCGGGGCGACGGGCAGTGGCTCGGCCCGCAGCCGCGCAACGGCGTCGGTCGCCATGGCCGCGGGCGCGTCGCCGTGCGGGGCGGTGAGCATGTCCAGGGCTTTGTGGCCCATCGCGCGCATGTGGTCCTCGGTGAGCAGCAGGGAGGAGGCCGGCGGTCGCTGGGGGGTCGTCAGTGTGCTCATCTGCTTCTACGAGGGTCCGGCCCGCACCCTCCCCACCTGCGCGGGCCGCCATGCGGAACTCACCCTTACGGGTGACGCACGTCTGCCTCATGTCGGACGAAACCTCCGTCAACTCACCAACGGCACACAACGGTTCCACAGACCACTCCCTGATCAACGGCTCCTCAACACCCCAAGTTCACCCAAGCCCGGCAATTTACTTCCGGAACTCAACCACCCCCCGTGAGCAGCACAGGAGATCTCCCCATGCGCAGAATCGCCGCTTGCCTCGTCGCCGGCGCCGCCGTCCTCGGCGCGGCCACCGCGACCGCGTCCCCCGCCGCCGCGGCCGGCGCGTCCGGCTCGTTCAGCGTGCTGACGTACAACGTCGCCGGCCTGCCCTCGGCGATCAACAGCTCCTCCACGCCCCGCGAGTCGAGCACCACGGCGATCGGCCAGCGCATCGCGCCGTACGACATCGTGAACGTGGAGGAGGACTTCAACTACCACGCGGCCCTGTACGCCGCCGACACCGCGCACGCGTTCCGCACGCCCACCAGCGGCGGCGCCGGCGTCGGCAGCGGGCTCAACACGCTGTCGAAGCTGCCGTACTCGGGCTTCCAGCGGGTCAAGTGGAAGTCCTGCCAGCTCGACTCGGGCGACTGCCTGACGCCGAAGGGCTTCACGTTCATGCGGGTGCAGGTGGGGTCCGGCGCGAACGTCGACTTCTACAACCTGCACACCAACGCGGGCACCAACTCCGGCGACGAGAAGTCCCGCGCCGCCAACCTCGCCCAGCTGAGCGACTACATCAAGGCCAACTCGGCCGGCAACGCGGTCGTCGTCATGGGCGACACCAACACCCGTTACACGCGCGCCGACGACACCATCGCCGAGTTCGGGGCGGCGAACGGTCTCACCGACGCGTGGGTCAAGCTGGAGCGCGGCGGCGTCGCCCCCGCCAAGGGCACCGACGCCCTCCTGTGCGACCAGACCGGCGCCACCGTCTCCGACACCTGCGAGGTCGTCGACAAGGTCCTCTACCGCAGCAGCAGCGCCGTCACCCTCGACGCGACGCAGTACTCCAACGAGCACGCCAAGTTCCTGACGTCGGACGGCAAGATGCTCTCCGACCACGACCCGATCACGGTGAACTTCGGCTGGACGCTGAACTAAGGGTTGTCCGGCGGGCGCTCCATGGGCAGTTGGGCGGGCTGTCCATGGAGCCGAGGCCATCGATCACTTGCGGTGCGGCCTCCTCACGCCGCCGCATCAACCCGCAAAACCCTGCCCCCCAAATCAAGCACATACAACTCCCCCACACCCCCCTCCACAAACGAAACAACCCTCCCCCCGTCAACCCCAAGATCACTCACACCAGTCACCTCCCCCTCATCCATCGTCAACGCCCGGACAGTCCCGTCGCAGAAGTCGCTGAACACATACCGCCCCTTCAGACCCGGAATCGCCTCGCCGCGATAGACGTATCCGCCGGTCACCGAACAACCGGGACCGGTGCGGCCGTACTCGTGGACCGGCGGGACGTGGTCGGCCGGCTCGATGCCGTTGCGGTAGGGGTGGTTGCCCTCCATCTGGGACCAGCCGTAGTTCTCGCCGCCGCCGCTGCTCGCGGGGGCCCAGTCGATCTCCTCCCAGGCGTTCTGGCCCACGTCGCCGATCAGCAGGTCGTGGGTGGCGGAGTCGAAGGAGAACCGCCAGGGGTTGCGCAGGCCGTACGCCCAGATCTCGCCCTTCGCGTCAGGGGTGTTGACGAACGGGTTGTCCGGGGGGATGGCGTACGGGGTGCCGCCGTGCGGGTCGATGCGGAGCAACTTGCCGAGCAGGGTGTCGAGTTTCTGGCCGTTGCCGAGCGGGTCGCCGGCCGAGCCGCCGTCGCCGAACGCGATGTACAGGTAGCCGTCGGGGCCGAACTTGATGTCGCCGCCGTTGTGGTTGGCGTAGGGCTGCGGCTGGGTGAGGACGGTACGGCGGGTCTCCGGCCGGACGGTGCCCTCGTGTACGGCGAACTCGTCGACGGTGCTGGTGCCTTGGCGGTCCGTGAACGAGAGGTAGAGGTGCGCGAACTCGTTGTCGAACGCGATGCCCAGCAGGCCGCGTTCGCCGTCGGTGGTCGTGTCGCCGGAGATGTCGAGAACGGGCGCGCCGAGTCCGTCGTCGCCCAAGACCCTTACTCTGCCCGCGCGTTCGGCGATCCAGACCGTGCCGCCGGGACCGGCGGCGCCCGCGATCGGGTTCTGGGCCGTGGCGACCGTGCTGAGGACGACCTCCGGAACGGGCAGTTCGTCGGCGGACGCCGTCGTCAGGGACAGGGAGACGACCAGGCAGAGGGCGCCGATGACCGCCGAGCTTCTGGTGCGAACTTTCACCGTGAACCTCCTGGAGGCGGCGGACGGCGGGGAGTTCACGCCGGTTCGCGGCCTGGGGTGGGGGGTTGGTGCGCTGCTGGCTACGGGTGAGGCTACCGGGGCGGGGGTGCTTGCGGAGGCCGTCACTTCAGCCATCCGCGGGTGTTGGGATTGGCCGAGATGGGGGGCGGGGGCGGCCTGGCATTGGCGTAAGCCGACGGCGCGTTGCGTTTCCGAAGAGGCAACTCCCGTTGTACGGGCAGGACTTCCCGCCACGCCCCCTCAAGCGCGTTGCCTTCGCAACGCCCGGTGCGAGAAGATGCCCGGCGTGGCGGTCAACGGGGGGCGCCGCGGCCCGGCTTGGTGCGGCGTGCGCGTCGTCCCGAGGGCAAGTACGTGGATTTCTACGGGGGTTGGCTGTGACTGGATGGGACATCTCGTCCTCCGGCGTGGAGTTCGTGACCGGACTGGTCGAGACGGCCATGGAGGACATGGCCAAGGACATCACCGCGTACGGCGAGGACATCGCGGGCGCCGCCACCGCGGCCGGCACGATCAGCGGGGCGTACTGCGGGGCCGCCCCGACGGGCCCGGTCCAGCTGGCCCTGGCCCTGTTCGCCGACGCGACCCTGGACGACGTACGCTTCCTGCCCGCCCGCGCCGCGAAGTCGGTCGGCGGAGCGCGCGCGGCCACCGCCTGCTACCTCCTCGGCGACCTGGAGATGGCCGCCGACGCCCAGCACGCCGCCGGGTCCGCGCCCGTGCTCGTCGACATGCCGGGCCAGGAGGGCGGGAAGCAGTGATCACCCCGTCCGGGATACCGCAGTTCACCGGCGACTTCGACGAACTCGACCAGCACGTCTCCGCGTTGTGGAGCGAGGCCATCAGCATCCGCGGCGGCGGGGCGGACGTCCACTCCCGCTTCCAGATGCTCGGCGCCTTCTACTCCGCGCCCGAGGCCGACGACCTCTTCGCCACCACCCAGCCGGTCATGGACCGCGCCGACGCCTTCGCCGCGAAACTGGAGACGGTCGCCGCCGCCCTGGACACCTACTCCGCCGAGGCCCGCCCGCACGCCGAGCGCCTGGGCCGGCTCAAGACGGACGCGATCACGTTCACCGACAGCGTCGCGGGCGACGGCGACTGGACCGAGGACGAGGACAAAGTCCACCGTCACCAGGAGCTGATGGACGGCGTCGCCGCCGCACAGGCCGCCTTCCAGGAAGCCGAACGCCGGGCGGCCTCGAAGATCTCCGCACTCGTGGGCGGCCCGAAGTTCACCGAGGACGACGGCCACCACACCGCCGACAAGCAGACGGTGATGTACGGCTACGGCCTCGACGACCTCAAGAACGCGCAGGAACTGCCCTGGGGCACCCCCGAGGAGCAGACCTACGAACCCTGGAGCGCCGGCTGGCTGTGGCACGGGACCAAGTCGTTCGTCTGGGACGGCCTGGTCATGGACAACATCGTGGGCGGCCTGGACGGTCTGTGGACCTTGTTCGGCGGCCACGGCGGCGACGCGGCCGGCGACGCCTGGGGCGGGCTGCGGGACATCTTCGGCGGCATCGGCATGTACACCGCCACGCCGTACGAGTGGCTGATGGACAAGGCGTTCGGCCCGGTCCCGGCCGACCCCACCGAGGAGCGGTACAAGAAGGCCACCCGCGAGTTCTTCAAGGGCCTGGTCGCCTGGGACAAGTGGGAGGAGGACCCGGTCCGCGCCTCCGCGACCGTCGTCTTCAACGCCCTCACCCTCGGCGCCGGCCCGCTGGCCGCCGCGTCCAAGGCGGGCGAGGCGGGTACGGCGGCCAAGGCGGCCGGGGCCGCCGCCAGGATCGGCGAGTTCATCGACCCGGTCAACGTCGCCCTGAAGGCCACCGGCCAGGCCGCCGCCAGACTCCCCTCCCTCGCCGACCTCACCTCCCGCCTCCTCCCCGCGACGACCGGCGTCCACAGCGTCATCGAACTCGCCGACGGCTCCAAAGTCGTCATCAAGGACGGGGAGTTCATCGCGTACGACAAGAACGGCACCGTCGTACCGGAACACCGGCCGGCCCCGGACCCCGCACGCGAGCCCACCATGGCCGGCGCGACCCCGCACTCCCCCGCGGGCTCCGCACACACCGGGGACGACCTCACTCCCGCCGGACACAGCAGCGCCCAGCACGTGGACGCGACGGGCGAGGGGGCTCGGCAGGGGGTGCCTGGGGATGGGGGTGGCGGGCATGCCGGTGGTCCGGACGACCTCGGGCGAGCCGGAGGGCGGGCCGGGGACGGCATACCCGGCGGCACGGACGGCACACCGGCCCCCGGCCGGCACCCGCAGGCCGAACGCCCCGCCTTCATGCAGGACGGATCCAACCCCTACGGTCCCCGCGGCTCGCTCTCCCTGGAGCAGATCGAGGACATCCAGGTCTACCGCGCCAACCACGAGCCCGGATACTTCGACCACTACTACCGCAAGGACGGCACCCGCAAGCTCCTGGAGCGCTACGACGAGAGCGGGTACACCCCGCCGCAGCTGGCCCGAGTCGGCGACGACGTGCCCTGGGGGCGCGCCAAGGACATGCCCGCGCCGCCCAAGCCGCGTTACCTCGACGCCGATTACATCTCCGTGGACGCCGGCTCCGTGACCGATACGACGCGGCGGCACATGCTGGACAAGGCCGCGTGGAACCGGCACGCCGCGATCCAATGGGACAACCTCGTCGCGGACTGGAAAGCGGACGCCGCCAAGACGCACGAACTGCACGGCACGATCGACACAGCCGCGCAATGGGGCGAGGCCAAGGGCACGTACAAGGAATCCCACACTCAGATGGGAGAAAAGGCGGAGGACTTCGGCGAGACCGCCGCCGAATATCACTACGTCGCCGAGAACTATCCCGACTTCGACAAGAAAACCCTCCTCGGCCCGAAGAGCGGCAACGACCAGTTCGACCAGGTCTGGACGCACGAGGACGGCCGGGTCGTGGTCATCGAGGCCAAGAGCAGCCCTACCACTGAGCTGGGAAGACGTACGCTTCCGACTGGTCAGCAGGTTTCCCAGGGGAGCAGGGAATACTTCGAGGACATCACGAAGGCCATGGAAAAGCGTGGCGAGTACGACCTGGTGGACGCCCTCGAAAAAGCGCTCGCCGAGGGGAAGCTAGAGTATGTGGTCGTCAAGGGCGAGAAGAACGCAGGCACTTACACCGGCTACCGATATCGCCGGTTCGACATCAGCAAGGGGACGCTTCCGTGACCGTACGTATCGACCGGCATGAGCTGTCGACAGGGCACGACCCCGAGCAGTACGCGGAGAGGCTCCAGCAGCACTTCGCCGGAAAGATCGGCAGGCTTGAGGAGCACACTTCGGGTATCGACTTCACCTTCAGCACCTCACTCCTGAACCTGCGGGCGCGTTGTGCCGTCGACCCCCGGGCAGCCGCCGTGGAGACTTGGGAAGCCGCGGTCACCGCGATGCAGCTGGGGTCCGCGTTCTTCGTCGTGACGGGTATGGACGAAGGCACCGTCGAGTACCGCATCGACCGTAAGATGCGCACCCTCAAAGCCGTCGGCCCGATGTCCACCGCCTCCGCGGGCACCTGGCTCCAGGCGTTCTGGCTGGCCGTCATCTGCCGTGAGCCGGACCGGCTGACCCAGCTGTGCCAGGTGCCGCTGGAGCGGCTGCGGGCGCCGGAGGGCCAGTTCGACGAGTACGTCTACCACTGGGTGGACACACTCCAGACCTACTGGCTGGGCCGGCCCGGGTGGGTGGAGAAGCTCACCAAGACCTTGCAGATGTCGGATCCGTCGGTGGCCACGATCGCCCCCCGGGATCTGCTTCAGGGCCTCCTGTACCCGCCGATCAACCTCTTCTACCACCTCGTCCGCAGGGACGTGGCAGGGTTCAGCCCCGCCCTCGAAGACGCCCTGAAACTGCACAAGATGTACTGGACGCTGACCGAGGAACGGGCGGCGGACCTGGACGGCGCCCTCGCCCTCGGCCCGCTGGCGATCGCCTGCTGGGCGTACGACGGCGACTTCCCCATCGAGGTGGAGTCCGAGTACCTGCCCAAGCACCTCCTCCAGCACGGCTGGCTGGGCGAGTTCCCGACCTGAGCCGTTAGGCGCGGCCGGAAGTCCGTCGTACCCACTGCCCACTCCCCCGCACCGAAGACGAGACCCCGCCCCCGTGACCAAGGACGTCATAGCCCTCACCCCCACCCTGCCCGACCTGCGCACCCTCCTCGCAGGCCTCTACGCCGGCGGCCCCGGCCTCGCCCTCGGCCACATCGCCGAAGGCGCCGTCATCCAGCTCTGCGCCCCCGACGGCCGCCCCCTCGTCTCCATCGAAGCCCCCATTCCCGTGCACGTCCCCGGCGAGACCGCCCGGCTCCTCGGCATGACAGGCATGGCGCACGACGGGCCCGTGTGGTGGACCGAGGCGCGGGCCTCCACCGCCGTCGCCGAAGCCGCCCGGCTCGCCGGGTCCTTCGCCGGGCGGCTCGCCGCCGTCCTGGGCGGCACCGTCTGGCCCCCGGAGGCCGCGAGCACCGACGTCGTCCCCCTCAGCACCGACATCGCCGCCGTCCCGGTCCCCGACACCGGCGTCCCGGCCGTCGACGTCCTCACCCCGCGCGCCGCCGTCGTCGTCCAGGACCGCCCGCTCGTCCCGCTGGCCAGCTGGCTCGCCGACGCCCTGCGGTACGCCGCCGGCAGCGACCGGGCGCTCCAGATCGTCACGCCGCCCACCACCCGCCTCACCCTCCCCCTGCGCACCGCCCTGCGCGGGCTGCCCAACCGCTGGGTGATCCGGCATCCCGGCTGCGGCTATTACGACGGACTCTCCGGCGCCGTCCTGCACTGGAAGAACGGCGTCTTCACCCCCGTACGGGACGCCGCCGGCCAGGCCCCGCTCGCCGACGCCTTCAGGCCCGCCGATCCGTCCAGCACAGAGCGTCAGTTCCGTCTCGACCTCCACACCCGGCACCCCGCCGACGCCGGACTCGTCCTCGGCACCGCCCTGGAGAGCGCCTTCCGTCACCTCACCGGCGCCCCGCCGGCCGGCTGGAGCACCGCCGAACCCGTCAGCCTCCCCTGGTCCACCCGCCGGCTCACCGAACTCGCCCGCGGCCGCGCGCCCCGCCCCACCTTCCTCACCGCCGTCGGCCACCCGGACCGCCCCGCCCTCGCCACCCTCCACATCACCCGCACCCCCGCGGGCGTGGAGGAACGCACCACCCTCACGCTGGGCGGCCACACCCAGTACGACCACCTCATCGAACGCCTCGCGACCGAGCTGCACACCGAGCACGGCCTCGTCACCCTCCTCACTACCCTGCGTCCCGGCCGCCAAGACCTCACCGTCCCACCGCAGTTGGAAGCACCCCCGGTCCCGGTCTCGCTCACCCTGGCCCCCGAGGCGACCCACCACCTCGGCATCGCCGCACCTCCGACGCTCCTGGGCCCGCGGACCCGCCCGGCGCTGCACTACCAGGTGTGACCCACACCCAGAACCCGATCCCGCACCCCCCATTGACAGAACCCGCCCCCCATCGGCACCCTCATGTGCACACGGTTGGCTAAACGATTTACCAACCCGGTTTCCACTACTTCGGGCAGGGGCAATGGCGCGCCGCATCGGGATCAAGGACGTCGCCGCGGCGGCAGGCGTGTCGACCGCGACCGTCTCGCACGTCCTGAACCGGGTCGAGGGCAAGCGGATCAGCCAGGAGACGCGGCAGCGGGTGCTGCGGGCCGCCGAGGAGCTGGGGTACGCGCCGAACGGGCTGGCCCGGGGGCTGCGGCTGCGGCGTTCGCAGACCATCGGCTTCGTCAGCGACGAGATCGCCACCACCCCGCACGCCGGCCGGATGATCCTGGGCGCCCAGGAGGCCGCCGCCGCCGAGGGACACGTACTGCTGCTGGTCAACACCAGCGGCGACCCCGAACTGGAGCGCACGAGCATAGAGATGCTGCTCCAGCGGCAGGTGGACGGCGTGCTGTACGCGGCGATGTACCACCGCGCCGTGACCCTCCCCAAGAGCCTGGCGACGACGCCGACGGTCCTGCTGGACGCGAGCTCGCAGGACCCCGCCGTCCCCTCCGTGATCCCCGACGAGGTGCAGGGCGGGCACACGGCGGTGCGCGAGCTGATCGCCCACGGGCACCGCAGGATCGGCATGACCGTACAGACCGTCGACGTCCCCGCCCGCCGCGGCCGGCTCGCGGGGTACCGCGAGGCGCTGGCCGAGGCGGGGCTGCCGTACGACCCCGCGCTGGTCGCCGCCGAGACCGCGCCGGCGTTCAACACGGTCCCCGGCGACGTCGAGGCCGGCTACCGGGCCGCGCGGCGGCTGCTGGACGCGGCGGACCGGCCGACGGCGCTGTTCTGCTTCAACGACCGGATGGCGGCCGGGGCTTACCGGGCCGCAGCCGAGCTGGGGCTGTCCGTCCCGGGCGACCTGTCGGTCATCGGGTTCGACAACCAGGAGCTGGTCTGCGAGTCGGTCCACCCGGCGCTGAGCACGGTCCAGCTCCCGCACTACGAGATGGGCGCGCGGGCCGTGGCCCAGCTCCTCGCGCTCACCAAGGCCCCGGGCCCGGACCTCCAGGAATCGCTGCACTGCCCGCTGGTGACACGGGCGTCCGTCGCCCCGCCGCCGCCCCTCCTCTGACCTGCGCGCACCACCCCCGGCACGCCGTCAGGCGCCGCTCACCCCTGCCGTGAACCCACCGAAAGGCACCCGCGTGTCCCCCGCCCCCCAAGACCCGCTGCGGCCCGTCGCGCATCTGCGTCCGCCCCGCAACTGGATCAACGACCCCAACGGGCTGGTCTTCCACGACGGCCACTACCACGTCTTCCACCAGTACAACCCCTACGGCACGGCGCACGCGCACATGCACTGGGCCCACTTCCGCAGCCGCGACCTGCTGAGCTGGGAGCCGCTGCCGATCGCGCTGGCGCCGACGCCGGGCGGCGCGGACGCGGACGGCTGTTTCTCCGGCAACGCCGTCTCGGACGGTGAGCGGCTGGTCGTCTTCTACTCCGCGCACCGCCTGGACCGCTCGCCCCAGCACCAGCCGGTGACGACGGCCACCTCCCTCGACGGCGGCCTGACCTTCACCCCGCGCCGCGAACTCCTCGTCCCCGACTGGCCCGAGGACTGCACGATGTACCGCGACCCCTACGTCTGGCGGGCCCCCGAAGGCTGGCGGATGCTGGTCGGCGCCGCCCTCGCCGACGGCCGGGGCGCGGCCCTGCTGTACACGTCACCCGACCTGGAGGCCTGGACCTACCGGGGCCTCTTCGACGCACGCGAGCGGGAGCCGGTCGCCGGGACGGCCGCGCACACCGGCGACGGCTGGGAGTGCCCCCAGTACCTCCCGCCCCGCCCCGGCCACCCCGGCGCCCTGCTCTTCAGCGCGTGGAACGCCGGCGACGAGGCCCGGTGCGTGGTCGCGCTGGTGGGAGAGGAGTACGACGCCCAACTCGACGAACCCGGCCGCGACTTCGGCGACGAACCCGGCGAGCCCCAGCTCAAGACCGGTCCCCCCGTCTCCACCGCCCCCCGCTTCAAAGCCGCTCCCCCCGCCCTCCTCGACCACGGCCCCGACTGCTACGCCCCCGCCCTCCTCCCCGCCCCCGACGATCGCTGGCTGCTGTGGGGCTGGTCCGAGGAAGCCCGCGACCCCTCCTGGGCCGACGACGGCGGCTGGGCCGGCGTCCTCACCCTGCCCCGCGAGATCTCCGCGCACCCCGACGGGACGGTACGCCAGCGCCCGGCCGCCGAACTCCTCGCGCTGCGCGGCGAACACCTCGTCCGCGCGGGCGGCGAGGCCTACGGACCGGTGGACCTCGGCGAGGTGGGCCCCGCCTTCGACCTGACCGCACGGCTGGAGCCGGCGGCGACGGCAGGGCTGCGGCTGGTGACCGGGCCGGGCGAGTATCTGGACGTCCGCCTGGACCCGGCCGCCGGTGAACTGACCGTCGACCGCGACCACGCGTCCCTGGACAGCCGCGCCCACAAAGGCAGTTACCGCATGCCCTGCCCGGCCGGCGCCCCGGTGGAGCTGCGGATCGTCGTGGACCACTCCGTCGCGGAGGTCTTCCTGACCACCACAGGACAGGTCCTGACCCTGCGCTTCTACCCGACCGGCGACAGCCCCTGGCACCTCGAGGCCCGCACCGCGCCGGACACGCGCCTGGGCTACACGGTCGACGTGTGGGAACTGCTGCCCCTCACGGTCAAGGAACCGAGCACAGCCACCTCTTGACACACCCCCCGGAGGCACCCGCATGAAATCCCCCGGCCACAGACCCCGCCGGACCGCCGTCACGGCCCTCACCCTCGCCGCCCTCACCGCCTGCGCCCCCGGCACCGGCACCGGCGTCTCCGCCGAACCCGGCAGCGGCGCCGGCACGATCACCGTCTGGGCCCATCAGGGCCAGACCAGCGAGGCGAACGCCCTCCAGAGCGCGGTGAGTTCGTTCAACTCCGCGCAGGACAAGGTGAAGGTCGAGCTGACCCTCATCCCCGACACCGACTACACCAAGACCGTCACCACCACCGACGCCGCGAAGCTCCCGGACGTCCTGGAGTTCGACGGCCCGACGATGGCGAACTTCGTCCACAACGGCAAGCTCACCGCGCTCGACCCCTACATATCGGCGAAGACCCTCGCCAACGCCACGGACGCGGTCAAGGCACAGGGCACGATCGGCGCCGACCACTACGGCCTGGGCATGTACGACTCCGGGCTCGGCGTCTACGGCAGCAAGAAGCTGCTGGCCGCGGCCGGGGTCACGTACCCGAGCGGGCCGGCGGACGCGTGGAGCGCGGCCGAGTTCACCGCCGCCGTCCGGAAGCTGGCCGCGAGAGCCCCCGGCGGCAAGAGCCTCGACCTCCAGGAGAACAACGGCCTCGCCACCGAGTGGGGCACCTTCGGCTTCGCGCCGCTGGTCTGGTCGGCGGGCGGCGGGCTGCTGAAGGACGGCAAGGCGGGCGGCGCCCTGGACACCCCGGCGGTGGCGGCGGCCCTGAAGACGTTCCAGGGCTGGAAGCCGTACACGGACCCCAACACCGACGGCAACGCGTTCGCTTCGGGGCGGGCCGCGCTGAGCTGGGCCGGGCACTGGATGTACCCGGCGTACCGCAAGGCGCTGGGCGCCGACCTGGTCGTGCTGCCGCTGCCCGACTTCGGCGCGGGCACCAAGACCGGGCAGGGTTCCTGGCAGTGGGGCATCGGCGCCGCGACGAAGAACGGCAAGGCGGCCGGCGCCTTCCTGGACGCCCTGCTCGCCGACCCGGCCGTCACCGCGATGACGACGGCGAACGGCGCCCCGCCCGGGACGAGGTCCGCGCTGGCCAAGAGCCCGCTGTACCGGCCGGGCGGTCCGCTCCAGCTCTTCGCCGACCAGCTCGCCGAGCCCTGCGGCGACGCCCGGACGACCACGTCCTGCGTGGCGGTGACCCGCCCGGTCAGCGCCGGATACCCCACGGTCACCGCCAAGTTCGGGCAGGCGCTGAGCGACGTCTACGGCGGCGCCGACCCGAAGACCGCCCTGGCGAGGGCCGCCCGCGCCATCGACCAGGACTTCTCGGACAACGACGGCTACCGGCTGCCGTAGCCGGCATCCAGCGGCCGGGCGTACGGGCGGGCCGTGACCGTACCCGTGCGCCCGGCCGGGAAGAGGACTCCCCTCGTGACCACTGTGACCCCCGCACCCGCCACCACCTCCCGGAAAAACCTCCCCACCCCTCCCCGCCGGTCCCGGCGCAGCCGTGACGGGCTGCACGGGCTGCTGATGTCCGCGCCCGCTCTCGGCGGACTCGTCGCCTTCGTCGGGGTGCCGTTCGGCTATGCCGTGGTGCTCTCCTTCTACAACGTCCGGCTCGGCTCGCCGCTGCCGCCGCGTTTCTTCGGCGTCGAGCACTACCGGCGGCTGTTCACCGACCCCGATCTGTCGGGCCCGTTCCTGCGGGCGCTGCTCAACAATCTGACGTTCGCCGCGGTCGTCGTACCCGTGCAGACCTCGCTCGCGCTGGGGCTGGCGATTCTGCTCAACCGGAAGCTGAAGGCGATCGGGCTGTTCCGGTCGGCGTTCTTCCTGCCGGTGGTCTTTCCGATGGCGCTGGTCGCCGTGGTGTGGCGGCTCATCCTCGCCCGCAGCGGGGACGGGCTGCTCAACTCCGCGCTGGACGCGGTCAGTTTCGGGCACTGGGGTGCCTTCGACTGGCTGGGGGACGGTGCGACCGCCATGGCCTCGGTGATCGTGCTGTCGGTCTGGCAGGGGGTCGGCTTCCAGATGGTCATCCTCCTCGCCGGGCTCCAGCAGATCCCGGGCGAGCTGTACGAGGCGGCCCGGCTGGACCGGGCCTCGCGGCTCCAGCAGTTCCTGCACGTCACCCTGCCGGGCATCCGGGGCACCCTGGTGTTCGTCGCGATGCTGACCTCGGTGTTGTCCTTCCGGGTCTTCGACCAGGTGTATGTGCTGGTCAAGGACGGCGGGCTGGACGAGGACGCGGGGCGCACGGTGATGTACCAGGCCGTGACCACGGCCTTCGACCAGAACAACATCGGCCAGGCGTCCGCGATCACCGTCGTCTTCTTCCTGATCGTCGTCGCCCTGACCCTCATCCAGCGCCGTGTCGCGCGCGCCGAGGACTGATCGCCATGGCCCGGACCCCTGCCCCCCTGCGCCGTTTCCTCGACTACGCCGTGCTGAGCGTGCTGGCGTTCGTCTTCCTGCTGCCCGCGCTCTACTTGATCCTCGGCAGTCTCAAACCGTCCGACGAGGTCCTGAGCGGCCTGTCGGGCTTCCTGCCGACGCATCTGTCCTTCGACAACTACCGGGCGGTGCTGGCCAGTTTCGACTCCGACGCCACCGGCTACTTCTGGCGGTTCATGGGTGTCTCGGTACTGCTGGCGGTCGTAGTCGTGTTCGGCGGGCTGATCGTCAACTCCCTTGCCGCGTACGGGCTTTCGCGGCTGAAGTGGCGGGGTCGGGGGTTCTTCCTCGGGCTGGTGCTGCTGCTGATGCTGGTGCCGTTCGAGGCGGTCGCGGTACCGCTGTTCTATCTGTTCAACCAGGAGCGCAACACCCTGTACATCCAGGCGGTGCCGTTCCTCGCCAACGCGTTCTCCGTCTACCAGTTCGCGACGTTCTTCCGCGCGATCCCGCCCAGCATCGAGGAGGCCGCCCGGATCGACGGCGCCGGTCCGTGGCGTACGTTCTTCGCGGTCGTCGTACCGATGAGCAAGCCGGTCTTCGCGTCGGTCGCGATCCTGACGTTCCTCACCCAGTGGGGCTCGTTCCTGTGGCCGGTGCTCATGGTGTCCGACCCCGCTGTGCGTCCGCTGCCGCTGCAAATGAGCGTCTTCCAGGGGCAGTTGCCGGTCGACTGGGGGCAGGTGCTCGCCTTCGGTGTCCTGCTGGTGCTGCCCGTGCTGGTGGTCTTCGCGTTCTTCCAGCGGTGGTTCGTGCAGGGCGTCGCCAGTTCGGCGGTCAAAGGCTGACCTGCCCCCCTTTTCCGGTAGAGGGGGTCAGACGTTGCGCCGGTACTGGCCCCCCACCTCGAAGAACGCGTCGGTGATCTGCTCCAGGGAGCAGACCCGGGCGGCGTCCATGAGGACGGCGAAGACGTTGCCGTCGCCGGACGCCGCTTCTTTCAGGGCGGCCAGTGCCGCGTGCGCGGGCTCCTGGTGGCGGGCCTGGAAGTCGTGGACGCGCTCCAGCTGGCGGCGCTTCTCGTCCTCGGTGGCGCGGGCGAGTTCGACGGGGCCGGGGGCCGCGGTGCCGGCGTGCGGGTTGCGGAAGGTGTTGACGCCGATGATCGGCAGGGTCCCGTCGTGCTTGCGCTGTTCGTAGAGCATCGACTCGTCCTGGATCCGGCCGCGCTGGTAGCCGGTCTCCATCGCGCCGAGGACGCCCCCGCGCTCGTTGATGCGCTCGAACTCCTGGAGGACGGCCTCCTCGACGAGGTCGGTGAGCTCGTCGATGACGAAGGAGCCCTGGAGGGGGTTCTCGTTCATCGCCAGGCCCCACTCGCGGTTGATGATGAGCTGGATGGCGAGGGCGCGGCGGACGGAGTCCTCGGTGGGGGTGGTGACGGCCTCGTCGTAGGCGTTGGTGTGCAGGCTGTTGCAGTTGTCGTAGAGGGCGATGAGGGCCTGGAGGGTGGTGCGGATGTCGTTGAAGTCCATCTCCTGGGCGTGCAGGGAGCGGCCCGAGGTCTGGACGTGGTACTTCAGCTTCTGGGAGCGCTCGCCCGCGCCGTACTTCTCCTTCATCGTGACCGCCCAGATGCGGCGGGCGACGCGGCCGAGGACCGAGTACTCGGGGTCCATGCCGTTGGAGAAGAAGAAGGACAGGTTGGGGGCGAAGTCGTCGATGTCCATGCCGCGCGCGAGGTAGGCCTCGACGTAGGTGAAGCCGTTGGCGAGGGTGAAGGCGAGCTGGCTGAGGGGGTTCGCGCCGGCTTCGGCGATGTGGTAGCCGGAGATGGACACGGAGTAGAAGTTGCGGACCTGGTGCGCGATGAACCACTCCTGGATGTCGGCCATCATCCGCAGCGAGAACTCGGTGGAGAACAGGCAGGTGTTCTGCCCCTGGTCCTCCTTGAGGATGTCGGCCTGGACGGTGCCGCGTACGGTCGCCAGGGCGCGGGCGCTGATGCCGGCGCTCTCCTCGGGTGAGGGGTCGCGGCCCTCGGCGGCGCGGAACGCGTCGAGCCGCTGGTCGATCGCGGTGTTGAGGAAGAACGCGAGGATGGTGGGGGCGGGTCCGTTGATGGTCATGGAGACCGAGGTGGTGGGGGCGACGAGGTCGAAGCCGTCGTACAGGGCCTTCATGTCGTCCAGGGTGGCGACGGAGACGCCGGAGGTGCCGACCTTGCCGTAGATGTCGGGGCGTTCGCCCGGGTCGCGGCCGTAGAGGGTGACGGAGTCGAAGGCGGTGGACAAGCGGGTGGCGGGCTGGCCCGCGGAGAGGAGTTTGAAGCGGCGGTTGGTGCGCTGCGGGTCGCCCTCGCCGGCGAACATGCGGGCGGGGTCCTCGCCGTCGCGTTTGAAGGGGAAGACGCCGGCGGTGAAGGGGAAGTGTCCGGGCAGGTTCTCCGCCCGCCAGAAGCGGACCAGTTCGCCGTGGTCGGTGTAGCGGGGCAGGGCGACGCGGGGGATCTTGCTGCCGGAGAGGGACTCGCGGGTGAGCTTGGTGCGGATCTCCTTGTCGCGGACGGTGACGACCTGCTCGTCCCCGGAGTAGGCGGCGACGACGTCCGCCCACCCCGCGATCCGCTCGGCCAGCTCGTACGGCAGCTTCTTGCGGGCGTCGTCCAGCAGGGCGCGTACGCCGCTGTCGTCGGCGCCCGTGCCGGTCAGTTCGGCGGCGACCAGCTCCAGGCGCTGGGCCCGGCGGGCGGCCTCGGCGAGGCGGGCGGTCTCGGCGTGGTAGGCGCGGACGGTGTCGGTGATCTCGGCGAGGTAGCGGACCCGGTCGGCGGGGACGACGTGCCGGGTCCCGGAGGAGTGGCGTACGTCGACCGGCGCGAGCGCGCCCTCCGACAGCGGCAGTCCCTTCGCGCCGAGGACGCTTTTCAGGTGCTGGTGGAGGGCGGTGACGCCGTCGTCGTTGAAGGTCGCGGCGGACGTCCCGTACACCGGCATGTCCTGCGGTTTCATGCCGAACGCCTCGCGGTTGCGGACCAGTTGGCGGCCGACGTCGCGCAGCGCGTCCTTGGCGCCGCGCCGCTCGAACTTGTTGATCGCCACCACGTCGGCGAAGTCGAGCATGTCGATCTTCTCCAGCTGGGAGGCGGCGCCGAACTCCGGTGTCATCACGTACAGGGAGGTGTCGACGAACGGCACGATCGCCGCGTCGCCCTGCCCGATGCCGGGTGTCTCGACGATCACCAGGTCGAACCCGGCGGCCTTGACGACGTCGATGACGTCGGCCAGGTGCTCGGGCAGCTCGCGGCTGCCGCGGGTGGCGAGGCTGCGGAAGAACACCCGGTTGCCGTCGAGGGAGTTCATGCGGATGCGGTCGCCGAGCAGCGCGCCGCCGCCGCGGCGCCGGGTCGGGTCGACGGCGATCACCGCGATCCGCAGCTTGTCCTGCTGGTCCACGCGCAGCCGGCGCACGAGTTCGTCGGTCAGGGAGGACTTGCCGGAGCCGCCGGTGCCGGTGATGCCGAGGACGGGGACGGTGTGCGCGGCGCTCTTGAGGTGCTGGAGGAACTCCGGGGGCAGTTTGCCGAGTTCGGCGCCGGTGATGGCGCGGGCGATGGCGAACCGGTCGCCCGCGAGGACCGCCTCGGCGGCGGCGGGTTTGCCGTCCCACAGGTCGAAGTCGCAGTCCCGCACGACCGAGTTGACCATCCCGGCGAGGCCCATCCGCTGGCCGTCCTCGGGCGAGAAGATGGTCACGCCGCTGGCCCGCAGCCGGGTGATCTCCTCGGGCACGATGACCCCGCCCCCGCCGCCCACCACCCGCACATGGTCCGCCCCTTGCGCGCGCAGGGACTCGACCAGGTACTCGAAGTACTCGACGTGCCCGCCCTGGTACGACGACACGGCCACCCCGTGCGCGTCCTCCTCCAGCGCCGCGTCCACGACCTCCCGCACGGAGCGGTTGTGCCCGAGGTGGATCACCTCGGCGCCCTGCGACTGGAAGATCCGGCGCATGATGTTGATCGACGCGTCGTGCCCGTCGAACAGGGCGGAGGCGGTGACCACGCGGACGGGGTGCGCGGGGCGGTGCGGGTCGCTCATGGCGGGCCTTCCCAGGACGGATCACGGACGGCGCGGACGACGCCGTCAGATAAATAGTAGGACGTCCTAGCAGTTTGGTGGGGCGGAGATCCGTAATTAGTTGGATGCCCTAGTAATTTTTCGGCGTACGCGAGAGGCCCGACGCGGTCACTCGTACCGATACTTCAGTGATTCCCCCTCCGCCCGCTCGACATCGGCGATCGTCAGTTCCGGTATCCGCAACTGCGCCAGGGTCACCTCGGCGGAGGTCGGCTGGGCGTCCGCCGGGAGCCACTGGTCCGGTTTCCAGGCGCCGCTGCGCAGCAGGGACTTGGGGCAGTGCGGGTAGACCTCCTCGATGCCCACCACCAGCGCGCTGGCCGGCGGCTTGCCGACGGCGGTCAGCTGGGAGAGGAGGTCCGGGCGGGTGGAGACGCAGGCGCGGCCGTTCACCCTGAGGGTCGTGGTCCGGCCAGGGATCACGAACAGCAGCCCGGCGCGCCCGGTGACGACGACGTTGCGCAGAGTGTCGAGCCGCTTGTTGCCGGTCGCATCCGGGATCGCCAGCGTCCGCTCGTCGAGCACGGCGACGAACCCGGCGGGACCGCCGCGCGGGGAGACGTCGCAGTTCCCCTCGGCGTCCGCGCTCGCGACCAGCACGAGCGACGAGCAGCCGATCAACTTCCGGGTCTGCTCGGTGAGTTCGGTCATCTGCTTGCGTACGGCGGCGGCGCCGGGAAGTGCGTAGACCTGGCGCAGCGCCTCCTCGTCGGACACGGCGTCGAGACGGAGCGAGTCGAAGGCGCTGCCGGTGGAAGTCGTCATGTTCCCGACCCTAAAGCCCGCCGAGATCAGCGCAGCAGGGCTCCGAACCCGGTGAGCAGTGCGCGCAGGCCGAGGTCGAAGGCCAGGGACGCGCGGCTGTGGTCGGCGGGGGTCTGGTCCAGGGCGGCGCTGAGGTGCGGGGCGGTGTCGCGGGCGACGGTGGAGACCATCACGGGCGGGGCCACCAGGTCGAGGGCGGAGCCGAGGATGAAGCTCTCCAGCGCGGTGATCAGCGGCATGACGTCCGCCGCGGCGAACCCGGCGGCCAGGAGCAGCCTCGCGACCTCCTCGTAGATCGCGTGCAGGAAGGGTTCGGAGACGGGGGCGGCGGCGAGCAGGGGGACCGCGCCGGGGTGGGCGGCGAAGGCGGCGAGGTAGGTGCGGGCCCAGCTCTCCAGGGCCCGCTCCCAGGGCTGCGCCCAGTCATGGCCCTCGCGCAGGGGCAGGGTCAGCTCCTCGCGCATGAGGGAGATGATCTCGTCGCGGCCCGAGACGTGGTGGTAGAGCGCGGACGGGGCGACGCCCAGGGCTCTGGCCAGGGCCGGGATGGAGAGGGCGCCGTTCTCGTCGGCCAGGCGCAGGGCCGCCGCGCCGATGCGCCGGCGGTCCAGCAGGGGTGTGCGCGGCCGTCCCACGGTGGCTCCTCGTCGTCGTACGCCGTAACCCAGAAGTTACCGAAAGGCATTCGGTAAAACCTTCCCAGCCGTCCGGGCGGCGCCTACATTACCGGAAACCGAATGCCTTTCAGTTAGGTGTCCGGCCGAGCGAGAGGTGCTGCCAGCCGCCATGCACGCGGACATCGTCTTCACCGGAGGGACCGTACGGACCGGCGTCGCGGCCGACCCCGTCCACAGCGCCCTCGCCGTCACCGGCGGCCGTATCACCGCGCTGGGCGCACCGGCCGCGGCCGCCCGGGGACCTCGCACCACCGTCGTCGAGCTGGCCGGCGGCGCCCTGCTGCCGGCGTTCGGCGACGGGCACGCGCACCCCGTGATGGGCGGGCTGGGGCTGAACGGCGTCCCGGTCCGGGACCTCGGGGACGTCTGGGAGATCGTCGAGGCCGTACGGCGGTGGGCCGCCGGGCACCCGGACGCCGAGTGGATCACCGGGGACGGGTTCGACCCCTGGCTGGCGCCTGACGGGCGGTTCGACGCGCGGTGGCTGGACGACGTCGTACCCGACCGGCCCGTCGTGCTGCGCACCATGGACCACCACACGGGGTGGGTGAACAGCGAGGCGCTGCGGCGGGCCGGGTACACCGCCGCGACCGCCGATCCGGAGGGCGGGGAGATCCTGCGCCGGCCCGGGTCGGACGAACCGCTCGGCACGCTGCGGGAGTTCGGGGCGCTCGCGCCGGTCCTCGGCCTCGTCCCCCCGGCCTCGCACGACGCCCAGGTGGCGGCCCTGCGCGAAGCCGCCGCGCGGTTCGCGGCGGCCGGGGTGACGTGGGTGCAGGACGCCTGGGTCGAGCCGCACCAGGCCGACGTCTGGATCACCGCCGCGACCACCGCGCCGGGGCTTCCCGTCCGGGCCGACCTCGCCTTCGTGCTGCCGCCCGACGGCTGGCGCGAACGCGTACGCCGGTTCGCCGCCGACCGGGAGCGGGTGGAGCGCGCCGCGCCCGGGACGCTGACCGCGCGCAGCGTCAAGTTCTTCGCGGACGGCGTCATCGAGGCCGGCACCGCCGCCCTGCTGGAGCCCTACACCGACTGTCCGCACTCGCACGGCATCGCCACCTGGTCCCCCGCCGAACTCGCCCGCGCCGTCACCGCCGTCGACGCGCTCGGCTTCCGCCCGCACCTGCACGCCATCGGTGACGCCGGGGTCCGCGCCGCGCTGGACGCCGTCGAGACGGCCGCCCGTACGAACGGCGCCCGCGACCGGCGTCCGGTCATCGCGCACGCCCAGCTGATCGACCCCGCCGACCTCCCCCGCTTCGCCGCGCTCGGGGTCGTCGCCAACCTCCAGCCGCTGTGGGCCCAGCCCGACCGGCTGATGACCGAGCTGACGCTGCCGCGGATCGGGCCGGCGCGGGGCGCGCGCCAGTACCAGGTCGCCGCCCTGCTCGCCGCCGGCACGCGGCTGTCCTTCGGCAGCGACTGGCCGGTCACCTCCCATGAACCGCTGCACGGCATCGCCACCGCCGTCACCCGCCAGACCCCCGACGGGGTGCCCGAGGGCGGCTGGCTCCCCGAGGAACGCATCGACGTCACCGCCGCCCTCGCCGCCTACTCCGCCGGCTGCGCCCATCAGGCGTTCGAGGAGGGGGAATGGGGGGTGCTGCGCCCCGGGATGCGGGCCGACCTGGTGCACCTCGGGGCGGATCCGGTGGGGGTGGCGGCGGGGGAGCTGGCGGGGGTGGCGGTGCTGGGGACGTGGCTGGGGGGTCGGCGTACGCATTAGCGGCGGTACGGCTGGCGCCGCGCGGCCGGCGGGTGCGTGCGCGCGGGACGGCTCGGCCATTTCTCGCGTGGGAGGTACGCCCTGTCGGGGCGGGTCCGTGCGCGCGGGGCGGCTCGGCCGAGTGATCTGCCTCAGGGCGCCCGCCCTAGGGGACTCGGCCTGGGTGGCCCGGCTCGGAGCGCCCGCCCTGGAAGGTTCCTCGTCCGTCCTAGAAGGTTCCCTCGCCCGCCTTAGAAGGTTCCCCCGATCTCCCCACCCGTCTCCCTCCTCACGTCTCACATGGAGCACCCCATGCCTGAGTCCCTCCCCCTCGTCACCGATTCCTCCCCCTCCTCCCCCGACTCCCGTCTGCGGCGCGGCACTTTCGGGGTCGCCGACATCGTCTTCTTCGTCGTCGCCGCGGCGGCGCCCCTCACCGTGATGGCCGGGGTCGCCCCGCTCGCCATCCTCTTCGGCGGGATCGGCGCGCCGGTCGCGTATCTCGCGGTCGGGGTGGTGCTGGTGCTCTTCGCGGTGGGGTTCACGGCGATGACGCCGTACATCCGCAACGCCGGCGCCTTCTACTCGTACATCGCCCGGGGCCTCGGCCGGCCCGCCGGGCTCGGGGCCGCGTTTCTCGCGGTGTTCTCCTACAACGCCCTCCAGATCGGCATGTTCGGGGCGTTCGGGTTCTTCGCCGCCGGGACCGCGAACGATCTGCTCGGCGTCGATCTGCCGTGGCCGCTGTACGCCTTCGCGGGGATAGCCGCCGTCTGGTTCCTCGGCTTCCGCTCGCTGCATCTCGGTGCGAAAGTCCTGGCCGCGCTGCTGATCGCCGAGACCGCCGTCCTCGTACTGCTCGCCGGCGCGGTGCTGGTACAGGGCGGCGCGCACGGGCTCGACCTCGACTCCTTCGCGCCCTCGCACGTCTTCGTCTCCGGGATGAGCGGTCCGCTGGGGCTCGCCGTCGCCGCGTTCATCGGGTTCGAGGCGACCGCGATCTACCGCGAGGAGGCCCGCGACCCCGACCGCACCGTGCCCCGGGCGACCTATCTCGCGGTCGGTTTCCTCGGGCTCTTCTACGCGTTCGTCGCCTGGGTCGTCGTCCAGGCCTTCGGCAGCGACCAGGCCGTCGCGGTCGCGGCGCAGAACCCGGCGGAGATGTTCTTCACCGCCATGACGCGGTACGTCGGTCCCTGGGCGACCGACGTCCAACGCGTCCTGATCGTCACCAGCGTGCTGGCCGCGCTGCTCGCCTTCCACAACGCGATCACGCGGTACGTGTACGCGCTGTCCGCCGAGGGGGTCGCGCCCGCGGCTCTCGGGCGGGTGCATCCGCGGCACGGTTCGCCGTGGGCGGCGGGGGCTGCGCAGAGTGTCCTCGCCTGTGTGGTCGTCGGTGTCTTCGCGCTGGCCGGGGTGGATCCGTACACGCAGTTCTTCCTGTGGGTGAACACGCCCGGGGTGGTGGGGATTCTGGTCCTTCAGGCGCTCGCGGCGTTCGCGGTGGTGGCGTTCTTCTGGGGGCGGGGCGACTCCGGGGGCGGGGAGGGGCGTGCGGGGCGTGGGGTGGGGCGGTTTCGTACGCTGGTCGCTCCGGCTGCCGCCGGTGTGCTGCTGAGCGCCGCCACGCTGCTGGTGTGCCGGCGGCTGGATCTCTTCACCGGGGCGGGGGCGGGGGTCAATTGGACGCTGGTGGGGCTCACTCCGGTGGTGTTCCTGAGCGGGGTGCTGGTCGCGGTGCGGGTGCGGCGGACTCGGCCGGGGGTGTATGCGGGGCTGGCGACGACCGATGTCGACGGGGGGTGAGGCGGCTCGCCTGTCGACGGCGGCTGAAGCGGCTCGCCTGTCGACAGCGGCTGAGGCGGCCCGCCTGTCGACAGCGGCTGAGGCGGCTCGCCTGCCGACGGCGGCTGAGGCGGCCCACCTGTCGACGGCGGCTGAGACGGCCCGCCTCACCTCTTCACCAAAGGCCCCTCGACACCACCCCCTTCAGCCAGCGCCGCCGCCGACCGCCGCACCCGCCCGTACGCCATCGTCACGCGCGGCCCGTACGGCGACCCGGGCCGCGCGGCGGTCAGGACGCGGATCTCCCGGGCGCAGTCGTCGAGTTGGGCCAGCACCCGCCGGGCCCGCAGCTTGCGCCGGCGCATCGGGTTCAGCGGATGGACCAGCGGGGCGACGGAGTGGCGGACCCGGGCGAGCAGGTGGTTCAGTTCGCGGACCCGCGTCTCGGGGTCCGCGCGGAGGTCGCCCCGCAGCCGGGCCGTCGCCTCGGCGGTGCAGACCTGCACGGCGTGTGCCGCCTGGCGGATCCAGCTGTCGGAGACCGTACGGGTGGTGACCGGCAGGACGAGCAGCACCCCCAGCGCGGCCCCGAGCGCGCCGACCCCGGTCTCGGCGAGCCGCAGCGCGAGCAGGCCGGGGCTGAGGATGCCCAGCACACCGTAGAGGGAGCCGACGAGCAGTGTGACCCAGAGAACCGCCCAGGTGTAGGAGACGGCGAAGCTGTAGAAGACCCCGAAGACACAGACGGCGGCGAGAACGGCCGACGGAACCGGGGCGCCGTGCAGGGGGACGGCGACGAGCAGGCACAGCGCCGCGCCGAGCAGCGTGCCGAGAAGCCGGCGGAAGCCGCGTACGAGGGTCTCGCCCCGGGATGCGGTGTTGACGAAGATCCACCAGGTGGCGGCGACCGCCCAGTACCAGCGCTGTCCGGACACCACCCGCCCGGCGTGCAGCGCGAACGCCGCGCCCACGGTGGCCTGGAGCGCCTGCCGGGTGGTCGTACGGGCCAGACCGCTGCCGCCGGGCGGGGCCGGCACGCTGACCCGCGGCAGCCCGCGCTCGTAGCACCACACCCCGAACCGGACCGCCGCCGCCCCCGCGAGGGACAGCAGCACGGCGGCGCACAGGACCGGCAGCCGGCCGGGGACGGCGTGCAGGAACTGGGCGCCGAAGAACATCAGGAACGCCAGCACGCCGAGGCAGTGGCCGCGCGGACCCCACCGGCGGGCGTAGACGCCGGCTCCGACGACGGCGAGAAAGACCAGGTCACGCGGTCCGCTCCGGTCGTGCAGCAGAGCCGCCGCGGTGAGCGCGGGCAGCGCGGCGACGGGGACCAGCGCGGTGGTGACGGCCTGCTCGCGCACGCTCCCCTCGATGATCACGAGCAGCGAGATCAGCGCGGCGAGCCCGCCCAGGATCGTGGCGTCCAGGCCGTAGCCGGCGAGGCCGCACAGTCCCGTGGCCGCACCCATGCCGAGAACGGCCCGAGCGGCGAAACGCAGCCGCAGCCGCCCGGGGTCGGGCGCCATGAACATGCCTCTCAGCATCACTGCCTCTTTCCGAGTCCCCTGATTTCCGCCACCGCACACACCGAACGGCCGCGGTCATCACAGCACCCGGGACGGACACCACCTGGGGCGACACCGGAAGTCAGCCCGTTCGAGGCACCGGGGCTCACCGGTCCGGTCGAGCGATCAGGAAAAAAGGAAAATAATTCGGCGGTATTGCCGTCCATGGTTTCCGGACGCATATTCATCGCCGGGTCGGGAATATGCTCACCGAATTAATTTCTTCAAAGGGCTCCCAGGATGTACGGCCGGAACAGAACTGTCCCGGCCAACGGCCGTGGTGTTCACCCGCGCGAAACAGAAGGTGCTGGCGCGATAGGGGGTGGCTTTCACCGGCGAACACGTGGAGCTGACTGTCGGCAAGTCCTACCGGGACATCGCCGGCGTGCGGGCGCGAGCTGTGCGGGTATCTGGCCGAGCAGCACATCCCGACGGCCGTCGCGAGCAACGCGCCGAGCGGTGTCCTGCACGCCACGCTGGGCGGACTCGGGGGCGTCGGCCTGCTGTCCGCCGTCGTCAGCGGCGATGACGTCCCGCGCCCGAAACCGGCCCCCGACGTCTACCTGGAGGCGTGCCGGCGCCTGGGCGTCGTTCCTCGGGAGGCGGTCACTTTCGAGGACTCCGCGACCGCGCGTGATGTCACCACGGACGCCACCCTGTCGAGTGACCGTCAGGCCGACGAGGCGCCTTGCCTTCAACGAGTCGCTGTATCTCCGGCTCCGCGCGCGGCCCCGGCAGCCCGCCGGCGTCGACCCGCGCAGGGCGAACCGCTCCGGACAGTGCCCGCGCCAAGGCACGCACACCTCCGACGCCCGTCGCCGCGTCGGGGGCGTCGGCGAGACACCGGACGAACGCGGTCCCGACGATCACCCCGTCCGCGTACCTCGCGACCCGAGCCGCCTGGGCGGGCGTCGAGATGCCGATGCCCGCGCACGCCGGGAGGCCGGCGGCGGCGCGGACCCGGTGGACCAGTTGCTCCGCCCGGTCGTGCGCGATGCCGGGCACCCCCGTCGGCCCTTGCGCGGCTGTGACGTAGACGAACCCGTCGCCCTCCGCCCCGATCAGTGCCAGGTGTTCGTCGCTGACGCCATGGGGTGCCAGGAAGACGCTGCTCAAGCCGTGTTCCGCGGTGACGGCGGCCCAGCCGCGGGTGGCGTCGGCGGGCAGGTCCGGGGTGAGGAGCCCGCTCGCGCCGGCCGTGGCGAGCTCCTTGGCGAAGCGCTGCGGACCGTACCGGGCCACGGTCTCCCGGTACGCCATGCACACCGTCGGGACACCCGCGTACGCCAACTGCTCGATCGCGCCGAAGACATCGCCCGGCCGCACCCCGCCGGCCACGGCCGCGCGGCAGGCGCCGGCGATGACGGGGCCGTCCAGAGGGGTCTCGCGCGAGGGGAAGCCGACTTCGACGATGTCCACCCCGCTCTTGGCCATCGCGAGCAGGGCGGCGACCGAGGACGGTACGTCGGGAAAGCCGGCGGGCAGGTAGCCGATCAGTGCGGCACGTCCCTGGGTCCGGGCTTCGGCGAGCGCGGCGGTGAGGGAGGTCATGGCGTGGGGAAAACGTTCGCCGGTGCCGCCGTACCCGGATTCTCCTGGGCATGAGGAAAATCGGGGAAATGATGCGGGGGATCGTCGGTGCCGTATCTTTCCCCGAGAGGTCGCGTCGGACCGGCGCCGGACGGGAGTGTTTGCGTGGAAGGGAAGTCGAACGGGTCGATCATCTCGGTGCGGCCCTTTCGGCGGAGGGGTAATTCCGTTCACCGCAGATGCTGATCGATTTTTTCGCGCGGCCCCGCCGGAACTCGGTTCTGAGGGCACGGCATGGTGTTGAACATGTTGAGCGTTGGCCGGCGCAGGCCGAAAAGCGGACAGCGCCGAGCCGGTTTCCTGGAGGACTGAATGGCGCGGACGCGTGTTCCGAACACCCGGCTGCGAGCCCTGATCGACGAGACCGAGTGGACCCAGGACGGGCTTGCCCGCACGGTCAACGCGGTGGGCGGGGAGAGCGGCCTGTGGCTGCGCTACGACCGTACGTCGGTGGCGCACTGCCTCGCCGGGAGCCGCCCGGCGGAACGGGCCGTCCCGCTGGTGTGCGAAGCGCTGAGCCGGCGGCTGCGCCGGGTGATCACACCGGACCAGGCGGGCTTCGCCCCGCTCGCCCCGGCCCTCCCGCAGCCCCGGACGGGCGAGGCGGACCGGGGTCTGGGCGAACTGCTGCGCGGGCTGTCCTGCGCCATGCCGTACCACCCTTCCGCCACCTGGCCGGGCCTGCGGTCACTGGTCACCGCGGAGTTCGGGTCGCCCTCGCCGTCCGGAGCCCCGGACTCGGTGGCGTTCTTCACCCACACGCTGGTCACGCAGGGAGGGGGCTTCGCCCGGGAGACGCTGCGCGTGTATCTCACCGAAGCGGTGTGGGGGCGGCTGCGGGAGACGAGCGGGAAGGCCCGCCACCAGGTGTGCGCCGAAGCGGCCCAGCTGTCCCTGCTCCTGGGCCGGATGTACGCCGACGACGCGCGGCACGGCGCCGCGCAGCGCTGCTACCTGCTGGCGTGGGAACTGGCGGTGACGGCCGGCTGCCGGGAGTCGGCCGTGATCGCCGTACGCACCCTGAGCGCCCAGGCGTACGCCCTCGGCCACATGCGCGTCGCCGACGCCGCGGCCGGCGCCGCCATCCGGGCCGCGGCGTCCGCTGAGGGCGGCGTACGGGGCTTCGCACAGGCTCAGTTCGCGGTGACGGCGGCGAGCCGGGGGGACCGGACGGGGGCGCTGCGGGCGCTCGCCCTCGCGGAAGTGGCGGTCGGTGCCGGGGCGGGCCGTGGCTGCCTGGCCTTCGAGTCCTACGCGCGCGGCGACTTCGAGTACCAGCGCGCCGAAACCCTCCTCGCGCTGGGAGACACCCAGGAGGGAATCCGGGCGCTGGAGAGCGCCCTCGCGGCTCGTGCTCCCGAGGACCGGCGGGGCAGCGCCATGACCCGGGTGCGGCTGGCCGTCGTCCTGCTGTCGCAAGGGCGGGCGGAGGAGGCGCGGCATCACGAGCGGGTGGTGAGCGGGGATGCCCAAGGGGTGCGGTCGCTGACGCTGGCGCGCCAGTCGGAGATGTTGCGCAATTCCTTGGGCAGGCTGTCGGGGAAAGGAGCGCGGACGCCGCGCCCTACCCCCGTACGCCCCCCTCCTCCCCCCGCAACAACGCCATAAGCCACTTCTCCGTATGAGCCACATGCGCCGAAGCCGCCCCCGCCGCCGCCACCGGATCCCGGTTCGCCAGCGCCGTCGCGATCGCCCGGTGGTCCTCGTCGCTCGCCCGCTTGATCTGCGGGCCGTCGGGGAGCGTGAACACCTGATAGGCGCGGGACCGGGACCGGAACACGTCCAGCAGGGAACCCAGCGTCGGGTTTCCGCCCACGCGGGCGATCTCCGCGTGGAAGCTCTGGTCGAGCGCGGAGACCCGGTCCGGATCCTCGGTGGACTCCATCGCCTCGATGTGCTCGAAGAGCGAGGCGAGCGTCTCGGGGGTCATCCGGGCCGCCGCCTGTGCGGCGGCGTGGGACTCCAGGACGCGGCGGATCTCGTACATCTCCAGCAGCCCGGCGAGCGGCAGGAGGTCGACGGTGAGGGACAGGCTGCCGACGATGTCCTCGGGGCGCAGCTGGGAGACGTAGGTGCCCGAGCCGTGCCGCGGCTCTATGACCCCGAGGGCCGCGAGCATCCGTACGGCCTCGCGGAGCGAACCCCGGGAGACGCCCAGTTCCTCGCACAGCTCGCCCTCGGGCGGGATGCGCTGTCCGGCCCGGCATCATCGCCGCGTTCATCTTCAATTTCGTCAACTGCTGGAACGAGCTGTTCCTGTCGGTGACCCTCATGAACAGCGACGCCCACAAGACCGTACCGACCGCGCTGAACGGGTTCATCTCCAGTTTCAACATCGACTGGGGGTCGATGTCGGCGGCGGCGGTGCTGACGATCGCGCCGACGATGGTGTTGTTCGCCTTTGCCAGTCGGTACATCGTTCAGGGGCTTACTTCGGGGGCGGTGAAGGGGTGATGGGCTCGGGCTGAGAGTGGCTGGGGATCATGGCTACCGCTGATACCGCTCCGACCAAGCCACCGATCACTGTCCGCATGACAGACCGTCAGGTCACCGCCCTGGTGGTGCTGTTGGCGTCGCGGTTCATGATGGCCGCGGACTTCTCCGTACTGAACGTCGCGCTGCCCGAGGTCGGCACGTCCCTCGGGTTCGCGACGGGAAGCCTCCAGTGGATCACCACGACGTTCGCGCTGTGCGCCGCCGGGTGCACTCTGGTTCTTCGGCCGCGTCGGTGACCATGTGGGACGCCGGCGCATCTTCACCGCCGGGATGGCCGTCCTGGCGGTCTCCTCGCTGATCGGCGGCGTCGCCGACTCCCCCACGATGCTGCTGGTCGCGCGTACGCTCCAGGGGCTGGCCACCGCCGCCGTCACGCCCGCCGCGCTCGCACTGCTGACCACCGCCTTCACCGAACCCTCGCCGCGCACCCGGGCGCTGGGGCTGAACAGCGTGATGATGAGTTCCGGCTTCAGCGTCGGCGCGGTCCTCGGCGGTGTCCTCACCGATGTGTTCTCCTGGCGCTGGGCCTTCTTCATCAACATTCCCGTCGCCGTCGCGGCGATCGTCGTGGTACCGGCCGTCGTCGACGAGAGCCGGGCCGGGCGGCGCAGCCGTATCGATCTGCCCGGTGCGGTGCTGATCACCCTGGGTCTCTTCGCCGCTATCTACGGGGTCACGCGTGTCGGTGAGGAGGGCCTCGACCTGGTCTCGGGCGGCTCGCTCGGCGCCGCGGCCCTGCTGCTCGGCTCCTTCTGGGCCGTGGAGAGCCGTACGGCCGACGCGCTGGTGCCGGTCAGGATCCTCAAGAAGCCCGACATCGCCTTCGGCAACCTGGCCGCGCTGATCTTCTTCACCGGTCTGTACGTCCAGAACGTGCTCGGTCTGTCGTCGACGGTCGCCGGTCTGGTGCTGCTCGGTATCGGGGTGGGCCAGATCATCGCCGGTACGGTCGGTCCGCGCATCCTGCGGAAGGTCTCGCCGCGCACGATGCTCGGTGTCTCCCTGTTCCTCCAGGGTGCGTTCATGCTGCCGGCGCTGTGGGCGACCTCGGACTCGTACTGGCTGATCCCGCTGATCGCCACCCAGTTCGTGAACGCCTTCTTCTCCATGCTGGCCGCTCTGTGCTTCATGGTCATCGCGACTTCGTCCGTCGATTCCGATCTCCAGGGCATGGCCACCGGTATGGCCACGCAGAGCCAGCAGGTCGGTATCGCGGTGGGGATTCCGCTGGTGAGCGCGGTGTTCGCCGCTGTCGTCGGGCGGGGCGCGGTCACGGTCACCGGTGTCCATGTCGCGGTCGGGGTGGCCGGGTTCAGCCAGGTGGCCGTCGGGCTCCTGCTGTGGGCGGTGAGCCGGCGGGCGGCTTCCGGCGCCGCGTGACGGCGCGAACTTCATAATGAGGAGGGTGGAACAGATCGTGAACACGGATCTCGGCAGCTATCTGCGGCAGATGCGCGAGCGCGCCCGGCCGGAGCAGCGGGGGCTGCGCACCAGTAACTCCCGGCGGGTTCCCGGACTGCGCAGGGAGGAGGTGGCCGCTCTCGCGGGAGTGAGCCAGACCTACTGCACCCGGCTCGAACAGTCGCAGACCGCGCACGCCTCCCCGCAGGTCCTGCTCTCCATCTCCCGGGCGCTGGATCTGAGCCCCGATGAACAGGACTACCTGCTCAAGATCGGGACGCCGGTGCAGAATCCGCAGCAACAGGCGCCGCACGACGACCAGTTGAGCCCCAGCACCAAGATGCTGATGGCGTCGCTCGGCAATGTGGCGGTGGCCGTGCTGAACTATCGGTGCGACATCCTCGCCTGGAACTCGCTCTATCACCGGCTGTTCGCGCCGCATCTCGACTTCGGCATCACCGACGACGCTCAACTGCGCTCCAACGTCATCAAGTTGAACTTTCTCGACGACGACGTCCGGGCGTTGTACGCGGACTGGGCCACGGAGTCGGAGTCGAACATGACCTATCTGCGGTTCATCTCGGGAAACCATCGGCACGATCCTCGGCTGGCCGAGCTGATCGGTGAACTGACCATCCGGAGCGAGGAGTTCGCGGCACTCTGGTGCCGGCAACGGGTGGCGAACTGTGGTGAAGGCGGAATCTGCGGGCGCCGTGCTCCCGTGAGCGGCGCCGACCTTTTCACGGCCACGCCGACCCCAGTACCGCGGCGGAAGGCGCTCAGGCCGTGGCAGGCTCGACGACGCCGCTGCCGGACGGCCTCAGCAAACGAGCGCGCACCTCCGCCGTCAGCAGTGAGACCATCAGTCCGACTCGCGGAACAGGATTCCGCTCGGCCGAGTTGGTGCGTCACGGCACTGTACGACCTCCGGCTCCCCACGCCTACTTGCCGCCAGCACGCTGAAAACTTCCGCTGCGTATGTCCCGCCGAACGCTCCGGATTCCTCGGCGCCTTGGGTGATGTTCTGTGTACTCCGGCACCAACGGCCAAGGGCCGCGGCGGCGACCCGCTCGGACCGGAGTGGCACAGGCGATGACCGAGGCGACAGCAGGGCGGGAGGCCAGCCAGGAGAAAGCGACCTGGACCTCATTGAGGCCCCGCTTCTCGGCGAGCCTCATGGCAGACGCCGAAACGGTGGCCTGCACTGCGTTCTCCTCGCCATCTGCCACACCATCGACCTGCCGAAGGCGCGCTCCGAACGACCCCGAGTTCGCCCGCGCCGTCAGGGAGAATCCGCTCCCTCCCGCACCACCATGCGCAAGGCGATCGACAGTGCGGCGGGAAGGGGAGAACTCCGGCCCGAAGCACGTGACTTGACATACCTCGCGGCTCTCCCGCCCTCGATCGCCCTGCCGACGCTCCACTGGGCCTGACCGCCGCCCGGCGTTGCGGTTGCCTGGCGGGACTCAGGACGGGATGCCGGGCCGTGTCCGTTCAGCCATCTCCGCGATGCTGCGGGCCGCGCTCGCCAGTCGGTGCAGTGCGGCCGGAGGCCAGTTCTCCATATACGTCACTTGCGGCCCCAGGAGCAGACCTTCCAGCAGACTCGCCGATTCCTCCGCGGCTTGCGGGCTTGAGGCTGGTGCAGAGGAACGAGAACGGCGGGGACTGCGGCCGGGGCACGGTGACGCCCGCGTACCGCTTGCCGTTGACTCCGAGGATCGCCGGAGTGTTCATCTCCGGACACTTGCCGAGGTCTCCGGAGACGGTGCCCACGCCGGAGCCTGTCGCCACCGCGATGGCCCGTACGCTCAGACCGGCCTCCCTCAGCGACGCGACGACCTCCCGCCGCTTCTCGCGGGGCAGTCGCATACCGGACCGGGTGAACTCGGCCGCGCAGTACGCGTCCCACGACTCATGGCCGAGCGCCTGCCAGGCACGTGCCATGTAGGCTCGGCGGACCAGTTCCCAGACGTCGTCCAGTGTGCGGCGGATCCGGTCCGTCAGGGCACGCGCTTCCGTGACCGACAACAGAATCTCTTCCTCGGCAGCGAGATCACCCATGCAAGGGATTGTTCCTGGCGATGTCCTCGGGGCCGGGGGCGACAGGCCATCGGCCCACAAAACACATGAAGCCCATCCGACAACCGCCCTGAACCGTCCCGTCGCACTTCGTGACCTGCTGCGGCGCGGCCACCCCACGCCGTACCCCCCTGGGACACGGGTCCCTGCCTCGCTTCAGGACGGGCCACCACTCTGGTTACCGTGTATCCGTTCACGCCCAGCGAGACGGTCCCGATCGGAGAGGTGGAACTGCACCTTTATGTGTGATACGCAAACCTGGCCGCGAGCCGCGAGCCGCGAGCCGCGAGCCGCGAGCCGCGAGCCGCGAGCCGCGAGCCGCGAGCCGCGCGCCGCGAGCCGCGAGCCGCGAGCCGCGAGCCGCGAGCCGCGAGCCGCGAGCCGCGAGCCGCGAGCCGCGTTGAGTAGTGAAGCGGCCTGGGGTGGCTGCGGTGTTCGGTAGTTCACCCCTGCGCGCTCCCATAGGGCAGGACGCGGCACGCTGGAGCACGTTCCCCGGCGAGCGGACCCTGGTGGTCGCCGCGCGGACGGTCACGTCGACGGTCCGTGTCCTGGAGTCCCTGCCGCCGGTCGTGGGCGGCGACGCCCGGGTGTCGGTGGTGTTCGCGTACGACCCCAGCTCGGCGTTCAACGGCGGGGTCCTGGAACTCCTCCACGAGGCGGGCTGCCGGGTCATGCCCTGGGACCAGCTGCGGGAGATCTCCCCGGACCTGATCCTGACGGCGAGCGAGAACATCGACGTCCCCGAAGGGGACTGCCCGGTGCTGGTCCTGCCGCACGGCGTGGGATTCCAGAAGTACGTGCCGGACTCCCGCAGTTCACGCGAACGGCTCTCCGGCGCCGTACCCGACAGTCTCCTGGAGGCCGGACGCGCCTGGCTGGCGGTGTCGCACCCGGCGCAGGAGGAACAGCTGCTGGCCGCCCAGCCGAAGACGGCCGGCCGGACCGTCCTCATCGGTGACCCCTGCCTGGACGAACTGACGGCCGGCCGGCAGCATCGCGAGGCACACCGGACGGCCCTGGGCATCGCCTCGCACCAGCGCCTGGTCGTCGTCAGCTCGACCTGGGGCCCCACCTCCCTGCTCGGCCGCCACCCGCAGCTGCCCGCCCGGCTTCTGGCGGGGCTGCCCTGGGACGAGTACCGCGTCGCCGCCGTCGTCCACCCCAACGTCTGGGCCGCGCACGGCGCCTGGCAGCTGCGCGCGGTGCTCGGCGACGCCCTGGAGCGGGGCCTGATGCTGATGCCCGCGGTCCACGCCTGGCGCTCCGCCCTGGCCGCCGCCGATGCCGTGATCGGCGACCACGGCTCGGTGACCCTGTACGGCGCCGCGACGGGCGTACCGGTCCTGCTGGGGACCTTCGGCCAGGACTCGGTGTCCGGGACGGCGGCGGAGACGCTCGCGGCCCGCGCTCCCCGTTTCGAGGCGGACGGCGACCTCCCCGGCCAGCTCGACGAGGTGATGCGCACCCACGTACCGGGCCGGTACGACACCGTGGCGGCCGGTGCCTTCACCGCGCGCGGCGAGGCTCTGGCCCGGCTGCGGGAGGTGGTGTACCAGTTGCTGCGGCTCAGCGAACCGGCCTCGCCCTCCCCCGTCGCGCGGGCCGTCGAGGTGGCCGAGCGGCCGGGTTCCGAGCCCACTTCCTGGCAGGTGGTCACCGGGCAGGCCACCGCCGACCGGGACCCGGTGATCGAAGTACGCCGCTTCCCCACGATCACGGACGCCCCGGAGGAGTCACCGGCGCGCTTCACCCACCTGGCGTGCACGGACGACGAACGGGACAGCCGGCTGCTGGAAAGCGCCTCGGTGGTGGTCCGTTCCCTCCCGGCCTCCACCGCTGTCGAGGCGCTGCGCTGGATCAGGCGGACGCTCGACCGGTTGCCGGGATCGTTGCTGTCGGCGACGGCCGTGCGCGGGGGCGGTGTTCTCGTCGGGCTGCGGGACGGGCGGGTGGTGGAGGCCTCTATGACGGGGACCGCGGCGGACGCGGGACTTCCTGCGGCTGTCGTCTATACGTGTCTGCGCGGCGCGCTGCCCCTCGACGGCGCGGTGGTACGGATGAGGATCGGTGACCGGCGGGAGGAGGACGTCCGTCTACGTCTCCGTCCGGCCCTGCGGTCCGGGTGAACCGCAGGGCCGAAAGCCGCTTCAGGCTTCGTCGTCCAGGGCGTCCAGCCGCTCCCGCAAGGCTTCCGCCTCGGGGCTGCCGTTGGCCGTGTGGATGGCGAGGGCCCGGGTGAGCCACTGCCGTACCTGTGCGGAGTCACCGGTTTCCTGGGCGATGCCGACGAGTCGGGTGAGGGCCTGGGCCTCGTAATGGTGTGCGCCGAGCCGGTTCAGGGTGTCGGCGGCGGCGCTCAGTTCGGTGACGGCCGTCTCGGTGTCGCCGAGATGCGCGTGGGCGGTGCCCAGGGCGGCGGTGACCCGGGCGGCCATCCTCTCGTCGGGTTCGTCGCCGTCGAGCAGGTCGGTGCGGGCCTGGCTCAGGGTGGCCAGCGCCTGCGCGTGCTCGCCCTGGGTGTCCTGGGCGCAGCCGAGGAAGAAGCGCGCGATGGCCGCGCCCCGGCGCTGTCCGGCCCGGATGTTGAGCTGGAGGGAGCGCTGGTAGACCTCGGCCGCCCGCGCGGGGGCGGTCCGGTCCAGGTAGCGGCCGAGGAACTCCTGCACCGAGGCCTGGAGAACGAGAGCGCCGGTCACCTCGGCGCGGGCGACGGCCGCTTCGAGTTCGGCGCCCGCCCGGTCGTACTCCTTCAGGTCCATCAGCGGGCGCGACAGCATGCTGCGCATACGGGCCTCCGCGGCAGCCGCTTTCGCCACGTCCTCGGCGGTGACGGCCGACCGTCCCGCCGCCAGCGCCGCCGCCACGCCCAGTTCCGACGACTCCTTCCACGGCCCCAGGTGACGGCGGTGCAGGAACAGGATCGTGAACGCCTCGGCCAACGGCCATACCAGGTGGTGCAGTTCATGCCGCGCGGCCTCGTGGAGGACGGCGAGGATCATGACGCGTTCGGCGTCCAGCCACTCCAGCGGGTCGGGGCCGCCGGGCGCGGCGAACGGGTCGGCGGCGCGTTCCAGCAGTTCGGTGAGGTCGGCGATCCGCAGCCGGTCGCGTTGGACGGCCCGGTCGGCGAACGCGGTCAGGGCCAGGTAGTGCTCGGCCGTCCGGCGGATCACGGCGGTGTGCTCACCGGCGGCCTCCTCCTGCTCCGCCCGCTCGCGGGCGTGCAGCCGGACCAGGTCGGGCATCCGGAAGCGGTGGTCCGGCGTCTTCTCCACCAGGTGGGCGGTGGCGAGGACCCGCACCAGCAGCCGCTGGGCCTCGGCCGTGGCGATACCGGCGGCGGCAGCGGCCACAGCGGCATCGACCGGGCCGGCCGGCAGCCGGCCCAGCACCCGGTAGAGCCGGGCCGCGTCGGGTGCCAGCATCCGGTAGGACGGTCCGAGTACGGCGGACATGGACAGCTCTCCTTCTTCGAGGGACAGACCGGCGAGCCGGCCGTTCTCGTCCGCCAGCTCCGCCACCAGGTCCGCCGGCGTCATACCGTCCTCGGCGTGCAGGCGGGCGGCGGCGATCCGCAGCGCGACAGGCATCCCGGAGCAGAGGTGGACGAGGCGTCCGGCGGTGTCGGGGTCGGCTTCCACGGCGTGCGGGCCGCACAGGTCGGACAGCAGGGCCAGCCCGCCGTGCCGGTCCAGCGGCTTGACGTCGATCGGCCGGGCGCCGTCCAGAGCGAGTTCGCCCAGCCGGCGGTGGCTGGTGACCAGCAGAACGCTGCCGGGTCCCTTCGGGATGAACGGGCGTACCTGGGCCGGCTGGCTGACGCCGTCCAGTACGACGAGCAGGCGCCGGCCCGCTGTCCGGGAGCGGAGTAAGTTCATGCGCTCCGCCAGGGAGGCGGGCATGAACTCGTCGGCCACCTCCAGGCCCCGCAGCACCATGGCCAGCGCCTCGGAGACATCACCGCCCGCGGCCGGTGCCGTGCCGTGCAGGAGTCCGAAGTCGACGTAGAGCTGTCCGTCGGGAAAACGCGCCTGCTCCTTGTGGGCCCACCGGCGCACCAGCGCGGACTTGCCGATGCCGGGCATCCCCCGCACCACTCCGACCGCCACCACTCGCTCCGACGTGTCCAACGACTCGTCGATACGGGCGAGTTCCACCGAGCGGTTGATGAACCGGGAGGTCACCGCGGGGACTTGGTCGGGCCGCAGCCGTTCGTCGGCCCGGGCGGGGGCCGGGACCTGGAAGGTGATGTCGCCGTTGATGACCGAACCCTGGAAGGCCGGGCCGTAGTTGATCCCGCCGGAGACGAAGTTCAGCAGAACGGGGGCGTTGCCCGGGTCCAGCTCGGCCAGCAGCCGCAGGAGTTCCTCACCGCGGGCGGGGTCGGTGGTGAGGATGTCCAGGATGCGGTCCCGCCAGGTCCCCCTCAGGAGCGTCTCCGTCTCCTCGTCACCCGCCGAGCGCGCCACGGCCAGTTGCCGCAGGTCCTCTCCGGCGTCGTCGGCGCCGCGGCGGCGCAGCAGCCGGGGAAGCCGCGTCCTGCCCCACTCCCATGCCTCCGACACCGCCAGATTCACCAGAGACGTCGCCGCCGCTGCCGCGACCGCCACCAACTCGGTTTCCACCGCGCCCCTTTCACTCCACCGCTCGCCAACAGCCTGACCAGGCATCCACCGTAAAGAGATCTTCCGCTCTTGGACAGCCCGGCACGCAGGGGCACACCGACCCGTCCGCGGACACGGGCAACGCGCGGCCACCCCAACCGCACCCCACTTACCTTTGATATCCGTTTCTCACCATTGAGCCGATATCCCATAAAGCCTTAGTCAAAGTCACACCCGCGGCGAAGGTACGACCAATCCCGGCCACACACCGCAACTGGGCGAAACATCCCCCTTTTTCCACCCCACCAAAGGCCCAGCCCCCGAACCACCACAGGCCCCCACCGGTCACCTTTACCCCCACTTGACACCACGCACAGCCACCCCAAAGTCCCCATGTAGCCAGACCGAGCCTTTTCGGCCGGTCCGGCTCCCGGACACGTGCGATAGGCATGGTGACCGCGACCGTCCTCGTGGCCGAAACCGCCCTCACCCTCGCCGGCACCGGCACAGCGGTGGCTCTCCCGGACGACTCCACGACCGCCGGCGTATCGACGACCCCTCACTACGGCGCGGCGGAGGCAGCGGACCCCACCTCCGCCCTCCTGACGGCCCGTCTACAGAACCGCAGGATCGAGGTCCTCTCGGAGCGCACGACGGACTCCACGACCTACGCGCTGCCGGACGGCAGCCTGCAAACCGAGGCGTACGCGGGTCCGGTCCGCGTGAAGCAGGACGGCACCTGGCACGCCATCGACACCGATCTCTCCGACACCGGCGAGAGCCTGGAACCCCAGGCAGCGGCGGCGGACATCGCGGTGTCGAACGGCGGTGACACCGCTCTCGCCTCGGTCACCAAGGGCAAGGAGTCCTTCGGCCTCGGCTGGACGGACAAGCTGCCCACCCCGACGGTGAAGGACGCGACCGCCTCCTACGACCTCGGCGGCGGCCAGACCCTCTCGGCGACCGCGCTCGCGCAGGGCTTCTCGGAGAACATCACGCTGGACAGCCGCCCGGCGGACAAGGCCGTCAGCTACCGCATCCCGCTGCACCTCAAGGGACTTGTCCTCGCGCAGGCCGACTCCGGCCACCTCCTCCTCAAGGATTCCGGCGGCACCCTCGTCGCCGAGGCGCCCGCGCCGATGATGTGGGACGCGAGCAAGGACCCCGCCTCCGGCGAGTCCGCGCACCAGCAGCAGGTGACGACGAAGGTCGAGACCGCCGGCGACGGCTCCCAGACCCTCGTCCTCACCCCGGACGCCGGCTTCCTCGACACGGCCGTCTACCCGGTGACCGTCGACCCGACCTCCACCCTCGCGGTCACCACCGACACCTGGGTGCAGACCCCGGACTACCCCGACTCCCAGGTCTCCTCGCAGGAGCTGAAGTCGGGTACGTACGACAGCGGCGGCGACACCGCCCGCGCCTACCTGAAGTTCGACGTCTCGAAGTTCGCCGGCACCCACATCACCGCCGCGACGATGAAGCTGTACAACTACTACTCCGCGACCTGCGCCACCACCGGCGCCGCGACCCAGGCCCGCCGGATCACCTCCACCTGGTCCTCCTCCTCGGTCACCTGGTCCGCCCAGCCGACGACGACCACGACCGGCATGGCCACCAACACCGGGCACTGGGGCTACTCCTCGTCCTGCCCGGCCGCCTGGTCGAACTGGAACATGCAGTCGATCGTGCAGGCCTGGGCCGACGGTTCCGCCAACTACGGCATCCAGCTGCGCGCGGCCACCGAGACCGACTCCACGACCTGGCGCCGTTTCCGCTCCGCGAACTACACGACCTCCGGGTACGCCCCGCAGCTGGTCGTCACCTACAACTCCTACCCGACGACGCCGGCTTCGGCCGCCGTGTCCCCGTCGGCCGTCAACACCTACAACGGCAAGCGGTACGTGACGTCGTACACCCCGACCCTGTCCGCGAAGGTCTCCGACCCCGACGGCTCGACCGTCCCTGCTGGAGGCGGCCCGGCTGGGGCCCCTCCCAGTTCGCCGCCGCGCTGCGGGACGTCGCGGCCGAACGGGGCGTGACCCTGGTCGTGCACCTCACCACGGTGCGCCGCTGGCTGGACGGCGCCCAGCCCCGGCCGCCCGTACCGGCCCTGATCCTGGAATGTCTCTCCCGTCGCCTGGGCAGGCGCATCACGACGCATGAGGCCGGCCTCACCCAAGCACCGGCCCCGCTCGTGGACCCTGCCTGGGAGGCCGATCCCCTGCGCAAACTCCTCCAGCTCGCCCGCGCCGAACTCGACCCGCACCGGCGGGCGTTGCTCGGTACGGGCGTCCTCACCGCGACCGCGCTCGCGCTGCCGCTCCAGGCCGCCGCCCCTGCGCCGCCCGCCGAGCCGGCGCGCCCCGGCCGCCGCGCCACGGAGAGCGACCTCGCCGAACTGCGGGCCATGACCTCGGTGTTCGCCGCTCTGGCCGACCAGCACGGCGGACTGCATGTGCGCAGCGCCCTCGCCGCCTACCTCGACCACGAGGTCGCGCCCCTCCTGCACCGCCCGGCCACCGCCCAGGTGCACCGCGACCTGCTGACCGCCACCGCCCAACTCGCCCTGCTGCTCGGCTCGATGTGCGCCGACAGCGCCCATCACGTCCTCGCCCAGCACTACCACCAGATCGCCGCCCGCCTCGCCGCCGACGCCGACGATCCCGCCACCCTCGCCATCGCGCTGCGCACCACCGCCGCCCATGCCCATGACCTCGGCCGGCACACCCCCGCGGCGCTGCACCTCGCCGAACAGGCCGACCAGTACGCGCTGAAGGCGCCGGCCGCCGTGCGCGCGTACACCCACATCCATCTCGCCGTGCAGCGCGCCCACGACGACCGGCACGCGGCCGTCGCCGCGCTCGTCCGCGCGGAACACCTCCATGCGGAGGGCGGTTCCGAGCCCGGCCCCTTCAGCAGCTATCCGGCGGGCGCCCTGCACTTCCAGCGGGCCCAGGCCCTCGCCACGCTGGGGGACCACGCCGGCGCCCTCAACGCGCTGACCGCTTCGTTACGTCTGCGCAGCCCCGCCGAACGGCTGCCCGCCGCACTCACCCGCGCGCGGCTCGCCGAGACCCACTTGCGCCTCGGCCACCTCGACGCCGCTGTCGCTCACTGGCAGACGCTGGTCGATGTCTACCCGGCGCTGCACTCCGCTCGGGCTGATCAGCGGCTGACGGCGGCGGTTCAGCATTTGCGGCCTTATCAGCGGCGGGGCGGGGTGGCGGATCTGCTTGGGCGGATCAGGGAGTTGGTGGGGGTGGGGCGGTGATTGGGGGTGTTGGGTGGGGGTGTCTGTGGGGTGGGGTGGTGGTGGGTTGTTCGTGGGGTGGGGTGGCGGTGGGTGGGGGGTGTTGGGCGGGGGGCGTCTGCGGCGTGGGGCGGTGGTGGGGCGTTCGTGGCGCGGGGCGGTGGTGGGTGGGTCGGTGGTGGGTCGTTCGTGGCGTGGGCCGGCGGCGGGTGGGGGGCGTCGGGCAGTGGGTCGTCTGCGGCGTGGGGCGACGGCTGGTCGTCCGTGGTGCAAGTCGGCGGCGGGTGGGTCGGTGGTGGGTGGGCCAGGGGGTGGTCGAACGGATCCTGCATGGCGGGATCGTCTCCGTCCGCGCGTGCGTGCCGGGGGCCGACACATCGGCCTCCGGCGCGCGCCACTCGACCAGCCCATGCGGGGTATGCCGTGGGCGTTTCGCGTTCCTTGCGCGGTGTCTGTCGGCGGGCGGCGGAGGATCTGGCGGGCTAGCGGGGCTGAGCCCGAAACCCAGCCCACGCGGCGTATGCCGTGGGCGTTTCGCGTCTTGCGCGGTGTCTGGCGACGGGGGCAGGCGGCAGGTAGTCGAGGATCTGCCGGGCGGCCCGGCTGGCGGGCTGAGCCGGGCGGCAGGCGGCAGGCGGCAGGCGGCAGGCGGCAGGCGGCCGAGGATCGCCGGGTTGCCCGGCTGGCGGGCTGAGCCCAGAGCCGGGCGGCGGACGGCGGACGGCGGACGGCGGACGGCGGACGGCGGACGGCGGAGGGTCTGCTGAGCTGGCGGGCTGAGCCGGGCAGCAGGCAGCAGGCAGCAGGCAGCAGGCAGCAGGCAGCAGGCAGCAGGCAGTCGAGGATCTGCCGGCTGGCGGGCTGAGCCCAGAGCCGGGCGGCGGGCGGCGGGCGGCGGGCGGCGGGCGGCGGGCGGCGGGCGGCGGGCGGCCGAGGATCGCCGGGCTGGCGGGCTGAGCCGGGCCGGCTTGCGGCTTGCGGCTTGCGGCTTGCGGCTTGCGGCTTGCGGCTTGCGGCTTGCGGCTTGCGGCTTGCGGCTTGCGGCTTGCGGCCGAGGATCTGCCGGGCGGGCAGGCCGAGTCCAAAGCCGGGCGGAGGCTGAGCCCGAAGGCCAGCCCCCGCCCGCCGAGGCAGAGCGTCAGCCGGCGGAGTTGAGCCCCGAGGTCAGCCCCCAGGGCTCCGGACCTCAGCCCCGCCCAGCCGTTTTACTCCCCTCGCAGCCCCGCGACCGTCCCTCTGATCGTCGGGTTGCGGTACAGCTCCCGCAGCCGTAGCGCCGGCAGCCCCTTCGCCCGCAGTGCCGCTCCCACCCGTACCGCGAAGAGGGAGTTGCCGCCAAGTTCGAAGAAGTCGTCGTCCACTCCGACGGGGACGCCGAGTATCTCGCTCCAGATGTGCTGGAGTTGGGTGGTGAGGTCGTCGTCCTCGGCGGCGGGCGGGGTTTCCGCCGGGCGGGGTGTTGTCGGTGCGGGGAGGCGGGTGGTGTCGAGTTTGCCGTTGACGGTCAGCGGGAGGGACTCCAGTGCGGTGACCGCGGCCGGAAGCATGTAGTCGGGCAGGATGCCGGCGGCCCGTTCCCGCACGGCGGTGGTGTCCCCGGCCGGTTCCAGGGTGACGTAGGCGTCGATGCGGGCGGTGGCCGCGTCGGCGGGGTCGTCTCGGCGGACGACGACCGCTGCCGCGCGGACCGCCGGATCCTCCAGGAGGACGTTGCGGATCTCGTCGAGTTCGATGCGGAAGCCTCGGATTTTGACCTGGCTGTCGATGCGGCCGAGGTGGTCGAGGCGGCCGTCGGGGCGCAGGCGGCCGAGGTCGCCGCTGCGGTAGAGGCGGCCGGGGGTGTGGGGGTCGGGGCGGAATTTCTGGGCGGTGAGGTCGGGGCGGCCGAGGTATTCGCGGGCGACTCCGGCGCCGCCGACGCAGATCTCGCCCGCGGCGCCGGGCGGGAGGAGGCGGCCCTGTTCGTCCATGACGTAGAGGTGCCAGCCGGGGAGAGCCGGGCCGACGGAGCGGGAGCCGGCGAGGGCCTGACCTCGGGTGAGGGTCTGCTCGGTGACGTGGACGGTCGTCTCCGTGATCCCGAACATGTTGACCATCCGGCAGGCGGGATGCCGGTCCAGCCAGGGCAGCAGCATCCGCGCGTCGAGGGGTTCGCCGCCGAAGAACACCGCCCGCACCCCCAGTCCGCGGTGGTCGGTGTCCAGGAGCTGGGCGAAGGCGGAGGGGGTCTGGCTGAGGACGGTCACCTTCTCGTTCGCGAGCAGGTCGCGGAAGGTCTCGGGTTCGCGGGAGACGAAGTAGGGGACGACGACGAGGCGTCCGCCGGTCAGGAGGCAGCCCCAGATCTCCCAGACGGAGAAGTCGAAGGCGGCGGAGTGGAACCAGGTCCACACGTCACTCCCGTCGAAGCCGTATTCGTCGCGGGTGGCGTCGATCAGGGCGAGGACGTTGCGGTGCGGGATCACGACGCCCTTGGGGCGGCCGGTGGAGCCGGAGGTGTAGATGACGTACGCGGGGTCGTCACCCGAAGGAGCTGGCAGAGTCAACTCGGCTGACTGCGCGCGGAGTTCGTCCGGGCTGACCGGTGTGCAGCGGGCGCCCTCCGGGAAGCGTGCCGTCCGGGTCACGACCACCGAGAGTCCCGCGTCCTGCCCGGTGTTCGAGATCCGCTCCGCCGGGTAGGCGGGGTCGATGGGGACGTAAGTGGCTCCGGCCTTCAGCACGGCCAGGAGTACGACGACCAGTTCCGTGGTCCGCTCCAGACAGACCCCCACCCGTTCCCCGGGCACGACCCCCCGCCGGACCAGACCACCGGCCAACTCCGAGGATCTGTCATCGAGTTGACGGTATGTCAGTCTCTCGCCGCTGTCGGTCAGCGCCTCCTGCTCCGGCGCCCGTTCGACGATCCGCGCGAAGGCGTCGACGATGCTGACGGCGCCGGAGCCGGACACGGTCCGTGCCGGCCGGCCGAGCGCGATCACCCGGTCCCGTTCCGCCGCGTCGAACAATTCGGCTTCGTCGAAGGCGAGTTGGGGCTGTCCGAGTATCTGCTCGTGCACGTGGGTGAGGTGCCGGACGAACTGGGCGGCGATCTCGGGGGCGACATGCCCGGCCAGGTGGTCGGCGCGCAGCTGCCGGCTCCCGTCCTGCGCGGGGAAGACGGAGAGGGTGAGCGGGAAGGGCGGGGCCAGGCAGGGGACGTACTCGGCGGCCCCGGGGTGCTCCTCGGCGGCGGTGAAGAGCAGGCCCGCCAGGACCGGACCCGTTGCCGGGGAGGGCTTCAACGCGCCCAGGGTGCCGGTGAGTTCGACCGTGTACGTGCCGTGGTCGGTGCCGATCAGGGGGGCGGTCGTGGGGTCGTAGCGGTGGAGGGTGACGGCCAGCGCGGCCAGCCAGCTCTGCTCGTCACCGGGACGGGCCAGGGTCTCGGTCACCGGGACGGGAGCGGCGGCCGGGTCGGCCAAACCCCAGGCGGGCGGCGGCTGGAACACGGGAGACACGGCCAACTCCCCCGGCACCCCCGGCTTCCCCGACCCCGGTACCCCAGCCGCCAGCTTCCCCGACCCCGGCTTTCCCGATCCAGGCTCCCCAGCCGCTGGCTTCCCCGACCCCGGCACCCCGGCCGCCAGCTCCCCAGCCCCCTCACCCACAGCACCCACAGCCAGCCCGGTCAGCGCCCCAAGATCCCACCCCCCACGCGGCCCGACCGCGATCAGATCAGCCTGGCCGTCGGCATAACGCAGAAGAACCCGCCGAACCCCCTCCCCCGGCCGGGCAAGCTCAGCGGCCCGCCGGCGGCCCGCCAGCGGATGCGTCGAAGGAACAGGCACCTCATCCACCCACACCCCCGACGGAAGCCCCCCGGACTCCACCCAGGGGACACGGACGGCATGGCAACGTGCGGCGAGCGACACGGTCAACTCCTAGAGAATCGTCAGGCGTTCAGCGGACGCTGAAGCCGCCGTCCACGGTCAGCGTCGACCCCGTCATCTGCCGGGACTCCTCCGACGCCAGGAACACCACCGCCTGCGCGATGTCCTCCGGCTCGATCAACGCGTTCATCGGCTGCGCCTCCACGAACGTCCTCTCGTGCTCATGCACCGGCACCTCCAACGCCCGCGCGATCTCCGCCAGCATCCGCCCCTCCACCGCCACGTCATCCCGCACCGAACCCGGACACACCGCGTTCACCCGCACCTTCGACGGCCCGTAATCCAGCGCGGCCGCCTTCGTCAGCCCCACCACCGCATGCTTCGCCGCCACATACCCCGCGAAATGCCGGTACCCCACCAGACCCGCCGTGGACGCCACATTCACGATGCTCCCCGACCGGCGCGCACACATCGCCTTCCCCACCTCACGGATCACCCGCCACGCCCCCGACAGATCCACATCGATCATCAGCTCCCACTCCTCCTCCCCGATCTCATGCACCGGCTTCCCCGAAGGCGCCGCGATCCCCGCGTTGTTGACCGCCACATCGATCCGCCCGAACCGCTCCACCGCCCGGACCACCGCCCCCCGCACAGCCGCCAGATCCCGGATGTCCGCCTCCACCACCAGCACCGCCGCCCCCGCCTCCCGGCACAGCACGGCCGTATGCTCCAACTGCCCCCGCGTACCCAGCGGATACGGCACCCCCGGCAGATCAGAACAGATGTCCAGCAACACCAGATCCGCCCCCTCCCGCGCACACGCCACCGCGATCGCCCGCCCCAACCCCCGCGCAGCACCCGTCACCAGCACCGACTTACCGTCAAGCCGCATCAGAAACCCCCCTGGAAGAAAAGGACTTCACCACTCGCTCCCCATCAACTCGCCGCTTCACCGCTCGCTCCCCGCCAACTCGGCGCTTCACCGCTCGCTCCCGCTCAACTCGCCCCTTCACAGCACAGTCGCCGAGATCAGCCGCACCAGCGCCGGTGCCGCGTCGGTCAGGTACATATGGCCGCCGGGCACCTCGACGTGCTCGAAGTCCCGTCCGGCGACCTTGCTCCAGCCCTCGGCGTCGTCGTAGCTGACGAGGTCGTCGTCCTCGCCGCGCACCACGGTCAGCGGGGCGTCCAGCGGGAGGTCGGTGCTCGGGGTGTACGCCTCGTGCATCTCGACGTCGGCGCGCAGGGCGGGGAGGATCATCTCGCGCATCTCGGGGTCGTCGAGGGCGGGGTGGTGGTAGCCCGCGAACTCGCCGACGCGAGACAGGAATTGATCGTCCGTCAGGCCGGTGGCGTGCTGTTCGCGGCCGCTGGCGGGTTCGGGGGAGCCGCTCACGAAGAGGTGGACGAGTTCGAACTCGGGGCGGGCCACGAGGCGGTGGGCGAGTTCGTAGGCGAGGACCGCGCCGAGGCTGTGCCCGAAGACGGCCACTTTGCCGCCGGTGCCGTCGAGTTGGGCGAGGAGTCCGTCGACGGCCTGCTGGGCGTCGGTGTAGGGGTCCTCGTCGATGAGGCGTTCGCGGCCCGGGAGCTGGAGCGGGACGATCTCCAGTCCGTCGCCGGCGAGGGCGGTCCAGGGGCGGTAGAAGGAGGCGCCGGCGCCCGCGTAGGGGAGGCAGATCAGGCGGGTGGGGGTGTCGTCGGTCATCGTGGGGGCTCCTTAAAGCGAGGGATCAGCGAGTACTCCGGCCGACTCGGCCGCCTCCCGCGCCGTGCGCAAGGCTTCGGCGGCGCGGTCGGGGCCGGGCAGGCCGGGGCCTACGGGCAGGACGTTGAGGGTGGTGACGCCCGCTTCGGCGTACGCGGCGATGCGGTCGGCGATGCGCTCGCGCGGGCCGAGCAGCGCGATGGCGTCGAGGAATTCGAGCGGGACGGCGGCCATGGCGCCCGCGAAGTCGCCGCCGAGGAAGCGGTCTTGGACGGCGCGGGCCTGTGCGCCGTAGCCCATGCGTTCGGCGAGCTGGGTGTAGTGGTTGTCGTCGCGTCCGCCCATGCCGCCGAGGTAGAGGGCGGCGTAGCCGCGGACGCGGCGGGCGCAGGTCTGCCAGTCGCGGCCGGTGACGAGGGGGACGGTCGGGGCGACGTCGAAGTCGTCGAGGGTGCGCCCCGATTTCGCCAACCCGGCGCGCAGGTGGGCGAGTTGCTTCTCGGCGTGGTCGGGGGTGAGGAACACCGGGAGCCAGCCGTCGGCGATCTCGCCGGCGAGTTCGAGGTTCTTGGGGCCGAGGGCGGCGAGGTAGACGGGGAGGTGTTCGCGCGGCGGGCGGATGGTGAGGGCGAGCGCTTTGCCGGGGCCGTCGGGGAGCGGGAGCGTGAAGTGTCTCCCCTGGTGTTCGAGGGGTTCGCGGCGCAGGGCCTGGCGGACGAGGCCGACGTACTCGCGGGTGCGGCCGAGGGGCGCGGTGAACCGTACGCCGTGCCAGCCTTCGGAGACCTGGGGTCCGGAGACGCCGAGGCCCAGGCGCAGGCGGCCGGCCGAGAGGGTGTCGAGGGTGGCGGCCGTCATGGCGGTCATGGCGGGGGTGCGGGCCGGGATCTGGAGGACGGCGCTGCCGACGTCGATGCGGGAGGTGCGGGCGGCGAGGTACGACAGGACGGTGACGGCGTCGGAGCCGTACGCCTCGGAGACCCAGACGCAGGCGTAGCCGAGTTCTTCGGCGAGGGTGGCCAGGGGGAGGTTGCTCGCGTCGTTGTTGCCGGCCCAGTAGGCGAGGTTGAGGCCGAGCCGCAGTTTGTTCATGGGGGTTCCTGTTTCTCAGCGGCTCGTGCGGGTGCGGTAGCGCCAGGTGGACAGGGCGGTGAAGACGGCGATCATCAGCAGGGAGGCGGCGACGGTGTAGAGGACGGGGTGGCTCGCGGGCCAGGCGTGCTGGAGGTGGAAGCCGGGCGGGGGCTGGTTGCCGAAGAGGTGGCGCAGGGCGTTGGCGACGGAGGTGATCGGGTTCCAGGCGGCGATGGTGGCGAGCGGTCCGGGGAGGGTGGCGCCGGAGACGAAGCCGGAGGAGATGAAGGTGGCCGGGAACAGCCAGATCAGGCCGAGTCCGGCGGCGACCTGCACGTTGGGGGCGATGAGGCTGACGAAGACGCCGACCCAGGACATGGCGAAGGAGAACAGCAGGACAAGGCCGTATCCGGCGGCGGCGCCGAGGACCCCGGTGTGCGGGCGCCAGCCCATCAGCAGTCCGCACAGGCTGGTGACGCCGATGCTGACGGCGGAGGTGGCGAGGTCGGAGACGGTCCGGCCGAGGAGCAGCGCGACGCGGGAGACCGGCAGGGCGCGGAACCGGTCGACCATGCCCTGTTCGAGGTCCCGGGCGAGGCCGACGGTGGTGTACGTGGTGGTGAACGCGCCGGTCTGGGCGATGAGTCCGGCGACCATGTACTCCCGGTAGGCGCCGCCGCCGAGGCTGTTGCCGAAGACGTAGCCGATGAGCAGGGCGTAGACGACGGGTTCGACGAGGGAGGAGACCAGCAGGCCGGGGCTGCGGCGCAGGTGGATGAGGTTGCGGGTGGCGAGGGCCGCGCTCTCTATGACGGCGCCGACGAGCGGGGGGCGGCGGACGGCGAACGGCTGCGGGCGGTCGGGGCGCCGCACGGTGTACGTGCTCAACTGGCCATCTCCTGGGGTGTCTTGCGGCGCCCTTTCGAGGTCAGCGCGAGGAACACGTCGTCGAGGGTGGAGCGGCTGAGTCCGATCTCCAGGACCTCGACGCCTTCGGTCTCCAGCGCGGTCAGGGCGCGGGCGAGGGCGGCCTGGCCGTCGGTGACGACGGCTTCGACGCGGCGGGCGCGGCGGTCGGCCTCGGCGGGGGTGCCGGTGGCGCGGGTCACGGCCGCTGCGGCGGCGTCGAGTTGGGTGTCGTCGGCGACGTGGAGGACGATGCGGCGTCCGGCGGCGGCCTTGAGTCCGTCGCTGGTGCCCTCGGCGATGACCTCGCCCCGGTCGATGACGGTGATGCGGTCGGCGAGCCGGTCGGCCTCTTCGAGGTACTGGGTGGTGAGCAGCACGGTGGTGCCGCCGGCGGCGAGTTCGGCGACCGCGTCCCAGGTGTCGAGGCGGCTCTCGGGGTCGAGTCCGGTGGTGGGTTCGTCGAGGACGACGAGGGGCGGGGCGCCGACGAGGGCGGCGGCGAGGTCGAGTCTGCGGCGCATCCCGCCGGAGTAGGTGCCGGCCGGGCGGGCGGCGGCGCTTTCCAGTCGGAAACGGGCCAGCAATTCATCGGCTGTTCGACGGGCCGTACGCCGGCTCGCGCCGCGCAGCCGGGCGACGAGAAACAGGTTTTCCTGACCGGTCAGCATTCCGTCGACCGTTGAATACTGGCCGGCCATCCCGATCGTGGAGCGGACCTTTTCGGGTTCCGCCACCAGATTGAACCCGTTTACCTGCGCGCCACCTGAATCTGGTCGGAGAAGTGTCGTGAGAATCCTCACCAGCGTGGTCTTACCTGCCCCATTTGGCCCCAATAGTCCTCTTACCTCACCCGCCTCGATCTCCAGATCCACCCCGTTCAGCGCCCGATTGCCGCGGAAGTTCTTGTATATGCCCTGCATAAGGACGGCCGACGCCGTAGGGGCAGGCATGACTCACCAACTCGCTGCTCACAGGGGGTTTTCTCTCGACGAAGATCGTTTATACGCCGCCTGGAACCCGTCCGCATCCCAATGATGTTTCAAGATCTTTTGACTTTACGTTGACCTCGCGATGGGCGCTTCTTGATAGTTAAGCTCTTTACCCGGCGTACGGTCGACGACGTGCGAGAACTGATGACGTCACTCCGGGAACGAGTAGCTCGCGACCCGAGCGAAACAGCCGCAATCTTTGTATCCGGTTCCACCGAACTCCGTTCTTCGAATATCAGCTACGCCGATCTGGACCTGCATTCCCGGCGTATCGCGTCGTGGCTCCAGGAGCGCTACACGCCCGGTGAGCGAGTACTCCTCGTCTACTCGCCGGGACTTGAGTTCGTGACCGCCTTTTTCGCCTGTGCGTACGCCGGGCTCATCGCGGTCCCCGCGCCGGTACCGGCCCGCTCCGGCCACCAGCACCGCCGGCTCGCCGCGATCGCCCGCGACGCCGGCGTACGCGTCCTGCTCACCCAGGAGGACGACCGGCAGACCATGGAGAAGTGGGCCGCCGAGGCCGGGGTCCCGGGGCTGCTGCTGCACTGCACCGACCGCACCGACAGCGCTGCGGGCGACCCCGCCGCCTGGACCGCGCCCGCGCTCACGCCGGACTCGATCGCGCTGCTCCAGTACACCTCCGGCTCGACCGGGGACCCCAAGGGCGTGATGGTCAGCCACGGCAACCTCACCCTCAACGGCGAGCGCATCGCCACCGCCCTACGCCTGGACTCCGCGTCCCGGTACGGCGGTTGGATCCCGCTCTACCACGACATGGGCCTCATCGGAGTGATGCTCCCCGGCATCCTCCTGGGCCGCGGCTACGCCCAGCTGGACTCCCTGACCTTCCTGCGCAACCCCTTCCAGTGGCTGCGCATGATGGACGACCTCGACATCCAGATGACGGCGTCGCCGGACTTCGGCTACGACATCTGCGTCCGCCGCGCCACCGACGAGCAGCTGGCCACGCTCGACCTCTCCCGGCTGCGCGCCGCCGTCAACGGCTCCGAACCGGTCCGCGCGGCCACCCTGGAACGCTTCCAGCAGCGCTTCGGCCCGGCCGGGTTCAAGCCTGAGGCGATGGTCCCCATGTACGGGCTCGCCGAGGCCACCCTGATGGCCTCCGGCACCGGCGGACGCGCCCCGCTGAACCTCTCCGTCGGCGTCGACGCCCTGGAGCGCGGCTTCCTCACCCCGGCCGCCGGCGACGAGGAGGCGCGGCTGCTCACCGGCTGCGGCACCGACAGCGGCGCCGAGGCGATCGTCGTCGACCCCGCGACCCACGAGGTGCTGCCCGACGGGCGGATCGGCGAGATCTGGCTCGGCGGCCCCTGTGTCGCGCACGGCTACTGGGGCAACGAGGCCGCCACCGAGGAGGCGTTCGGCGCCCTTACCGCCGACGGGCGCGGCCCGTTCCTGCGCAGCGGCGACCTCGGCGGCTGGTACGAGGGCGACCTGTTCGTCACCGGGCGCCGCAAGGACGTCCTGATCGTCCGGGGCCGCAACCTCTACCCGCACGACATCGAGGACGAACTGCGCGAGCGGCACGAGGAGTTGGACGGGCTGCTGGGCGCGGTGTTCACGGTCGGCGGCGACGACGTCGACACCGAGCCCGTCGTCATCGTCGTCCACGAGACCCGTGAACAGCCCGGCTCCGCGGGGGTGGTGGCGCTCGCGGCGGCCGTGAAGCAGTCCACGGCACGGGAGTTCGGGGTGGCCGTCGGCGCCGTCGCGCTGATCAGGCCGCGTTCGGTGCGCCGCACCACCAGCGGCAAGATCCAGCGCCGCGCGATGCGCGAGCTCTACCTCACCGAGCAGCTCGACCCGGTCCTGCTCAGCGAGGACCCGCAGCTCACCGAGGCCCTGACCCGGCACCGGGCCGCCCGCGCCGAGCAGCGGGAGGAGGAGAGCCGATGACCACCGCGACCGCGCCCGCCGCGTTCGACGCCCTGCTCACCGCCCACGAGGCCAACGCCTTCGCGCCTGCCCGACTCGCCGCGCACGACGAGCGCGAGGAGTTCCCGGGGCCCGCGGTCCACGCCCTCGACGCGGCCGGGCTGACCGATCACTACGTCCTGCCCGGCGCCGAACTCCCCACCACCGTAGGGATGTTGCGCGCGGTCGCCCGCCGCGACCTGACCGTGGCCATCGCGCACGGCAAGACCTTCCTCGGCTCGGTCCCGGTCTGGCTCGCCGGCACCCCCGAGCAGACGGCCGCCCTCGCGGAGCGGGTACACGCCGGGGACCCGGTGTGCTGGGGGCTCACCGAGCGGGGGCATGGGGCGGATCTGCTGGCGGGGGAGCTGAGCGCCGTGCCTGAGGGCAACGGGCTTGCGGGCGGCGGCAGTTCGGACGGGATCGCCGACGCGGACGGCGGCAGCGGCGGCCTTGACGGGATCGCGGACGGCGGCTGGCGGCTCAACGGGGAGAAGTGGCTCATCAACAACGCCACCCGCTCCGGCCTGGCCTGTGTCCTCGCCCGCACCGACCCGGCCGGCGGCGCCCGCGGCTTCAGCCTCTTCCTCGTCGACAAGAAGCAGTTGCAGCCCGGGAGTTGGCGGGATCTGCCGAAGGTCCGCACCCACGGCATCCGGGGCGCCGACATCAGCGGCTTCGCCCTCGACGGCGCCCGCGTCGGCGCCGGCGCGCTGATCGGCGAGGTGGGCGGCGGACTGCCCGTCGTCCTCAAGTCGCTCCAGCTCACCCGCACCGCGTGCGCGTCGCTCTCGCTGGGCGCCGCCGATCACGCGCTGCGCCTGGCAAGGGAGTTCGCGACCGGCCGCGAGCTGTACGGGCGCCGGCTGTCGGCCGTCCCGCACGTGCGGCGGGCGCTCGGCAGGGCAGCGGCGGCGGCGCTGGTCGCGGAGGCCGTCACCGTCCTCGCCACCCGCTCGGCGCACGCCCTGCCCGGCGAGCTGAGCGTCGTCTCCGCGCTGACCAAGGCGTACGTGCCCGCGCTCACCCAGCGCACGCTGGCCGGGATCGGTGAACTCCTCGGCGTACGGGGCTTTCTCACCTCCCCGCCCGGCGGCGGCTTCGCCAAGCTGGAGCGCGACCATCGCATCGTCGGCATCTTCGACGGCAGCACGGCCGTCAACCGGGCCGCGCTCCTCAATCAACTCCCGCGTCTGGGACGCCAGTTGAAGAAGCGCAAGGTGGACACGGAGGGGCTGCGGACCGCCGCCGACCTGAGCGCCGGCCTGCCGCCCTTCGACCGGGAGCGCCTCGCGCTGCTGTCCGTCGGCGGGTGCAGCGCGGTCCAGGCCCTGCCCGCGGCGGCCGAGGAGGCGGGCCCCGCGCTCACCGGCCGGCTGCGCGAACGCCTTGAGCAACTGGCCGTCGACGCCGCCGAGTTCGTCCCGGTGGCCGGCGGACTCCCCAGCTCCGCCTTCACGTTGGCGGAACGCTACGAACGGGCCTACGCGAACGCCGCCTGCCTCCTGCTCTGGCAGCACAACCCGGCCCTGCGCGAAGGCACCCTGGGCACCGACGCCCTGTGGCTGCGCGCCTGCCTGGCCCTGCTGGCCGAAGCCGAGCCCGACACCGGGCCCGACGCCGAACTCGACGCCGGGACCGCCGACTTCGAGGTCTACGACGCCCTCGCCACCGTCCTCCTCGACCGCACCGCACCCGAGTTCAGCCTCCTGGGGGGCCTCGCGTGACTCACGCACCGCACGACACCGCCGAACGGGACATCACCCGGCAGCACCCCGCCGGACCGGACGCGCCCCCTCAGGAGACCCCTGACGACCACGGCCTCTCCCCCGCCCGGGCCGACACCCTGGACCGGCTCCTCGGCGCCCTGGACAACGATGCCAACCCCACCGGCGCCGCCGCGATCCTCGCCGCCGACGAACGCGCGGAGATGCTGGCGGCCGGTGAGGACACGCTCCACGCGTACGGCCTGAACGCGGAGTTCGTGCCGCAGGCGCTCGGCGGCCGGCTCGCCCGCGCCGACCACCTGGTCGAGGTCATGCGCTCGGTGTACCGCCGCGACCCCGCGCTGGGCCTCGGCCACGGCGCCAGCTCGCTCATCGCGGGCGTCACCATCTGGACGGCAGGCGACAAGGGGCAGACCGCGCACGCGGCAAAGACGCTGCTGGCGGGACGGCGGATCGCGATCGCGTTCCACGAGCTGGCGCACGGCAACGACATGGCGGGGACGGAGTTCGCGGCCGAACCCGTCCGATTCCCCTGCCCCGACACCGACTTCCTCCTCACCGGCCGCAAAGAGGTCGTCACCAACATCTCCCGCGCCGACGCCCTCGTCGTCCTCGCCCGTAACGACCCCCGCCCCGGCCCCCGCAGCCACTCCCTGCTCCTCGTGGACCGCACCGACTCCGACCGGGCGAAGGTCACCGACCTCCCCCGGTTCGGCACCGTCGGTATGCGCGGCGTCCAGCTCGGCGGGCTCGTCTTCGATCGGCTGCCGGTGGCCGCGAGGGCGGTGCTCGGTCCCACCGGGTCGGGGCTGGAGAGCGCGCTCAAGGCGCTCCAGACCACGCGTACCGTCCTGCCCGCCATGATGACCGGCATCCTGGACACCGGACTGCGCATCGCCGTACGGCACTTGACGCGGCGTCAGCTGTACGAGGCGACGGCGATGGACATCCCGCACGTCCGCTCGACGCTGGCCGGTGTCTTCGCCGACCTGCTGCGCGCGGAGGCGCTGTCGGCGGTCGGGGCCCGCGCGCTGCACCTCGTCCCGCAGGCGGCGAGCGTGTACGCGTCGGCGGTGAAGTTCGAGGTGTCGAAGCTGCTGCTGGACGCGATGGACCGGCTGGCCGAGCTGCTGGGCGCGCACTTCTATCTCCGCGAGGGGCCGACGGGGCTGTTCCAGAAGCTGCTGCGCGACCTCGCGCCGGTCGGCTTCGGCCATATCGCGCGCGCCGCCTGCCAGATGAGCCTGCTGCCCCAACTCCCTTTGCTGGGCCGCAGATCGTGGGCCAAGCCGGGCGGTACGGCCGAGGCTCCGGCCGAACTGTTCGCGCTGGACGCCGGCTTGCCGCCGCTGCCGTTCGACCGGCTCGCCCTGCACGCCGTCGGCCGCGACCCCATCGGCGCCTCGCTGCACGCGCTGGCCGACGCGGACCTGGACGTGTCCGACCTGCGTGACGCGGCCCGCGCCGACTCCCTCCGGCTGGCCCGACTGGGCGCCCGCTGCGCCGAGTTGTCCCCGGTCGAGCTGGGCGTGGACGCCCGCCCCGGCCACTACGACCTCGTCGCCCGCTACACCCGCCTCCTCGGCCGCACCGCCTGTCTCCAGGTCTGGCGCCACGCCGTCCCCGGCACGTTCCTCGCCGACCCCGCCTGGGCCAGGGCCGCCCTGCACCGCACGTCCGGCGCCCACCCCGGCCCGCTGCCGGACCCGGTGGAGGAAGCGCTCCTCGCCGAACTGACGGCACGTCACATCGACGGCCGCTCCTACGGTCTGACCGGCAGGCCGCTCGCGCTGTGACCGCACGGCACCTTCGGGAGCCATGAGCCGGACCGCCTCAAAAACACCCGCCTTTCTTCCTCTCGCGCATCGCCACGCGCACCCCTTTTCTCCCACTTTCGTCCGTCCCCCGCATGAAAAGAGACCTCCCATGACCGCTGGCTCCCCCGACGTGCACGCCTGGCTCACCGACCGCGTGGCGACCTACCTGCGGCGTTCACCGGAGGGTCTCGACACGTCGGTGCCGCTGGCCGAGTACGGCCTGGACTCGCTGACGGCGCTGGCCATCACGGCGGACATCGAGGACGAGTTCGAGATCACCGTCGACGACGCGCTGACCTGGGACCACCCCACGATCGACGCGCTGGCGAAGGTCCTCACCGAGCTCGTCGCACAGGAGGCCTGAGCAGTCATGGACACCCTCGCGACGCACCGGGGCCTGCCGCTGACGGCGACCCAGCACGGGGTGTGGGTCGCCCAGCGCCTCGCCCCCGACAGCCCGCTGTACACCTGCGGCGTCTACTTCGACGTCCCGGGCCCTGTCGACCGCGCCCTGCTGGAGCGGGCGGTCCGGCGGTCCGTGACCGAGACGGAGGCCCTGCGGGTCCGCTTCCACGACGACGGCGAGACCCCCGCCCAGGAAGTGCACGACATCCAGGCCGAGTTGGGGTACCTGGACGTCAGCGGCGCCACCGACCCGCTCGCCGCCGCCCGCGCCTGGGCCGACGCCGAGCAGGCCCGCCCGATCCCGCTCGACGGGGCGCGCCTGTTCACCCACACCCTGGTCAGGCTCGCCCCCGACCGGCACTGGGTGCACTTCCGCTACCACCACATCCTCCTCGACGGCTACGGCCAAGTCCTGCACTGCGCCCGCCTGTTGGAGCTGTACACGGCGCTCGCCACGGGGACGGAGCCGGCCGCGACGGCGTTCGGCGCGCTGGGCGAGGTGCTGAACGAGGAGTCCGCCTACCGGAGTTCGCCGCGCGCCGCGCGCGACCGGGCCTACTGGAAGGGGGAGTTCGCGGATCTGCCGGACTCCACCGAACTGGGCGCCCGCTCCACCGGCTCCGGTTCCGGCCCGGCCGGACTCGCCCCCAGCCTCCCGAGCACCCCCGGCCGGCTCGACGCCGCCCTCTTCGAGCGGGTCCGCGAACTCGCCGGCCCCCGCTGGTCGGTGCCGGTCATCGCGGCCGTCGCCGCCTACACGCACCGCGTGACGGGCGCCCGCGATGTCGTCGTCCGCGTCTTCATGGCCGCCCGGCGCGGTCCGCACGCGCTGGCGACGCCCGCGATGCTGGTCAACGACGTGCCGCTGCGGGTGGCGGTCGACGGTTCGACGACGTTCGCGCAGCTGCTGGAGCGGGTCGGGGCGCGGCTGAGCGAGGCGACGCGGCATCAGCGGCATCCGCAGGAGGAGCTGCGCCGGGAGCTGTCGGCCGCCGCGCACCCGGGGACCATGTCCGGGCCTTCGGTGAACGTGCTGTCGTTCGCCGCCGCCCGCCTGCCCTGCGGCGAAGTCCTGGCCGAGGCCCACCAGTTGGCGTCGGGCCCGGTCCGCGACCTCGCGCTGCACGCGTACGGCGACCCGGAGGCCGGCGCCGGCATCGAGCTGATGCTGAACGCCCACCCGGGCCGCTTCACCCCGGAGACGGTCGTCGCCCACCGCGACCGCTACGTCCGCCTCCTGGAAGCCGTCACCGCCGACCCGGACCTGCCGCTGGGCGCCGTGCGCCTCACCGAACTCGATGAAGAGGTCGGCCAAAAAAGCGCCCCTGCCACCCAACCCCCTTCTCTCGTCAGCCTGTTGGAGTCGGCCGCCGCCGAACGCCCCGACTCCGAGGCCGTCTTCTTCGAGGGCGAGCGCCTCACGTACGGCGAGCTGAACGCCCGCGCCAACCGCATGGCCCACGCCCTGCGCGGCGAAGGCATCGGCCCCGAATCCCGTGTGGCCGTCCGACTTCCGCGCTCCATCGACCTGATCGTGGCCCTGTGGGCGGTCCTGAAGGCGGGCGCCGCCTACGTCCCGGTCGAGACCGGCTACCCCGCCGAGCGCATCGCGTACGTCCTGGCCGACTCGCGGGCCTCTTACGTCATCGACGAGGAGACCGTACGCGGTCTCGGCGCGGGCGAGTCCGACGCGGACCCCGGTGTGCGGACCGACGGCGACAGCGCGGCGTACGTGATCTACACCTCCGGCACGACCGGCCGGCCCAAGGGCACGGTCGTCACGCACGCCGGTGTCGGGAACATGCTGGCCTGGATGCAGGAGGAGTACCGACTCACCCCTACGGACAGGGTCGTTCACAAGACGCCGGTCGGGTTCGACGTGTCGGTGTGGGAGGTCTTCTGGACCCTCACCCGGGGCGCTGCGCTCGTGGTCGCGCGCCCCGACGGGCACCGGGACCCCGGCTATCTGGCCGAGCTGGTGCGGGACCAGAAGGTCACCGTCATCCACTTCGTGCCCTCGATGCTGGGCCCGTTCCTCGACGAGTACATCCCGACTGACGAGCTGCGTATGGTGAGTTGCGGCGGCGAGGCCCTGTCCGCCGGGCTCGCCGAGCGCTTCCACCAGGTGTGCGGCGCCCAACTGCACAACTCCTACGGGCCCACCGAGTTCTCGGTGACCGCCACTTCGCACGCCTGCGCGCCCGGCGTCCCCGTCACCATCGGCACGCCGACCGCCGACTCCCGCGCCTACGTGCTGGATCCGGCGCTGCACCCGGTCGCCGCCGGTACGACCGGCGAACTCTATCTGTCGGGCGTGCAGTTGGCGCGCGGCTACCTGGACCGGCCGGCCCTGACCGCCGAGCGGTTCGTCGCCGACCCGTACGGCCCGTCCGGCGCCCGCATGTACCGCACCGGCGACCTCGTGCGCCAACTCCCCTCCGGCGAGCTGGAGTTCGCGGGCCGCGCCGACGACCAGGTGAAGATCAACGGCCAGCGTGTCGAGCCCGCCGAGATCGAGGCCGTCCTCGCGGCCGTGCCCGGCGTCGAGCAGGCCGTGGTCGTCGTCCACGACAGTCCCCGCCGCCTCGTCGGCTATGTGACCGGCAGCCCGCAGGCCGAACCCCGTGCCCGGCTGGCCGAGTCGCTGCCCGCGCACATGGTGCCGGCGGCCGTGCTGGTCCTCCCGGCGATCCCGGTCACCCCGAACGGCAAGGTCGACCGCGCCGCTCTGCCCGCCCCCGAGGCCCCGGCCGCCGGCCGCGCGCCCGGCACGGCCGCCGAGCGGACCCTGCACGCGATCGCCGCCGGGCTGCTGAGCAAGCCTGAACTCGGCGTGGACGAGAACCTGTTCGTGCTCGGCGCCGACAGCATCCACGCCATCCAGATCGTCAGCCGGGCCCGCCGCGAGGGCTACACGCTCACCCCGCAGGACGTCTTCGACCACCCGACGATCGCGGAACTCGCCGAGGCCGTCGGCACGACGGCCGACCGGGCGCCGGTCGACGACGACCCGGTCGGCGAGCTGGCGGACACCCCGATGTCCCGGCGCCTCGCCCAACGCGGCGGCCCCACGGCCGGGTTCGCCCAGTCGGTGCTGCTGCACACCACGCCGGGACTCTCCTTCGAGAGCCTGCGCGACGCGCTCCAGGCGGTCCTGGACCGGCACGACGTGCTGCGGCTGCGCGGGCGTGAAGTCCGGCCCGTGGGCGCCCTGTCGGCAAGTGACGTGCTGACTCAGGCCGGCGGTCACGACGTCGAGGAGCACAAGGAGGCGGCCCGGCGGGCGCTGGACCCGGACTCCGGGGTGAACCTGCGCGCGGTCTGGCTGGCCGACGCCGGTCAACTCCTGCTCGTCGTCCACCACTTGGTGATCGACGGGGTCTCCTGGCGCATCCTGCTGCCCGACCTCGCCGAGGCGCTGGCCGCCGGTGCGGAGGGGCGGGAGGCGGTGCTGTCGCCGAAGGGGACCTCGGTGCGGCGCTGGGCCGCGCACCTGGCCGAGACGGACGCCGACGCCGAGTTCACGCTGTGGCGCGACATCCGCTCGACGCCCGAACTCCCGCTGGGCGAGCGCCCGTTGGACCCGGCCCGGGACACCCACGGCACCACCCGCACGCTGACCGTGACCGTCCCCGCCGACCTCACCGAAACCGTGCTCTCCACCCTCCCCGCCGCCTGGCGGGCCACCCCCGACGACATCCTGCTGGCCGCGCTCTCCGTGGCCGTCCAGCGCCACCGCGGCGAGGGCCCGGTCCTGGTCGACCGCGAGGGCCACGGCCGCGACCGGCTGCCCGACGGGTACGACGTCACGACCACCGTGGGCTGGTTCACCCGTGTCCACCCGGTCCGCCTCGGCGCCGGGACCGCCACCGGACCCGAGCTGATCAAGCGGACCAAGGAGGAGCTGAGGGCCGTACCGGACGGCGGGCGCGGGCACGACCTGCTCCACGCCGAACTGGCCGAACTCCCTTCCCCGCAGCTGACGTTCAACTACCTGGGCCGGCTCGACGCGCAGGACCTGGGCGGCTGGCGGCTGGCCGAGGTCGGTCTGCTCGCCGACGCCGAACTGGCCTGCGCGCACGCCCTCCAGGTCGACGCGCACGTCCGCGACGGCGAGCTGACCGCCGTGTGGACGTACGCCGGAGGTGTCCTGACCGAGGACGACGTGCGGGCGCTCGCCGGGGCGTGGACCGAGGCGCTGGGCGAACTCGCCTCGCACACCAAGGGAGTGCTGACCCCGTCGGACGTCCCGCTGGTGCGGATCACGCAGACCGAGCTGGACCGGCTGCGCGGCGCCGAGGACGTGCTGCCGCTGTCGCCGCTCCAGGAGGGGCTGCTGTTCCTCGCGCTGTACGAGGCGCAGGACCCGTACGTCGGGCAGCTCGTCCTGGAGATCGAGGGCGGCTTCGACCCGGAGCGGATGCGGGAGGCGGCGGCCTCGCTGCTGGGCCGGCATCCCAACCTGCGGGCCGCGTTCCGCTCCCGGTCCGAGGGCGCGCCCGTGCAGGTCGTGCCGGCCGAGGTCCGCGTGCCGTTCGAGGTGCGCGACGACACCGACCTGGACGCCTTCCTCGCCCGTGACCGGGCGCGCGGCTTCAGCGTCGTCCGGCCGCCGCTGGTGCGGTTCACGGCGCTCGGGGACCGGCTCGTCGTCACGCACCACCACCTGCTGCTCGACGGGTGGTCGCTGCCGGGTCTGGTGCGGGAGCTGTTCACGCTGTACGGCGGGGAGCCGTTGCCCGCCGCGCCCGCCTACCGGGACTTCCTGGCCTGGCTGGGCGGGCGGGACCGGGCGGCCGGGCTGCGGGCCTGGAACGCCGAGCTGGCCGGGCTCACCCCGACGCTGCTGGCGCCCGCCGGCGCGGCCGAGGACGGGCACGGGAGTGTCGAGACGGCCCTGTCCCCTGAGGCGACGGCGGCGCTCGGCGCGGCGGCCCGTGAGCACGGGCTGACCCTCAACTCCGTGGTGCAGGGCCTGTGGGCGCTGCTGCTCGCCGGGCTGACCGGCCGCGACGACGTCGTGTTCGGCGCCGCCCGCTCCGGCCGTCCGGCCGAGCTGCCCGGCGCGGAGACGATGACCGGGCTGTTCGTCAACACGCTCCCGGTGCGGGTGCGGATCGAGCGGGACGAGCCGCTGGCCGCGCTGCTGGCCCGGGTGCAGCGGGCCCAGCTCGCCCTGGACGCCCACCAGCACGCCTCGCTCGCCGAGATCACCCGGGCGACCGGCTTCGACGCGCTGTTCGACACGGTCGTCGCGTTCGAGAACTACCCGATGGACGACGGGCTTTCGGCGGGCGGGCTGCGGCTGGTCCACGCCGACCTCGTCGAACGCAGCCACTATCCGCTGTCCCTGTCGGTGTTCCCGGGCGGGCAACTGCGGCTGCGCCTGGCGCACTTGAGCGGGGCGGAGGTCGCCGGGCGGGTCATGGAGCTGTTCGCCGGACTGCTCGCCTCGGCCGAACTCGCCGCGCCCGTAAGCGAGTTGGCGGCGGTATCCGACCAGGACCGGCTGCTGGTCACCGGTACGACCGGGGAAGCGACACAGGCCACCACCGACACGAACACGCCGCTTCCCAACATCACCCGCACCCCCCGCTCCCCCGAAGAAGAAGCCCTCTGTGTGATCGTCGCCGACGTCCTCGGCGTCGAACAGGTGGGCGTGGACGACGAGTTCTTCTCCCTGGGCGGCACCTCGATCCTGATGATCCGTCTCGTGCACCGCGTGCGCGACGCGTTCGGTGTCGATCTGTCGCTGCGGGACGTGTTCGCGGCGCCGACGGTCGCCGGGGTCGCCGAGCGGCTGGCCGGGCTCTCCCCGGAGGCGAAGGGGATCACGGCGGAGGAGCGGCCCGAGCGGCTGCCGCTGTCGTTCGCGCAGGAGCGCATGTGGTTCCTCCAGCGGCTCCAGGGCGGTTCGGGCACCTACAACATCCCCCTCGCGATCCGTCTTTCGGGCCCGCTGGACGCGGACGCCCTCGGCGGGGCGCTGGCGGATCTGGTGCGCCGGCACGAGGCGCTGCGCACGGTGTACCCGGAGGACGAGCAGGGCCCGCACCAGGTGGTGCTGCCCGTGGACACGCCGTTCGCGATGGAGGTCGTGCCCGACGACCCCACGCCGGACCTCGCGGCGTCGGCGGCCCGCCCGTTCGATCTGACGCGGGACGTGCCGCTGCGCATGACCCTGTACACCGTGGGCCCGGACGAGCATCTGCTGCTGCTGGTCGTGCACCACATCGCGGCCGACGGCGCCTCGCTGCGGCCGATGGCGCAGGACATCACGGCCGGCTACCGCGCGCGGATCGCCGGGCGGCTGCCGGACTTCGCCGAACTGCCGGTGCAGTACCCGGACTTCGCGCTGTGGCAGCGCCAGACGCTGGCCGAGGACCTGCCCCGGCAGATCGAGCACTGGCGGCAGACGCTGGACGGGCTGCCGCCGGAGGTCACCTTCCCCGGCGACCGGCCGCGCCCCGCCGTGTCCACGCACCGGGGCGGGCACGTCGAGTTCCCGGTGCCGCCGGAGCTGTACCGGCGGATGCTGGACCTCGCGGGCCGGACCCGCACGACCCCGTTCATGATCCTCCAGGCGGCGGCGTCGCTGCTGCTGACGCGGCTCGGCGCGGGCGAGGACATCCCGCTCGGCGGTGTCATCGCGGACCGCCCGGACTCGGTCCTGGACGATGTCGTCGGCGTGTTCATCAACACGCTCGTCTACCGCTTCGACACCTCCGGCGACCCCCGCTTCGAGGAGCTGCTGGTCCGCGTCCGTGAGACGGGTCTTGCCGCCTACGCCCATCAAGGGGTGCCGTTCGAGCGGCTGGTGGAGGAGCTGAACCCGGAGCGCTCCCGCTCCCGGCACGCCTTCTTCCAGGTGATGCTGGCGTGGCTGGACCTCACCGAGGCGCGGTTCGACCTGCCGGACATCACGTCCGACCCGGGCCCGGTGACCAGCGGCACCGCCAAGTTCGACGTGCACTTCGACTGCCACGTCCACGAGGACGGCGGTCTGCTGTGCCGCCTGGAGTACGCGGCCGACCTGTACGACCGGCGCACGGCGGAGAGCTTCGCCGCCCGCTTCGTCCGCGTCCTGGAGTCGGTGACGGCCGATCCGGCGGTGCGGCTGTCCGAGGTGGACGTGCTGGGCGCCGAGGACCGCGCGAAGGTCCTGACGGGCTGGAACGCGACAGAGGTCGACTTCACCAACTCGCCTTCCCTGGCTGAGCAGTTGGAGTCCCAGGACCCGGCGGCGACGGCGGTCGTCTTCGAGGGCGAGGAGATCTCCTACGGCGAGTTCAACGCCCGCGTGAACCGGCTGGCGCACGCCCTGATCGGGCGGGGTGTCGGCCCGGAGTCGCGGGTCGCGGTGATGCTGCCGCGCTCGGTGGAGCTGATGGTCGCGCTGTGGGCGGTGGTGAAGGCGGGCGCGGCGTACGTGCCGATCGACACCGGCTACCCGGCCGACCGCATCGCGTACATCCTGTCCGACTCGGGCGCCCGGCTGCTGGTCTGCGACCGCGACGTCGAGGGCTTCGAGCGGATCGCGCCCGACGCTGAGGGCCCGGCGCGCAACCCGGGTGTGACGGCGTACGGGGACAGCGCGGCGTACGTCATCTACACCTCGGGCTCGACCGGCCGGCCCAAGGGCACGGTCAACACGTACGCGGGGATGGCGAACCGGCTGCTGTGGATGCAGCGCGACCATGAACTCGCCGCCGGTGAGCGGGTGTTGCAGTCGACGCCGGTGAGTTTCGACGTGTCGGTGTGGGAGGTGTTCTGGACCCTCGCCGAGGGCGGCACGCTGGTCGTGGCGCGTCCCGACGGGCACCGCGACCCGCGCTATCTGGAGGAGCTGATCCGCGCGCGGTCGGTGGCGGTCGTCCACCTGAGCGCGTCGATGCTGGCCGCCTACCTGGCCGAGACCCGGCTGCCGTCCTGCGTCCGCCTGGTCGTCTCCGGCGACGAGGCGCTGCCGGTGGAGCTGGTGCGCCGCTTCCACCAGGACACGTCGGACGCGGTCCTGCTGAACGCGTACGGCCCGACGGAGGCCGCCGTCGACGTCACCACCTGGGCCGCGGGCCCGAGCACGGAGACGGTGCTGATCGGCCCGCCGGTCGCGAACACCCGCGCCTACGTCCTGGACGACCACCTCGCGCCGGTCGCCCCGGGCGCGCCGGGTGAACTGTACGTCGAGGGCGTGCAGTTGGCGCGCGGCTACCTGGACCGCCCGGCCCTGAGCGCCGAGCGGTTCGTGGCGAGCCCCTTCGGTGCGCCGGGCGCGCGGATGTACCGCACGGGTGACGTGGCGCGCTGGACGGCGGACGGTGAGCTGGAGTATCTGGGCCGCGCCGACAACCAGGTCAAGCTGCGCGGTTTCCGCGTGGAGCTGGGCGAGGTCGAGGACGCGCTGGCCGACCACCCGGACGTGGCGCTGGCGGCGGCCGCCGTCCATGGCCAGCGGCTGGTCGGGTACGTCGTCCCCGTGCGCGCGGGCGTCGAGGTGGACGCGGACTCGGTGCGCGACCGGCTGTCCGGACGGCTGCCGGAGTACATGGTGCCGGCGCAGCTGGTGCGTCTGGAGGCGCTGCCGCTGACACCGAGCGGGAAGCTGGACCGCAAGGCGCTGCCGGTGCCGGAGGTCGTGGCGGCGGCCGGGCGCGCTCCGCGCACCCCGCAGGAGGAGATCCTGTGCGGTCTGTTCGCGGAGGTGCTGGGGGTGCCCGGGGTCTCGGTGGACGACGACTTCTTCGCGCTGGGCGGGCATTCGCTGCTGGTGGCACGGCTGGCGAGCCGGATCCGGGCGGCGCTGGACGTGGACGTCGAGCTGGCGGTGCTGTTCGAGGCGACGACCGTGGCGCGGCTCGCGTCCCGGCTGGCGGGCGCGGGTCCGCGCCGGGCCGGGGTGAGCGCGCGGGAGCGCGGCGGGCGGGTGCCGCTGTCGTACGCGCAGGAGCGGCTGTGGTTCCTGCACCGGTTCGAGGGGCCGTCGGCGACGTACAACCTGCCGGTGTCGCTGCGGCTGACCGGTGAGGTCGACCGGGCGGCGCTGGGCGCGGCGCTGGCGGATGTGGCGGGGCGGCACGAGGCGCTGCGGACGGTGTTCGCGGAGGACGCGGAGGGCGCGTACCAGGTGGTCCTGGACGCCGTGCCGCCGCTGCTGACCGTGGTCACGGACCGGGTCGGGGAGGCGGTGGCCGCCGAGGTGCGGGTGCCGTTCGACCTGACCCGGGACGTGCCGCTGCGCGCGACCCTGTTCGACGCGGGGGACGGCTCGTGCGTGCTGCTGCTGGTGCTGCACCACATCGCCGGTGACGGGGCGTCGATGGCGCCGCTCGCCGGGGACCTGGCGACCGCGTACGCGGCCCGCACGCAGGGCGAGGAGCCCAAGTGGGCGCCGCTGCCGGTGAGTTACGGGGACTACGCGCTGTGGCAGCGCCGGGAGCTGGACCAGGTCGAGCTGGAGCGGCAGGCGGCGCACTGGAAGGAGGTGCTCGCGGGGCTGCCCGAGCAGCTGGAGCTGCCCTTCGACCGGCCGCGTCCCGCTGTGCCGACGCACCGGGGCGAGACCGTGGAGTTCGCGGTGGCCCCTTCGGTGCACGGGACGCTCGTCAAGCTGGCGCGGGAGCATCACACGACCGTGTTCATGGTCGTGCACGCGGCGCTGGCGACCCTGCTGCACCGGCTCGGCGCCGGTGACGACATCGTGATCGGCTCGCCGGTCGCGAACCGGGGCGACGACGCGCTGGCCCCGCTGGTCGGGTTCTTCGCCAACAACCTGGTGCTGCGCACCGACTTGGGCGGCGACCCGGACTTCGCGGAGGTGCTGCGCCGGGCGCGGGCGGCCGACCTGGACGCGTACGCCCACCAGGACGTGCCGTTCGAGCGGGTCGTGGAGAGCGTCAACCCGACGCGCTCGACCGCCCGGCACCCGCTGTTCCAGACCAACCTGAACTGGAACAACGCCGATCAGCGGGTCGTCGTGGAGCTGCCCGGGGTCACGGCGGAGATCCGTCCGGTGGCCTCTCCGGCGGCCAAGTTCGACCTGTCGTTCTTCCTCACCGAGCGGCCCGAGGGCGGGGTGAGCGGTGTGCTGGAGTTCGCGACCGACCTGTTCGACCGCTCGTCGGCGGCCCGGATCGCGGACCGCTTCACGGCGCTGCTCGCGGCGGTCAGCGCCGAACCCGGCCTGCCCGTCGGCGAGTTCGACGTGGTCGGCGCGGACGAGCGGCGGCTGCTGGCGGAGTGGAACGCGACGGCGCACCCGGTGCCCGGCGGCACGGTCACCGACCTCGTCGAGGCCCAAGTCGCCCGCACTCCCGACGCGTTGGCCGTCGCGTACGGCGGGGTCGAGCTGACGTACGCCGAACTCGACGCGCGCGCTTCCCGGTTGGCGGCGCGGCTCATGGAGCTGGGGGCCGGTCCCGAGCGGCATGTGGCGGTGCTGCTGCCGGTGTCGCAGGACGTGCCGGTGACGCTGCTGGCGATCTGGAAGACGGGCGCGGCCTATCTGCCGATGGACCCGGGGCACCCGGCCGACCGGCTCGGGTTCATGCTCGCCGACATCGCCCCGGTGGCGGTCGTGACCAGCGGTGAACTCGCCGATCTGGTACGGCCGTTGACGGACGCGGTACTGGTCTCCCCGGACGCCGTGGGTGCTCTTGAGAAGCCGGCAGCTGTCGAACGGCGGCCCGAGCAGGCGGCGTTCGTCATCTTCACCTCCGGTTCGACCGGGCGGCCCAAGGCGGTCGTGGTCGAACACCGGTCGCTGGTCGCCTACTTGGCGTGGGCGACGCACGAGTACGCGAGCATCAGGGAGCGGGTGCTGGTGCACTCGCCGGTCGCCTTCGACCTGACGGCGACCGGTCTGTTCGGCCCGCTGATCTCGGGCGGCTGCCTGGAGCTGGTGCGGTGGGGCGCGAGCGGTCCCGACCCGGAGGCGGCCGTGGCCCGGCCCGCGTTCGTGAAGGCGACCCCGAGCCATCTGCATCTCCTGGGCGTGGTCCCGGAGGAGTACTCCCCCAGCGGCCAACTCGTCCTGGGCGGCGAGTCGTTGCTGGGCGACGTCCTGGACTCCTGGCGCACCAAGCACCCCGGGGTGACCGTCCTCAACGAGTACGGCCCGACCGAGACGACCGTCGGGTGCAGCCTGTTCCGCATCGAGCCCGGCGACCCGGTGCCGCCGGGGGTGATCACCATCGGCACCCCGGCCTGGAACACCCGCATGTACGTCCTGGACGCCCTGCTGCGCCCGGCGCCGCTGGGCACCGCCGGTGAGCTGTACGTCGCCGGCGACCTCGTGACCCGGGGTTACCACGGCCGCCCGGAGCTGACCGCGGGCCGCTTCGTCGCCGACCCGTTCGGTCCCGCGGGGTCGCGGATGTACCGCACCGGTGACCTCGGGCGGTGGACGGCGGCCGGCCGGCTGGAGTTCGTCAGCCGGGTCGACGACCAGGTCAAGATCCGCGGTTTCCGGATCGAACTCGGCGAGGTGGAGGCCGTGTTGACGGCCCAGCCCGGTATCGGCGCCGCCGCCGTGGTGGTCCGCGAGGACGTCCCCGGCGACAAGCGGCTGGTCGCCTACGTCGTCGGCCACTCGGGCTCGACGGAGAGCCTGCGGGAGGCGGCGGCCAAGGCGCTGCCCGACTACATGGTCCCGGCCGCGTTCGTCGTCATGGACGCCCTCCCGCTGACCGGCAACGGCAAGATCGCCCGCAAGGCGCTGCCCGCCCCGGCCGCCGACACCTCGGGACGTCCGCCGGCCGAGGGTCTGGAACGCCGGGTCGCGGACCTCTTCGCGGCTGTCCTCGGCGTGCCCGCCCCGGGCGCGGACGACGACTTCTTCCGCCTCGGCGGCCACTCCCTGCTCGTCGCCCGCCTGGTCAACCGCGTCCGCGCCGACCTCGGCGCCGAACTCTCCGTCCGGGAGGCCTTCGAGCACACGACGGTCGCGGCGCTCGCGCAGCTCCTGTCCGAGCGCACCACGATCACCGCGCGCCCCGCGCTGGTCCGGCGTGAACGCCCCGCCCACGTGCCGCTGTCGGCGGCGCAGCGGCGGATGTGGTTCCTCGACCGGCTCGACGGCCAGGCGCAGACGTACACCATCCCCGTCGTCCTGCGCATGACCGGCGCTCTCGACCGGGACGCGCTGCGGGAGGCGTTCGGGGACGTGGTGCGGCGGCACGAGGTGCTGCGGACGGTGATCGCCGAGGGGCCCGAGGGCCCGCACCAGGTGGTCCTCGACACCGAACCCCGGTTCGCGGTACGGGCGTACGCGCCCGGCGAGTTCGCCGCCGGGCTCGCCGAGGCCGCCGCGATGCCGTTCTCGCTCGACCACCATCTGCCCATCCGCGCGGTCCTGTTCACCGACGGGGAGCGCGAACACGCCCTGCTGCTCCTGCTGCACCACATCGCGGGCGACGGCGCCTCCATGCGCCCGCTCGCCGGCGACCTGTCCACCGCGTACGCCGCCCGGCTCGCCGGCCACGCGCCGAACTGGGCGCCGCTGCCGGTGCAGTACGCCGACTACGCGCTGTGGGAGCGTGAACTGCCCGCCGACCGGGTCGAGTTCTGGACGAAGGAGCTGGCCGGGATCCCCGACCAGATCGAGCTGCCCACCGACCGGCCCCGGCCCGCCGTCGCCTCCCAGCGCGGCGACACGGTGTCCTTCACGGTCCCGGCCGCCCTGCGCGCCCACGCCGAGACCCTGGGCCGCGACCGGGGCGCCAGCGCCTTCATGGTGGCGCACGCCACCCTCGTCACCCTGCTGAACCGGCTCGGCGCGGGCGACGACATCGTCGTCGGCACCCCCGTCGAGGGCCGCCCCGACACCGCGCTGGAGCATCTGGTCGGTCTCTTCGCGGGCACCCTGGTCCTGCGCGCCGATGCCTCCGGCGACCCCACCTTCGAGGAACTCCTCGACCGGGTCCGCACGGCGGACGTGGCCGCGTACGACCACACGGACGTGCCGTTCGAGCAGCTGGTCGAGGTCCTCAACCCGGCCCGCTCCCGGGACCGGCACCCGCTGTTCCAGGTCATGCTGACGGTCAATCAGGAAGCACTGGCCCCCGAACTGCCGGGACTTGAGGTCACCCTGGGTGAAGTGCCGGGCGAGCGGGCCAAGTTCGACCTGTCGCTGACGCTGTCCGAGAGCGCGGACGGCGGCTGGCACGGCTGGGTCGAGTACGCCACCGACCTCTTCGACCGGGCCACCGCCGAGAGCGTGGCCGCGCGCTGGCTGCGGCTCCTTCAGGAGGTGACGGCCGATCCGGCGCGCACGCTGCACGCGCTGCCGCTGCTGACCGGCGCCGAGCGCGCGGACGTGCTGGCCCGTGGGGTCGGGGTCCAACGGCCGTCGTCCGGTGGGTCGTTGCCGGAGATGTTCGCCGCGCAGGTGGCGCGTACGCCGGACGCCGTGGCTGTCGTGGGCGGCGGCTCGGCGCTGACGTACGCCGAGCTGGACCGGCGGGCGGGGCAACTCGCGCGGCATCTGGTCTCGCTCGGAGCCGGTCCGGAGGGTGTGGTGGCCGTGGTGCTGCCGCGCCGGCCGGAGGTGGTCGTGGCGCTGCTCGCGGTGCTGCGGACGGGGGCCGCCTATCTGCCGATCGACCCGGCGAACCCGCAGGCGCGGATCGACGCGCTCGTGGCGGACGCGGGGGCGGGGATCGTGCTGGACGAGGGGGTACTGGCGGGCCTGTCAAATTCAAACGGCCTCACAGGCGACTCCCCCGCCGACGCCTCCGCCGGCCTGCCCGGCATCCAGGTGCACCCCCGCCAGGCCGCCTACCTCATCTACACCTCCGGCTCGACCGGCCGCCCCAAGGGTGTCGTCGTCGAACACGCCTCCCTCGCCGCCTACTTGACCGAGGCCGCGGCGATGTACCCGGCCGCGGCGGGCGAATCCCTCGTCCACACCTCGCTCGCCTTCGACATGCCGGTGACGACCCTGTTCACCCCGCTGGTCACGGGCGGCCGGGTGCGGTTCGCGGACCTCGACGCCGACACGCCCACCCCGGATCTGCTCAAGGTCACCCCGAGCCACCTGAAGCTGCTGGAGTCGCTGCCCGACCGGGTGAGCGACGCCCGCGACCTGGTGATCGGCGGCGAGTCCCTCGACGGCACGGCCCTCCAGGCGTGGCGCGAGCGGCACCCCGGGGCCGTGGTGATCAACGAGTACGGTCCGACGGAGGCGACGGTCGGCTGCGTCGTGCACCGCCTGGAGCCGTCCGACCCCCTCGCCGCGGGGCCCGTACCGATCGGCCGGCCCATCGGGGGCGCGCGCGTGTACGTCCTCGACGGCCGGCTCCAGCCCGTCCCCGACGGCGTGTGGGGCGAGCTGTACCTCGCCGGCGCCGGGGTCGCGCGCGGCTACGCGGGCCGTCCGGGGCAGAGCGCGGAACGGTTCGTCGCCGATCCGTACGGCCCGGCGGGCGCCCGGATGTACCGGGTGGGCGACCGGGCGCGCTGGAACCGGGACGGGGTCCTGGAGTACGCGGGCCGCGTCGACGACCAGGTCAAGGTCCGGGGTTACCGGATCGAGCCGGGCGAGATCGAGGCGGCGCTGACGGCGCTGGAGGGGGTGGCGCGGGCGGCGGTGATCGCCCGCGAGGACCGGGTGGGGGATGTGCGGCTGGTGGCGTACGTCGTCCCCGAGACCTCGGCGCCCGAAGCGACGGCGACCGGCACCGTCGTATCCGTACCGCTCGACCTGGAAGCCCTCCGCTCCCGGCTCGCCGCCACCCTCCCCTCCCACCTCGTCCCCTCCGCGTTCGTGGAGGTCGGCGCGATCCCGCTGAACGCCAACGGCAAGCTCGACCGCCGTGCTCTCCCGGCCCCGCCGGACGCGGCGGCCGGGGCCGGGCGGGCTCCGCGTACGCCTCAAGAGGCCGCGCTGTGCGCCCTGTTCGCGGAGGTGCTCGGGGTCGCGGAGCTCTCGGCCGACGACGACTTCTTCCGGCTGGGCGGTCACTCGCTGCTCGGGACGAAGCTGATCGCGCGGATCCGGGAGGAGCTCGGCGCCCGCGCGTCGGTGCGGCTCCTCTTCGAGGCGTCGACGCCGGCCGCGCTCGCCGAACGCCTCGCCGCCCCGGTGACCGAGGGCGACGAGGACGCGCTGGCGCCGCTGCTGCCGCTGCGCGGCGCGAAGGCGTCCGGCACCCCGTTGTTCTGCCTGCACCATGTGGACGGCATCGGCTGGTGCTACGCGGTGCTCGGCCCGCACCTCGACGAGGACACCCCGCTGTACGCGGTGCAGGCCGCCGGACTCGACGGCGCCGGGCAACTCCCGGGCAGCCTCGCGGAGATGGCCCAGGACTATGTCCGACTGATCCGCGAGGCCTGGCCGTCGGGACCGTACCGGCTGCTGGGCTGCTCGTCGGGCGGGCTGCTCGCCCATGAGGTCGCCGTACTGCTCCAGGAAGCCGGGCAGACCGTCGAGTCGCTGATCCTGCTGGACACACACCTGCCGCACATCGACCACGACGGCGTGGAGCCGACCGAGCAGGAGCTGCGCGACCATGTGCCGATCCCGGAGGACGGGCCGGTGCTGCTCACCCAGGAGCTGCGCGCGGACCTGGTGCGGGTCGGCGCGCACATCCGGCGGGTGACGCTGCGGCACGTGCCGCGTGTCTACGACGGCGACGCCGTGCTCTTCCACGCCCTGCGCCCCAGCGCCCCCGGCGAGCCCCTGCTCGACCCGGCCGACTGGGCGCCCCATGTGACCGGGACGGTCGACGTCCATGACCTCGACGTCGCCCATCTCGACATGCTGCTCGGCCCGTCGGCGGAGACCGTCGGCCGCGCGGTGGCCGCGCTCCTGCGCAACCCGAACGACCCGAAAAGGAACTGATCAGCCATGACGAACCCCTTCGAGAACCCCGACGGCGTCTTCCGGGTGCTGGTCAACGAGGAGAACCAGCACTCCCTGTGGCCGGACTTCGCGCAGATCCCGGCCGGCTGGAACACCGCTTTCGGCCCCGGGAGCCGCGCCGCCTGCCTGGAGTACGTCGAGCGCGAGTGGACCGACCTGCGCCCGAGCAGCCTCGTCCGCGCCATGGGCGCCTGAGCCGGCGACGAGCAGGAGGAGAGAAGCGAGATGACGACGGTAGCCGTAGAGGCCGGCGACGCGCTGCGCGCCGCCGACCGGGCCGCGCTCGAACTGGTGGCGCGTGAGCTGCTGGACCGGGCGGGCGAGCGGGTCGACGACCCCGAGTGGATCGCGCGGGCCCGGCACGCCTGGGAGGACGCGCCGGCCGAACTGCGCCGGAGGACAAGGGAGTTCCGCCGGGACTCGGGTCCGGGCGGGGCGCTGGTCGTGCGCGGGCTGCCCCTGCCTGAGCTGTCCGCGACGCCGATGGTGAAGGGTTCGGTGCAGCGGGTTCCGGCGCTGCCGGCGGCGCTGCTGCTGATGTTCGCGGCCGGGCTCGGCGATCCGGCCGCGTTCGCCGCCGAGAAGTCGGGGGCGCTGGTCCAGGACGTGGTGCCGGTGCCGGGACAGGAGGAGGTGCAGGGCAACGTCGGCTCGGTGGAGCTGACGTTCCACACCGAGAACGCCTTCCACCCGCACCGGCCCGACTACGTGATGCTGCTGTGCCTGCGCCCCGACCACGAGGGCATCGCGGAGCTGCGCACCAGCTGCGCCCGCCGGGTCGTCCCCCGACTGACGCCCGCCACAAGGGAGTTGCTGGGCCGGCCGGAGTTCCTGACGCAGGCGCCGCCGTCGTTCGGGAGGTCCGGTGAGGGCACGGTGCACGCCGTCCTCACCGGTGACCCCGAGGACCCGGACCTGTGCTTCGACGAGGCGGCGACGCGGGGGACGAGCGACGCGGCGCGGGCGGCGCTGGCGGAGCTGTCGGAGGTGGTGCACGCGACGTTCGACGGGGTGCTGCTGCGCTCCGGGGACCTGGCGATCGTCGACAACCGCGTGACCATGCACGGCCGTTCGGCGTTCACCCCGCGTTACGACGGCCAGGACCGCTGGCTCCAGCGCACGTTCGCCTTCCGCGATCTGCGCCGCTCGCGCGACCACCGGCCGGGCGACGGCACGGTGCTGGTCAAGTGAGCGCGACCGAGAGGGGATACCGGACCATGACCTCGCGCGCGGTGTTCGAGCGGCACGAGTCCAACGTACGCAGCTACTGCCGGAGCTTCCCGGTGGTCTTCGAGCGGGCCCAGGGGCATCTCCTGTGGGACGAGGAGGGGCGCCGCTACATCGACCTGCTGTGCGGCGCGGGCGCGCTCAACTACGGCCACAATCCACCGGAGATGGTGGAGCGGGTGGTGTCGTACCTGACGTCCGGCGGGCCGGTCCACTCGCTGGACCTGCATACGACGGCCAAGGCGGAGTTCCTGGACCGGTTCGCCCGACTGGTCCTGGAACCTAGGGGGTTGGGCGACTACGTCGTGCAATTCCCGGGCCCGGCGGGCACGTTGGCGGTGGAGGCGGCGCTGAAGCTGGCCCGCAAGGTGACCGGGCGCACCCAAGTGATCGCCTTCACGGGCGGTTTCCACGGCGTCTCCCTGGGCGCGCTCGCCACCACGTCCGCGCCCCTGCTGCGCGGCGCGGCGGGGGTCGAGCTGCGGGACGTGACGATCGTGCCGTACGGCGACGCGGACGCGCTGGCCCAGGCGCTGGCGGCGCAGCCTGCGGCGGCGGTGCTGCTGGAGACGGTCCAGGGCGAGGGCGGACTGCACGCCGCGCCGCCCGCCTGGCTGACCCGGGTGCGTGAACTCGCCGACTCCGCGGGCGCGTTGGTGATCGTCGACGACATCCAGGCGGGCTGCGGGCGCACGGGCACCTTCTTCAGCTTCGAGGACACCCCGGCTCTGCGCCCCGACCTGGTCTGTCTGTCCAAGTCGCTCAGCGGGATGGGTCTTCCGCTGGCGGCGCTGCTGATCCGGCGGGAGCTGGACCAGTGGGCGCCGGGTGAGCACAACGGCACCTTCCGGGGCCACAACCTGGCGTTCGTCGCGGGTTCGGCGGCCCTGGACCACTGGACGGACCCCACGTTCACGGCCCAGGTCACGGAGCTGACGGCGGCGATCCGCACGACGGTCACGACCGTCTCGGCGGCCCTCCCGCCGGGCACCGCCCAGCCCGCCGGCAAGGGCGCGATGAGCGGTCTGCGCTTCGCGGACGCCGGGGTGGCGGAGGCGACCCAGAAGGCCCTGTTCGCCGAGGGCATCATCGCCGAGACCTCAGGCAACGGCCAAGTCCTCAAGTTCTTCCCCCCGTTGACGACTCCCCTGCCGGTGTGGAAGGAGGTCTCGGACGTCCTGGCGGACGCGGCGGGGGCGGCTGCGGGCTGAGCGTCCTGGACATCGGTTCCGGGCGGGCTCTGTGAGAAAAGAGGCCGTCCGGGAACCGCGGTGCCGGTGCCGGGCGATAGTGTCGTTCGCCCGGCAAGAAGCCGGTGAGTCCAGGGGGAGCACGACACCGCCATGCACGACACCGCCATGCACGACAACCACACCGGGTACCGCGTCTCCGTCATCGACGACGATCCGCTGCGCGCCCGCAAGGAAGCACGCGAACTCCTCGCCGCGCTCGCCGAGGCGGACCCCACGGCCAGGCTGGACCTGCCCGCACCCGGCAGGCCGGCGGGGTCCTGCGACAAGGGCGGGCCGTCCGCCGAGACCGTCGGACTGCTGCTGGGCGCCGGTTCGTTCGCCGTCGCGCTGGTGCAGACATGGCTGGCGCGGATCCCGCAGCGCACCATCGTGGTCAAGCGGCCCGACGGAGCCACCCTGCACCTCACCGGCAAGGAGGCCCGCGAGGACGACACGCTGATCGAGCGGTTCCTCGCGCAGGAGCCGGACGGCACGCAGAACGGCGACGACGGCACGACGGCGGGCTGAGCGGCGATGACCGACAACGACCGGCACGCCCTGCTCGTCGGCGTCTCCACGTACGACAGCGAGACGTACGCCGACCTCCCCGCCGTACGGGCCGATCTGCACTACATGCGGGCGGTCCTGGAGAACACCGAGATCGGCATGTACAACGAGTGCGCGCTGGCCCCCGAGCCGACGCGCGCCGAGATGCTGCACGCCGTCGAGACGTTCCTGGAGGCCCGGCAGCCCAGTGAGACCGCGCTGCTCTACTTCAGCGGGCACGGCGAGTTCTGCGAGCAGGACGGCCAGCTGTATTTCCTGACCCGGGACACCGACCCGGCCGACCTGCCGGGGACGGCCGTGCCGGCGGAGTTCCTGGAGCGGATGCTCCAGTCCTGCCGGGCCGCCTCCAAGGTGGTCCTGCTGGACTGCTGCTCCAGCGGTTCCGTCGTCCAGGGCTGGACCGCCAAAGGGCCGTCGGAGGAACCGGACCGGCCCGTGCCGAGCACCCTGCTGCGGCCGACCGGCGTGTACTTCATCACCGCGTCCGACGCGCTCCAGGCGGCCTCCGCGATGGCGCCGCCCGGGTCGGGTCTCGGCACCTCCCGGTTCACCGGTGAGATCGTCGAGGGGCTGCGCAACGGCCGGATCAAGGACGGCGGCTGGATCACCCCGGACGACCTCTTCGACTATCTGACCGCCCAGATGACCCGCGCCGGCGTGCCGGAGGAGCAGCGGCCCACCAAGTCCACGTTCCGGGCCACCCGGAGTCTTCCCTTCGCCCGGTCGGTGGCGCGGCCGGTGCGGCTCGCCCCGCTCCCCCACGACGCCACCGAGGCCGCCCGGCGCTCCCCCGCGCTGGCGAAGGCCCGGGAGCTGGCCGAGGCGGACGAACGGGACGGAGTCGACCGGCAGCGGCTGCTGCGGTACTACGCGGACTGCCTCACCGCGCAGGCGGCGGCCGGGATGCGGCCCGACCGGGACGGCGGCCGGGGCGAGAAGTACTTCCTGCTGGCCCAAGGGGAGGAGACCGTCCAGTCGGGCCGCGGCGCGCACATCGTCGCGCCCGGTGCGCTGCCCCGCCCGCAGGAGGGGCGGACCGGCGCGGGCGCCGAGGCGGGGACGCGGCAGGAGTACTGGTACGGGTATCCGGCGATCACCCTGCCCTCGCGGGACGGGGGCCGGGGGCGGCGCGCGGCGGTGGAGCTGGCGCCGCTGCTCATCCAGCAGATGGAGCTGGCGCCGGACGAGGACGGCCGGGACGTGCTGCGGCCCAGCGGTGTGCCGTCCCTGCACAGCGGTGTCGTCTCGGAGCTCCTGGACGCGGGGGACGCGGCCGACCTGGTCGCCCGCTGGCAGCCGGCCTGGCAGGAGGGCAACGACGCGCAGATGCTGCGCGCCGTGCGGGAGCTGCTGGAGGAGCTGGGGCTGCCGGAGCTGGAACCGCTGGACCCCTCCGCGCTCAGCGAGCGCACGGTCATGCGGGCGCTGCGGCCCGGCGCGCACAACGCGGCCGTGCTGCTGGTCCCTTCGGGCGCGGAGGCCATGGCCACCCAGGCGCTGGTGGACAACCTGCTCCAGATCTCGACGCGGACCGGGCAGATCGCGGACACCGCCCTGGACGCGCTGCTGAACGGCGGCGCCCGGCGGACCGCGGCCGCAGCGGCGGGCCCGGTGACCCTGGTCGCTCCGGGGCCGTGCAACGAGAGTCAGGAGCAGGTGATCTCCTCCGCGCTGACGCAGCCGCTGACGGTGGCGACCGGGCCGCCCGGCACGGGCAAGAGCGAGGTCGTCACGGCGGTCGTCACCACCTGCGTCGCGGCGGGGCAGTCGGTGCTGGTCGCCTCCACGAACAACGAGGCCGTGGACGTCGTCGCCCAGCGCTGCGACGCCATCGCGCCCGGTCTGCTGATGCGGACGGGCAACAACGACGCGCTGGAGCGGGAGGCGGCCAAACTGGAGCGGCTGCTCGCCGAGCCGGCCGGGGCGCCGCGCCGCGGATCGGCCACCGTGAGCGGTGAGCTGCGCAACGCGCGGAAGACGGCCGACCGGCTGCGGGCGCGGGCGGCGCACCGCGTCGGTGAGGAGGAGCGGCTGCTGGAACTGCTGCGCGAGCGCGCGGAGCGGGCCGGGGCCCTGGAACTCGGCCTGTCCCTGCTCGAAGCGGCCTGGGCCGCCGGCGCCGACGGCTCCGCCACGCTGGACCGGTGGGCGCGGCGGGCGCGCAGGACGGCCGTGGCCCGCTGGTGGCAGCTGGGGGCATGGCGGCGGGGGCGCGCGCTCACGGCGCTGGTCTCGGCGGGGGCGGAACTCTCCGAGGGGTCCGGACCGGCGTGGCCGGCGTGGGCGGCGGGGCGGCCTGTGCCGGCCGCGCTGCTGGAGTCCCTGGCCTCGGTCGTGTCCGTGGAGCGGGAGGTGCGCGAACTCGTGCGCCGGCACGGGGAATGGGACGAGGCGGACCTCGAGGAGTCCCGGCTGACGACGGCCCAGGCGCTGTCCGGCCTGTCGGCGGAACTGTCGCGCGCGCTGTCCGCCGAGGCCCTCGGCCGGGCCGGCGGGCTCATGAACCAGCGGCTCCAGGCGCTGCGCCGCCGCTCCGGCTACCGGCGCAGCCAGAAGAACCTGATGACGCACATCAAGGGCTGGGCCGTCAGCACCCACTCGGTGCGGCGGCTGGAGCTCACCCCGAAGCTGTTCGACCTCGTGGTCATCGACGAGGCGAGCCAGTGCTCCATCCCCTCGGTGCTGCCGCTGCTGTTCCGGGCCCGCCGGGCGCTGATCATCGGTGACCCCATGCAGCTCGGGCACATCCCCGGCGTGTCACCCCAGCAGGAGCGGCAGGCACGGGTACGGGCGGGGCTGAGCGCCGCGCAGCTGGAGCACCACCGCCTCACCTATCACGTGCACTCCTCGTACCACGCGGCCGAACAGCACGGCGACAGCGCGCTGCTCCTCGACGAGCACTACCGCTGCCATCCCCGGATCGCGGACGTCGTCAACGGCCACTGCTACGGCGGCCGGCTGCGGGTGCTGACCGACGTGCGGCGGCAGGTGCCGGCGCACGACCCGGTGGGGGCGGCCGATCCGGCGCCGGTGCTCGGCTGGGTCGACGTGCCGGCGGGGGAGTCGGCGCGCGGCGGCGACGGGCGGTCCTGGCGGAACACGGTGGAGGCCGAGGCGGTGCGGCGGGTGGTCGACGGGCTGCTGGCGGGGCTCGGTCCTGAGGCGTCGGTGGGGGTGGTCACACCGTTCCGGGCGCAGAAGGAGACGCTGGCCCGGATGTGGCGGGACGACGACCGGGTCCGGGTCGGCACCGTCCACACCTTCCAGGGCGGGCAGCGCGACGTGATGGTGCTCAGCCCGGTGGCGGCGCCCAACACACCGCCCCGGACGACGCATTGGGTCGCGAGCCAGGTCAACCTGTGGAACGTGGCGGTCACCCGGGCCAAGTCGCAGCTGATCACCGTGGGGGACCGCGCCTTCTGGCAGGACCAGAGCGGCCTGCCGGCCCTCCTCGCCGCGCGCTCGGCCCCGCTGGGAGCGGGCGGGGACGGTACGACGGCCCAGCCCCAGGCGCCCGGTCCGGTGCCCGTGGCCCACGAGGAGCTCGCCGACCGCCTCCAGCGGTATCTGGCCGGACGCGGTGTCACCGATCTGGAGCGGACGGCGCTGGTGGGCGGGCACCCGGTGGACGTGCTGTTCACCGACGCCGGCGAGAACACGGCGGTGCTGATCGACCCCGGCCCCGGCCCCGGCGACGACCCCGCCCGGCACCTTCGGCTCCTCCACGCGCGCGGCGACCTGCTCACCGGACTGCCCTCCGGAGGCCGAGGGGCCAAGCCCGGCCCGGTGAGCCGGACGGTGCGGGTACCGGCCTGGCGGATCCTGGCGGGCGACACCGCGCTGGCGGCGCTGTTCGGCTGAACACCGGTTCTGGGCGGGCTCCTTGAAGAGAAGGGGTCCGCCCGGAGTCAGCCGCTGAGGGTCAGGCCCCCCGTCGCACCCGCGCCGCCTTCCGTGCCTCCGCCAGTTTGCGGGCCTCGTTCGTCTTGCTGTTCTTGCCGGTCTTGCGGGACGTGCCGCCGCCGGAGCTGGGGTCCTTCGTCGTGCCCAGGCCTCGGAACGGGGTGTTCTGGTTCTTGGGGCGGGGCAGGCCGTCCAGGGGGCGGCCGGTGGGGAGCTTCGCGCCGGTGATGCGGGTCAGTTCCGCCTCGCCGGAGCGGATCGTGGTGACCTTGGGGATGATCCCGGCGTCGGTCATGACCTGGTTCGTCTCGCGGCGCTGGGCGGACAGGACGAGGGTCACGGCGGTGCCGGAGCGGCCCGCGCGGGCGGTGCGGCCGGCGCGGTGGAGGTAGTCCTTGGGGTCGGTGGGCGGGTCGACGTTGACGACGAGGTCGAGGTCGTCGACGTGCAGCCCGCGCGCGGCGACGTTCGTCGCCACGAGGGCGGTGACCTGGCCGTCCTTGAACTGGGCCAGGGTCCGGGTGCGCTGCGGCTGGGACTTGCCGCTGTGCAGCGCGGCGGCGGCGACGCCGTGGGCGCGCAGATGGCGGGTGAGCTGGTCGACGCCGTGCTTGGTGTCGAGGAACAGCAGGACACGGCCGTCGCGGGCGGCGATCTCGGTCGTCACGGCGTAGCGGTCGGGGCCGTGCACGACGAAGACGTGGTGCTCGATCGCGGTGACCGCCGCGCCGGTCGAGGGGTCGACGGAGTGGACGGCCGGGTCGCGCAGATAGTCGCGCACCAGCTGGTCGACGTCGCCGTCGAGGGTCGCGGAGAACAGCATCCGCTGCCCGTCGGGGCGCACCTGGTCGAGCAGTTCGGTGACCTGCGGCAGGAACCCCATGTCACACATCTGGTCGGCCTCGTCCAGGACCGCGATCCGCACCTGCCCGAGCCGGCAGTCCTTGCGCTCGACCAGGTCGTGCAGCCGTCCGGGGGTGGCGACGACGATCTCGGCGCCGTCGCGCAGCGCGCCGGCCTGCCGGCCGGCGGACACTCCGCCCACCACGGTCGCGAGCCGCAGCCCCAGCGCCTCGGCGTACGGGGTGAGCGCCGCGCCGACCTGCTGGGCCAGCTCGCGGGTGGGGACGAGGACGAGGGCCAGCGGCTCTTTCGGGCGGGCGCGCCGGCCCGCCGTACGGGCGAGCGCGGCCAGGCCGAAGGCGAGGGTCTTGCCGGAGCCGGTGCGGCCCCGGCCCAGGACGTCACGGCCCGTGAGGGCGTCGGGGAGCGTGGCCGTCTGGATGGGGAAGGGGGTCGTCACGCCTTGTGCGTCGAGCGCGCTCAGCAGTTCGGGCGGGAGGCCCAGCTGGGCGAACCGGGCGTCGGGGCGTGCTGATGCGCTCACAGAGAGCCTTCCTCCGAGGGGACCGTACCGAGGAAGGCGCGGCGGACAAACACGCAACGCTAGCACGGTCCGTACCACCCGGCCCCCACAGTCCCCAACTGTCCAGGAAATATGCCCTCTTGAGGGGATTTACCGGAGTGGAGGGCGGGGTTTCGGAAGCCTTCGGACCGTGATCCGTGAGGTCGTGCGCCGGGTTGGGGACATTGCTGCCCGTACATATAGAGCTACATACTGTGAACACTTCTTTCGGTTCACGTCAGAAGCACCCCCAGTCCTCCCCTCCCCGTCCCGCAAGAGGAGTGCCATGTCCCGCCCCACGGCTCACGACGTGGCGGCCGTAACGGTCCAGCCGGTGCTGCTGCTCGCCGTCGGCGCCGCCTTCGCGCTCACCCAGTGGTGCGGCTGGGACAAAGGGCAGGCCACGTTCCTCTTCCAGTTCACGGTGCTCGGCGTCCTCGTGGCGCTGGAGTTCCTGATCCCCTACCACCCCGGCTGGCGGCCGGCGCGCCGGGAGTGGGGGCACTACGCGGTGTACTACGTCCTCACCGCGCTCGGCGGCACGATCGGGCAGACGCTGGTGCTGCTCGCCGTCGGCAAGGTCGCCGATCCCCACCCGGCGCTCCCGCTGGGCGGCGAGATCCCGCTCGCGCTGCTGCTCGGCTCGCTCGCCAGCTACGCCGTGCACCGCGCCGGCCACACCTTCGCGTGGTTCTGGCGGCTGCACGGGGTGCACCACGTGCCGGACAAGGTCAACGTCGCCAACAACGGCGTCAACCACGTGGCCGACGTCGTCCTGTCCCAAGGGTTCGTCCAACTCGCCCTCGCGCTCGTGGGGTTCTCCGAACGGGCCGTATTCGCGGTCGGCCTGTTCACCATCGCCCAGGGCTATTTCGTGCACGCCAACATCCAGGTACGGCTCGGCTCCCTCAACCATGTCCTCGCCGGCCCCGAACAGCATCGGCTGCACCACAGCACCGATCTCGCCGAGGCCGGCCACTACGGCTCCGACCTGTCCGTGTGGGACAGGCTCTTCGGCACCTTCACCTGGCGGCCCGGCCGCGAACCGGCCGTCGTCGGCCTGGCCGACCCCGGGTCCTTCCCGGCCACCGGCCGCATCCTCACCACCCTCGCGCACCCCTGGCGCCGCTCCGCCGGGTGACCGCGCCGCCCTCCGCACCCGCGCGCCGTCCCTCAGGCGCGCGCCGGTTCCCCTGTCCCAAGGAACGCTCATGCCTGCGCACACCACCACGTCCCCCGCCGCACCGCTCACCCCGCCCCAGAAGGTCGCCGTCATCGGCATCGGCTGCCGCTTCCCCGGCGGCGCCAACGACCACCAGTCCTTCTGGCAGAACCTGTTAGAGGGCAAGGACTGCCTCACCCCGACCCCGCCGGACCGGTACGACGCGGTGGGCCTTGGCAGCGGGGACAAGGCGAAACCGGGCCGTCTGGTGGGCGGGCGCGGCGGTTACATCGACGGGTTCGACGAGTTCGACCCGGCGTTCTTCGGCATCAGCCCGCGCGAGGCCCACGCCATGGACCCGCAGCAGCGCAAACTCCTGGAGGTGGCCTGGGAGGCGCTGGAGGACGGCGGCCAGAAGCCGGCCGAACTCGCCGGCCGGGACGTCGGGGTGTTCGTCGGCGCCTTCACCCTGGACTACAAGATCCTCCAGTTCGCCGACCTCGGCTTCGGCACTCTGGAGGCCCACACCGCCACCGGGACCATGATGACGATGGTCTCCAACCGGCTCTCGCACTGCTTCGACTTCCGGGGCCCGAGCCTCTCCGTCGACTCCGCGTGCAGCTCCTCCCTCGTCGCCGTGCACCTGGCCTGCGAGAGCCTGCGCCGCGGGGAGAGTTCGCTGGCCCTGGCCGGCGGCACACTGCTGCATCTGACGCCGCAGTACACCATCGCCGAGACCAAGGGCGGCTTCCTCTCCCCGCAGGGCCGCTCCCGCACCTTCGACGCCGACGCCGACGGCTACGTACGCGCCGAGGGCGTCGGCATCGTCGTGCTCAAGCTCCTCTCGGACGCGCTGCGCGACGGTGATCCGGTGCACGCCGTGATCACCGGCACCGGGGTCAACCAGGACGGGCGGACCAACGGGATCACCGTGCCCAGCGCCGACGCGCAGGCCGCGCTCATCGGGCAGGTGTGCGCGCGGGCCGGGATCAGGCCGGGGCAGCTCCAGTACGTGGAGGCGCACGGGACGTCCACGCCGGTCGGCGATCCGATCGAGGCCGAGGCGCTGGCCCGGGTGCTCGCCGTGGGGCGGGAGCCGGGGGCCGCCTGCTACGTCGGGTCCGTCAAGACGAACATCGGGCACACCGAGTCCGCCGCTGGGATCGCCGGGCTGATCAAGACCGCGCTGAGCCTGAAACACCGGCTCATCCCGCCGCACATCAACCTCGAACGCGTCAACCCGGCGATCGACCTGGCCGCCGCGCCCTACGGCATCCCCGACCGGGTCGTCCCCTGGCCGGAGCACGAGGGACCGGCGCGGGCCGGCGTCAACTCCTTCGGTTTCGGCGGCACGAACGCGCACGTCCTGCTGGAGGAGGCCCCACCGGCCGAGCCCACCCCGGCCGGCGAGAGCGGCACCGAACCCCTGCCCTGCCGGGTACTGCCGCTCAGCGCGCACGACCCCGCCGGGCTGCCGGAACTGGCGGAGGCGGTGCGGGCGCGGCTGCGGGAGGGGGCACGCGACAGCGGTTACGACGTCGGCGGCGCCGACGCCGGTGTTCCTGAGGCGAGCGAGGCTTCCGCCGAAGAGGCCGGCCCCCTCACCGACCTCGCCCACTCCCTCGCCCGCCACCGCCAGCACCACGACGCCCGCCTCTCCGTCGTCTACGAGAAGCGCGAGGACCTCGACGAAGCCCTCACCGCGTTCCTGGAAAGACGCGCACACCCCCGCGTCCTGACCGGCCGCCGCCGCGAGGACGAGCGCGCCGCCTGGATCTTCACCGGCATGGGCCCGCAGTGGTGGGCCATGGGCCGCGAGCTGTTCGCGGCCTCGCCCGTCTACCGGGCGGCCGTCGAGGCGGTGGACCGGGAGATCGCCGGGCAGGCCGGCTGGTCGCTGGTCAAGGAGCTGCACGCCGACGAGTCCGCGTCCAGGATGGCCGAGACGTGGCTCGCGCAGCCCGCCAACTTCGCGGTCCAGGTGGGCCTCGCCGCCCTCTGGCGCGCCCACGGCGTCCACCCGGCCGCGATCGTCGGGCACAGCACCGGTGAGATCGCCGCGTTCTACGAGGCCGGGGTGTACAGCCTGCGGGACGCCGTACGCATCGCGCTGTGCCGCAGCCGGTTGCAGCACCGGCTCGCGGGGGCCGGGACGATGCTCGCCGTCGGGTTGCCGGAGGCGGAGGCGCGGCGGCGCGCGGAGCCTTTCGGGGAGCGGGTGTCGGTCGCGGCGGTGAACAGTCCCGGGGCCGTCACGCTCGCCGGGGACCGGGACGCGCTCGCCGCGTACGCCGAAGCCGCCGAGGGGGTGTTCGCGAAGTTCCTCGACGTCCAAGTCCCGTACCACAGCGCGGCGATGGCGGAGATCAAGGACGAGCTGCTGGCGGAGCTGGCCGGTGTCGAGGCGCGGCCCGCGCGGCTGCCGCTGTATCTCACCGGGCGCGAAGGGCGGGCGCTGGGGCCGGAGTTGGACGCCGGGTACTGGTGGGACAACGTCCGGGACACCGTGCGGTTCCGGGCCGCCGTCGACGCCATGCTCGGGGACGGGCACCGGGTCTTCCTGGAGATCGGGCCGCATCCGGTGCTCGGCCACTCCGTGCAGGAGTGCTTCGCCGAGCGTGCGAGTGAACTCGCCGATAAACAAAGGGAGTTGACGGTCCTTCCGTCGATCCGCCGGGCCGAGGCCGAGGCGCTGCGGTTCACCACCTCCCTCGCGGCTCTGTACGCCCTCGGCTGCGAGGTGTCCTGGGCCGCCCTGCATCCGCACGGCCGCCGGGTCCCGCTGCCGCGCTATCCGTGGAAGCGGGACCGGTACTGGACCGAGCCGGCGAACGTGGCGCAGATCAGGCTGGGCCAGGTCGACCACCCGCTGCTGGGCCGCCGCCTCGCGACCGCCGAACCCGCCTGGGAGGCGACCCTCGACGTGGAGAGCGCCCCCTGGCTCGCCGACCACCGCATCCAGGGCCGCGTCCTGTTCCCGGCCGCCGGCTATCTGGAGATGGCCCACCAGGCGCTGCGCTCCCTGACCGGCGCCGCCGACGCGGAACTCGGCGACGTCGAACTCCTCAAGGCCCTTTTCCTGCCCGCCGCCGCCCCCTGCCCTGTCCAGCTCACCCTCTCCCCGCAGACCTCGGCGTTCTCCGTCGCGACCGCCGACGCCGTCCACGCCCGGGGCGTCGTCCGCAGCGGCACCCCGCCGGTGCGCACCACCCCCCTCGACGCGGAGGCGGTCCGCACCCGCGCGGAGCGGCATCTGGACGCGGCGGCCTGCTACGCCGCCCTGGCCGCGCGCGGTTACGAGTACGGTCCCGCGTTCCAGGGCATCGCGGAGGTCTGGCGGGGCAAGGACGAGGCGCTCGCGCTGATCCGGCCGACGGTTCCCGACGCCGCCGGGCATCACGCGCACCCGGTCCTGATCGACGCCTGCTTCCAGACCCTCCTGGTCGCCGGGCTGTCCGAGGGTACGGAGTCCGGGATGCTGCTGCCGCTCGGCATCGAGGCACTGCGCACCGCGCCGCTGGGCGACCGGCCGCTGTGGGCGCACGCGACCGTCGTGCGGCGCACGGCGGACGAACTCGTCGGGGACATCGCGCTGCACGCCGAGGACGGTGAACTCCTCGGCCACGTAAGGGGGTTCAGGGCCGCCGACGTGGAGCGGGCGGCCACCTCGGTCGGCGTCGCCGCCATCGACGGCTGGCTCGCCGAACTCACCTGGACGGACACACCGGCCACGCCCCCGGAACCGGCCCGGGGCACCTGGCTGCTGTTCGCGGACCGCACCGGCGTCGCCGACCGGCTCGCGACCCTCGCGGACGCAGAGGGCGCGCGCTGCCATCTGGTGCGGCCAGGGCAGTCGTACGCGTACGACCCGGCGGGCTCGCGTGTGCGGCCCGGGGACGCCGGTGACATCGCCAGGCTGCTGGCCGACCTCGGCGGCCCCGCGCTCGACACGGTCGTCCACCTGTGGAACCTCGACCTGCCCGCGCTGCGGGACACCGGGCGTGAACGGCTGGGCGAGCACGCCGAGTTGGGGGCCCGGTCCGTACTGGCGCTCGCGCAGGCCTTGCAGGCGGACCCCGGCCAGGAGGCTGCGCCGGCCGCGCTGCACCTGGTCACGCGGGGCGCGCAGGCAGCGCTTCCCGGGGAGCCGGTGGAGCCGCTCGGGGCGCCGGTGTGGGGGATCGGGCGGGTGCTGCGGCAGCATGAACTGACGGCGCATCGGGGGAAGTTGATCGATCTGCCGCTCGCGTGGGGGGAGGGGGACGACTCCGGCTCCGCCGACAGCTCCGGCGGCTCCGGCGTTCCCGGCGCCCGGGGCGCAGCTGACAGGCCCAGCGCCCGGGGCACAGCTGGCCTTCCCGGCGCCCGGGGCGCAGCCAGCGGGCCCGGCGCTTCGAGCGCCGCCAGTGACTCCGGCGTTCCCGGCGCTTCCGGCCTCGCCGACTCCCCCGGCGCCCCGCTCCACGACCCCGGCGCGGACGCCGAAGCCCTCCTCGCCGAACTCCTCTCCCCCGACCACCTCCAAGACGAACTCGCCCTCCGCCCCGGCCGCCGCCTCACCAGCAGCCTCGCCCGCCCCACCAACCTCACCGCCCCGTTCCCGCCCCGCCTCCGCCCCGACGGCGCCTACCTCGTGACCGGTGCCTTCGGGGCCCTGGGCCGGCTGCTGTGCCGGTATCTCGTGCGGCGGGGCGCGCGGCATCTGATCCTCGTGGGGCGGACCCCGCTGCCGGACCGCGCCCGGTGGCGGAACCTCGATCCGGGCTCCCCCTCAGGGTCGGCCGTCGGTTTCGTCAAGGAGCTCGAAGCGCTCGGCGCCCACCCCGTGCACGCGGCCCTCGACATCGCCGACGAGTCCGCGCTCACCCGCTGGCTGGCCGGCTGGCGGGAGCGGGACGCGCCGCCCGTACGCGGTGTCTTCCACCTGGCCGGGCATGTCCGCGACACCCCGCTGCACGCGCTGGACCGGGCGGCGTTCGACGAGGTCTTCGACCCGAAGGCGGCCGGCGCATGGCTGCTGCACCACCATCTGCGGGCGGAACCCCTCGACCACTTCGTGCTGTTCGCGTCGGTCGCCTCGGTGCTCACCACCACGGGACAGACCAACTACGCGGCGGGCAACGCCTTCCTGGACGCCCTGGCCCACCACCGCCGCGCCCTCGGGCTGCCCGCGCTGAGCCTGGACTGGGGTCCGTGGGCGACCGGCATGATCGAGGAGCTGAGCCTGGTCGAGCACTACCGCAGCGTGCGCGGCATGGACTCACTGTCCCCGGCCGCCGGGACCGCCGTCCTGGAACGGGTCCTCGGCCAGGGCCGCACCCAGCTGCTGATCGCGGCGATCGCCGACTGGAAGACGTTCCTCGCGTGGTACCCGGCGCCGCCCCCGCTGGTCAGGGCGCTCGCGGAGACGGCGGCGGGCCCGGCGCCTGACGGGTCGGACGACGAACAGGCGGGCTATCTCGAACGGTTCAGGGCCGAGGCCGACCCCGAGGCGCGCGCCCGGCTCGTCATGGACCGCTTCCTGGCCTGCGCGGCAGGTGTCCTGCGCATGCCCGCCGACCGGCTCGACCCGGACACCGGCCTCGGTGTGCACGGCATCGACTCCCTCCTCGCGATGGAACTGCGGGCCAGAGTCCAGTCCGCGACCGGGGTGGCCCTGCCGATCGTGGCCCTGCTCAGCGGCGCCCCGCTGCGCGAGCTGATCGCGCGGCTGCACACCGGCACCGAGGACCTGGCCGCGCGGACGGCGGGACCGGGTCCGGCGGGTGACGTCGAGCGGTACGAGGACCCCGCCCGGCATCCGCTGACCCACAACCAGAAGGCGCTGTGGTTCCTCAAGCAGCTCCACCCGGACGGCTACGCGTACAACATCGGCGGCGCCGTCGAGGTGCGCACCGAGATCGACCCCGAGGCGATGGCGGCGGCCGTCCGCGTCCTCGTCGAGCGCCACCCCGTGCTGCGGGCCAACTTCGTGCTGGAGGACGGCCGTCCGCTCCAGGTCGTCTCGGACGCGGCGGAGCCCGACATCGCGGTGTTCGACGTGGCGGGGAGAGCGTGGGAGGACGTCCGTGACCTGATCGTCGAGGAGTACCGCAGGCCCTACGACCTGGAGCGCGACCGCCTGATGCGGTTCCGGCTCTTCCGGCGCGGGCCGGACCGCTGGGTGCTGATGAAGGCGGTGCACCACATCGTCTCCGACGCGATCTCCACGTTCACGTTCATCGAGGAACTGCTGGCCCTGCACGACGGGCTGCGCGCGGGGCGTACGGTCCAGCTGCCGCCCGTGCGGGGCCGGTACGTGGACTTCCTCAACCGGCAGAACGCGTTCCTCGCCTCGCCCGGGGCGGACCGGATGCTGGAGTACTGGCGCGGCGCCCTGCCCGCCCAGGTCCCCCCGCTCGCCCTGCACACCGACGCGCCCCGGCCCCCGGTGCAGACCCACAACGGGGCCTCGGAGTTCTTCGTCCTCGACGAGGAGCTGAGCGCCCGCGTCCACGCCCTGGCGCGCGAGCACGACGTGACGGTGTTCATGGTGCTGCTGAGCGCCTACTACCTGCTGCTGCACCGGCACAGCGGCCAGGACGACATCGTCGTCGGCAGCCCGGTCACCGGCCGCACGGACGAGGACCTGTCCGGGGTGTACGGCTATTTCGTCAACCCGCTGCCCCTGTACGCGAATCTGGCCGGCGACCCCACGGTCGCCGATCTCCTCGCCCAGGTCCGGGGCACGGTCCTCGGCGGCATCGACCACCAGGAGTACCCCTTCGTCCTGCTCGTCGAGAAACTCGGCCTCCAGCACGACCCCAGCCGCTCGGCCGTGTTCCAGGCGATGTTCATCCTCCTCGCCCACAAGGTCTCCTCGGACCGCTACGGCTACCACCTCGACTACATCGAACTCCCCGAGGAGGAAGGCCAGTTCGACCTGACGCTGTCGGCGTACGAGGACGAGTCCGAGCATCGCTTCCACTGCGTCCTGAAGTACAACAGCGACCTCTTCCGGCCGCAGACGGTACGGCGGTTGGCCGCGCATTACCTCAACTTGCTTGACGCGCTGACCCGTTCGCCCGCCGGGCTCCCCGTGTCGGGGCTCGGCATGCTGGGCGAGCGGGAGCGCCGGGAGCTGCTGTCCGGGCCGGCCGCCCGGGGTCGGGAGCTGGAACCCGGGCCGCTGGTGCACGAGTTGTTCGCGCGGGCGGCGCGGGAGGCCCCGGAGTCGGTCGCGGTGACCGTACCGGCCGACGGCGGGAATCCTGCCCGGCAGGTGACGTACGGCGAACTGGACCTGGCGTCCGCCGAGTTGGCGCGGCGGCTGGGGGTGGGGGTCGTCGGCGTGTGCCTGCCCAAGTCCCCTGAGCTGATCGTCGCGTTGCTGGCCGTGTGGCGGGCGGGCGGCACGTGTCTGCCGCTGGATCCCGAGCATCCGCAGGAGCGGCTGGCAGCCATGGTCCGGGCGGCGGGGGCGGCGGTCGTGCTCACCGACCGGGCGGGGCGGCTGGACGTACCCGGGGCCGTCGTCATGAGCGACCTCCTCCTGGCAGAGGCCCCGGACACGCCGGTTGACGCCGGCCCCGACACCCCCGCCTACGTCATCCACACCTCCGGCTCCACCGGCCGCCCCAAAGCCGTGCAGGTCTCCCACCGCTCCCTCGCCGCCCTCGGCGCCGCCTGGCGGCAGGAGTACGCGCTCACCTCCGATGCCGTCCATCTCCAGCTCGCCGGGGTCGCGTTCGACGTGTTCCTCGGGGATCTGGTGCGTGCCCTGTGCTCGGGCGGGCGGCTCGTCCTCGCCGGGCGCGAGCTGTTCCTGGACCCGGCGCGGCTGTACGCGGCGATGACGGCGGAGGGCGTGGACCACGCCGAGTTCGTCCCCGTCGTCGTCCGCGCCCTGATGGGGTACTGCGAGGAGGGCGGGCTGGGGCTGGGCTTCATGCGGATGGTGGTCGTCGGGTCGGACACGTGGAAGGTCGCCGAGTACGAGCGGCTGCGGGCCTTGTGCGGGCCGGGTGTCCGGGTGGTGAACTCCTACGGGCTGACCGAGGCGACCGTCGACAGCGCGTTCTTCGACGGCCCCACCGACGGGCTCGATCCGAACGGGACGGTGCCGATCGGCGGTCCGCTGCCGAACTGTGTGCTGCATGTCCTGGACGAACGCCGGCGGCCCGTCCCGGCCGGGGTCGCGGGTGAACTGTGGGCCGGCGGGGCCGGGTTGGCGGACGGGTACGTCGGTGATCCTGAGCAGACCGGGCGCAGGTTCCGTACGCTCGACCTCGGCGCGGGGCCCGAACGGCTGTACCGGACCGGGGACTTGGCGCGGCGGGACGGGCAGGGGCGGCTGCATCTGCTGGGGCGCGCCGACGCCCAGGTCAAGCTGCGCGGGCACCGCGTCGAGCCGGGCGAGGTCGAGTCGCTGCTGACGGCGCTGCCCGAGGTGGCCGGGGCGCACGCGATGGTCCGTACGGACGTCGGCGCCGAGCCGGCCCTGTGCGCGTACGTCGTCCCCGCGCCCGGCGCCGCGCCGGACCCGCGGGCGCTGCGCCGGCATCTGGCCGCGCACCTGCCGACCTACCTCATCCCGGCGCGGCTGGCGACGGTCGCCGCGCTGCCGCTGACGCCGAACGGCAAGGTGGACCCGGCCGCGCTGCCCGTGCCGGAGGCCGACGGCGGGCATCAGGAGCATGAACCGCCCGGCACGCTGTACGAGGAACGGATGGCGGCTCTCTGGAAGGCCGTCATCGGTCTCGAACTGGTGGGCCTGCACAGCGACTTCTTCGCTTCGGGCGGCAGTTCGATCACGCTGATCGAGCTGATCCACCGGCTGCGGAAGGAGTTCGGGGTCGCGGTCCCGGTCGGGCTGCTGTTCAAGGTGACGACCCTGCACGGCATGGCCCGCACGGTCGAGGACATCGTCACCGGCCGGGTCGACGGCAGCCTCTCGCACCTGTCGTTCAACACCGGCCGGGGCCCGCTGGTGTTCTGCTTCCCGCCGGCGGGCGGGCACGGGATCGTCTACCGGCGGTTCGCCGGGCACTTCGGGGCGCACGAGCTGATCGCGTTCAACCATGTCGACGGTGACAAGAGCACCCGGTACGCGGATCTGGTGGAGTCGCTGCACCCGGAGGGGCCCTGTCTGCTGCTGGGCTACTCGCTGGGCGGCAATCTCGCCTTCGAGGTGGCGAAGGTGCTGGAGGGGCGGGGGCGGGAGGTCTCGCACGTCGTGATCATGGACTCGTACCGGATCGAGGCGGAGTACGGCGTCTCCGCCGGGCACACCGCGGCCTTCGAGCGGGAGTTGCGCGGGCATCTGCGCCGGCACACCGGTTCGGACACGGTCACCGCGCAGACCCTCGCGCAGGCCAGGGACTACCTGGAGTACTGCGGGCGGACCCCGAACCTCGGGACGGTCGCGGCGGCGGTCACGGTGATCTCCGACGAGGCGAAGGCGGAGTTCTATGCCGCCGGCCGGACCGGCAGCTGGCACCTCGCCTCGACCCGGGCGAACCGGCTGGTGCGGGGGGCGGGGGCGCACGCGGAGATGCTGGACGAGGGACCGGCGGGACGGAACGCGGCGCTGGTGCTCGCGGCGTTCGCGGACGGTTCCGCCGAGGCCTCCCTGAGTGTCGGCGCCTTCGACGGCCCCGAAGGGAGGCAGCTCGATGAGGCCTGCTGAGCGGCCCCGCTGGGAGCGCCGGGCCCGGGGTGCCGTCCCGCGGGTGATCATCGTCGGCGCCGGTATCGGCGGTCTGTCCACCGGGTGCTACTCCCAGATGAGCGGCGCCGAGACCCGTATCTTCGAGCGGCATGTGCTGCCCGGCGGCTGCTGCACGGCGTGGTCGCGGCAGGGCTATGTCTTCGACTACTGCATCGAGTGGCTGACCGGCACCGGGCGCGGCAACGACGCGAGCCGGCTCTGGCGGGAACTCGGGGCGCTGGACGGGAAGTCGATCGCGAACTTCGAGATGTTCAACACCGTCATGGACGACACCGGCCGGTCCGTCACCTTCTACAACGACCCCGACCGGCTGGAGGCGCACCTGCTGGAGCTGGCGCCGGGCGACGCCCGCCCGATCCGGGCGTTCTGCCGGGACCTGCGGCGGTTCACCCGGATCAACCACTACCCCTTCCTCACCCCGCCGCCGCTTCAGACGCCCCGCGAGCGGCTGGCGGCGCTGCGGCAGGTGCTGCCGTCGTTCGCGCTGCTGTGGCGGACGGCGGTGACCCGGATGGAGTCGTTCTGCGAGCGGTTCGAGGATCCGCTGCTGCGGCGGGCCTTCCCGTTCATCTTCTTCCAGGACCACGAGGTGTTCCCGCTGCTGCCGTACCTGTTCAACATGGCGAGCGCCTTCCACCTCAACGCCGGTTTCCCGCAGGGCGGTTCGCTGGGTCTTGCCCGGTCGGTGGAGGAGCGGTACACGAAGCTGGGCGGGCGGGTCGACTACCGGTCGCGGGTGGAGCGGATCCTGGTGGCGGACGACCGCGCGGTCGGCGTCGAACTGCGCGGCGGGGAGCGGCACTTCGCCGACCACGTGGTCGCCGCCTGCGACGGCGTGACGACGCTGGAGCGGCTGCTGGGCGGCCGGTACTCCAGCCCGAAGACGGACAAGCTGTACACGGAGCTGGTGGACCGCCCGGAGTCGCTCTACCCGGGGGTGGTGTCGGCGTTCGTCGGCCTGGACGGCGAACCCGGTCCGGGCGCCCGGCACAGCACGACCTACCTCCTGTCCGACGCGGACAGCGCCGCGCTGCCGGGCGTGCTGCAAAAAAGCCTGGTGGTGCAGATGCGTTCGCAGTACTCGGACGGGTTCGCGCCGCCCGGCAAGTCCGTCGTGCACTGCACCTACTTCAGCGACTACGCGCCGTGGAAGCGGCTGCGGACCACCGACCGCAAGGCGTACTGGGCCCGCAAGCAGCAAGTCGCCGATTTCGTGCGGGCGTTCCTGGAGCGCCACCACCCGGGGATCGGCGCGCGGATCGAGGTGGTGGACGTGGCGTCGCCGGTCACGACCGAGCGGTACACCGGGGTGCGCGGCGGTTCCATCCTGGGCTGGAAGTCCTTCACGCCGGCCGACGACGTGATCACCGGTCTGATCAACAAGGACCGGCTGCGGCTGCCGGGCCTGGCGGGTTTCTCGGTGGCCGGGCAGTGGTTCGGCGGCGGCAGTCTGATCCGCGCCGCCGCCAGCGGCCGGTTCGTCACCCAGTACCTGTGCCGGGAGCTGGGCCTGGATTTCCGGGCCTGGGAGAGCGGCGGCACCGAACCCTGGCATCCCGGAAAGCTCGGGGTGCTGCCCCAACTCGAGTCCCGCAGGGTGAGGTGACGCCCCGATGACCAGGGCCGCACGCCGCAACAGCATGATCATCATCGGTGGGGGGCTGGGCGGCCTGTCCACCGGCGCCTACGGGCAGATGAACGGATACCGCACCCGCGTCTTCGAGATGCACGAGATCCCGGGCGGCTGCTGCACCGGCTGGGGGCGCGGCGACTACACCTTCGACGCCTGCGTCAGCTGGCTGCTCGGCAACGGGCCGGGCAACGAGATGCACCAGATCTGGCTGGAGCTGGGCGCCCTCCAGGGCAAGGAGATGCGCCACTTCGACGTCTTCAACGTGGTGCGCGGCAGGGACGGGCGGGCCGTCTACTTCTACTGCGACCCCGACCGGCTCGAAGCGCACCTGCTGGCGCTGTCCCCGCCCGACGCCCGCGCGATCCGCTCCTTCTGCGCGGGCCTGCGCAAGTTCATCGCCTGCCTGCCGGCCTACCCGTTCCTGAAACCGGTGGGCCTGATGAGCCGCCGGGAGCGCTGGCGGATGCTGGCCGGCTTCCTGCCGTACTTCAACCTCTTCCGCACCTCGATGTCGGTGCTGATGACGGAGTACTCGGCGCGCTTCAAGGACCCGCTGCTGCGGGACGCCTTCAACTACATCCTCTACGAGAAGCACCCCGGCTTCCCCGTGCTGCCGTTCTACTTCCAGATGGCGGCGCAGGCGCACCGCTCGGCGGGCGTCCCCGAGGGCGGCTCGCTGGAGCTGGCCCGCTCCATCGAGCGGCGCTATCTGGGCCTGGGCGGCGAGATCACGTACAACTCCCTGGTCGAGGAGATCATCGTCAAGGACGACCGCGCGGTCGGCGTCCGGCTCTCCGACGGGCAGGAGCACTACGCCGACATCGTCGTCTCCGCCTGCGACGGCCCCACGACCCTCCTGGACCTCCTGGACGGCCGCTATCTGGAGGGCGAGTACGCGACGCTGTACCGCGAGACCCTGCACCGGCCCGGCATGGTCTTCCCCGGGTACACCAGCGTCTTCCTCGGTCTGCGCCGCGCCTTCCCGGACGCCGACCCCACCACCACCCACCTCCTGGACGAGGCCACCGCCGCCCGTCTCACCGGCATCCGCCACCCGAGCCTCAACGTCCAGTTCCGCAGCCGCTTCTACCCCGAGCTGTCGCCCGAGGGCACCTCGGTCGTCTACGCCACCTACTTCTCCGACACCGCCGTCTGGCGCGAGCTGGCCGAGGGCCCGCAGCGGCTGAGCCGGCCCCGCCGGGGCACCGAGCTGCACACCCTCCCCGTCCGCCGGGGCAAGCCGTACGCGCTCGCCAAACGCCGGACCCGGGACGCGGTCGTCGACTACCTCGACGGGCTCTACCCCGGCCTGAAGGACTCCGTCTCCGTACGCGACACCTGCACGCCGCTCACCCAGATCCGCTACACCGGCAGCTTCGAGGGGACCTTCCTCGGCTGGCAGCCGTTCGTGGAGAGCGGGGAGGCGATGGAGGAACTGGTGAACAAGAACGGGCCCCGGCTGCCAGGGCTCGGGAACTTCTACCTCTCCGGGGTGTGGGCGACCACCGGGGGGCTGATCCGGGCGGCGGCGGCCGGACGGCAGGTCATGCAGTTCATCTGCCGCGACGACGGGCTGGAGTTCACGGCGTCGGTGGACACCAGCGCGCCGTTGCCGACGCATGTCGACATCGCCGTCGGCCCGCGCCCTTGAGCCCGCACCGCTGAGAAAGGCCCCCCACTATGTCCACGACCCCCCTCGCCTACCCGTTCTGGACCACCGGCGGCCTCGGCCTCTCCGAGGAGTACCGCCCGCTGCGCGAGCGGCCCCCCGTCCGCGTCCGGCTGCCGTACGGCGAGGAGGCATGGCTGGCCAGCGGCTACGACGACGTGCGCGCCGTCCTGTCCGACCCCCGCTTCAGCCTCGCCGAGGCCGTCCGCCGCGACCAGCCCCGCATCGGCCCCATGCCGCGCGCGGGCGGCGGCCTCATCGCCCTCGACGCCCCCCGGCACACCCCGCTGCGCGCCCTGCTGGCCAAGGAGTTCACCGCCCGGCGCATCGAGCGGCTGCGCGGCCGGGTCCGTGCGGTGACCGACGCCCTGCTGGACCGGATGACGGCGGCCGGACCGCCCGCCGACCTCGTCGAGGACCTGGCGTTCCCGCTGCCGATGACCCTGATCTGCGAACTCACCGGCGTCCCCGAGGAGGACCAGCCGGCGGTGCGGGCCTGGGCGGACACCGTGTGCTCCGGCGGTGTGACGCCTGAGGATCTTGAGGAGCGGGCCCAGGACTTCTTCGCGCGGATGGCGGGCTGGACCGAGGCCCGCCGCCGGGTCCCGGCGGACGACCTGATCACGGTCCTGGTCCGGGCACAGGGCGAGGGCGCGCTGACCGGGGAGGAACTGGCGGGCCTGCTCAACGAGTTGCTGATCGGCGGCTTCGTCACGACCACCAACCAGATCGCCAACTTCTTCGCGGTCCTGCTGCTCCCCCGCGAGTCGGGCGCCGACGGCGCGCGCACCCTGGCGGCCGTACGGGAGCGGCCCGAGCTGATCCCCCGGGTGGTCGAGGAGCTGCTGCGGCTCGTGCCGCTGCTCAACGGGCTGACGCTGCCCCGGTACGCGACCGAGGACGTGGAGCTGGGCGGGGTCCTGGTCCGGGCCGGGGAGCCCGTCGTCGTCTCCCAGGCCGCCGCCAACCACGATCCGCGCGCCTTCCCCGACCCCGGCCGCATCCTGCTGGACCGCCCCGGCGCCGCGCACATCAGCTTCGGGCACGGCGTCCACTACTGCCTGGGCGCGCATCTGGCCCGGCTGGAACTCCAGACGGCGCTGGAGCGGGTGACCGCCCGCCTGCCGGGCCTGCGGCCGGCGGTGCCGGAGGAGGAACTCCAGTGGCGGTCACGGGAGTTCTTCAGCGGGCTGCGGGCTTTGCCGGTCACCTGGTGAAGGGGGGGTGGCGGCGCTAGTGCGTCCCCATCGACGCCCGCGCCACCTCCACCCCGGCCCGCAGCGCCGTCAACGGATCGGCCGCCTCGTCGAGTTCGACGAGTACGGTGCCGGCGCCCGGTGTCCGCGCCATGACCTGCGCCCAGCCCTCCCAGTCGACGGTTCCCCGGCCCAACTCCGTCATGTACGGCTGCTGTTGGGCGTAGATGGTCTCGTCGATCGTGAGGTGCCCCTCGATCGGGCCCACCGCGTCCTTCCAGTGGGCCAGCGCGATGCGCGGGGTGTGGCGGCGGGCGACGGCCACCGGGTCGCCGCCGCCGAGGGCGATGTGGCAGGAGTCGGGGCACAGCCAGACGTAGCGGGGGTCGGTCAGGGCCATGAAGAGGTCGATGTCGCGTTCGTACCAGAGGGTGCTGTGGGACTCGGTGTGCAGCGCGAGCCGTACGCCGTGCCGGGCCACGGCCTCGCCGACGGCGTGCGCGATGTCGGCCATGCGGCCCATGTAGGCGGCGTCGACGAAGAGCGGGGGGCGGGTGCCGTATGTCGTGCGCATGGGCAGGCCGGTGACGAGGAGATCCGCGCCGGCCTCGGCCAGGAACGCGGCGCGGCGTTCGGCGTCGGCGACGATCGCCGGGGTGTCGCCGGCCAGCCAGTCGGGGCCGTCGGCGACGAACGCGCTCACCACGGACAGGCCGCGCGCGGCGAGTTCACGGCCGAATGCCTCGGCGCTGCCGAACGCCCTGAGCGCGGAGGCGATGTCGCCCGGGGCGAAGGTCAACTCGACGCCGCTGACGCCTGCTCGGACGAGGGTGTCCATGACCCGTTCCCAGAAGGGGACGGGGTGGGCGAGGGCCCAACTCTCCACCGCGGCGGCGGAGTCGAGGCCCCAGAAGGCGGGGTGGTAGAAGGTGATGACGTCGGTGGCGAAACGCGGGGGCGTCGGGGCGGTGGCCGGGGTCGGGGTCATTCGGCACCTCCGCGAACGCCGCAGGAGCAGAGGCTCGCCCGGGACTCGCGGCCCAGCCCGCGTCCGGCGGCGCGGAGTCCGCGTCCGGCGGCGCGGTGCCCGTACCCGGCAGCGCGGAGTCCGTGTCCGGCGGCGCGGAGTCCGTGTCCGGCAGCCCGGAGTCCGTATCCGGCAGCGCGGCGCCCGTGTCCGGCAGCCCGGAGTCCGTATCCGGCAGCGAGGCGCCCGCTCATTCGGCACCCCCACGCGCGTTGTAAACATCCACCCCGCCCGCGTCCACAGCCTCCCGGTACCCCCGGAACACCCCCAGCGCCTCCTCCCGCAGCACCCCGGAGACCACCTCGATCCCCCGTGCCTCGAACTGCCCGGCCCAGTCCGCGCCGAGCGGGCCCTCGTCGAACGTGGTGATCTCCTCCAGCTCGGGCCCCTCCCCCGCGACCACTAGCGCCCGGACCCCGGACCACATGGCCGCGCCGTAACACTGCACGCAGGGCCGCCAGTTGACGACCAGCTCATGGGCCGGCAGCCCGTCACCCCCCAAGTCCCAGCCGCCGACCGCCACTTGGGCGAGGCCGAGGGCCACGACCTCGGCGTGGGCGCTGGAGACGCCGGAGGCGAGGACGACGTTGACGCCCACGGAGACGATCCGCCCGCTGTCCCGCTCGGCGACGACCGCCGCGAACGGACCGCCGTTCCCTTCCCGCCAGTTGCGGTCGGCGAGCCGGTGCACGAGCCGCATACGGTCCGTGCGGGTCGCCAACACCTCGGGTACGTCGGAGAGTTCGTCGTCGATCCACGCGGGCAGCGCGATCCGGTACTCCTTGGCGATGCCGATCATGCGTGGCCCTTCCTTCCGAAAGATACGGTTTCCGTGCGGCGGGCGACCGCGCGTGCCGCCCGGACGGCGGTGACCGCGCCCGTGAGTGTGACGTTCGCGGCCATGGCCGTGGGGATCACGCCGTTGCCGGCGAGGTACAGATTGTCGTGCCCCCACACCCGTCCGTCCGGATCACACACCGACGTACCGTCGTCGGCGGTACCCGAACGGACCGTCCCCGTCATGTGCAGGGACGAGCCCGGCGGCAGCAGCGCGCTCTCGGTCGCCGGGTCGAAGGAGCCGAACTCGGCGGCCAGCGACCGCACTTCGGCCAGCGCCCGGTCGATGAGCGCCTGGTCGGCGGCCGAGTAGCCGAACTCGACGCCGATTCTCGGCATCCCGGCGAGGTCGGTCTCGGTGTCCGAGAAGACGAGCCGGTTCGCCGGGCGCGACTCGACGGGGACGTACAGCGAGATGCCCACCGAGTGGGCGAGCCGGCGTCCCTCCTCGTCGACGTAGGTGCGGTTGAGGAGCTGGCCGTGGAAGGGCTGCGCGGGGCCGTTGGCCGGCAGCCACAGGGAGTCGGTGCTGAACTCGCCGGGGCGCGGCAGCGGGAGGGCGTCGAGGGCGAGGCCGAAGCGGGCGGTGTCGAGGAGGACCCGCGCGGTGACGAAGGCGTGTTCGTTGAGGCGGCGGCCGAGGGCGGGCGGGCGGATGCCGGAGGCGTACAGGAGTTGCGGGGTGCGCAGCGCGTCGGCGCACAACACGACGGTGTCGGCGGTGAGTTCGGACTCGGCGCCGTCGGCGACCCGGCGGATCCGGGCGCCGGTGACGCGTCCGGCGGTGGTGTGCAGGCGGGTGACGAGGGTGCCGGTGCGGAGGGTGAACGCCGGGTCCGCGCCGGTCGCCAGCGCCGGGAAGATCGTCCCCGGCGCCGTACGCGGCATGGGTCCTACGGGGGTCGGGGTGACGGCCATCGGCATGGGCTGGGGGCGGCGGGCCGCGGGGGCGGGGTAGCGGCGGCGGAGCACGTCGAGGACCAGGTCGCCGACCGGGGTGGGGCCGATCGGGGACGGGGTCACCGCGAGGAGGCGGTGGGCGGTGCGGAGGTCTTCGGACCAGGCTTCCGGGTCGCCGAAGTCGAAGACCTCGGCGCCGGCCGGCCAGGGGGTCGCGGCCGTCCAGTGCACGCCCATGCCGCCCGCGTTCCAGGCGAGCGCCGCGCGGGGCATCTCCTCGGCGTCCTCGCCGAGGGCGAGCGCGTGGTACATGCCGGGCGGCAGGTCGGGGAGGCGGCCGGGGGCCTCGCGGACCACCTCGGCGCCGGTGTACATGCCCTGGACGCCGGTGGCGACCCGGTCGTTGTAGCGGGCCCACAGGTCGGGGTCGTCGAGGTCGTGCAGATGCAGTCCGGGCGCGGCGCCGATCGGGGCGCCCGCGTCGGCCATCGTGATCCGCAGCCCCGGATCGGCCGCGCGCAGGAGCCGCGCGACGACGGCACCCATGATGCCGCTGCCCACGATCAGGACGTGGGTGTGGGGGGTGTGGGTCACAGGAGACTCCGTCAACTCGGGTTCAGGGAAGGCGACTTGGTGTTTCAGTGGGCCGGATGAGGGGGGCTTCGGCGGGCCGGAGAGGGGGGATCTCAGTGGCCCGGCGCCGGTGGGCCGAACAGTTCCGTGTCCATCCGGTCGAGCGCGAGCTTCACCGCCCCGATCAGCGGCCCGTCCCCGCCCAGCGCGGTGGCCCGCAGTTCGACGCCGGGCGCGCGGGCGGTCCGCAGCGCCGCGCGCACCTTGGGCAGCAGCACGTCCGCCGCCGCCTCGAGCCCGCCGCCGAGCACGATCAGCGAGGGGGCGACCGTCCACGACAGTGTCGTGAGGATCCCGGCGATGTTCGCCACGAACTCGTCGACCTCCGCGACCGCGCCCGCCTCCCCCGTCCGGGCCGCCGCGAACCGCTCCAGCGCGACCGCGCGCCGCTCCGCCTCCGGCGAGGTCAGCCAGGCGACCGGCCGGTCCTCGACCGAGTCCGTCGGCATCGACACGGCCTCGATGATCTCCCCGGCCGCCCCGTCGAGCCCCCGGTGCACGGCCCCCCGGATGAGGATCCCGAGCCCGGTCCGGTTCCCGAGCACCGCCCACACGACGTTGTCGTGATCGCCGGCCGCGCCACGCCAACGCTCCGCCAGCGCACCGAGGTTGGAGTCGTTGTCGGCGAACCAGGGCACCGGCACCCGCCGACTCAGCTCGGCCGGCAGATCGACGCCCTCCCACCGGGTGGTGTGCACGAGCCGCCGTACGACCCCGTCGTCGTCGATCGCGCCGCCGCTCGCCAGCGCGCCCGCGCGCAGCTGTCCGGCGGTGGCGCCCGCGTCGGCCAGTGCCTTGCGCACCAGGTCGGCCACGTCGTCGAGCGAGGCCCCGGGGTCGGGGTAGCGGCGCAGCGGCCCGTGCGCGCGGCCGACGATCCGGCCGCGGACGTCGGCGACGGCCGCGGTCACGTCCCGCGTGGTGACCCGGACGGCCGCCAACAGGGCGTGTTCGGTGCGCAGTTCGTAGCGGCGGGCGGGGCGTCCCGCGCTGCCGCGCACGGGCAGCCGGTCGAGTTCGGCGACCCAGCCTGCCGCCACCAGCGACTCCAGGATCAGCTCGATGGTCCGCCGCGAGAGTCCCGTCCGCCCGGCGAGGTCGGTGAGGGTCACGGGCCCGGCCGACACCGCCAACACCCGCAGGATCACTGAGGTGTTGACCCGGCGTACGGCGCTCTGGTTCAGCCCTGACGTCAGCATCCGCGCACCGCCGTGTCGTACGCGCCGGTGGTGAGGGCGGCGCCGGGGCGGCCGTACTCGCGGGCCGGGTCGCCCGGGGCGCCCAACGCCCTTGGCCAGGAGGGGTCTTGGCCGTGGACGAAGGCGGTCAGGTCGGTGTGCATGAGGGTGGCGAGGTCGGCGGGCGGGCGGGGGCCGAGGGCTTCGGGGACGCCGGGGGCGTCGAGGAGGTCGTAGAAGAAGGGGAGGTCGGTGCAGTGGGTGGCGGCGCCGGTCACCGGGGAGGGCCAGGCGAAGGAGTACAGCCAGGTGCCTGCCGGGGCGTGGCGGCGGGCGTGGGCGGCGCGGGGGCAGGCGGAGCGGAAGAGGGTGTCGGTCAGGCGCGGGTCGGTGAACTCGTGGGTGGTCGCGCCGAGGAGGAGGGGTACGTCGAGTCCGTGCCGGGCGAGGCCTTCGGGGACGGGCAGCGGCAGGAGGTCGTCGCCGGTGACCGGGGCGAGCGGCGGTCCCTCGCCGTTCATCAAGTGCCGTACGCAGCTTTGGAGTTGTTCGACGCTGACGGTGGCGAGTGCGGCGCGGGTCAGGGGGACGCCGAGGTGGTCGGCGAGTTTCGCGGGGAAGGCGGGGTCGGGGGTGAAGAAGCCGCCGGACATGCTCACCGCGCGCTGGAAGCGGCCCTGTGCGGCCGGTGAGGAGAGCAGCGCCAGGACCGCCGCGCCGCCGGCCGACTGACCGGCGAGGGTGACGCGGCCGGGGTCCCCGCCGAACGCGGCGATGTTCTCGCGCACCCAGTCGAGGGCCAGCAGGACGTCGCGCAGCCCGAGGTTGGCGGGGGCGTCGTCCAGCGGGGCGAATCCGTCGACGCCCAGCCGGTAGCCGACCGTCACGGTGACGATCCCGGCGCGGGCGAAGGACCGTCCGTCGTACCAGGGGCTCGCGGGGCTGCCGGCGACGAATCCGCCGCCGTGCACCCACACCAGGACCGGGGAGTTCGCGGCGCCGGCCGGGGCGGTGACGTTCAGGTTGAGGATGTCGTCGCCCGGGATCGACGGCTCCGGGATGGTGGTCGTGGGCGCCAGCGGCAGGATCTGCGAGGTGGCGCCGGGGCGGGTCCCGTCGTGCGGGTCGGTGAAGGGGGCGCGGCGGACCGGGGGCGCGAACCGCCTTGTGCCGGTGGGCGGTTGGGCGTAGGGGATGCCGAGGAAGCGGCGTGTCCCGCCTTCGCCGCGGCCCGCTATCGGGCCCGCCGGGGTCTGTACGAGGTCGGTCACCGCATTCCCGTTCCGGCGATGCCTTGGACGAAGTGGCGCTGGAGGAAGAGGAAGAGGACCAGGACGGGGAGCATCACGACGACGGCGCCGGCGAGGATCAGTCCGTAGTCGGTGACGTGGGCCGCCGCCTGGCTGGTCGCGGCGAGGCCCACCGGGAGGGTGTAGGTGGACATGCTCTGGGCGACGACGAGGGGCCAGATGAAGTTGTTCCAGGAGCTGAGGAACGACATGATCGTGATGGTCGCGACCGCGGGTCCGGCCAGCGGCAGGAAGACGCGGAAGAAGATGCGCGCCTCGCCCGCGCCGTCGATGCGGGCGGCCTCCAGGAGTTCGTCGGGGACCGACAGCGCGTACTGCCGCATGATGAACACGGACATCGGCAGGGCCACGGCGGGCAGCGCGATGCCGGTGAGGGTGTCGGCGAGCCCGAGGTCGACGGTGATCACGAACTGCGTGACGAAAACCGTGCTGAACGGCACCATCAGCGCCGCCATGACCGCCCCGAACGCGAGCTTGCGGCCCGCGAACTCCAGCTTGGCGAGGGCGTATCCGGCGGCCGACGCGGCGACGACGTTGCCGGTGACCACCATCGCGGCGACGAGCACGCTGTTGGTGAGGAACCGGCCGAACCCTTGGGTGCGGAACAGGCGGACGAAGTTGTCGAGGGTGACGTGGTGCGGCAGCCAGGCGCCGGGGTCGGAGCGGATCTCGTCGAGACCGCGCAGCGAGCCGCCGAGCACCCACACGAAGGGCAGCAGGGTGAGCAGCGCGCACAGCAACAGGGCGCCGTAGAGCAGCGGTTGGGAGAGGGACCGGCGGGGCGTCATGAGCGGGGCCTCAGGAGTCGGAACTGGACGATGCTGACCAGGGCGACCAGGGCGAGCATCACGAAGGAGGCGGCGGAGGAGACGCCCATCTCGCCCGCGCCGAACTGGTGGTAGGTGTACAGCGCGACCGACTCGGTGGAGCCGAGGGGGCCGCCGTCGGTGAGCAGGTACGGCTCGTCGAAGACCTGGAGGTAGAAGACCGTCAGCAGCACCGACACCATCAGGGTCGTCGGCATCAGCATGGGCAGGGTGATGTGCCTGAGCTGCTTCCACCGGCCCGCCCCGTCGAGGGCCGCCGCCTCGTACACGTCCCTCGGGATGGCCTGGAGTCCGGCGAGGAACAGGACCATCGCCGTGCCGAAGTTGCGCCAGACGCCGAGGGCGATGACGACGGGCATCGCCAGGTGGGTGTCGCCCAGCCAGTCGGGGCCCGCGAGACCCATGGCGGACAGGACGGTGTTGACGGTGCCGTTCTGGTTGAAGGCGTAGCGCCAGATCAGGGCGACCGCGACGACGTTGGTGACGACCGGGGCGAAGAAGACGGTCCGGAAGGCGCCGCGCAGCCGGAGGATGCCGGAGTTCAGCGCGAGGGCCAGCGCGAATCCGACGGCCATGGTCAGCGGGACGCCGACGGCGACGAACACGGCCGTGTTGAGGATGTCGCGCAGGAACGCGTCGTCCTGGAAGAGGCGGAGGTAGTTGTCGAGACCGGTGAAGTTGACGGCGAACGGGTGGCGGAGGTCGGCACCGCGCAGATCGGTGAGGCTGAAGGCGAGGGCGGAGACGGCGGGGAGGGCGGTGTAGAGGAGGAAGACGAGGGCGAAGGGGGTGAGGAAGAGCCAGCCGGTGAGGGTGTTCTTGTACCGGCGGGTGGCGGCGCGGCCGCGGCGGGCGGTGCCTGCGCGGCGGGCGGGCACCGCGCTTCCGCGCCGGCCGGCGCCTGTGCGGCCGACGGTCGCCGCGCCCCCGTTCACCGCTCCCCCGTCCACCGCGCTCCCGTACCGGCCGTCAGCCGTGCTCCCGGCCCTCACCGCGCCCCCGTGCCCAGGCTCTCGGCGTAGGCCTGTGCGTTCGCCGCCGCCTTCTTCGCGCTCTGGGTGCCCTTGGCGACGGCCTCCATCTCCTTGCCGAGCCGGGTGGCGACCTGCTGCCAGGTGGTGACGCGCGGGAACGCGCGGGTGTTCTTCAGCTGGGTGAGGAAGGGGGCGAGCAGCGGCTGTCCCTTGATCGCCGGGTCGTCCCAGGCGGACACGACGGCCGGCAGCGAGCTGTACGCCTTGTACTGCGCGACCTGGGCGGCCGGCTCGGTGAGGTGGCGGACGAACTTCCAGGCGGCGTCGGCGTTCGCGCCGCCGACGGGGACGCCCCAGGTGCCGCCGGCGGAGAAGGAGACGCTGCCCGCGGAGCCGGCCGGCAGCGGCGCGGTGGCGACGTGCCCGGCGGTCCAGCCGTTCTGCTTCGCGGCGGTGTCGAGCTGTCCGACGACCCACGGCCCGGTGATCAGCGCGGCCGTCTTCCCGGACACGAAGTACGGCTGCGCGTCGAGGAAGGCGGGCGCGCTCAGGTCGGCCGTCTTGGACGTGAAGAACGACGCGTTGTACGCCAGCGCGTCCGCCATCGCCGGGGTGTCGAGCGTCCACTTCCCGCCGGAGAGCAGCGAACCGCCCGCCTGCCAGGCGTACATGGCGAGGTCCTGCCCGTTGAAGACGTCCCAGCCGATGTCGGCGCCGAGCCCGTGTCCGGCGCCGGCGCTCTCCAGCGCCTTGAGGAAGGGGACCATCGCGTCCCAGGTGGCCGGCGCGCTGACGCCCGCCTTCTTCGCGAGATCGGCGCGGTAGACGAGGGCGTAGGTGTAGGCGTACCAGGGGACCGTGTAGGCGACCTGCCCGGCCACCCCGGCGTCCCACAGGCTGCCGAAGAAGGTCTTCGGGTCGACCAGTCCGGCGGGTACGGGCTTGAGGACCGCCGGGTCGAGGAACTGGGCCTGGGACTCGGGGAAGAACTGGGCGACGTCCGGTCCCTTGCCGGCGGCGATCGCGGCCTGGAGCTTGGTGTAGTACTCGCCGTTCGGTATCAGCGTGAACTTGACGTCGAGCTTGGGGTTCGCGGCCTTGAACGGCTTGAGGACCTCGCCGAGGACGTTCGCGTCGCCCTGGGCGGCCCAGACGTTGAGCGTGCCGGTGGCCGGGGTGTTCCCGACCGGCGCGGCGGAGCTCGCGGTGGCCGGGGTCGCGTCACTGCGGCCGCACCCGGTGAGGGCTCCGCCGCCGAGCAGCGCGAGCGCGGCGGACAGCTTCAGGGCGCCGCGTCTTGAGAGAGGGGGAGAGGACATCCGGGGCTCCAGGGATTTCGCGGGGAAGCTGCGTTATCGCTGGTTGTGAAGCTACGAATGCCGTGTTGCACGAGGATGGCCGAGTGGTCACGAATAATTTCGGAACTTGTTGCGAAATCGACCGGTTACGCAGGGCGACGGGGGCGGCCCTTTTGTACAGCGCCGCTTTGTACAGCGCCCTTTTGTACAGCGCCGCCCCACGTCTCGGGTTCAGCCCACCGGGTTCCAGTTGTCGGTGCCGGCCAGGTACCGCTGTGCGGTGAAGCCCGCCGCCTCGGAGTCGGTCATCTGGGGCGCGTTGGCGCCGGTGCCCGCGCCGGGGCCGGAGTTGCGGTACTCCTTGAAGCGGGCCTGGGTCCAGGAGTAGTCGGTGGTCATGTCGGTCCACGGGTGGGCGGAGGTGATGCCGGAGCTGACCGTGGTGTCGCGGATCACGGCCTGCGGCGAGGCGTCGGCGGTGTTGTGCCAGGGGCGGCCGAGGTACATCGTGTTCGCGGGGACGCCGTTGGTGAAGATCGTGCTGCCCGTGACGAGGATGCCGTACGTCTTGCTCTTGTCCGTGTTCGGCGCCAGGACCGTGCCGCCGGCCCAGTCGCGCAGCGCGATGTTGCAGCGGTCGAAGACGGCGGTGGCGTCGCCGAAGATGAAGTCGATCGCGCCCTCGATGTAGCAGCCCGCGAAGTACTGCCGGGTCTGCACGGTGGGGCCCAGCGCCTTGACCAGCACCGTGTCCTGACGGGCGATCATCCGCACCCGGCGGAAGACCTGCTGGTCGCTGAGCGCGGCCACCGCGACGGCCTGCGTGGAGAACTGGTCGACCTCCGGATGCCGCGCCGGGTCGAAGGAGTTGACGACCGTGAGGTCCTCGACCGTGACCTTGGCCCCCCTGAAGGTCGCCACCGCGCTGCCCTGCGTGCCGTACGGCTGCCCGGTCGCGGGGTTGATCATGCCGTGGGCCCGGTCGGCGGTGATGACGACGTCGGCGGCGTTCCCGGTCAGCCCCTTGATCACCGCCCCCGCCGTGGCGAAGGTGGCCTCGATCACCTCGTTGTAGGTGCCCGCGTCGATGAGGATGACGGCGTCGGAGACGTTGTCGGGGATGCCGTCGATCGCGGCCTGCACGGTCCCGAAGTCGCCGAGGCCGTCCTGGGAGACGTACAGCGTGCTGGCGGCCTCGCTGAGCCGGCGGCCCGTGGTGTCGGCCTCGGGGTAGGCCAGCATGACCGCGCCGGCGATGGCCGCCCCCGTCGCGAAGACGATGCCCGCGCCGATCTCCAGCGGCGCCGTCAGGACGGCGACCCCGGCGGCGACCGTCGCGATGAGCACGGCGCTGATCCTGGCCCAGTTGTTGTGGTGCGCGATGTGCGCGGCGGTGATGGTGATGCCCGCGCCGCGGCCGAACGCCGTCACGGTCTCCGCCGCCTGGTTCCTGAACCGGGTGGCCTCGGCGACGGCGACGATGATCTGGAGGATCGACTGCGCGGCGAGCCGGATGGGGGTGTCGCCGGCGACGTTGAGGGCCAGCACGCTGTTGCTGAGGCTCTGCGGGCTGATCGTCATGCCGTCGCGGGTGGCGCCCTGCTGGGCCAGGGCGTTGTAGTTGGCCAACCCCTCGAAGCGCGTGTTCGTGTTCGCGCTGGTGGCGCCGGGCAGCTGGACGCCGGCCTCCAGCGTGTAGAAGTCGCCGAGGGTGACCGTGCCGCCGCCGTCCTCGAGGCCTTCCCGCCAGCCCATGACGTAGGCGTCCGAGCGGCGCATGAACACCCGCAGGAACGCGGGGTGGCTGTCGGCGTGCACGTCGACGGTGATGTAGTTGCCGGTGTTGTTCCGGTCGGTGACGTCGACGGGACGGCCGCCCTCGGGGACGACCCGGCCGGAGCTGAGGGCCGCGCGGATGCCGTTGAGCATGGCCGCGTATCCGGTCCGCGCGTCGGCGGGCTCGCTGCTGATCCGCCAGGTGACGTCGGCGCCGGCCGCGGCGACGGCGGCGGGGGCGGCGAGGGCCAGGGCCCCGGTCGCCACCATGGTGACGGCCGTCGCGGCGGTGAGGAACGATCTTCTGGAAAGGCCGCTGGGAAGCGTTGACAACGTTATCTCCCGGTGGCCGCGCTGCGGCGGCCCGCTCGGAGGGGTGCGCACATCTGCCGGGTCCGGGCGCGGGTGCTCCGTTGCCTGCGGGGACGCTCTCGGCGTGCGTTTGACGCCGCAAGACTCCGTCCCGGCGGCTGGCCTGGGCTATCGGTACTTCTGCCGATCCGGGCCCCGCGCGCGGACCTCCGTACTTATACGGAGTCGCCCTGGTGGGCCGTCCACCAGGAGGCGACGCCGGCGCGCGAGCCGCAGCCGAGCTTCGCCAGGATGTGCTCCACGTGCGTGTGGACCGTGCGCGGGGAGCGGCCGAGCGCCGAGGCGATCTGCCGGTTGGTCAGCCCCTCGGCGACCAGCGCGGCGACCTCCCGCTCCCGCCGGGTCAGCGGGCCGGCGGCGGGGTCCGGGCGGGCGGGCGCGGGGTCCAGGGCGTGCGCGAGGGCCTCGGCCATGCCGCGCACGCCTTCGCCCCGGGCGAGCGCCTTCGCGTGCCCGGCCGGGCCCAGGGCGCGGACGACGGCCTGTTCGCACTCCTCGTGGTACTTCCGGTGGCCGGGGTCGCGCGCGGTGACGGCGATGCCGGTATCGCGCCACAGCGAGCGCGCCACGCCCAGCAGCCGGCCCGCCCGCTCGTGGCCGCCGTCGGCGGCGGTGATCCAGGCGAGCTGCTCCACCATCAGGGCGGCGCCCACGCAGTCGTTGAAGGGGCGCAGGGTCTCCAGCGCGCTCCGGGTCAGGGCCTCTGCCTCGGCCCGGTCGCCGTGGGTCCAGGCGCGCCGGCCCAGCGCCATCAGAAGGTGGGCGCACCCCCACCGCTCGCCGACGGCCCGGTGCGCGGCGACCGCCCGCGCACCGGTCTCCGGCGCCCTCGGGTCCCCGGCGAGTGCCTGTACGACGGCCAGGACGCCGAGCCGGCCGGTCGCCTCGCTCTCGTCGCCGAGCGCGGTGTGGGCGGCCAGCGCCGCCTCGCAGTGCGCCATGGCCTGCTCCGGCTCCCACCGGTACAGCGCGGCCAGGCCCCGCAGACCCCGCGCCTCGGCGAGCAGCGCGGGCCGCGCCAGCCGTCCGGCCAGCTCCTCGGCCTCGCCCAGCCACCGTTCGGCGGCGGCGAGTTCGCGCTGTGCGAGGGTCACCGCGGCGACGGCCACCAGAGCGCGGGCGCGGGCCTCGGTCGCTGCGGGCGCCGCCTCAAGGGCCCGTTCGAGCTGCCGCCGCCCCTCACCGAGGAATCCGCCGGCGAGCCAGTGGTGCTTCAGGGCGGCGGCGAGGAGAAGGGCGCGCTGGGGGGCGTCGGGGGTGGAGAGGTTCGCGTGCCCCAGCGCCGCCAGCAGATTGCCGTGCTCCCCCCGCAGCCTGCCGAGGATCTCCGGCTGGCGCGGGCCGAACCAGTCCGCGGTCAGGTCTTCGGCGAGGGCGCGGTAGTAGTCCCCGTGCCGGCGTTCGAGAAGGCCGCGTTCGCCGGACTCCTCCAGGCGTTCCGTGCCGTAGCGGCGGATGCACTCCAGCAGCCGGTAGCGCGGCGGGCCCTCGGCGCCGCCGCGTTCCACGAGGGACTGGGTGACAAGGCGGTGGAGGAGTTCCGGCACCTCGTGGGCGGCCAGGTCCCCGTCCGCGCAGACCTGTTCGGCCGCCGCCAGGTCGAACCCGCCGGCGAACACCGTCAGCCGGCTCCACAGCAGCCGCTCGCCCGGGCCGCACAGCTCCCAGCTCCACTCGACCGCCGCGCGCAGGGTGCGGCGGCGGGCGTCGGCGGTGCGGCTGCCGAGGGCCAGCAGCCCGAACCGGTCCTCGACGCGGTCCGCGAGCTGTTCCACGGTGAGGGTGCGCAGCCGGGTCGCGGCCAGCTCGATCGCGAGGGGCACCCGGTCGAGTCCGGCGCACAGCCGGGCCACGGCCGGCCGGTCGGCGTCGGTGATCCGGAAGCCGGGCTGGAGGGCGGTGGTGCGCTCGCGCAGCAGTTCCACGGCCTCGGGCTCCGGCAGTACGCCGACCGCGAGGACGTGTTCCCCGGCGGGCCCCAGGCTCTCCCTGCTGGTGGCCAGGATGCGCAGGTCGCTCGCGGCCGACAGCAGGCTCGCGGCCAGCTCCGCGCAGGCGTGCACCAGGTGCTCGCAGTTGTCGAGGACGATCAGCGCGCGGCGCCCGGACAGATACGCGGCGAGCCGGCCGACGAGGAGGGGGGTGCCCTGGTCGGCGACGCCGAGGGCGGCGGCCGTCGCGCAGGGCAGCGCCGCCGGTTCGGGCACGGCGGCGACGTCGACCAGCCAGACCCCGCCCGGGAACGCCGCCGCCGAACCGGCCGCCGTCTCCATGGCCAGCCGGGTCTTGCCGACCCCGCCGGGCCCGGTGAGCGTCACCAGCCGCGCGCGCTCCAGCAGTCCGGTGAGCCGCGCGATCTCGTGCCGCCGGCCGACGAAGCTGCTGAAGGCGACGGGGAGGTTGCCTCTCACCGCCGGTGCGGCGGCCGGCCCTCTGTCACCGCTCATCACTGCGCCGTACGTCGGCGATGGTGGTCCCGGCGAGTTCGGCGAGCAGCGCCTTGTGCGCGCGCCGGTCGATCGCGAGGAGGTTGCGGTGGACGCGCTGGCCGACGTCGCAGTCGGGCAGCGGGACGTGGACGCCGAGGAGCGGGTCGTCGCCGTTGAGGGCGAGCCAGACCTCGGCCAGGTCGATCCGCTCGGGCTCGCGTTCGAGCATCCAGCCGCCCCGGGGTCCGGGCTGGGAGCGGACCAGTCCGGCCGTGCGCAGGTGGCCGAGGACGCGGCGGGCGTGCGCGGCGTTGGTCGCGGGGCTCACGGCGAGGGACTGGGAGTCCTGCCATGCGCCAGGCGTTCCGGCCAGCAACGTGAGCAGGTGGACGCCGACCGCGAACTGGGTGTTCGTGGGCTGGGCCATGCGCCCATGGTAGGGCCTGCCGTCTAAATCGTATGTACGGGTGTTACAGTTCTATTCGCATTCACCGCAGTTACAGATATGCGGCGGACATCTCCCCGAGAGGCATTCCCCATGGCTGTCATCACTGTGTTCGGCGCCACCGGCTACGCCGGAGGGCACATCACCGACGAGGCGCTGCGCCGCGGGCACGAGGTCGTCGCGGTCAACCGGTCCGGTTCCGCCGAGGCCCGTCCCGGTGCCACCCCGGTCGCCGGGTCGATCGCGGACGAGGCCCTGCTGCTGGACCTGGCGGCCAAGTCCGACGTGCTCGTCGTCGCCGTCCACGGCAGCCAGGACGGCGAGCCCTTCCTGCTGCCGCTCGTCCCCTCACTGCTCGAAGCGGCCGTCAAGGGCGGCGCCCGGATCGGCGTGGTGGGCGGCGCGGGCAGTCTGCACGTGGCCGAGGGCGGGCCGCGGCTGATCGACACCCCCGACTTCCCCGACGCGTACAAGGCCGAGGCCGGTTCGCACGCGAAGGTGCTGGACGCGCTGCGGGCCGCCGGCACCGAGGCGGACTGGTTCTACGTGAGCCCGGCCGCCGAGTTCGGCGCGTGGGCCCCCGGCGAGCGGACCGGGACCTTCCGGCTCGGCGGTGACGTGCTGGTCGCCGACGCCGAGGGCAGGTCGTCCGTCTCCGGCGCCGACTACGCGATCGCCTTCGTCGACGAGATCGACGAGCCGGCGCACCGCCGGGCGCGGTTCACCGTCGCGTACTGAGCCGTCGCGCATCAAGCCGTCGCGCACCGATCCGCCGCCTCCCGGACCGATCTCCTTTGATGGTCGTCATACTATGATGCCCGTCAAGATGACTAGGCGAGGAGGCGTCCCCTGTGGCGACCGTGGTGAGGTTTCACGAACTGGGCGGCCCCGAGGTGCTGCGGCTCGAGCAGCACGACCTCGGGGCGCCCGGCCCCGGCGAGGTCCTGCTCGACGTGGAGGCGATCGGCCTGAACCGCTCGGAGGCCAACTTCCGGCAGGACCGCTACCTGGACCGGGTCAGGTCGCTCCCCTCGGGCCTCGGCTACGAGGGCTCCGGCCGGGTCCGCGCCACGGGCCCCGGCGTCACCGGCTTCACACCGGGCGACACGGTGAGCGTCCTGCCGGTCTTCGCCCAGTCCCGCCACCACATGTACGGCGACCAGGCCGTCGTACCGGCGTCCGCGCTGGTGCGGCGGCCCGCCGCGGTGGACGCGGTCACCGGGGCGGCGACCTGGATGGCGTTCCTGACCGCCTACGGGGCGTTCGTCGAGGTGCTCAGGCCGCGGCCCGGTGACCATGTCGTCATCACCGCCGCGACCAGCAGCGTCGGGCTCGCCGCGATCCAGACGGCACTGCGGCTCGGCGCGGTCCCGGTCGCCACCACGAACAGTCCCGCCAAGAAGCGGGCGCTGCTCGACGCGGGCGCCGCGCATGTCGTCGTCACCGGCCGTGACGACCTGGCGGCGACCGTCCTGGAGCTGACCGGGGGGCGCGGCGCCGATGGTGTCTTCGACGCGGTCGCGGGGCCGGCCGTCGAGGAGCTGGCGCGGGCGACGCGGCGCGACGGGGTCATCCTCGTGCACGGCTCCCTGTCGGGGCAGCCCACTCCGCTGCCGGGGCTGAGCCTGATGCGGCCGGTGTTCACCCGCCCGTACACGCTCTTCGAGTTCACCGGTGACGCCGAACGCCTGGACCGGGCCCGGCACTTCATCACTTCCGGGCTGGTCTCCGGGGCGTTCCGGCCGGTCGTCGACCGCATCTTCGACCTGTCGGAGGTCGTCAAGGCCCATCAGTACCTGGAGTCCGGCGCCCAGTTCGGAAAGATCGTCCTCACGGTCGCCGGACCCTGAGGCGGGCGGGTCAGGCGCCGGGGCGCAGGCCCAGTACGCCCGGGGTGGGGGCGCCCTGCACCTCGCCGAAGTAGAGGGCGAAGGTCTGCTTCAGCCGTTCCACCTCCGCGCGGTCGGCCATGAAGCGGGGGAAGCCGTCGAGGTCGGCGTTGGGGTACTCCCAGACCGGCCTGAGACCGGCGGGCGGGGCGATGTCGGTGCGCACCGACCAGCCGTTGAAGGAGGACCGCTGGGTCGCCTCGGACAGCTGCCAGTTCAGGTACAGCTTGGCGGCGGCGGGGTGCGCGGCCTGCCGGAGGACGGCGGCCCGCTGGCCCCACGCCATGAAGGGGGCGTCGCCGGGGTCCGGCAGCACCCACTTCACCGGGCCCGTGGACAGGGGTGCGCCGGAGCCGCCGACGCCGATCGCGTACCGCCCGGCGGCCACGGCCTCCGCGGGCGAGTTGCTGCCCCGCGCGAACCTGACGTCCTGCCCCGCCAGCCGGGCCGCCCACTCCCAGCCGTACGCGCGGACGTACAGCGAGTAGAGGAAGAGGACGGCGTCGTCGTCGTGCGGGTAGGAGGAGGCGACGCGGCCCTTCCAGCGCGGGTCGAGCAGGTCGAGCGGGGAGCGCGGGACGTGCGGGCCGGCCGCCTCGGGGCCGTACATGAAGCTGAACGCGATCGCCGCGACGGCGACCCAGGCGCCGCGCGGGTCCTTGAAGGCGTCGTGGACCTGGGCGAACCCGGCCGGCTTGTACTCCAGCAGCCGCCCCTGGGCCTTCCAGCGCACGAAGTCCTGGAGGGTCTGGAGCTGGACGACGTCGGGGAGCGGCCGGCCGGTGGCGAACTGGTTGTCGATGCGGGCGTCGTGGTACTTGCTGTAGTCCACGATCATCTTCAGGTCGATGCCGGGGAAGCGCTTGAGGAAGGCGGCCTTGGTGCCGTCCTGCTGGGTCGGGGTGTCCCCGCCCGCGTAGACGACGAGCGCGCCGCCCTCGGCCAGGGCCGCCCGGTACAGCTCGTCGAGCGGCCTGGTCTCTTCCCGGGGTTCGGGATGTCCGGTGCGGGCCGAGGCGGACGGGGCGCCGAGAACTGCGGCCCCGATCGTCGCACCGGCCCCGACGGCGAGCAGCCGCCGCCGGCTGGGGGAACTGGGCATGGCTGGGAAGCCTTTCCGAATGGCTAGACCAGCACTTCGCTGATCATCATGACGGGCTGGACGTCGGTGAAGTTCGCGAGGTCGGCCTGGATGGCGGCGAAGTGGGGGGCGTACGCCTCCTGCATGGCCTCGGCCGACTCGAAGTACAGGTGGCCGCAGGCGACGTACGGCGCGGCCTCGTCGGGGGAGCCGCCGGCCAGGCCCTTCTCGGCGGCCAGGGACTTCAGGGCGGGTCCGAGGCTGCGCCGGACGAACGGCAGGTGGCTGTCGGTCCAGTAGGCGAAGTCGAAGCGGGCGCCGGGGGTGTTCGGGTAGAGGAGCGATGCCTTGATCACGGGAGGTTCCCTTCGGAGAGGCGGGTGCCGAGGGTGAGGGCGATGCGGTCGACGGTGCGGGTCATGTCCCGGGTGTCCTGCGGGCGGACCCAGAAGAGGACCCGGTCGACCCCGGCGGCCTCGTACGCGTCGACGTCCTCCAGGTCGCCGCCGAAGAGGGTGACCGGGATGGGGGCGTCGGAGCCGGGCTTGCGGGCGGTGCGCTTGAACTCGGCGATGTGGTCGAGGACTCCGGGGCGGAGCATGGGGATCCACTCGTCGCCGTAGGCGAGGACGCGCCGGGCGACGTTGGGGCCGTTGCCCGCGACGAGGATCGGCGGGTGGGGCTTGCGGACCGGCTTCGGCCAGGACGTGATGCGGTCGAAGGCGACGAACTCGCCCTGGTAGCTGGCGATGTCGCGGGTCCAGATCTCCCGCATGGCCTCGACGCGCTCGCGCATGACCTGCCAGCGGTCGTCGGGGTTGGTCCCGTGGTTGCGCATCTCCTGGTTGATCCAGCCGGGGCCGACGCCGAAGTGCATCCGGCCGCCGGACAGGACGTCGACGGAGGCGACCTCCTTGGCGGTGACGATCGGGTCCCGCTCGGTCACCAGCAGGACGGCCGTGCCGATCTGCAACGTGGTCGTGGCCTGCGCGATCGCGCCCAGGGCGACGAAGGCGTCCATGCCGTTCTTGAACTCCGGCGCCAGGTTCATGACGTCGTAGCGCTCGGGGGTCACGGCCGGGATGTGCGTGTGGTCGGGCATGAACAGCGACTCGAAGCCGCGGTCCTCCAGGAGCCGCCCGAGGTCGCCGGGCGGGATGGCCTCCTGGGTGGGGAACATGATGAAGCCGTACTTCATCGGCCGGCCCCTCCGACGGTCACGACGATCTTGCCGACCTGGACGTTGGACTCCATGTAGCGGTGTGCCTCGGCGATGTCCGCGAGGTCGAAGACGCGGTCGACGACCGGCTCGAAGGAGCCCGAGGCGAGCCCGGCGCGGACGAACGCGACGGCGCGGCGCAGCCGCTCGGGGTCCGTGGTGACCTCGAAGAGCGTGTACGTGCTGGTGCTCAGCGCCGGGAAGGAGTGCGCGTGGGGCAGCGGCGTCGGACGCGGGTCCAGCGCGCCGTACACCACGAGGCTGCCGCCGGGCGCGATGCCCTGGGCGATCGTCTCGACGCCGGGGCCCGCGATCGGATCGAAGGCCAGCCGGACGCCCTCACCCCCGGTGATCTCCGCGATCCGCTTCGGCAGGTCCTCCTCGTCGGTGACGACGACGTGGGCGGCGCCGGCGTCCAGCAGCGCCTGCTTCTTGCCGGCGCCGCGCGTGGTGGCGATCGGGACGGCGCCGATGTGATGGGCGACCTGGATCGCGGCCAGGCCGACGCTGCTGGAGGCGGCGGTGATCAGGACATGGTCCCCGGGCCGCACGTGCCCGGACTCCGCCAGCGCCCCGTAGGCGGTGAGGTACGCCATCCACACGGCCGCCGCCTTCACCGGGTCGGTGCCGGCCGGGAGCGCGACGACGGCCGCGGCGGGGATCAGCACACGGTCGCCGTAGGTCCCGTACTCGCTCTGGAGGAAGGCGGGTACGACGCCGACGGTGTCGCCCGCGGCGAGCCCGGTGACGTCCGCGCCGACCGCCTCGATCACGCCGGCCGCCTCGTAGCCGAGGGTCGAGGGGAAGACGGGCTGGTAGAAGTAGCCGCCCTCGCGGTACATGACCTCGGCCCGGTTGAGCCCGATCGCGGCCACCCGGATGAGGACCTCACCGGCGCCGGGGGCGCCCACCTCGACGTCCCGGAGCGTGAGGACCTCGGGGCCGCCGGTGCGGTCGAACTGTACGTGCGTCGCCATGAGTCTGCCTGTCTGCGAGGAGGGGGGGTTGGGTGCACCGGATCGCCGGTGCTGCCCTGGAGTCTGCCAATGATTTCGATGAGCGTCAAACTTTGACGTTAATAGAAATTTGACAGCCCTCGAACCTTCTGGCGTACTGGAGAGCGTCCCCCCTCACGATTTGGAGCCTCCCGTGACCAGAAACGTCCGCTTCCACACGACCGGTGACGCCGATGTGCTGTGCCTCGACGAGGTGGAGGTGCCGGCGCCCGGGGCGGGCGAGGTGCGCATCCGCACCCGCGCGCTCGGCCTCAACCGCGCCGAGGTGATGTTCCGGACCGGCCAGTACGTGGTCGACCCCGTCTTCCCGTCCGCCATCGGCTACGAGGCGTCCGGTGTCGTGGACGCGGTGGGCCCGGACGTGCGGCACGTCACGGCGGGCGACGCCGTGAGCGTCGTGCCGGCGTTCGCGATGACCGACTACGGGGTGCACGGCGAACTGGTCCTCGCGCCGGCCGACGCGGTGGTGAAGCACCCGGCCTCGCTCTCCTGGGAGGAGGCGGCGGCGGTCTGGATGCAGTACGTCACCGCGTACGGCGGTCTGATCGACATCGCGGGGCTGCGGGCCGGGGACACCGTGCTGCTGCCGGCCGCGTCCAGCAGCGTCGGCCTGGCCGCGATCCAGGTGGCCCGCATGGTCGGCGCCGTTCCCGTCGCCCTCACCCGCACGAGCGCCAAGCGCGACCAGCTGCTCGACGCGGGGGCCGCCGCCGTCGTCGCCGCGCAGGAGGAGGACGTCGTCGCCCGGGTCCTGGACCTCACCGACGGCCGGGGCGCGCGGGTCGTCTTCGACCCGGTGGGCGGTCCCGGGGTCGCGCAGCTCGCGGCGGCCACCGCGCCGGGCGGCGTCATCGTCAACTACGGCGCGCTGGACCCGCGCGACATGGTCCTGCCGGTGATGGACGTGCTGGGCAAGCATCTGACGCTGCGCGGCTACGAGCTGTTCGAGATCACCCAGGACGCCGAACGGCGGCGCGCGGCCGTGGAGTTCGTCCTCGACGGGCTCGCGCGGGGGGCGCTGCGGCCGGTGATCGACCGGACGTTCCCGCTCGACGAGATCGCGGCGGCGCACCGGTATCTGGAGGCGGGGGCGCAGGTCGGAAAGATCGTCGTGACGATTCCGGCGTGACCGTGGCCCGGCGGGGCGGGGCGACGAGGGGGGCACCTAAGGGTGCGTCAAGAAGGGTACCGAGGGGCGTGCCGCATCCGGAGGTCTCGGAGGTCTCGCTCCAGCGGTTCCTGGAGGCGCTCGTGGACCCCGTCCGGCGTTCGGTGGTGGCTCAACTGGCTTGTGCGGACGGGGACTTGAGCTGTGGGACGTTCGAGGCCCCGGTGTCGCGGTCGACGCTGACGCACCACTTCAACGTGCTGCGGGAGGCGGGGGTGATCCGGCAGTACTACGTGGGGGCGACGAAGATGAACGCGCTGCGGACGGCGGAGCTGGAGGGGCGGTTCCCGGGGCTGCTGGAGGCGCTGACGGACGCTTCGTTCGCGGAGAGGATCGGGGGGAAGCCGGGAGAATCAGTGAACGAGCATCCTCAGATCCTTCACGATCTTGACAGTTGACTTATATGTGAACTTTCAAAGTGATCCTTTACGATCCGTGGATGCATTACCGCGAACCCCCCACCCAGTCCCCAACTTTCGTGGATCTGGCGGCCCTTGTGCGGATGCCGGCGGCGTTGAGCGTGCCCGGTGACGTCCTCGCCGGCGCCATGGCCTCCTCGGTCGCCCTCCACTGGGCCGGAATGGCGCTCAACGACTACGCCGACGCCGCCGTCGACGCGGTGGAGCGCCCCGGCCGCCCGGTGCCCTCCGGCCGCGTCCCGCGCCGCACCGCCCTCGCCGTCACCTCCGGGCTCACCGCCGCCGGCCTCGGGCTCGCGGCCCTGTCCGGCGGCCGGCGCGCGCTCGCCGCGGCGCTGCCGCTGACCGGGCTGATCTGGGCCTACGACCTGCACCTGAAGTCGACGCGCGTAGCGTCCGCCGCCATGGCGGGCGCCCGGACGCTGAACGTCCTGTCCGGCGCGGCCCCCGGCAGGCGCGCCGCCGCGCTCCCGGCCGCGCTGCTGGTCGGCGCGCACACCTACACCGTCACGGCGCTGAGCCGCCGTGAAGTGTCCGGCGCGGTGCGGAAGTTGCCTGCGGCGACTCTCGCGGGGAGCGCGGTGACGGCCGCAGCGGCGGTCGCGCTGCCCGCGCTGCGCCGCCGTGGCCGGTCCGCCCGGACGGGCGCCGCCGTGGGAGCGCTCGGCTACCTCGCCGCCTATGCCCCGGCGCAGATCAGGGCGGTGCGCGAGCCGTCAGCTCGGCATGTCCAGGGTGCCGTGGGCAACGGGATCCTCTCTTTGCTGCCGCTGCAAGCCTCGCTCACGGCGGGGGGCGGGGGGCCGGTGCCGGCCGTGGTCCTGGCGGCGGCGCATCCGCTGGCGCGGGTCTGGGCGCGGAAGGTGTCGCCTACGTGAGAGGGGATATTTCCTTTGCTGGTAGGGGGGTTGGGGCGGCGGTATCGGCGCTTGGGCGCGCTGGGGCAGGGCTTGGCTCGACGGCGTCCGCTGGGGCGGGGGTCGGCGCGGGGCTTGGTCCGGCGGCATCCGCTGGGGCGGGGGTCGGCGCGGGGCTTGGTCCGGCGGCATCCGCTGGGGCGGGGGTCGGCGCGGGGCTTGGTCCGGCGGCGCCGGCTGGGGCGGGACCCGGTCCGGAAAGTGCCGACGTAGGCCTCGACCCGGCGACACCCGCTGGAGCATGCCCCGGCCCGGAAGGCGTCTGCGCGGGGCTCGACCCGGCGGCACCGGCTGGGGCGGGAATCGGTCCGGAAAGTGCCAGCATAGGTCTCGACCCGACGACACCCGCTGGAGCGGAACCCGGCCCGGAAAGTGCCGACGTAGGCCTCGACCCAGCGACGCCCGCTGGAGCATGTCCCAACCCGGAAGGCGTCTGCGCGGGGCTCGACCCGGCGGCGCCGGCGCCCGGGCCGCAGCCCAGCGCTCCAGCCCCCGCCCGCGCCCGCGCCCGCACCCGCACCCGCACCCGCACCCGCACCGACCCCACCCCGGAACCCCGCCCCACCCCGACACCCCCCGACCGGCTCCGCTTCGGCTTCGGTACCAGCGGGTTCGCCCATCACCGGCTCGACGACGCGCTGGACGTACTCGCGGGCCTCGGCTACGACGCGGTCGGCCTCACCCTGGACCACGGCCACCTCGACCCGTACGCCACCGACCTCCCCCGCCAAGTCACCGAGCTGGCAAGGAAGTTGGACCGGCTCGGGCTCTCGGTCACGGTCGAGACCGGGGCGCCGTATCTGCTGGACCCCTGGCAGGCGCACGTCCCGACTCTGATGTCGGCCACGGACTCCGCGCGCCGACTCGATCTGCTGGCACGGGCGGTGCGGATCGCCGCCGAACTGGGCGCCCCGGCCGTCCAGTTGGCCAGCGGGCCGGCGCCGCGCGGGATGGCCGAGGCGGAGGCGTGGGAGCGGCTGGCCGAAGGCTGCGCGCGTCTCCTCGACCTCGCCGGGGCGCACGGCGTGGCGCTGGGGTTCGAGGCCGAGCCGTACCAGTTCGTCGGGACCGTGGGACGGGTGCTGGAACTGCGCCGGTACCTCGGTGACCCCGCGCTCTTCGGGATCACGCTCGACATCGGGCACGCCCACTGCGTCGGCGAACTGCCACTGTCCGACTGCGTCGCGCTGGCCGCGCCGTACCTGGTCAACGTACAGATCGAGGACATGCGGCGGGGTGTGCACGAGCACCTCGAACCCGGCACCGGGGAGATCGACTTCCCGCCGGTGCTGGCCGCGCTGAAGACCGCCGGCTACCGGGGTCCGGTCTCCGTGGAGATCCAGGCCGCGTCCCTGGACGCCCCCGAAGTCGCCCGCCGTTCCCTGGAGTTCCTGAAGGCCGCCGAACCCTTCTGACGTTTTCTCTTCCCACCACCGCCGTACGGCTGCCGCCGTATCCCCCACCGGAGGTACCCGCGTGTCCACCCACACCCCTGCCGCCCTCGACCCGTTCCTGTTCCTGACCCCGGCCGCGTCCCGCTGGCTGTCCGGCGCCACCGACCGGGTCCGGCGGGACCCGAAGGCGGTCCGTGACCTCTTCCCGGCCGTCGGCCGCCGCTGCGGCCGCGCGCCGCTCGGCTCCGGCTGGACGGTCGCCGACTCGGCCCGCGCCCGGCTGCTGACCACCCTCACCCTGCGCGGCGGCGCCCTCGCCGAGGAGCTCACCGCCCTGCACCGGTACGGCGACCCCGCCGAACAGCGGGCGGTCCTGCTCGCGCTGCCCCAACTGGACGCCGCCGACGCCTCGTTCGCCGACCTGGGCCTGCCGCTGGTGCGCGCGGCCCTGCGCGGCAACGACACCGGGCTGATCGCGGCGGCCGTAGGCCCTTACGCCGCCCGCCACTTGGACCAGGACGGCTACCGGCAGGCCGTGCTGAAGTGCGTGTTCTGCGAGATCCCGCTGGCCCGGGTCGCGGGCCTCGCCGAGCGCACGGACCCCGAACTGGCCCGGATGCTCGCCGACTTCGCGCACGAGCGGGTCGCGGCCGGCCGGGACGTGCCCGCCGGCGTCTGGCCCCTGCTGCACCTGCACCCCGGCACGCTGGAGGCGTCCGGACTGCCCGCCGAGACGGGCGCGTCCGCGCCCGACCGCCGGGCCGCGGCCGTACGCGCCCTCGCCGCCTACTCCGCCGCCGCGCCCGCGGGAGCCTGAGTTGCGTATCTTCGACCCCCACATCCACATGACCTCACGCACCACCGACGATTTCGACACGCTACTGGGCTGGGAGCCCTACCGGGCCGCGCAGTTCGGTATCCAGCACTTCTGCACGATCGCCCTCAACCCCAAGGAGGCCAACGACCCCCGCTGCGCAGGGGTGTTGGACCTCCTCCCCCGCTATCTCGCCAAGGACCGCGTGGTGGCCGTCGGGGAGACCGGGTACGACTCGATGACCCCGGCGGAGGACGAGGCGGCCGGTACTAGGCGCACTCTCGACAGCGGCTGCTGGGCCGGGTTCTCCGTCTACCCGCACACCAAGATGAGCGAACACCGCATGGTGCGCATCCTCCAGGAGCACGGGACCGACCGGGTGCTGGCCAACTCGGCGGCGGACTGGGGGCGTTCGGATCCGCTGAAGACGCGGCGCACGGCGGACGCGATGCTGGCCGCCGGGTTCGGCGCGGACGCCGTGGACAAGGTGATGTGGCGCAACCCGGTCGCGTTCTACGGCCAGAGCGGGCACCTCGACCTTGAGGACATCAAGCCCGACGACACGGCCTTGTTCGAGGGCAACTCCGTCAAGCGCGGCGGAGAGTGACCGTGCGCTTCCGGCATCCCGACGGTACGACCGTCCACCTCGGCTATTGCAGCAAGGTCCACCAGGCGGAGGACCTCGACGGGGTCGTCGCCCAACTCGCCCGCTACGCCGAGCCCGTTCGCGAACGCCTCGGTGCCGACCAGCTCGGCGTCGGCCTGTGGCTCACCCGCGACGCCGTGACCGAACTCGTCGGCGACGAAGCCCAGTTGGCCAGGCTCCGGGACGAACTGCGGCTGCGCGGGCTGGAGACGGTCACCCTCAACGCCTTCCCCTACGGCGGCTTCCACCGCGAGGTCGTCAAGAAGGACGTGTATCTGCCCGACTGGACCGATCCGGACCGGCTGCGCTACACCGTCGACTGCGCCCGCGTCCTCGCCGGGCTGCTCCCCGACGACGTCCGGCGCGGGAGCGTGTCGACGCTGCCGCTGGCCTGGCGCACCCCGTGGCCGCCCGGCGCCGGGGACACCGCCCGCCGGGCCCTCGACCGGCTCGCCGCCGAACTCGCCGCCGTGGAACGGGAGTCCGGCCGTACGGTCCGGGTCGGTTTCGAGCCGGAGCCCGGGTACGTCGTCGAGGACACCGTCCAGGCCGTCCGTGAACTCGGCGGCCTGGACCCGGAGTTCCTGGGCGTCTGTCTGGACACCTGCCATCTCGCCGTGCAGTTCGAGAACCCGGCGCAGGCGCTGCGCCGGCTCGCGGAGGCGGGGCTCCCGGTCGTCAAGGTGCAGGCGTCCAGCGCCCTCCAGGCCGACGACCCCACCGACCCGCAGGACGCGCCCGTACTCCTGTGCTCGCGCCCGGACGCCGCGCGCGAGGAGATCGACGCGACGGACGTCAAGAGCTTCCTGCTCGGCCTCGCCGCTTCCTAGCCACCCCCCAACAGGAGCCCCCCATGCACCAGAACACCCCGCCGCCCCTGCCCGGCGGCCGTCCGCTGTTCGACCCCGCGCCGGAGTACGGGCGGTGGATCACCAAGCGGCCCATGGCGCGGATCACCCTGTGGGGCGATCTGCACCCCTGGCTCGTGACCCGCAACGCGGACGCCCGCGCCGTCCTCTCCGATCCGCGGTTCAGCTCGCGCGACACCAGCCCCGGCTTTCCGGGGCTCCAGCCGACGCCGCCGCCGGTCACGCCCGGCCAGCTGTTCGCGATGGACCCGCCCGACCACACCAGGCTGCGCCGGATCCTGATCCCGGAGTTCGGCTTCCGCCGGATCCAGGAGATGCGGCCGGCGATCCACCGCATCACCGGTGAACTCCTCGACGGCCTCGGCAAACAGGGCCGGCCCGCCGATCTCGTCGAGCACTTCACCCTGCCGCTGCCGCTGCTGATCATCTGCGAGCTGCTCGGGGTGCCGTACGCGGACCGGGACCTCGTGCACCGGCACGCCGCCGCGTTGGCGACCGTCGACGCGGGGCCGGCGGCGATGCGGGGCGGCTGGGCCGCGCTCTTCGGCTATCTGCGGGAGCTGCTGGAGGACCGGACCCGTACCCCCGCCGACGATCTGACGAGCAGGATCGCCACCGAGCGGGTCGCGACCGGTGAGGCGAGCGCGTCCGAGGCGGCCGGGCTGCTCGTGCAGCTGCTCATCGCCGGGCACGAGACGACGGCCGGCATGCTGTCGCTGGGTGTGATCGCGCTGCTGCGGAACCCGGAGCAGCTCGCCGCGCTGCGCGAGGGCACGGCCGACGTCCCGAACGCGGTGGAGGAACTGCTGCGTCATCTGAGCGTGGTCCATATCGGGCTGCGGCGGATCGCGACCGAGGACGTCGAGGTCGGCGGGGTCACCGTGCGGGCCGGGGAGGGTGTCGTCATCGCGATTCAGGCGGCCGACCGTGACCCCGAGGTCTTCGCCGACCCCGACCTGCTCGACCTCGCCCGGGACGCCGGCCGGCATCTGGCCTTCGGCCACGGCTTCCATCACTGCGTCGGGCAGTCGCTGGCCCGCGCCGAACTCCAGGTCGCGCTACCGGAGTTGTTCCGTAGGCTGCCGGGGCTGCGGCTGGCGGCCGATCCGGAGGAGCTGGCGTTCGCGGGGCGCGCGGTGCACGGAGTGCGGGCGCTGCCCGTCACTTGGTGAACCCCTCCCCTTTCCGGAATTCATAAACAACCCGATTACCGTGAGCAATACGCTCGTACAGCACTGAAAAAGGAGCATCACATGCGTATAAATCTCTCCGGGCGCGTCGGCCGTCTCATCGGTCTCGCGGCGCTCGTCGGTCTCGTCTCCACCCTGGCGCTGGCGGCTCCCGCGCCCGCGAGGACGGCGGAGGTCCGGGCCAGCGGGACGCCGTTGTGCTGCGGCGTCAACACCTGACGGGGCTCAGGCCTGGGTCGGCGCGTTGACCTGTGAGCGGCGCCAGCCCATGCAGCGCATTCCCTCGCGGTAGGCGTGCAGCGCGCGTTCGTGCTCGCCGCTCGCCTCCAGCATCTCGGCCAGTTCGGCCCAGGCGAGACCGGCCTGCCGGCCCATCTCGGACGCCTCCAGCATCAGGGCGCCGCGCTCGCAGGCGGCCTGCGCGGCCTTCTGGTCGCCGCGGGCGAGATGGGCGGCGGCCAGTTCCGTCAGGGCGCGGGCGGCCTCCAGGCGGTGCTGGGAGCCGAGGAGTTCCAGGGCGTGGGCGGCGCGGCGGACGGCCTCGTCGGGGTCGCCCAGGATGAGGTGGGTGCGGGCCATGGCGGTCTCGCAGTACGCGAGGTCGACGTTGCTGCCGGACTTGGCGAGGCTGCGGGCGGCCTGGTCGAGGAGTTTCCTCGCGGCCTGGGCGTCGGGCCGGTCGGTCTTCAGCAGGAGGCTGGCGTAGGCATTGCGCAGCCGGGCCAGGGCGCGTTCGTCGTCGCCCTCGGAGTAGATGGCCAGGGCGCGTTCGACGAGCATGAGGGAGTCGGCTCGTTTGCCTCGCTTGTTCATGACGACGCTGGCGTTCCAGTAGGCGGCGCCGAGCGCTTTGCGGTCGTCGGTCTTCTGGGCCCGCTCGATGGTCCGGGCGGCCAGGTAGGCGGCGCGGCTGAGGTCGCCGCGCTCGTAGTGCAGGCCGACCAGGGTGGAGGCGATCTCGACGCTGTGCAGGGTGGCGGGGACGCCGAGGGTGTCGAGTTCGGTGAGGACGCCTTCGGCCAGGTCGATGGCGTGCGAGAGGTCGCCCAGCTCCCGGTAGCAGCGGCACAGCGGGACGACGTAGGCCAGCGAGGACACGCGGTCGGGGGCGCGCAGGGAGTCCTGGCGCAGGCCCTCGTAATGTTCCACGGCCTCTTCGAGCCGGCCGCTGAGTTCCAGGCCGCGGGCGACTCCCGACTCGGCGCGGTACCAGAGGTCGGGGTGCTCGGTCTTGTGCGCCTTCTCCTGGACCTCGCGGAAGGAGCGCAGGGCGGAGTCCGGGTCGCCGTGGTGGAGGGCCATCTCGGCGTAGCGCAGGGTGAGTTCGACGTCCTGGACCTCGACGTGGCCGACGTGGCCGAGGAGTTCGGCGGGGTCGCAGCGCAGGCGGTCGGCGAACTGGCGCAGAACCTCGGCGGACGGGGTGCGCTTCCCGGCCTCGACGAGGGAGACGTAGCTCGGTGAGAGGTCGGGGCCCGCGAGGTCGGCCTGGGAGAGGCCCGCTTCCCGGCGGAGCCGGCGGATGTGCGAACCCAGCTCCTTTGGATCCGCCGCCACGCCCTGCTCCCCGGATAGAAACCGAATTACTCCAGAAGGAAACAGTAAGTCAAGTTTCACTGTCAAGATGGCGGCGGCGCTTACCCCACCGGCCCGGTCGAGTTGCGCAGCACCAGCTCCGTCCCGACCTCCATGTGCTCCATCAGCAGCTTCTGCCCGTCGATCAGTGAGAGCAGTGCCCGGGCCGCCTTCTGCCCCATGTCGTGCAGCGGCTGGCGGACGGTGGTCAGGCCGGGGAAGCTCTGCGCCGCCTGCGGGAGGTCGTCGAAGCCGACGACCGAGAAGTCGGCCGGGACACTGAGCCCGAGCGCGCGGGCCGCGTCGACGGCGCCCAGCGCCATGAGGTCGGCGCCGGCGACGATCGCCGTCGGCCGGTGCTCGGTGATCAGCCGGGTCGCGGTGCGGAATCCGCAGGCGTAGGTGAAGTCGCAGGAGGCGATCAGGTTCGCGTCGATCTCCAGTCCCGCGAGCCGCATCGCGTCCTCGTAGCCCTGGAAGCGGACGGAGGTGCTCTCCAGGTCCTCGTCGCCGCGGAGGTAGGCGATGCGGGTGTGGCCGAGGTCGAGCAGGTGCTGGGTGCCCTGGCGCATGCCGTGGTAGTTGTCCACGGTCAGGCGGGGCAGCGGTACGTCCAGCCGGCGCGGGTCGATGATCACGCAGGGCAGCTGCCGGCGGCGCAGCAGCGCGAGCGTGTCGCCCTCCAGGACAGGGGCGATCAGCAGGAGTCCGTCGACGAGACCGCGGCCGAGGAACTCGATCCGGTCCTTCTCCCGCACGGCGTCGTGGTACGAGGCGTTGACGAGCAACTCCTGTTCCGCGCTGGCGAGTTCGTCGGCGACGCCGCGCAGGATCTCCAGGCCGTACTGGCTGGTGAGGTCGAGGGCGATGAGGCCGACGAGGCCGCTGCGGCCGGCCTTGAGGTTGCGGGCCGAGACGTTCGGGCGGTAGCCGAGCCGGTCGGCGACCTCCATGACTCTGCGGCGGGTCTCCTCCGAGGCGCCCGGCTTGCCGTTCACCACGTTGGACACGGTCATCGCGGAGACACCGGCCTCCTCGGCCACCTGCGCGATGGTCACCCGCCCTGCCACGTCCACTCCCTCTTCCGTCCGGCCTCGGTCGGGACCCCCGGGGAAACCTGCCGGGAACACCCAGGGGAACTGTAACGATAAGGCGGCGCCGATGCCAGGCGGCATCCTTCTGCGCCAAGGCACACACAGTGTCCACAGCCGGACACTTCGACCACGGAAAGTTACGTGTAGATGTCGCGTAAGTTTTGCGTTACAGTCCCGGTCCAGCGGCGCCCGCCATACGCCGCAACTCAGGCCCACCGGCCCTTCTGCCTACGTCAGCCCCGATACCCACACGGAAACGGGCTGGCCTGATCAACCACCAGCAATCCCCTGAGACATGACATGTCGGTGCGCTCCGCCACGGACCTCCGACTGTGGGCGAGGTATGCAATGAAGCATTCTGGGAGATACGTCGCGGCCGTCGGCTCGGTCGCCGCGCTGGCGCTGTCGCTGACCGCGTGCGGCGGCGGTTCGGACGGCGCGTCCAGTGACGGCACGGTCACCTTGCACGTGGAGGCGTGGAAGGGCGGCGGCGCGGAGCCGGCGAACGTCGCGGAGATCAACAAGGCGTTCGAGGCGGCGCATCCGAAGATCAAGGTGGACTTCGAGTACATCACCGCGAACGACACCTACACGCAGAAGCTCCAGCCCGAACTGCTGGGCGGCAAGGCCGGCGACGTCATCATGGTCGACACCGACAAGATGAAGAAGTGGGGTGCCTCCGGGTATCTCGCCGACCTGTCCAAGGAGTCCTGGGCGAGCCGGATCGCGCCCGACGCGAAGCCCTTCGCGCAGGCGGACGGCAAGACGTACGCCATGCCGATGGAGCTGATCGGTATCGGCATGTACGCGAACATGGAGCTGCTGAAGAAGGCCGGGATCACCGAGGTGCCCGCCGACTGGCCGGCCTTCCTCGCGGATCTCGGCAAGCTGAAGAAGGCCGGCATCACCCCGATATCCCTGCCCGACAAGGCGGGCTGGACCGGGAGTTCGGTGTTCCAGGCGAGCGGGTCGACGGTCGTCTACCAGAAGAACAAGCAGTGGGACGCCGACTTCGCCGCCGGCAAGGCGTCCTTCGACCCCGACTGGAAAGAGCCGCTGGACCAGCTGAAGGCGCTGGAGGACGGCGGGTACGTCGACTGGAAGAACTCACTCGGCGTCGACGAGTGGGCGCAGGGCGCGCAGGACTTCAGCGCCGGCAAGAGTGCCTTCTGGTACCAGGGCGCCTGGCAGGTCACCAACGTCAAGAAGGCCGGCTTCCCCGTCTCCTTCGCGCCCTGGCCCGGCGGGGCGGCGGGTACGAAGCCGAACGGCATGCTGTTCGCGGGCACCATGTGGGCGGTCAACTCCCAGTCCCAGAAGTCCGACGCGGCCCGCGCGTATGTCGACTTCTGGTCCCAGAACGCGAACCTCGCGAAGTATCTGGACGCCGAGCACGCGGAGTCCCCGTTCACCGGCGGCACGACTCCGGAGTCCACCGAGACCACGGCGTTCACCGCGGCGTTCAAGGACGGCCGCTACCGCATCCTCCCCTCCAACTCCTGGTACGGCACAGCAGCCGAAACGGCAACGGGCTCCAAGCTCCAGGCCTACCTCCTGGGCAAGGCGTCGGCCACCCAGACACTGAAGGACATCCAGAGCGCGGCTTCGGAGAAGTAGCGGAGCGGGGGGAGCGAACGGGGCTGAGCGGCTGGGGAGTTGGGCGGGCCGCAGCAGTTGGGCGGACCGAGCGGCCGGGTGACTGAGCAGTCGGGGAGCTGCGGCAGTTGGGCGGGCCGAGCGGCTGGGCAGTGAGCGGCGAGGTAGCCGGCCGGTCAAGGAGCTGCGGCAACTGGGCAGTTGGCCAACGGAGACAGCTGGCGAACTGGAGCAGCAACGCAAGCCCGGGCAGCCGGCCGGTCAAGGAGCTGCGGCAGCCGGGCAGTTGGGCAACGAAAACAGTCAGCGAGCTGGAGCAGCAAGGCAAGCCGGGCAGCCGGCCGGACAAGGAGCTGCGGCAGCCGGGCAGTTGGGCAACCGAGACAGCCGCCCGACCAGCAGCCAAGCGCCCCGCCGCCCCAGCGCCGCCCAACCTCCCCGCACCCGACACACGGTCAAGCCGCCGCCACAGCAGCGGAGTTCACCGCCGCCGAGTTCGCCAACCGAGACAGCCGACAACCCGGAGCAGCAAAGCAAGCGAGACAGCCGCCCGACCAGCAGCCAAGCGGCCCACCGCCCCCGCACCACCCAACCTCCCCGCACCCGACACACGGTCAAGTCGCCACCGCAGCAGCGGAGTTCACCGCCGCCGAGTTCGCCAACGCGGCTCATACGACCAGCAGCCCCCGCCCCCGGCGCACCCCAGCCTCCCCTGCCCCCGGCAACCCCGGCGCCGCCCACCCCCCTAGCCCCGCCGGCCCCGCCACACCCCAGCCTCCCTCAGCCCGCCAGCCCGCCAGCCCGCCAGCCCGCCAGCCCGCCAGCCCCGGCATACCCAACTCCGCCACCCCCGCACCCAGCCGCCCCCTCTCCCCCTGCTTCCCCGCTCCCCCGCTCCTCCCCCTCCCCTCCCCCCAGACCAAGGAGTTCCCCCGTGTTCCACAGACGGCGTGCCACCATGGTCGCCTTTCTTTTGCCGGCGATCGCCGTGTACGGCACGTTCATGCTGTATCCGCTGGCCCGCGGCGTCTATCTGAGCATGACCGACAGCCTCGGCGGACCGATCGCGCACTTCGTCGGGGCCGAGCAGTACCGGGCCATGGCCGACGACCCGGACGTCAGCGCCGCCCTGTGGCACACCGTGCTGTACGCGGCGGTCGTGGTGACCGCCCAGAACGCGCTGGGTCTGTTCTTCGCGAGCATGCTGTTCCGCCGCCCGAAGGTCCGCAAGGCGCTGAGCGTGGTGCTGCTGACGCCGACCCTGGTCTCCCCGGTGATGGCGGCGTTCATCTGGTCGTACCTGTTCGCCCCGGACGGCGGCATCAACGCGCTGCTGCGCCTGCTCGGCGCCGGCTCGCTGGAGCACGTATGGCTCGGCGACACCTCGACCGCCCTGTACGCGGTGGCGGCGGTCAACATATGGATGTTCGCGGGGTACTCCTGCGCGATCTTCCTGGCCGGCTACATGAGCGTGCCCACCGAACTCCTGGACGCGGCGGCGGTGGACGGCGCGAGCGGCTGGCGGCGCTTTCGCAGCGTGGAGTGGCCGATGCTGGCCCCCGCGCTGACGGTCAACGTGACCCTCAGCCTGATCGGCTCGCTGAAGGTCTTCGAGTTCCCCCTGGTCCTGACCAACGGCGGCCCCGCGGGCTCCACCGAGACCCTGACCACGCTGGTCTTCCGGAACGTGTTCGGCGGCGGGAAGTTCGCCCTCGGCATCGCGATCTCGGTGCTGCTCCTGGTGACCGTGGTCGTCCTGTCCAGCGCCACCTCCTCACTGCTCCGCCTGCGCGAGCGACGAATCTGACGGGCGGCAACCAGCCATGACCTCCAACTCCACCCCCCTGCACCGTACGTGGCGGCGCGCCGCCGGCCCCGTGGGCACCGTCCTGCTCTGCCTCGCCGTGCTGGTGTTCGTCCTGCCGTTCCTGTTCACCGTCGTCACCTCGCTGCGCACGGCCGCCGACGTGGCGCGCTCCCCGCTGGGCGTGCCGCACTCCTTCACGCTGAAGAACTTCTCGGACGCCTTCAGCCAGATCCACTACGGCCGCAGCGCCCTCAACACGCTGCTCATCACGGGCCTGTCCTGTCTGAGCATCACGGTGATCGGCTCGCTGGCGAGCTATCCGCTGGCCCGGATCACCCAGGGCTGGTCGACGTGGGTGTACCGGCTGTTCATCCTGGGCACGTCGGTCCCGGTCTTCGTCGTCGTCGCGCCGCTGTACCTGCTGATGCGCGATCTGAACCTGCTGGACAGCTACACGGGCGTCGTCTTCGTGTACACGGCGATGTTCCTGCCGGTCGCCGTCTTCTTCTACACGAGCTTCGTCCGCTCGATCCCGGTGGACCTGGAGGAGGCCGCCGCGCTGGACGGCTGCGGCGCGCTGCGCACCTTCTTCACGATCATCCTGCCGCTGCTGCGCCCGATCACCAGCACGCTGCTGACGTTCGTCTCCCTCCAGGTCTGGAACGACCTGCTGGTCCCGCTGGTCTTCCTCCAGGACCCGGACAAGCGGACGGTCATGGTGAACGCCTACTCGTTCATCGACCCGCACACCGTGCAGCCCACCACCCTCTTCCCCGCCGCGCTGCTCGGCGTGGCGCCGCTGCTGCTGATCTTCGTCTTCCTCCAGCGGCATGTGGTGGCCGGCATGTCCGCGGGCGCCGTCAAGTCCTGACCCTCCTTCTCGTCCTGGAAAGGACCCCCCACCGATGTACGTCGTGTCCTACTTCACCGACGCCGACGAAGCCCTGCACCTGGCCTACAGCCACGACGGCGAGGAGTTCACGGCGGTCGACGGCGGCCGGCCCGTGCTGCGGGGCTCGGTCGGCACCGGCAGACTGCGCGACCCTTTCCTCGGCACCGGCCCCGACGGGCTGTTCCACCTGCTGGCCACCGACGGCTGGACCAGCCCGTACATCGTCCACGCCACCTCCCCCGACCTGGTCGACTGGTCGGAGCAGAAGCTGATCCCGGTGATGGCGGAGGTGGCGGGCGCGCAGAACGCGTGGGCCCCGGAGTTCTTCCTGGACCGCGCGACCGGCCTGCACCACCTCATCTGGTCGTCGGTCGTGGCCCCCGGCGCCACCGCGCAGGACTACGAGCACGTCTCCCAGGACCACCGCATCTGGCACTGCACCACCGAGGACTTCCGTACGTTCTCGGCGTCCGCGCTGTTCTTCGACCCCGGGCACTCCGTCATCGACGCGACCGTGCGCGAGGCGGACGGCGGCGGTTTCCTCATGGCCTTCAAGGACGAACGCGGCGTCAACGACCTGGCCACCGCCCACAAGGACATCCACCTCACGACGTTCGCGACGCCCGGCGGCCCGTACTCCGCGCCGCTCGGGCCGGTCACGCCGTCGGTGGTGGAAGGGCCTTCGCTGTTCCGCCGGGGCGGCGACTGGATCATGATCTTCGATCACTTCCTCGAAGGGCGGTACGGGGCGGCGCGCAGCGAGGACGGCACCGCGTGGGAGCCGGTCTCCCTGGGGCTGCCGGCGGGGATGCGGCACGCGTCGGTGCTGGAGACGGCCGTCCCGGGCGCGCTCGCCGCGCGCTGAATCACGGACTCCGGGGGTCTCGCCCCCGGTGCGGGAAGCCCCGCGCCGCGACCCGCGGCGCCGGGAATTCGATCACCCAGCAAGGAGCGTCGCGATGAAGCGTCGCAGAACCGTGTCCCGCGTTCTGGCCCTCCTCGCCATGTCGGCGGGAGCACTCCTGGTCCCGGCCCACGCCGCGCTCGCGGCGGGCACCACCTACTACGTCAACTGCTCGGCCGCCAGCAACGGAAGCGGCACCCAGTCCAGCCCCTGGAACGCGCTGAGCAGCGTCAACGGCACGACGTTCGGCGCCGGCGACAGCATCCTGTTCGCCGCCGGCACCACCTGCACCGGCCAGCTCACCCCGGCGGGCTCCGGCGCCTCGGGCAGCCCGGTCACGATGGGCGCGTACGGGTCCGGCGCGAAGCCCGTGATCAACGCGAACGGCGCCACCGGCCCCGTCATCCGCCTGCTGAACCAGCAGTACTGGGACATCGGCGGCCTGGAGCTGACCAACGCGGCCTCCGCGCCCGCCTACCGCTCGGGCGTCCTCGCCGAGAACAGCTCCGGCGGGATCCTGCACCACATCCGCGTGCACGACATGTACATCCACGACATCACCGGCTACGGCGGCGGCTGGTACGCCACCAACGCGGGCGTCGGCGTCCAGACCGACCACACCACGCCGGTCTCGACCTGGGACGACGTCGTCGTCGAGAACAACACCTTCGACCACGTCGACCGCATAGCCGTCGCCGTCACCCCCGACGGTGACGGCCAGGGCACCGGTCTGACCACCGGTACGGTCATCCGGAACAACACGATGACCTACGACGGCGCGGACGACATCCTCGTCGTCAAGAACGACGGCGCCCTCATCGACGGCAACAAGGCCGGCTACGGCGGCGCCAAGAACACCTGCCCGCCGTCGGGCCAGTACTGCAACGGCGCCTCGGCCGGCATCTGGATGTCCGGCAGCTCCAACACGGTGGTGCAGAACAACGAGGTGTACTGCCACGTCAACGGCGCCGACGGCACCGGCTACGACGTCGACTGGGGCAACCACAACACCACGTTCCAGTACAACTACAGCCACCAGAACCTCGGCGGCTTCATGCTGGTCATGCCGCCGTTCAGCATCGCCAACGAGCCGACCTCGACCGTGCCCAGCGACGGCACGGTGATCCGCTACAACGTCAGCGAGAACGACGGCTCCAACGCGGGCTGCCCGGCCGCCGGGACGCCGACACACGGCACCGGTGTCTTCCACTTCGTCGGCGGCGTCCCCAACCAGAGCGGCAGTACGGCCGCCGTCCCGCTGATCTACAACAACAGCCTGTACGTCAACAAGAGCGGCCTGAACACCCCGATCCTGTACTCCCGCGCGGGCTCCAGCATCTCCGGGTCGCTGTCCTTCCAGAACAACGCGGTCTTCAACTACGGCACCGGCGGCTACTTCTCCACCACCGGCGCCTCCACCTACTCCAACAACCTCTTCTACGGCAGCCACCCCGCCTCCGAGCCCGCCGACGCGGCGAAGGTCACGACCGACCCCGAGTTCCGCAACCCGGGTACCGGGGTGAACTCCTACCAGGTCCACCCGTCCTCCCCGGTGATCCGGGCGGGCGCCGTCATCGCCTCCAACGGCGGCAAGGACGCCTTCGGCAACGCCGTCTCCGCCACCGCCGCGCCCAACATCGGCGCGTACAACGGCACCGGCGGCAACCTCCTCGCGAACGCCGGTTTCGAGTCGGGCGCGCTGAGTCCCTGGACCCAGGCCAGCGGCAGCGCCGCGTCGGTCACCGCGGCGAACGCCCGTACCGGCGGCAACGCGCTGACCACGGCGGCGAGCGGCAGCGGCGTCAACCAGACCCTGACCGGGCTGAGCGCCAACACGACGTATCTGCTGACCGGCTGGGCCAAGGTCGCCACCGCCGGCGAGACCCTCGCGGTCGGTGTGAAGGACTTCGGCGGCACGGAGACGTACACCAACGTCGCCACCACGTCCTACCGCCAGGCGGCCGTCGTCTTCACCACCGGTTCCGCCAGCACGTCGGCCACCGTCTACTGCTGGAAGAACGCGGGCGGCAGCGGCGCCGGCTACTGCGACGACCTCGCGGTCGAGCCCCTGTCCTCCGCCGCCAACGCGGTCACCAACCCCGGCTTCGAGACGGGCGCGCTGACCCCGTGGACGCAGAGCACGGGGACGGCGTCGAGCGTGGTGTCGTCCAACGCGCGCACGGGGACGTACGCGCTCCAGACCGCGCCCGCCGGGAGCGGTGCGATCCAGACGGTCACCGGGCTCGCCTCCTCCGGCACCTACCTCGTGGCCGGCTGGGCGAAGGTCGCCACCTCGGGTGAGGAAGTGGCGGTCGGCGTCAGGGACTTCGGGGGTACGGAGACGTACCTGCGGACCTCCGCGACCGGCTACGCCCAGCAGCCGCTGTTCTTCACCACGGGTGCCACGGCCACCTCGGCGGGCGTCTACTGCTACAAGAACACCGGCTCGGCGGCCGGGTACTGCGACGACTACACGCTGGTCAGACTCCCCTGACCGGCAGGCGCGGCGGGCCGGGGAACGGCCCGCCGCGCCGCGTCACCGGGCGGTCGCGTCGGCCGGACCGGTCAGATCGCGGTCCCGCGTCTCCGGCGCCAGCAGCGACGCCGCCAGGCTGACGACCGCCATCAGCCCCATGTAGACGGCGACCGGAATCCAGGAACCGGAGTACGCCGTGAGCAGCGAGGCGCAGATCAGCGGGGCGACGCCGCCGCCGAGCACGGAGGAGAACTCGCGGCCCAGCGTGACCCCGGCGTACCGGTAGCGGCTGCCGAACAGCTCGGGGAAGTAGCTCATCTGGACCCCGACCGCGCCCTGCGCCGCCAGCACGAACCCGACGATCATCGTGACGGTGATCGCGGCCGTCGACCCCGTGTTGAGCGCCACGAACGACGGCCCCGGCAGCAGGACGAGCGCGGTCAGGATGGCCACGTACACCGGTTTGCGCCCGACCCGGTCCGACAGCGCCCCGAACCCGATGGCCGCGAGCCCCCCGCAGGCGGCGCCGACCATCAGCACCTTGGGCACGAGGGAGGCGTCGACGCCGACCGAGGAGACCAGGTAGGACGCCATGAACACCTGGTAGGTGTACGACTGGGAGCTGACGCCGACGTTCATGAACAGCACCAGCAGCGTGGGTTTGCGGCCGTGCCGGAACACCTCCTTGACCGGCGAGGCGGCCTTCTCCTCACGCCGTTCGAGGTCCGTGAAGACCGGGCTCTCGACGAGCTTGCGGCGGATCACGGCGGCGGCGACGGTGACCAGGAGGCTGCTGGCGAAGACGAGCCGCCAGCCCCAGCTCATCAGCTGCTCCTCGGTCAGCAGCTGGGCGAGCATCCAGGCGGCGGCGCCCATGACGGTGCCGAGCGCGGCGCCCGTCATGACCAGCGCCGCGAACCGTCCGCGCCGCCCGCTCGCCGCCGTCTCGGTGAGCAGCGTGGCCCCGCCGGACTGTTCCGCGCCGGCGCCGAAGCCCTGGAAGAAGCGGCAGACGACGAGCAGGGCCGGGGCGGTGACGCCGACCTGGGCATAGGTCGGCAGCAGTCCGATGGCGAAGGTGGAGACGCCCATCAGGAACAGGGTGGTGATCAGGACCCACTTGCGGCCGAGCCGGTCGCCGTAGCGGGAGAAGAACAGTCCGCCGAGGGGGCGGGCGGCGAAGCCCACGGCGTAGGCGGCGAAGCTGGCGAGCAGGGCGGCGGCCGGGGAGACGCCGGGGAAGAACAGGTCCCCGAAGACCAGCGCGGACGCGGTGCCGTAGATGACGAAGTCGTACTGTTCGAGGGCGGTGCCGACCAGGCCCGCCCAGGCCGCGCGGCGTACCGCGCGGGGGTCGGCGGGCGGGGCTTGCACCGGGGCGGTGCTGTTCTTCAGGGATTGCGCGGGAGTGTCCATCTGCCATGCCTCCTTGAATGGGATGGATGAGCCCTGCGGCCTTGTCTCAGGTGCCGGCCGCCTCCAGGGTCGCGGCGGCCACTCCGTGCCGGGTGAGGACGTCGGTGAACTCGGCGACCCGGGCGGCGAAGGCGGGGTAGGCGCGCAGCCCCTCGCCGAGGAGCCCGCCGTCGAGCACCGAGGTGACGAAGTCCCGTACGGACGTGGCCTGTCCGGCGCTCTCGCGCAGGGCGGGGCGGGCCGGGTCGGACATGGCGGCGGCGTGCGGTCCGGCGTCGCGGGTCATGCAGCACAGGTAGGCGGCGACCGTGAGCGCCAGATGGTGGGGCATCCGGCCTTGGGCGAGGTGGTGCAGCGCCGGGTCGGGCACCCGCTGGCGGAGTTTCCCGGACCCGTCCGAGCCGACCTGGCAAGTGCGGTGCCCGAGCGCGGAGTTGCCCCAGCGCTCGAAGAGCTGGGCGGTGTACGCGTCCGGGTCGATGTCCCGGGGGACGGTCAGGGTCGGCAGGTACTCGTCGTACAGCACTCTGCGGGCGGCGGCCTCGATGGCGGGGCGGGCGATCGCCTCGGGGACGGTGTCCTGTCCGTCGAGGGCGCCGAGGTAGGCGATGAGGGAGTGGGTGCCGTTCAGGAGCCGGAGTTTGAGGAGTTCGTAGGGTTCGACGTCGTCGGTGAACAGGGCCCCGGCGGCTTCCCAGGCGGGGCGTCCGGCGGCGAAGCGGTCCTGGAGGGCCCACATGGTGAAGGGTTCGGCGGGGACCACGGCGTCGTCGTACAGGCCGAGGCGATCTGCGACGAGGGTGCGGTAGGTGTCGGTGGTGGCGGGGACGATGCGGTCGACCATGGTGTCGGGGAAGGTCACCGACCGCTCCAGCCAGCCGGTCAGTTCGGCGCCCTCGGCGGGGGGCAGGGCGGCGGCGAACTCCCGTACCAGGCGGGCGGTGTGGGCGCCGTTGCCGGAGAGGTTGTCGCAGCTGAGCACGGTGACCGGGCCCGCGTCGCCGCGCATCCGGCGCTGGAGGCCCCGGGCCAGCCGGCCGACGACCGTGCGCGGCGGCCCCTGCCCGCGCAGATCCGCCGCCACGTCCTCACGGCCGAGGTCGAGCCGCCCGGTGCGCGGCGAGAAGGTGTAGCCGTGCTCGGTGACGGTGAGGGAGACGATCCGGGTGCCGGGCGCGGCGATGGCGTCGACGACGGCTTCCGGGTCCCGGCCGGCGACGAGCGCGCCGGTGTGCACGGCGGGGACGACGATCCGCGCGGCCCCGGGCCCGATCTCGACGACCGCGTACCGGAAGTCCTGGGCGCGCAGCGCGTCGGCGACCCGAGCCGAGTTGCTGGCGACACCGAGAATGCCCCAGGGCCCGTCGGCGTGCTCCAGGGCGGCGGCGGTGTAGACGGCCTGGTGGGCGCGGTGGAAGTTGCCGAGTCCGAGGTGGACGACGCCGGTCTCCAGGCCGGTGCGGCGGTGCAGCGCGAGGGCGGGGGTGCTGCGGGCGCCGAGGCGGGGCAGGGTGTGCGCCGTCACGGTCACCAGTCCGTCAGCGAGCCGTCGCGGCGCCGGGCCACGGGGAGGTACGCGGGTTCGTAGGGGAAGCGGGCCGCCAGTTCCTCGTCGACGTCGACGCCGAGGCCCGGGGTGTCGCCGGGGTGGAGGTGGCCGTCGGCGTAGGTCCAGTCGTGCCGGAAGACCTCGTGGACGAGGGGGTCGTAGCCCATGTACTCCTGGATGGCGAAGTTGGGGGTGGCGAGACCCACGTGCAGGGAGGCGGCGAGGGCCACCGGGGAGATGTCGGAGGGGCCGTGCGGGCCGAGCCTGACCTGCCAGACATCGGCGAGGGCGGCGATCTTCCGCAGGTGGCTGATGCCGCCGGCGTGCGTGACGCAGGCGCGGACGTAGTCGATGAGCTGCTCGGTGATCAGAGTCTGGAACTCCCAGACGGTGTTGAAGACTTCGCCGATCGCGAGCGGGGTCGTGGTGTGCCGCCGGACGTGCCGCAGCACTTCCTGGTTCTCGGCCGGGGTGACGTCCTCCAGCCAGAACAGCCCGACGTCTTCGAGCGCCTTCCCCAGCCGGGCCGCCTCGCCCGGGGTGAGCCGGTGGTGGGCGTCGTGCAGGAGGTGCAGCTCGGGTCCGGTGTGGTCGCGGACCGCCGCGAGGACGCCGGGGGCGTGGCGCAGATAGGCGGCGGTGTCCCAGGTCTCCTCGGCGGGGGCGGTGCCGCGCCCGGCGGGCTCGTAACCGGCGCCCTTCGAACTGACCCCGTACACGGTGTCGAGTCCCGGCACCCCGGTCTGGGCGCGGACCGCGAGGAAACCCTCCGCGCGGCGGGCGTCGACGGAGTCGAGGAGCTGGGGGGTGTCCCAGCCGGTGGCGTGCGTGTAGGCCAGGATCCGGTCGCGGACGGGCCCGCCGAGAAGCTGATGGACGGGCTGCCCGGTCGTCTTCCCCTTGATGTCCCACAGCGCGAGGTCGACCGCGCCGACGGCGGTCATCGTCACCGGCCCGCGCCGCCAGTAGGCGCCCCGGTAGAGGTACTGCCAGGTGTCCTCGATCCGCGCGGGATCGCGGCCGAGGAGCAGCGGGACGACGTGTTCGCGCAGGTAGGCGGCGACGGCGAGCTCCCGCCCGTTGAGCGTGGCGTCACCCCAGCCGGTCAGTCCCTGGGCGGTGCTGACCTTGAGGGTGACGAAGTTGCGCCCGGGGCTGGTGATGAGGACATCCACGGCGACGATGGAGTCGGGCTTGCCGCTCATCCGGCCACCGCCACGACGTTGCTGAGGTCTTCGCCTGCCGCCAGGCGCCGGATGTTGGCGGCGATGTCCGCCGCCCGCCGGGTGAAGGTCTGCCGGGCGAGCCCCGAAGAGTGCGGTGTCATCAGGGTGTTGGGCAGCTCGTGGAACAGATGCCGGCTGGGCCGGCCTTCTCGGTCGGCCCCCGGGTAGTCGTACCAGACGTCGAGGGCGGCGCCGCCGATCGCGCCGGAGCGGAGGGCGTCGTACAGCGCGTCCTCATCGACGACCGGCCCTCGGCCGACGTTCACCAATATCGCCGTGTCCTTCATGCGGGCCAGCTCCTTCGCGGCGATCAGTGAGGTGGTGCCGGGGGTGAGGGGGAGGGAGACGATGATGATGTCGGAGGTGTCGAGGAGGGCGGGGAGGTGGTCGGGGGTGGCGGTCCAGGTGAGGTGAGGGGCATCGGTGTGTCCGCGTCGGGTGACGGCGACGCCCTTCGCGCCGAGGGAGTGGAAGTGCTGCCAGGTCCGTGCGCCGATGTGGCCGAAACCGATGAAGCCGACGGTGGCCTCGGTCAGGAGGCCCGGGTAGGACGGCGGTTCCCAGTGCCCTCGCCGCAGCGCCGCGTCCTGGCGGAGGAAGCCGCGCCGGAGCAGGATCGCGGCGGCGACGGCGTACTCGGCGATCGCGTCCTCGTGGTGGAAGGTGTTGGCGACCAGCGTGCCCGGCGGGAGCGCGGCGACATCGATCCCGTCGACGCCCGCGCCGGCGGCGTGCACCAGTTTCAGGCGGGGGGCGGGGACGGGGCAGGTGCCGGAGACGAGGACATCGGCGCCGGCGAGGGCTTCGCGCACCGCGCCGGGGTCACCGGGGTCGGGCCAGCGGACGGCGGTGCCGGGCGGGAGGGCGGCTTCGAACTCTTCGCGGAGGTGGCGGAGATGGGGGTCGGAGACGACGACGGTGAGTGCGGGCATGTGTTCTCCGGGGCTGGTGGGGGGCCGGGGAGTTCTGGGGGTGTGCGCGGGGGCGCTGGGGGTGGGGGGGCGCGGGGGGCGGTGGGTTGCGGGCGGAGACGTTGCAGGCGGGGGCGGCGGAATCCGGGGCGCTGCGGGTGGAGGCCCCGGGGGCAGGGGGTGTGGGGTCCGGCGGGCTGTGGGCGGGGGCCGCAGGGGCCGGCGGGCTGTGCGCGGAGATGCCTAGGGCAGGGGCCGCGGGATCCGGAAGGCTGTAGGCGGGGGCCGCAGGGGCCGGCGGGCTGTGGGCGGGAGGCGCGGGATCCTGCGGGCTGCGGGCGGAGATGCCGGGGGCAGGGGGCGTGGGGTCCGGAAGGCTGCGCGCGGAGACGCCGAGAGCGAGGGCTGCGGAATCCGGAAGGCCGCGCGCCGAGACGCCGAGAGCGAGGGCCGGTGGGGCCCGGGAGTGTCACGTCTCCTCCCGGTTCGCCGCGCGCGCCAAGTTCGGCTGTGCCGTCGAGTCGCGGACGACGAGTTGGGTCGGCAGCCGTAGCGTGCGGGGCTCGTGGTCGTCCCCGGTGACCGCCCGTGCGAGCAGTTCCAGGCTCAGTGAACCGGCGCGGGCCATCGGTACGGCGATGGTGGTGAGGGCCGGGTGGGCGGTGGCGGCGAGCGGCATGTCGTCGATGCCGACGACGCTGAGGTCCTCGGGGACCCGTACGCCCAACTGCCGTGCGCCGGCGATGACTCCGAGGGCGACGAGGTCGTTGTGGGCGATGACGGCGGTGGCGCCGGAAGCGAGCACGCTCGCGGCGGCGGCGGTGCCGCCGGCCACCGTCTCGGACTGCCAGCCCAGCACCTCCAGCCGCAGCCCCGCCCGTTCGGCCTGCGCGCGGGCCGCGTCGACGCGGTGGCTGTTGGACCAGGAGTGCTGGGAGCCCTGGACGTAGGCGAGGTGGCGGTGGCCGAGGGCGGCGAGGTACTCGGCGGCTTGGCGCAGCCCGTCGTCCGCGTCGGCGAGGACGCAATCGGCCGTCGTGCTCTCCCTGTTGACCAGGACGACCGGGGTGTCCCCGCACAGCCCCAGGACGTCCTGCGCGTCGAGCCGGGGCGCGCAGACGACGAGCCCCGCCGACCGTGCGGCGAGATGCGCGATCACCTCCCGCTCGCGGGCGGGGTCGAAGTCGGTGTCCGCGAGGACGATCGTCTGCCGCCGATGCCACCCCTGCGCCTGGGCCGCCTTGACGAAGGCGCCGAAGACGGGGTTGGCGATGTCCGGAACGACCACGGCGACGGTGCCGGCCCCCGGGGTGACCTCGACAGCCCGCACCGGCGGCTCGTACCCCAGCTCGACAGCCGCTTGCCGCACCTTGCGCAAGGTCTCCGCCCCCAGCCGCTGCGGATCACTGAAGGCGCGAGAGGCGGTGGAAAGCGCGACATCCGCACGTTTCGCCACGTCGGTGAGGGTGGGGGCCACGTTGCCGGTCCATTTCTTTCGACGGTGACCGCCGGGAGCCGATCCTCAACCAGGGGGATCCCAAGCGGCGTCCGCCATCGTCGGCAACCTTGCACAACCTTGTCAATCCCCGTGCACGGCCCAGCAGTTCACCGGCTCAGGGAAGCAGCGGATCCGGCCGGACCAGCACCTCCGCCAACGGCACCCCGTCCCGCACGGCAACCACCCGCCGCACCCGCACATCGGCCCACGTCCGAGGCCGGTACTTGGGCTCTCCGCCAGCGCGGATCAGAGGGCGGGCGCAGTTCCTCCCGCCCGCCGCCCGCAGGCCGCTTGAAGCTGACCCGGCAGGAGACACACGCGTAGTGCGGCTTGTGGCAGACCATGCCGTAGAAACACACCGGGTCACCGTACCCAGGGAAGAACCCCCGGCTCACGCCCGCCCCTTGACCGCCCCCGTCCCCCGCGCGTTGTACACCACGACGTCCGTGCGCTCCCCGTACGCCCGCAGTACGTCGACCGCCTCCCCCCGCAGCACCCCGGAGACGACCTCGATGCCGCGGCGGCCGAACTGTTCGGCCCAGTCCTCGCGCATGGGGCCCTCGTCGAAGCCGGTCAGGTCCTCCACCTCGCGGCCGTGGCCCGCGATGAGGAGGCGGCGGACGCCGGACCACATGGCGGCGCCGTAACACATCACGCAGGTCTGCCAGTTGACGACGAGTTCGAGGGCGGGGCCGCCGGGTGCGCCCAAGTCCCAGCCGCCGTGGGCGGTTTGGGCCAGGGAGAGGGCCACCACCTCGGCGTGGGTGGAGGAGAGCCCGGACGCCAGCACCAAGTTGACGCCCGCCGAGCGGATACGGCCGGTGGCGGTCTCGACGACCAGCGCGGCGAACGGACCGCCGGTGCCCTCCTGATGGTTGCGGGCGGCGAGGCGGTTGACGACGCGGACGCGGTCCTCGTCGGTGGGCAAAACATCGGGCACGTCGGCGAGTTCGGACGTCACCCAGTCAGGGAGCTGGACACCGAAACGGGTGGGCAGGGCGGAAGGCATGGCGGTCCTCACGGGAGCGGGGAAGCGGTGGACGACGACGTATCGGCTGCCGCCCGAGGCCACGCGAAAAGCGGAACCCGCCGGAAAGCGGAAACCCTGTGCGCGGCGGCGGACTCAGCCGTCCCGTCGGCCGTGAGCGATCCGCCCGCTGCTCCACGCGCACTGCCGGGCCCCGCGCCGGAGGTCGGCGCAGCACACGGAACGAACACGCACGGCGACCCCCTCCGTCCTGAGCTGAAGTGGCTGCTCACGCTGCCATGGGGTGATGTCCGGAACATTTCGGCCCGGTTTCCCACCGGGATCACGCCGCACCCCCCACCGAGCCACCTCAGCCCCAGGCGACGTACCCCCCGTCCACCCGAATCGCGTCGATCCCGCTGATGTGCCGCGCCCCGCACCGATCCTGCGGCAGCACCAACTGCGACCCGGCCCGATCGAGCGGCACACCGTCGAGCGTGACCGCCAGCAGCACGGGCGCCCGCCCGAAATCGGGATCGATCTCCGCCCAGGACAGCAGCGCCTGATGCCCGTCCGCCCCGTGCACGGCGATCAGAAAGCGCAGCCGGTCCTTGCGGCGCACCGGATCGAAGCCGGGCCCCGCGTCCATGAGGACGTCATGCAGCAGCGGACCGGTGAAGACATGCCGCTGCACCCCGCTGGACGCACACTCGAAGGCGACCTCGGCGCGGTGCTGCGGCCAGCCGAGCAGATCGGCCACCGCCAGCCGGCCCGGCCGGTCCAGATCCCCGGTGAGGACGAGTCGCACGGACCACCACCTCCCGAACGACCGTACCCGAACGCCCCAGCCCCACAAACGCACCTGCGAGCCACCCACGGCAAAAACATCGGCGCGTACGACTCCCCCGCCGCGAACCCCCTCGCACCTGCGCCGAGCACCCCGCCCCCGAGGTCACCCACTCTTAACAGCCGCGGAACGGACCCGACACGACGTTCCGCCAACGTCACCCTGACCGCAGGAAACCGGACAGGAGAGGAGGCGGCGCCATGAAGTTCGTACGCGGACGTCTCGCCGATCTCCGCTGCCGTGTCCACCAGTCGGCGTGGACGCGCGGCCGGGTCGCTCACGGGGTGCGCGGGGCGTAAGGCCTCAGCCCCACTTTTGAGCCTCGCCCCGTCAGCTCCGGCCCCCTGCGAAGGACCCCCATGCCCACGCTCGCCCAAACCCCCGTCACCCTCCCCCGAGACTGCACCTTCGACCCCGCCGACTGGGCGATCCTCGCCCGCCAGTGGTACCCGGTCGCCCTCTCGACGGAGATCGCCGAAGCCCCCGTCCCCGTCCGCCTCCTCGACGAACCCCTGGTGGTCTACCGCGCCGCCGGCGAGATCGTCGTCGCCGGCGACATCTGCCCCCACCGCGGCGTCCCGCTCAGCAAGGGCTACGGCGCCGGCGACGGGAGCGGCATCCGCTGCGGCTACCACGGCCTGCGCTTCGGGGCGGGCGGGCGCTGCACGGACGTACCCGCGCACCCCGCCGCGAAGATCCCGAGCCGGCTCAACCTGCGCAGTTACCCGGCCGTCGAGCGCTACGGCCTGGTGTGGACGTGCCTGGACCCCGGCGCGGAACCGGTGCTCCCGGCCATGCCGCACTGGGACGACGCCGGCTTCCAGCAGATCAACTGCCCCTGGATCGACATCGCCGCCTTCGCCGGCCGGCAGGTCGAGGGCTTCCTCGACGTCGCCCACTTCGGCTTCGTCCACCTGGAGTCCTTCGGCGACCCGGACAACCTGGAGGTCCCGGACTACACGCCGGTCCGCCATGAGCACGGCCACTCCGTCGACTACTGGAGCACCGTCAGCAACTACCCGCGCGGCACGAAAGAGGCCCCGCCCGGCTTCCGCTGGCTGCGCCGCTTCGACGTGCACCTGCCGTTCACGGCCACGCTCGTCGTGCACTTCCCCGACGGCGGACTGCTCAGCATCATGAACGCCGCCTCCCCCGTCTCCGCCCGCCACACCCGCATGTTCGCGCCCATCGCCCGCAACTTCGACACCGACCAGCCAGTGCGGAACGTATACGACTTCAACCGCACGGTGTTCGAGGAGGACCGCGCGATCGTCGAGGTCCAGAAACCCGAGAACCTCCCCCTGGACCCCAAACTGGAGGTCCACATCCCCGCCGACCGCAGCTCCATCGCCTACCGCCGCGGCCTGCGCGACCTGGGCCTGAGCCACTTCTTCACGGCGTGAAGGGGCCCCTCCCGATGCAGACCGTCGTCCACGCCGTCACCCTGGCCTGCCCGTCCGGCACGAGCCGCATGTACGAACTCCGCCCGGCCGACCCGGCGGACCAGTTGCCGCCCTTCGAGGCGGGCGCCCACATCGACGTCCACCTGGGACCGTCCCTGATCCGCCCGTACTCCCTCCTCAACTCCCCCGCCGACAGCGGCCGTTACCTGATCTGCGTACGCCGCGACGACACCGGGCGCGGCGGCTCCACGGCCCTGCACCGCGATCTCACGACCGGCGATCAGGTACGGATCTCCGCCCCGCGCAACCTCTTCCCGCTGCTGCCCGCCCGGCGGTACGTCCTCGTCGCGGGCGGCATCGGCGTCACCCCGCTGCTGTCGATGGCGGAGCAACTCGCCGCGAACGGGGCCGAGTTCGTCCTGCACCACTACACGGCCGGTGAGGCGCCGCTGCTGGAGCGGATCGAGGGGTCCGCGTTCGCCGGTCAACTCCGGTCGCACCGAAGCGACTTGGGCGACAGCGTCCGCGCGGGGCTGCCCGCCGAGCTGCGCGAGCCCGATCCGGCGGCGCTGGTCTACGTGTGCGGTCCGGACGGTTTCATGCGGCACGTCACCGAGGCGGCGACGGCGGCGGGCTGGCGGCCGGACCAACTCCACCTGGAGCGCTTCACCCCGGCCGCCCCGGAGCCCGGCACATCCGCCGGCGGCGAGTTCCGGGTCCGGGTCGCCAGCACCGACGCGAGCTACCTCGTACCGGCGGAGAAGACCATCGCCGAAGTCCTCACCGAGGCCGGCGTGGAGGTCGAGCTCTCCTGCGAGCAGGGCATGTGCGGCGCCTGCCTGACCCCGGTCCTGTCCGGCGAGCCCGACCACCGGGACGAGGTCCAGACGGAGGCGGAGCGGGCGGCGAACACGCAGCTCACGATCTGCTGCTCGCGTTCGCGGAGCGCGGAGCTGGTGCTGGATCTCTGAGGGGGCGGGGGGGCAGGGGGCGCGAGGCGCGGCGGGCCGGGGCCACTGGGGGCGCGGCCGTACGTCGGCTCCGTGTCCCTCGTCCCCACGTACCCTCTCCCCGTGCCCCCCGTGCCCCCCTCCCGCCTGCACCGCGTCGCCGTCCTCGTCCTCGACGGCGCGAAACCGCTCGACGTCGGTATCCCCGCGCAGGTCTTCACGACCCGCGCGAGCATGCCGTACGAGGTGCGGGTCTGCGGGGCGGCGCCGGGGCTGGTGGCCGGCGGGGACGGGCTCGCCTATCACGTGGCGCACGGGCTGGACGCGCTGACGTGGGCCGACATCGTCTTCGTCCCGGGGTATCGCTTCCCCGACCGCGACGACCCGCCGCGCGCCGTCGTCGACGCGCTGACCGCCGCCCACGCGCAGGGCACCCGGCTCGCGGCGATCTCGACGGGGGCGTTCGCGCTCGCCGCGACCGGGCTGCTCGACGGGCGGCGGGCGACGACGCACTGGCACTACACGCGGGCGCTGGCGGCGAGGCATCCGCTGGTGCGGGTCGACGAGAACGTGCTGTTCGTCGACGAGGGCAGCCTGCTCACCTCGGCCGGCGCCGCCTCCGGGATCGACCTGTGCCTGCACATCCTGCGCGCCGACCGGGGTGTGGCCGCGTCCAACCACGCGGCCCGGCGGCTGGTCGCCGCCCCCTACCGCAGCGGCGGCCAGGCCCAGTACGTGCCGCGCAGCGTCCCCGAGCCGTTGGGCGAGCGGTTCGCGGCGACCCGGGAGTGGGCGCTGCGGCATCTGGGCGAGCCGCTCACCCTCGCGGTCCTCGCGCGGCAGGCCGAGGTCTCGGCGCGCACGTTCTCGCGGCGCTTCGTGGAGGAGACCGGGTGCACGCCGATGCAGTGGGTGATGCGGGCCCGTATCGACCTGGCCCGTGAGCTGCTGGAACGCTCGGAGCGCGGGGTCGAGCAGATCGCCGCCGACGTCGGTCTCGGCACCGGCGCGAATCTGCGCCTGCACTTCCAGCGGATCCTCGGCACGACGCCGAGCGAGTACCGGCGCACGTTCACCCGGGGCGAGTGATTCCGCGTGGCGGGATGCTTGTGAACCATGGCGATCCGGCCACTGTCAGCGGTGCGCGGCACGGGCGAGCCTGGTGGACGAAGGGAAGGGACACCACTCATGACTCGCATCGCCATCAATGGATTCGGCCGCATCGGACGCAATGTGCTGCGCGCGCTGCTGGAACGGGAGAGCGCTTCGGGAACCGACGGCGCCTTGGGCAGCGGCGCTTTGGAGATCGTCGCCGTCAACGACCTCACCGAGCCCGCCGCGCTCGCCCGCCTCCTCGCCTACGACAGCACGTCCGGCCGGCTGGGCCGCCCGGTGACCACCGACGGGGACACCCTCGTCGTCGACGGCCGCCGCATCAAGGTCCTGGCCGAGCGCGAGCCCGCGCAGCTGCCGTGGGCGGAGCTCGGCGTGGACGTCGTCCTGGAGGCCACGGGCCGCTTCACCTCGGCGAAGGCCGCCGGTGCGCACCTGGCCGCAGGCGCGCGGAAGGTCCTGGTCAGCGCCCCGTCGGACGGCGCGGACGTCACCCTCGCGTACGGCGTCAACACCGGCGCGTACGACCCCGCCGCGCACACGATCGTCTCGAACGCGTCCTGCACCACCAACGCGCTCGCCCCGCTGGCGCAGGTCCTCGACGAACTCGCCGGGATCGAGCACGGGTTCATGACCACGGTGCACGCCTACACCCAGGAGCAGAACCTCCAGGACGGCCCCCACCGCGACCCGCGCCGCGCCCGCGCCGCCGGCGTCAACATCGTCCCCACCACGACCGGCGCGGCCAAGGCGATCGGCCTGGTGCTGCCGAACCTGGACGGCAAGCTGTCGGGGGACTCGATCCGGGTGCCGGTGCCGGTGGGCTCGATCGTCGAACTCAACACCATGGTCACCCGCGAGGTGACCCGCGACGATGTCCTGACGGCCTACCGCACCGCCGCCCAGGGCCGCCTGTCCGGCATCCTCGAATACTCCGAGGACCCCCTGGTCTCCACCGACATCACCGGCAACCCGGCCTCCTCCATCTTCGACTCGGCCCTGACCCGCGTGGACGGCCGCCACATCAAGGTGGTCGCCTGGTACGACAACGAGTGGGGCTTCTCGAACCGCGTGATCGACACCCTCGAACTCCTCGCGGCGGGCTGACCGAAACTTCCGCGCCCCAGACGGCCACCGCCCGATCCGGCGGTGGCCGTCTGCGCGGCGGGGGCGGCCCAGCCGTCGGCTCACGCCCTAGCTCTGTCAGCCCCGCGCACCCCCATTACCCGAAGGAGTGATCGGCAGGCGATGCCGCTCCCCCCTAGCATCGAACCGTTCGCGCTCGATCGACTCCAAGGAGTGATGGATTCCGTTGAAAGCATGGGCAATCACACGAGCGACGGCAGCCGCCGCCGTTCTGCTCGCACTGGCCGCCTTCCCCTCGACAGCAGCAGGCGCCCGGTCGTTCGGCGACTGTCCGGACAACCGGTTCTGCGCGTGGGCTTCGTACGACGGGAGCGGGGCCCGCGTCGGCTTCACCAATGGTGCGGACGACCTCAGCCGCGTCGGTCTGAACGCCGGGGCCCGGTCGGTCTACAACCGGACCGGTGCGACGTGGTGCATCTACAGCGAGACCGAGTACCGGGGCCGCAAACAGACCGTCTCCCCGGGTGTCCACTTCAACCCCGAGTTCGTCGTCCGCTCCCTCTACCGCCCCGACGGCCTCCGCTGCCGCACCTGACCGAACAACTCCCATAGAAACAAGGGCCGTCGGCACTCCCGGCGGCCCTTGCCGAGGTGGCACTCGACACTCAGGGCCGAGTGGACAGCGGCGGCGTCCGTACAGGGGCGGCTCAGCCGGACCGGCGTTGCGGAAGCGGGGCTCGTCTCAACCGTCCGGGCGGGACGGCCCGATGCCCTTGAGGCCTCCGCTCGGGGCCACGCCCGTCAGAGGCGATCGCCGAGTCGGTGCGCCGGAGCACACGCTTGCTGCGCCCGTTGACGACCACGATTTCTTCCTCGACGTGCCCCAGCCGGATCAGACGAGCGACGGTCTCCGGATGAAGGAGGCCCATCAGATGGAGGGCCTTCCCGGACGAGCGGTCGTTGCAGATGGAGGAGACCGCGGTGACCTTGTCCTTGAAGGCCTTGTGCAGTGTCTGCTTCTGGACCCGACAGGAGTCGGCGGCCTTCTGCCACGTTCCCCCGCTCGCCAGCAACTCGGCGATGAGCAAGGCTTTCTCCGCCTCGACGGACCGCTCTATGGCCCTCAGACGACACAGCGCGTCGAGGAGTTCCTCGGCCCCGCCCGGCCGGGGCTGTTCGGCCAACTCCCGCAGCCGTGTCATGGCTTCACGCAGTGCGCGGGTCGGCAGCGGGAGCGTGAGGCCGTCACCGTACGATTCGGGACTGTCGTCGAAATATGACGGCCCGAGCCATCCCCGTTCTGTCATCCGTCGAAAATAGCTGACAGCTTCTGCGCGGCATCAGGCCCGGAATCAGCCACTCACGCCTTGCCTGAATAAATGCGCGCGACGCCCGCCGCACGGCTCTCATCAGCGCTATTACTGGTTGATGGATCAGAAAGCCATGAATCCGAACCAGCCAGATTCCCGCCGGAGGCTTGTCAAATCACGTTTTCGCACTCTCGGCGGGCGAACTCGTAGGTTCAGCGCCCCCGTTACCCTTGGGGGAAGGGAGACTGGCCGCCACCGCACATGCGAACGGCCCCCGATGGCGCGGGAGCCGTCTCCACCTTCGTCCGATCGAGGAAGGTCTGCTTGAAAGAAACCATAAGGCGCTCTCGGGGCATCGGGCAAGACGGAATCGCGCGGACGTCGGCAACGAGGGGGCGTCGATGACGGTACCGGCCGGTGCGTGGGCAAGGGCATTTCTGATGTTTCCCGTGACACTCCTGATCGCCGCGCTCAGCCTGGTCTGGCTGATCGCGGTGGCCGTCCCTCCGGCTCGCCAGTACGCACTGGAAGTCGGTAAACAGGCGGCCGGTATGGTGCGGGCCCTGACTCGCCAGTAGCCGGTGCCCCGAAGCCGAGTGCGCGGCCGGTACGTCCACCGGCCGCGCATCGTGCGGTGCCGACTCGCGATCGCCCGCCGAGGTCGCCCAAGTCCTGTGTGCGAAAGGCGCGTTGGCCTGGGCCCAGCATCTCGACGGCTGCCGGTCGGCGAAGCTCGCCCGGCGGGCGTACGCGGGTCCATGGCAGCCTCCGCCGGCCGACTTGTGCCGCCGGTCCCCCCACGGCGCTCACCCCCGCCGCCGCACCACCCTCCCCCGCAGCACCACCACCTCCGGCCGCCCCAGCACCCCCAGATCCGTCCGTGGGTCACAGCCGTACACCACCGCGTCCGCCGGTGCCCCCGCCACCAGCCCCGGCAGGCCCAGCCACTCGCGGGCGGTCCAGGACGCGGCGGCGAGGGCGTCGTGGGGGCCGAGGCCGGCCTCGGTCACCAGGGCCCGCACCTCGTGCGCGACCCCGCCGTGCGGGCGGACGTCGGTGCCGGCGAGGACGGTCACGCCCGCCTCGACCGCCTGGCGGACCAGCTTGGGGTGGGCCTCGGAGCCGCGCAGGTACCAGTCGCGGGGGGCGCCTTGGGGGGCGTGGTCGCGGATGTCCTGGGTCGGCTTGGTGATCATCGCGAGGGTGGGGGTGAGGGCCGTGCCCTGGGCGGCCATCCGGTCCAGGAGGCCCGCGTCGAGGCACATGCCGTGCTCGATGGAGTCGACCCCGGCGAGGACGGCCGCCTCGCCGCCGGACTCGTGCGTGGAGTGGACGGCGACCCGGCCGCCGACGGCGTGCACGGCGTCGACGACGCCGGTCAGGACGTCGAGGGGGATGGCGTCGCCGTCGTGGACCCAGTCGACGACGAGCTTGACCCAGCCGGTCCGCAGCGCCTGCGCGGCGGCGGCGCGGGCCATCTCGGCGTGGTCCAGCGGCAGGCCCCAGCCCGCGAAATACTGCCCGGCTTGCGTGATCCAGCGCCCGGCGTGCCAGGCGCGGGGCTGGTCGGGGGCGGTGCCGAACCAGTCGGGCGGGTCGGCGGGCAGACCGGGTACGCGGACGGCGGTGACACCGGCGTCGACATGGCGGGCCAGGTCCTCGCGCAGGAGGTCGTCGTCCAGCGGGGTGCCGTATCCCTCGGCGAGGCCCGGGTGGGTGTGGGCGTCGACGAGACCGGGCAACAGCCAGCCCTCGGCGACGAGTTCGGCGCCGGGGACGGGGTCGGTGGTCCAGCGGTCGCCGTCGGCGTAGAGGTCGACGTACTCGCCGTCGGGGAGGGCTCTGCCGCGGACGCGCAGCACGGTCATGGTGGGGCTCCGGTTTCGAAGTGGGGCTGGTTCAGGGGGAGTTCGGGGTTTTCCGGTCGGCGCGGCGGACGCTCGACGGAGGCTCGGCGAAGGCTCGATCCGGCTCGGCGAAGGCTCAGCAGCCTCCGGCCCGGCGAAGGCCCGGCCGGCCTCCGGCCCGGCGAAGGCTAAGCGCCCTCGGCAGACACCCGGCAGCTTCCGGCGACTTCCGGCGGCATCCGCCGGCATCCGCCTCAAGCGACATGCCCCACCCCCGCATGCACCCGAATCGTCCCCCGCGGAGTCTCCGCCAGCGCCGCCAGCCCCTCGTCAACTACCGCCGCCGCCACCCGAGTCCGCCCCCCATGGATCGTCCGGTCCGGCATGAGCAGCGCGGTCACCACCCCCAGCCGCTCCCGTACCGCCTCCGCCGCCGCCCGCGCCCGCTCCAGCGCCGGCTCGGCCGCGAGGTCGTCGGGGAACGCGGCCACCCGCAGCGACCCGAACTCCGTGCAGACCAGGCCGTGTCGCCGGTCGATCTGGTCCCGTATCTCCCGCGCCAGCCGCATCTCGCGCCCGAACGCGGCCCCCGCGTCGGCGGCCCCGCGCCGCTGCTCGGTGTTCAGCAGCAGCACCGCCCCCGCCCCGGCGGCGAGTTGGCGTACGACCCTCCCGCGCAGGTCTTCCAGGGCGCGCCGTTCGGGCCAGCGGGCGGAGGGGCCGGGCGCCGGGGTGAGCGCCGGCCAGAGGGCGAGCGCCGAACGCAGGGTGCGCAGCGCCTCGTTCTCCGCGCCGCTCTCCAACTGGGCGAGTCCCGCGCGGGCTTGGCGGGCGAAGGCGAGGGCGTCGACCTCGTCGGGGTCGACGCGCAGGACGTAGCCGGAGCCGTGGGTGAGCAGGACGGCCTGAGGGAGGCGCCGGGTGCCGCTCGCGGCGTACCACTCCTGGGCGGCGATCCAGGAGCGCAGTTCGGAGACGACGTTCTGGACCATCTTGCGGGCGGTGCGCGGCGGGGGGCCGTCCCAGAGGGCGGCGAGGAGGTCGTCGACGGCCACGACGGTGTTCGCGCGCAGGGCGAGGCAGTGCAGCAGCGCCCGGTGCTTGGGGCCGCCGAGGGGGAGCGCCGTGCCGGCCACGGTGAGGTCGACGCTCTCCAGTACACGCACGAGCATGGGTGGGGGTCCTCTCGCGGTTTTCGTTATTGCGCAACTGAACGCCAGCTGTTCCGCGAATTCCAGCGGCTCCCGGCAGAACTAAGGGTTTTCGCAGCTCGGAGGGTGTCCGGTTACCTGCGGATGAGCGGGCGATGGCGGCGCTCCCTGGCCGGACCCCGGCCCCGGCGAGGAGCCTGCACACAGGCTGCGGGGGGCTTTCGAAGGGAAGTGTGATGCGGGTTCTGACTGCCGTCGTCGACGGGCTGTGCCGTGCCGTCCACTGAACACGCCGTCCGCACACGGGACTTGGTCAAGCGGTATCCGAAGCGCGACCGCGCCGCCGTGGACGGGCTGACGTTCTCCGTCGCGGCCGGCGAGATCTTCGGGCTGCTCGGCCCCAACGGCGCGGGCAAGACGACGACGATCGGCGTGCTGACGACCCGGGTGGTGCCCACCCGCGGCGAGGTGTCGGTGGGCGGGGTGGACCTGCTGCGCGACGGCGCCGAGGCCCGCCGCCGGCTGGCCGTCGTCAGCCAGCACAACAATCTCGACCGGGGCCTGACGATCCGTCAGAACCTGTTGATGCACGGCCTTTACCACGGTCTCTCCCGCTCCGAGCGGCGCCGCAGGGCCGACGGGCTGCTGGCCGAGATGGGCCTGGCCGACCGGGCCGGCGCCAAGGTCGGCCAGCTCTCCGGCGGCCAGCAGCAGCGCGTGAAGATCGCCCGCGCGCTGATGCACGAGCCGTCCGTGCTCTTCGTCGACGAGCCCTCCACCGGCCTCGACCCGCAGTCCCGGCTGTTCGTGTACGACAAGCTGTCCGCGCTGCACGCCAAGGGCGTCACCGTGGTCATCACCACGCACGACATGGAGGAGGCCGCCCGGCTGTGCGACCGGGTCGGCATCATGGACCACGGCAAGCTGATCGCCCTGGACACCCCGAAGGCGCTCACCGCGTCCCTGCCCGGCGGCACGGCCGTGGACCTCGTGGTCGACGGCGACGCACGGGAGTTGACGGCGGCGCTGGCCCGCGAACCGGGCGTCTCCTCCGTCGAGTCGGCCGATCCCGCCGCCCCGGGCCGCCTGCGGCTGCACACCACCGCCGACCCCACCCCCCTCCTCGCGCGCGTCCTGCGCGTCATCGGCGAGCACGGCTGCGAGGTGCGCGACGTCGGCGTGCGCCGCCCGAGCCTGGAGGACGTCTTCATCCGCCTGACCGGCAGGGGACTGCGATGAGCGCGGCACAATCCGTCACCCGTGCCTGGCACGGCTTCCGTACGACCCTCTGGCGCGACCTGTTCATCATGGTCCGCGAACTGCCGCGCGTGCTGGCCCAGACGATCGTGCAGCCCTTCTTCATGCTGCTGGTCCTCGGCAGGGTCCTCACCGAGATCGGCTACGTCCGCGAGGACTACGCGGCCGTCCTGCTGCCCGGCATCATCGCCCTGACCGCGTTCCTCGGGGCGCTCCAGAACACGGCGCTCGGCCTGGTCTTCGACTTCGACCTGACCCGGGAGCTGGAGGACCGGCTGCTGATCCCGGCCCCGCTGTATGTCGTCGCACTCGCGAAGATGGCGTTCGGGGCGCTGCGCGGGGTGCTGTCGGCGGTGGTGATCCTGCCGGTCGGGTTCCTGCTCCTCGACACGGTGTGGTCGGGGCGTGAACTCGCCCTGGCGGCGCCGCTGATCGTGCTCGGCTCGGTGGCCGGGGCGGCGGCCGGGCTGCTGCTCGGCACAAGTGTGGAGTCCCGCAACATCGCCGTCTGGTTCGCGATAGCGGTGACGCCGCTGACGTTCACGGGTGCGACGCAGTACCCGTGGCCGCTGCTGGAGCACACGCTGTGGTTCCAGGTGCTGTGCGCCCTCAATCCCCTCACCTACCTCAGCGAGGCGCTGCGGGCCGTGACCGCGCCCGGGGTCCCGCACATCGCGCTCGGCGTCGACGTCGGCGTCCTGGCGGCCTCCGTCCTGTGCTTCGGGGCGCTGGCCGTACGGGGCTTCCACCGGCGCGCGCTGGACTGAGCCAGACATTCGACCTCCGCAGCATCCAAAGGAGTTGGCCATGAGCGACGTTGCTCCACCGCCGGGCGCCGCGCCCGGGCCCCGGCGGGTCGTGGTGACCGGCGGCGCCGGTTTCCTCGGCTCCCACCTGTGCCGCGCCCTCGTCGCGGACGGCAGCGAGGTGATCTGCGTCGACAACCTGTGCACCGGCCGCCTCGCGAACCTCGCCGACCTGGCGGACCACCCCCGGTTCAGCTTCGTCGAGGCGGACATCACCGAGCCGCTGACGGTCGACGGACCGCTGACCGCCGTGGCGCACCTGGCCTGCGCCGCCTCCCCCGTCGACTACTTCAACCTCCCCGTCGCCACCCTGCGCGCCGGCGGCCACGGCACCTACCACCTCCTCGAACTCGCCCGCGCCAAGGGCGCCCGCTTCCTGCTGGCGTCGACCTCCGAGGTGTACGGCGACCCCCTGGTCCATCCGCAGACCGAGGAGTACTGGGGCAACGTCAACCCGGTGGGCCCGCGCGCGGTGTACGACGAGTCGAAGCGGTTCTCCGAGGCCATGACGGTCGCCTTCCGCAAGGAGTTCGGCGTCGACACCGGCATCGCCCGCATCTTCAACTCCTACGGCCCCGCGATGCGCGCCGACGACGGCCGTGTCGTCCCCACCTTCATCTCCCGCGCTCTGCAAGGCGATCCGCTGCCGGTGATGAGCGACGGCCGCCAGACCCGCTCGCTGTGCTACGTGGACGACACCGTCGCCGGCCTCCTGGCCCTGCTGGCCGGCGCCGAGCCCGGCCCGGTCAACATCGGCAACCCGAACGAGATCACCGTCCTTCGACTCGCCGAGCTGATCCTGGAGATCACCGGCAGCCGCTCCCCGCTGGAGCACGTCGAGCCGCACCCGGACGACCCCCGGCGCCGCAAGCCGGACATCACCCGCGCCCGGACCCGGCTCGGCTGGGAACCCCAAGTCGCCCTGGACGACGGCCTGAAGCGGACCGTCGCATGGTTCACGAACACTCTCACCGGAGGCACCCGCCGATGACCACCCCCAGCATCGCGATCATCGGCGGCGGCTGGAGCGGCTGCACCGCCGCCCGCCTCCTGCACGACCAGGGCTACAAGGTCCATCTCTACGAACGCGACCAGCAGTTGGGCGGCCACTCCCGCTCCGAGGTGCTCGGCGGAGTCGTCTTCGAGCCCAACGGGCCGCACATCTTCCATACTTCGAACACGGCCGTCGCCGACTTCGTCCGACTGCACGGCATGCGGCGGGCGTTCCAGCACAAGGTGCTGACCGAGATCTTCCTCGACGGCGAGGACGAGCCGCGCTACCTGTCCTGGCCGCCGCAGGTCGACGAGATGCGTGAACTCCCGCTGTGGGGACGGATCGAGAAGGAGCTGGCGGACCTCCCCGAGACCCCGTCGACCGCCGACTTCCAGGCGTACTCGGAGTCCCTCATGGGCCCGACGCTGTACGACCTGTTCGTACGCGAGTACACCGTCAAGCAGTGGGGCCGTGAACCCGCCGAGCTGTCCGCCGACTTCGCGCCCAAGCGGCTCGACCTGCGCACCGACGGCAACCGGCGGCTTTTCAAGGACACGTGGGAGTTCTACCCGGAGCGCGGCTTCCAGGAGATCATCGAGCGGATCGCCGAGCCGGTCCCGGTGACGGTCGGCGCGACCCTCGACCACACCGACCTGGAGGAACTGGCGCGCGAGCACCAGGCGGTCGTCGTCACGGCGGCCCTGGACGACTTCGCGGGCAGGCCGGACACCCTGGAGTGGCGCGGCATCCGTACCGTCTCCCGCTACCTCCCCGTCGACGACCCGGCGGCCACCCTCACCCCCGGCTACCAGGTCAACCGCCCCTCGCTGCGCCGCCCTTACACCCGCACCATCGAGTCCAAGCACGCCACCGGGCAGCGGATCAAGGCGACCGTGGTGAGCGAGGAGTACCCGGGGGCGCCGTACCGGCACTACCCCGTGCCGACGGTCGGTTCGCGCAACGAGAAGCTCAACGTCCGGCTCCAGCAGGAGATCCGGGAGAACGCGCCGCTGCCCGTCTTCTACTGCGGGCGGCTCGCCAACTACCTGTACATCAACCAGGACGAGGCGATCGCGCAGGCCATGGCGTGCGCCGAAGAGGTCCACGGGCACTTCGCGCGGGGGGCGGCGTGAACGTCCTCGTCACCGGCGGCGCCGGTTTCATCGGCTCGCACCTCGTCGACGCCCTGCTGCGCGCCGGGCACGCGGTGAGCGTCCTGGACGACCTGTCGACGGGCAGCCGCGAAAACCTGGCCACGGCACGGGAGTTGGGCCTCAAGGACGGCGATCTGCACGTCCTGGACATCGCCTCCCCCGAGGCCGCCGAGGCCGTCGGGCGGATCCGTCCGGAGGCGGTGCTGCACCTCGCCGCGCAGCCGTCCGTCGGGGTGTCGATGCGCGACCCCCGCCTGGACGCGCACAGCAATATCGCCGGTCTCCTCAACATCCTTGCCGCCGCCCGGGACGCGGGCACCCTCAAGGTGGTGTTCGCCTCCAGCGGCGGCACGATCTACGGCGAACCCGCCCCCGCGGACCTGCCGTTGACGGAGTCGGCCCCGCAGTCCCCGCGCTCCTTCTACGGCCTCTCCAAGAAGGCGGGCGGCGACTACGTCCGTCTCTTCGCGGAGCAACACGGCCTGGAGCACGCCTGCTTGGCGCTCGGCAACGTCTACGGTCCGCGCCAGAACCCCGAGGGCGAGGCCGGCGTCATCGCCATCTTCGCCCGGCGGCTCCTGGACGGCCGGCCGTGCCTGGTCTTCGGCGACGGGCACAACACGCGGGACTACGTGTACGTCGCCGACATCGCCGACGCGTTCGTGCGCGCCCTCGGCCGGGGCGGCGGGCTCATCAACGTCGGTACGGGCGTGGAGACTTCGGTGCTCGGCATCCACGCGGCGCTCGCCAAGGCGGTCGGCTCGGACGCGGCGCCCGTCCATGAGGCGGCGCTGCCCGGGGAGGTGCGGCGGATCTTCCTGTCGGTGGAGCGGGCGGAGCGGGAGCTGGGGTGGCGGCCCCGGGTGTCGCTGGAGGACGGGATTCCCAAGGTGATCGAGGCGCTGTAGCGCCAACTGCAAGGGCGGCCCGGGGAGTTCACCCCGGGCCGCCCTTCTTTAACGCGCCCGCTCTCATATCGTCGCCCGCCCCACCGCCATGCACGTGAAGCCGAGCGCGCTCAACTCCCCCCGGTCCAGGGCGTTGCGGCCGTCGTACACGACCTTCTGCCGCATCGCCGCGCCGATCTCCGCCCAGTCGGCGTCGCGGAGTTCGGCCCACTCGGTCACGACGATCAGGGCGTCGCAGTCCTGCGCCGCCTCGGGGACGGTCTTCGCGCGCTTCACCCGGGCCCATGGCTCAGTGGCGGGGAGTTTGGCCAGCGGGTCCCAGCCGGTCACCTCGCAGCCCTCGGCGAGGAGGCGGGCGGCGAGGACGGCGGAGGGGGCCTCGCGCATGTCGTCGGTGTCCGGTTTGAAGGTGAGGCCGAGGAGGGCGACGCGGCGGCCGTCGAGTCCGCCCAGCTGCTGGCGCAGGCGCTGGACCGCGCGGCGCGGCTGGAGGTCGTTGACCTCGATGACCGCCGACAGCAGCTGGAAGGGGTAGCCGCTGTTGGAGGCCATGGCGCGCAGGGCGCGGGAGTCCTTGGGGAAGCAGGAGCCGCCGTAGCCGAGGCCCGCGCGCAGGAAGTGCGGGCCGAGGCGGTGGTCCATGCCGACCGCGCGCGCCACCTCCACGACGTCGGCGCCGGTCTGTTCGCAGACGGCGGCGATCTCGTTGATGAAGGTGATCTTCGTGGCGAGGAGGGCGTTGGCGGCGAGCTTGACCATCTCGGCGGAGGGCACGGTCATGACCTCGACCGGCCCGTCGACGCCCTCGTGCAGGGCGGCGACGAGCTGGGCGGTGGTGTCGTCGTAGGCGCCGACGACGATCCGGTCGGGGTGCAGGAAGTCCTCCACCGCGCGGCCCTCGGCGGTGAACTCGGGGTTCGCGGCGTAGCCGACGTGGCCGAGCCCGGCCGTGTCCAGGGCGCGGCGGACCTTCGCGCCGGTGCCGACCGGGACGGTGGACTTCAGGATCACGGCCTTGAGGTGGGCCGCGCCCGCGAGGTCGGCGACGACCGACCAGACCCGGGAGAGGTCGGCGTCACCGGAGGCGGTGGGCGGGGTGTCGACGCAGATGTACGCGACGTCCGTCCCGTCGAGCGCGGCGGCGGCGTCCAGGGTGAACGTGAGCCGTTCGCGGTTGTCGCGGATCAGTTCCGCGAGCCCGGGTTCGTAGAGCGGGACCTGTCCGGCGTCCAGCATCGCGACCCGGTCCGGGACGATGTCGCGGACCGTCACTTGGTGTCCCAGTGAGGCGAGACAGGCACCGGTCACCAGACCGATGTAGCCCGCCCCGAAGACTGCCACCCGCATAACTTTCCCTACCTGTCGGTTCGTTGGCGTGGCCTGAGCATGCCTTGCTCTTCCAGCATGGTCAGCAGACCGGCGACGGAAACCGGATCTTCGTCCGGGTCCTGCGGGGCGCCGTAGGGCGCGGCGTCGGTGCGCAGGGCGCCGGACACCTCTTCGACGAGGGTGTCGAGGTCGTCGTCCGCGCCCAGGAACAGTGCCCGGCGGAAGGCGGCCGTCCGCTCCAACTTCGCTGTGCCGTCGCCGAGTTCGATCAGTCCGAGGCCTTCGGCGTCGGCGTCCTTGACCAACTCCGCGAGCCCTGAAGGGGACAGGCGCCAGCCCGGGGTGCAGCGCAGCCGGAAGGGGGCGGGGAAGGACGTCGGCGGGACTTCGGTGACGAAGCGCACACGGCCTTCGTGGGCGTACTCGGCGCGGATCAGCCTCAGGTCGGCCAGCGGGTCGGCGAGGACCTTGCGGCGGCCGTCGGTGAGCGTGGACCAGGGCCCGGCCAGGGTGACTTGGACGTCGGGGAGGCTGCCGTCGAGGACGGCGTCGACGCTCGCGCGGACGTCGTCGTGGGTGGCGCCCTCGACGTCGATCACGACGTCGACGTACGGGACGAGCCACTGGCGGCGGGCCACGCGGCCGGGGCGCATCGTGGGAATGCGGTCGGTGAGGTGGGGGCGGATGAAACCGAGGAGGCGGCGCTGGTCGCGGTCGATGGTCGGGGCGCCCAAGTGCCAGGAGCGGGCGGCGCGTTCGGGGACGAAGACGCCGCCGGCCTGGGAGAGGCGGTAGCCCAGCTCGCTGTCCTCGCCGAGGATCAGCTCCGGGTCGGAGTCGCCGGCGGCGCGCAGGAGGTCGCGGTGGGCGGAGGCGGTGGAGCCGACGAGGGCGGTGCCGACGCTGGGGCCGGCCTGCCGCAGGTCGTCGGTGGCCTTGAGGACGGCGTCGATCCAGTGGTTGGGGCGGCTGGCCTCCTGCGCGTACAGCCGGTCCTCCGTGCCCTCGGCGACGGCGGCGCGCACCTCCTCGGGGGTGAGGTCGCCGGGCCTGAAGTCGACGGCGCGGCGGCTGCCGAGGACGACGAGGTAGCGCGCGAGGTGATGCCACCGCAGCTGCGCCTCAAGATGCTCGCGGAAGGCGATGGTGTCGGCGTCGATCCATACGACGACGTCCCCGTCGGCGGCCTCCGAGCCGCTGCGCACGGCGTGGCTGCGCCCCCAGCCGCCGGCCGCGGAGGAGATCAACCGCGTGTTCTCGGGGGCGAGTTCGGGCAGCCGGAGCGCCGGTTCGCTGTCGTCGTCGACCACCACGACCTCGGTGAGCCGGGCCGGGTAGGACTGCGCGGCGAGCGCGGCCAGCGTGAGGTCGAGGGCCTCCTGTCCGCCGTGCGCGGGCACCACGACGCTGGCGGTGAGCCGGGGTTCCCAGGCGCCCAGCGCGGGCGGCCGGAGCGTCCCGTGGTCGTTGCCCCGGACGCGGGGTTCGGACGGCGCGGTCATCGCGGAAGTCCTTCCAGGTGATCCACCGCGGCCTCGACGGGCGGCAGAGTGAGCATGTGCCGCTGGGCGGCGCGGACGCGTACGGCGGTCTCGGCGTCGGCGAGAACCTGTGCGCAGGTCTTGGCGACGAGGTCGGCCTCGGCCTCCTCGATCCGCTGGCCCAGGCCGAGTTCGGTGACGCGTTCGGCGTTGTGCAGCTGGTCGCCGAAGAGCGGCAGCACGGCCAGCGGCACACCGGAGCGCAGGGCCTCGCGGACGCTGTTGTAGCCGCCGTGGGTGGCGAACAGGTCGGCGCACTGGAGCAGCAGGGGCTGCGGGAAGTGGTCGACTATGCGGACGTGTTCGGCGGCGAGGCTCTTGTCGACGGGGATGCCGCCGGTCGCGACGATCGCCGTGCAGCCGAGCTGGGAGAGTCCGGCGATGTACGCCTCGGGGACGATGGACAGCGGGTTCTCGGTCGCCGCGTCGGGCAGGGTGCCTTCTTCGGGGGTGAACCCGGTGAGGAGCGTGCCGCTGGCGGCGAGCACCAGCGGCTTGTCCGACGGGAGTTGGGCGATCCACTCGGGCAGGGTCTCGCCCCGGGTGACGGTCGGCGGCTGCTGGTAGGCGAAGGCGTCGGGGGCGCCGGGGCGGGCGAAGGAGAGTTGCGCCGGTACGCAGTCGAGGCGGCCGTGCCGGTAGAGGGTCGCCGGGTCGAAGTCGCCTGGCAGGCCCAGCTGTTGACACCGTTCGGCGAGCGCTTCGGCGACGGCGTCCGGGTCGAGGAACTGGCCGGTGCCGGAGGGGGCGGGAATGTGGACGACGCCCAGGGTCTCGGCGACGAGCAGGCCGGCCATGTCGGTGCCGTCGCGCAGGACGAGTTCGGGGCGGAACTCCCCGGCGAGGGGCAGCAGGGTGCGGTAGTTGTCGACGACGTGCGGTCCGCAGCCGGTGAGGGTCCACAGGCGCTGGTCGAAGAGGTCCAGGTCGGCGGGGAGGGTGACGTGGCCGTCCCGGAGGGCGCCCATGACCTGGTCGGCGAGTTCGGGCAGGACGGGGGCGGTGCGGATGCCGTCCTCGGCCGCGAAGACCTTCGCCGGCCCCGGCGGGGCGATGACGAGGAGTTCGTGCCCCGCGGCGGCGAGCGCTCGCGCCAGCGGGAGCATCGCGCGGGCGTGGGAGGGCGTGCCCGTCAGGGTGCACAGGACGCGCATGGGGAGCCTTTCACCGGTGTGCTAAAGGGAGTTGGTCATTTCGCCGACGAGTTCTTTGGCGTGGGGGGTGACGAAGAAGTGGCCGCCGTCGAACATCCGCAGGGCGAACGGGCCTTCGCTCAGCCCCGCCCACGCGCGCAGCTCGCGCTCGCTCGCGCGCGGGTCCTCGGTGCCGCCGAAGACGGTGAGCGGTACGGTCAGCGCGGCCTCGGGGGTGTACCGGTAGGTCTCGTTGACCTCGAAGTCGGCGCGCAGCACCGGCAGGAAGACGTCCAGCAGGTCCGGCTCGCCGAGCACCGACTCGGGTGTGCCGCCGATCTCCCGCAGATGCGGGACGAGTTGGGGCGTCGGCAGGTCGAACAGGCGGGTGCGGACGTCCGGGAGGTGCGGGGCGGCGCGGCCGGAGACGAAGAGGTGGACGGGTCCGGTCAGCCCCTCCGCCCTTATCCTGCGGGCGAGTTCGAAGACGACGAGCGCACCGAGGCTGTGCCCGTAGAGCGCGTACGTCCCCTCGAACTGGCTGGCGGCGCTCTCCAGGAGGTCGTCGAGGAGGGCGTCCAGGTCTGTGTGCGGCTTCTCCTGGTAGCGCTCGGCGCGGCCGGGCGGCTGGAGGGGGAGGACGTCGACGCCGGGCGGCGCGAGGGCGCGCCAGTGGGCGAACGCCACTGCTCCGGCACCGGCGTTGGGGTAGCACAGCAGCCGGGGTCGGTCGGGGGCGGGGGCGCCGAGGGGCAGCCAGGGGGTGGTCACCGGACCTCCACCGTGAGGTAGCCGGGGGGTTCCTGGACGCGGCCGAGGTCGGCTTCGAGGACGACGTGGTCGCCGTCGCGCGCGGCCTCGGTGAACCCGGCGAACGCGTAGGTGACGTACATCATCCGGTTGCGGCCGGTCTCGACGAACTCGGCGCGCAGGGCGGCGCCGGCTGCGGCGGCGCGGCCCATGATGTGGTTGAGCAGGACGGTGCCGACGCCCCGGGACATCACCCGGCAGGACATCAGCATCATGCGCAAGTGCCAGTGTTCGGCGCCGAGTTCGACCAGGGCGAGGCCGATCTTGCCGTAGGAGCCGTAGCGGTCGGTGAGGGAGGCGACGAGGAGGAGGTGGTCGTCGGAGCGGCGCAGCTCGTCCAGTTCCTCGTAGGAGTAGGTGCGGCCGGTGGAGTTCAGCTGGTTGGTGCGGACGGTGAGTTCCTCCGCGCGCTGGAGGTCCTCGGTTTGAGCGGGCGCGATGGTGAAGCGCATACCGAGGGTGGCGAGGAACTCCTCGCTGGTGCCCGCGTGTTGATGCTCGGCCCGGTCGCGGACGACGGCGCCGGCGTACATCTCGCGGCGCAGCCGGGACTCGTCGGTGACGAAGCGGGGGGTGAAGCCCTCGCCGTCCAGGGCGTTCAGGTCGGCGGCGTCGACGGTGGTGACCGCCGGGTGCGCGTGGGCGACCTCCTCGCGTTCGAAGGGCTGGTCGTCGACGAAGGCGATGGCGTCCAGGCCGATGTTGAGGGCGGTCGCGATCTCCTTCACGGAGGCCGACTTGGGGTTCCAGCCGATCTGCGGGTAGAGGAAGTACTGGTCCAGGCCCGCCTGTTGGAGCCGGGCCATGGCCGCGTCGTGGTCGTTGCGGCTGGCGACGGAGTGCAGGACGCCCTGTTCGTCGAGGCGGCGGATGTGCGCGACGGCCTCGGGTCGGACGGTGACCTCGCCGTCCTCCAGGAGGATGCCGTCCCACAGGGTGTGGTCCAGGTCCCAGACGACGCACTTGATCTGGCCCCGCTTGAGCCCGCTCACCGGGTCACCTCCTGATGTGCCTGTTCGGCGATCGTGATCTGCTGGAGTTCGGTGGAGCCCTCGATGATCTCCATGACCTTGGCGTCCCGGTAGAGCCGGGCGACGGGGTGCTCCGGGGAGCAGCCGGCCGCGCCGTGCAGCTGGACGGCGGCGCTCGCGCAGGCGGCGGCGGTCGTCGAGGCGTGGTACTTGGCGATCCAGTTGGCCATGATGGCAGCCGGGTCGTCGGCGTCCTTGAGCCGTCCGGCCTCCCGGCACAGCAGCCGCGAGGTGCGCAGTCCGGTGACCATGTCGCTGATCTTCTGCCGCACCAACTGCCGCTCGAACAGCGGCCCTTCACTGGTCTCGCGCCGGGTGGTCCAGGCGACGCTGGCGTCCAGGCAGGCCTGGATGATGCCGACGCTGCCGCTGGCGACGCTGAACCGGCCGAAGTCGAGCGCGGAGGTCATGACGGTCCCGGTGGCCCAGCCGAGCGGGCCGAGCACGGCGTCGTCGCCGAGCCGTACGCCGTCCAGGACGACTTCGGCGAGCATGCTGGCGCGGGTGCCGAGGACGCCGTGCAGCGGGCGCACGCTCACGCCGGGGGTCTCGCGGGGCACGAGGAACGCGGTCATGCCGCCCTCGGTCTTCGCGAACAGCAGGAACAGGCCCGCGACTTGGCCGCCGGTGATCCACTTCTTGCGGCCGTCGAGAACCCAGCCACCGTCCTGCTTCACGGCGTTGGTCTCGCACACCGTCGGGTCGCTGCCGCCCTCGGGTCCGGTGAGCGCGAACGCGCCGAGCAGCGAGCCGTCGGCCAACTGCGGGAGCCAGCGCGCGCGTTGGGCGTCGTCGCCCCAGTGCCGCACCGACCAGGCGGCCATGCCGTGCACGGTGAGGAGGCTGCGCAGGGACGAGCAGCCCCGGCCGATCTCCTCGTGGAGCTGTCCGACGGTGACCATGTCGAGGCCGGGGCCGCCGTCCTCGGGGCCGAGGAACGGCGCCCACAGGCCGAGTGCGGCGACCCGCTCCAGCAGCTCGCCGGGGATCAGCTCGGCCTGGTCGAACTCCTCGGCGCGGGGCCGCAGTTCGGTGTCGACGAAGGCGCGTACGGCGGCGAGCGGTCCGGCGGTCATCCGGCGGTCGCGGTGGCCGCGGTGATCCGCTCGACGACGGCCGTGATCGCGGTGACCGAGCGGAAGTTCTCGCGGCGCAGCTCGGTGTTGGGGACGCGGACGCCGAACGCGCGCTCCACGAACATCACCAGCTCCATCGCGAACAGGGAGTTGACGAAGCCCATCTCGAAGATGTCCTGGTCGTCGTCGAAGGTGATCTGCGGGAACCGGCCGCTGATGAACTCGCGGACCTGGCCGCGGACTTCGGTGCTGCTCATGAGTGTTGTCTCCTTGGGGGTACGGGGGTTCAGCCGGGGAGGAGGGCGCCGGCGTCGCCGTAGCGGTAGAAGCCCTCGCCGGACTTGCGGCCGTGCAGCCCCGCGTCCGTCATCTTCTTCAGCAGCGGGCAGGGCCGGTACTTGCTGTCGGCGAAGTGCTCGTACAGCACCTCGACGCTGTGCAGGATGGTGTCCACGCCGATCAGGTCGGCGGTCTCCAGCGGGCCCATCGGGTGGCCGAAGCAGCTGCGGAACACCTCGTCGACGGTCTCCGCGTCGGCGACGCCCTCATGGACGAGGAACGCGGCCTCGTTGACGGTGAGCATCAGGACGCGGTTGGAGACGAAGCCGCACGCGTCGCCCACGTCGATGGCCTTCTTGCCCATGGAGTCGAGGAGTTCGCGGACCTTCTTCAGCGACTCCTCGGAGGTGTGGTGGCCGGGGATCAGCTCGACGGCGGGCTTCATCGGCACCGGGTTCATGAAGTGCACGCCGACGATCCGCGCCGGGCGCTTCGTGAGCGAGGCGAGCCGGGTGATGGGGAACGCCGAGGTGTTGGCGACGAACACGGTCTCCGGCAGGCAGGCCGCGTCCAGGCGCGGGTACAGCTCGCTCTTCAGCTCCCAGTTCTCGGTGATGTTCTCGATCACCACCTCGGCGTCCGCGAGCAGCCCCAGGTCGGTGCCGCCGGTGATCCGGCCGAGGACCTCGTCCGAGTCGATCTCGGGGCCGCCGAGCATCGCGCTCATCCGGCAGTTGAGGCCGATGCGCGCGATCGCCCGGTCGACGACGCCCTGTTCCCGGTCGACGAGCGCGACCGTGTGCCCGCTCTGCGCGAGGTTCTGCGCGACGCCGATGCCCATGACACCCGCGCCGACCACTCCGACGTTCGTCACCGCTGCACTCCTTCCGCCGCCTTCGCGGCGATCAGTTCCTTGCCGAAGGCACGGACCGTGGGGTTGCCGAGGAGGACGTCCACCGGCAGTCCCCCGAACTCCGCCCTGACGCGCGCCATCAGCCGCACCGCGGCCAGCGAGTGCCCGCCCAGGTCGAAGAAGCTGTCGTGCGCGCCGACCCCGTCGATCCCGAGGATCTCCCCCCAGATCCCGGCCAGCGCGCGCTCCACGTCCCCGGCCGGCTCCTCGTACGGCACCGACAGCGCGGGCCGGGGATGCCGGGGCCCCTCCGCTTCCGCCCCGTCCGCGAGGGACGTCGTCCACTGCGCGAGCCGGTGCGCCAACGGGCCGACGGACACGACGAGTTGCGGGGTACGCCCGTGCAGCGCGAGCGTCCGCTCGAACGCGTCCGTGCCCTCCGCCGCGTCCATCCCGTAGCCCTTGACGGTCGCGCCCAGCGAGTCCTCGGTGCGCTCACCGACCAGCCAGGAGTCCCAGTTGACGGTCAGCCAGGTGGGGCCCAGGGCGTGGACGTACGCGTCGAGGGCCGCGTTGGCGGCGGCGTACGGGGCGTGCGCGAGGCCGCCGAGGAGGGCGGAGACGGAGGAGACGGCGAGGCGGACGGGGGCCTCGTCGGGGCCGAGCAGCTCCTCAAGTACCAGCAGCCCGCCGGACTTTGCCCGGAAGTGCGCCTCGCAGGCGTCCCGGCCGAGGTTGACGGCCGCGGGCCACTGACCGGGCACCGTACGGGAATTCGGGGTACGCGGGGCGGGCGGGGTTACCGGCAGATGGGCCCGCGCTGGAAGGGCCGCACTGTGCGCGGGAGTCCGGCTTCCTAGCCTCGGGAGACCGTAACCTCCGTCCCTGCCCGGGGAGCTCCCCATGACTTCGCCGCCCGTGCTGTCCTCGCGTTTCCTGCCGCCCGGCGCCGCCGGCCCCCGGCTCGGCGCGCTCACCTACCTCGCCGGACCGGCCGGGGCGCGGGAGCCCGCGGGCACCGGGCTGACGGTCCGCATGGGCGCGGCCGGTGACGCGCTCACCGAACTCTGGTCGGCCGGGGAGCCGGTGTGCGCCGGCGAGTACGCGGGCCTGCGCTACACCGGCTGCCGCGACTACCTGTTCTGCGCCGGCCGCATCCCGCGGGCCGCCGAGTACTCCGCCGCGACCCGCCGCACGTACGAGGACCTCTTCACCCTCCTCGCCCGGCTCGGGTACAAGCGGCTGGTGCGGGTGTGGAACTACATCGGCGACATCAACGGCCCGAACGCCAACGGCCAAGAGGTGTACCGGGACTTCTGCATGGGCCGCAGCCACGCGCTGGAGCAGCTGGGCATGCTGTACGGCATGCCGGCGACGACGGTGATCGGCACGGAGGGCGACGGCATCGGCGTCGCGCTGCTCGCGGCGCGGGCGGCCGAGCCGGTCAACGTCGAGAACCCGCGCCAGACGCCCGCCTACCACTACCCGGCGCGCTACGGCCCGCGCTCCCCCAACTTCGCGCGCGCCACGTACGTTCCGCCGGGCGGCGACCCGGCGGCGCGCGGCACGGTGTTCGTGTCGGGCACGGCGAGCATCATCGGCCACGAGACGGTCCACGTCGGCGACGTGCGCGCCCAGACGTTCACGGCCCTGGAGAACGTCTCCCTCCTCATCGGCCCCGAGAACATGGCGGGTTACGGCGTCCCGCACAAGTACGGCCTCTCCGATCTGCGCCGGGCCAAGGTGTATGTACGCCATGCCGAGGACATCCCGGCGGTCCGCGAGATCTGCACGGAGCTGCTGCCCGCCGACGGGACGGCCGTGTATCTCCAGGCGGACGTGTGCAGGGGGGACTTGCTGATGGAGATCGAGGGCGTGGCGGACTGAGACTCCCGTACGTTCAGGCCGAGTCCGGCTCCTGCCAGACCTCCTCCGCCCCCGTCCGATGCCACGCGGCGAACTCCTCCGCGCGCCGGGGATTGCCCTCGAGACCGGCGAGCAGCACCCTCAAGTCGTCGCCCTGCACGGTGAGTCGGCCGTTGCCCAGCAGTCTCTCCAGGAGCCGGGTGAGCGCCTTGTCGGCGAGGCCCGGCAGGGCGAGCCGCATCACGTTGCTGTGGGCGGCCTTCCAGCACGGCAGGCGTTCCGCGAAGCCGGACTCGGCCGCGATGACGATGAGCACCGGCCGGGGGGCGTCTCCCGCCGTGAGCGTGGCGATGAGCTCGGGCAGCTCGTCGTCCATGCGGTGGGCGTCGTCCAGGAGCAGCAACACCGGTCCCGCGGCGATGAGTTCGCGCAGCAGGGCGAGGCAGGCGGCGGCGAGTTCGCGGCGCGGGAGGGCGGCCGGGGTGACGCCGAGCGCCTGGCGCAGCGCGGGCAGGAGGTCCTGCCGCCGGTGCGCGCCGGCATGTTCGGTGAGCCGGCGGTCGGTCTCGGCCTGTCCCTCGGGTCCGCCGATGCGGGAGCGGACGAGGTCGGCCAACGTGCGGGCCGCGTCGGGCCGTTCGCCGGGCGGCGCGCTCGCGGTGAGGACGGCCGGGGCCGCCGCCGGATCGTCGGCGACGCGGTGCGCGAGTTCGTCGAGCAGCCGGGTCTTGCCGATGCCGGTGGCACCGAGGAGACAGGCGAACGCGGGTTTGCCGCTGTGCGCGACCCAGCCCATGAGGCCTTTGAGGACGTCGAGTTCGGCGGTGCGGCCGATGAACGGGGTCGGGGCCTGCGGGGCGAGGGCGAGCCGGGGCGGCTGCGGAATCGGCTCCGGCGAGAGGCCGGGGCCGGCGGGGCCGGGTCCGGGCACGGTCGCGGCGGCGAGGCGCCGGCAGTCGTCGAGGACGCTCGCCTCGATGAACGGGACGGTCTGTCCCTCGCCGCCGTGCGAGACGACGGCCTCACCGGAGTGCATGGCGACCCGGATCGCGGCCTCCGGGCAGGTGTCGGCGGCCCAGCGGGTGATGGCGCCGACGGCGGTCAGGGCCCGCTCGGCATGGTCCGGAAGCCGCCCGGCGGCCCCGAAGTACCCGCACCACGTGGACCCGGGCCCAGGCGCGAACACCCCGCCGCAACGCCGTATCTCCTCCCGCACGAAGCCGCGCACGGCGTCGGTTGCGGCATCGGCGGTGATCATCACGACGGTGATGTCCCGGCGCTCGGCACGGCGCAGCCCCGGGTCCGGATCGCGTACGAGGTCCAAAGCGGCCCGGGGTTCAGGAGTCATCCGGGGTTCAGCAACCACCGCCGAGTCCACCCGGGATTCAGCAACCGCCACCGCCTCCCCCCGCCGCTCCGCCCGACCCACACCCCCCAAGTCCACCGCACCGCCCCCCACTTGAGCCGCACCCCCCGCAAGCTCCAGCCCCGGATCCTGATTGAGGATCGCGTGCTCCAACCTCCGTACCCGCTCCGCCGGTTCGACCCCAAGCTCGGTCACGAGCCGCGCCCGCAGCCCCCGGTACGCGGCGAGCGCCTCGCCCTGCCGGCCGGAGCGGTACGCGGCGAGCATGAGCAGCTCGCACAGCCGTTCGCGCAGCGGCTCGGCGGCCACGGCGAGGGTGAGTTCGCCCATGACCTCGTGATGGCGTCCGCAGCCGAGGTCGGCCTCGAAGCGGTCCTCCTCGGCGGATCTGCGGCGCTCGGCGAGGAGTTCGGTCTCCGGCCAGCGGTAGCCGAGTTCGACGAGGTCGGCGAGCGGGTCGCCGCGCCACAGGGCGAGGGCCTCGCGCAGCACCCGGGAGGACTTCTCCGGCTCGCCCGAGCGCAGCAGCGCGCGCCCCTGTTCGGCGAGGAGTTCGAAGTGCCGGCCGTCTATACGGGCGGGGTCGGTGTGCAGCAGATACCCCGGCGGGTGGGTGAGCAGCAGCGGGGCGTCGGGTCCGGTGTCGGCGGCGAGCAGCTGCCGCAGCCCCGAGGCCGCGTTCTGGAGCATCTTGCGTGCGGTGCGGGGGGCGTCGTCGCCCCAGATGGCCTTGAGCAGCCGGCTGACGGCCACGGCTTCGTTGTCGTGCAGCAGCAGACAGCCGAGCATCGCGCGCTGGCAGCTTCCGCCGACCGGGAGGTCGACGCCGTCGACCTGAACCCGCAGCGGCCCTAGCAGTGAGAAGTTCATGCACGTTCCCTGAGCGACTGCTTGTGTTTTCAGGTTGCCGTTTTCGGAGATCTCTATTTTCGGCTCGCCAACGGCGTGAAATATCCGGCGCTTAACGCGCCTCATCGAGCCAGAACAATTTTGACCCTACAAGCTTCAAGGAACGACGGTCGACTAGGGGAACCCCTAGCCCGTGCCGATAAATCACCCAAAAGACAACAATCACCCCTGGCCGACCTTGCCAGCTTTCCACTCAATGGAAAACCCCGCAAGCGTCCTGACGTCCAAATTCTGTACACGGACCAACCTTGCCGCCGCGTGCAGCATTTTCATGTTCTTACCAAGAGATCCGTTATGCGTGTTCCGAGATCTTGACCAACCTCCCGTATCACAAGGCAGACTGAGTCCAGGCGCCGCTGCCTCTCCCCCGCTGGTCAGCCGTGCGCGGAAAGGAGCTGTGCCATTCCCCGGCCACTTTGCCGCTGCCCGCTCCTATAGCGAAGCCTGGTGTCCGGCCCCCGTTCCCCCCACATCGCGAAAGAGGTACCGCCTTGCCCGCCACCCCCACAGGCAGGTACACCACCCAGGCCCCTCGCCCCCGGCAGTCCGCCGACCCCGTCACCCGGCTCGTGCACGTCGACTCGCGGCTGCGGATCACCGCCGCGAACGAGCCGTTCCACGACGAGTTCGTCCAGGACCCCGCCGAACTTCCCGGCAAGCCGTTCCCCGCCTACTTCCACGAGAGCGCGCAGCCCTATCTCCGGGAACACTTCTCGCAATTACTGACCGCCACGCAGCCGGACTTCAGTGTCCCGCTGACGATGGTGAACGCCGCCGGCGAGAACGTCGACTGTCTCGTCTCCTGTCTCGCGCTGACCGTCAATCTGCACATGTCGTGCACCGACTGCATCGCGGTCGCCGCGATCCGCCCGGACACCCTGAGCGACTTCACGGCCCCGCTGCTGCCCGCGCCCCCGGCCCTCGCCGAGATCCCCGGGCATGTCCTGGAAGGGCTCGCGGCCGGTCTGTCCACCCACCAGCTGGCCTCGCGGCTCGGCCTGAGCAGCCACGGCATCGAGTACCACGTCAGCAGCATGCTCAGAAAACTCAAGGTCCCCAACCGCTCGGCCCTCGTCGCCCGCGCCTACGCCCTGGGCATCCTCATCCCCAACTGCTGGCCCCCACGCGTACGCCCCCAGTACATGACCCGCGCGGCCTTCCCGTCCGCCCCCTCGGACACCCCGGTCTGACCCGGGCCGCGCGGTCTCACCCGCGCCGCGGAAGCGCGCCCTCTCCTTCCCGCACCGCCCTCCGCAGCCTGGCCCGCGCCTGTTCCCCCACCCCCCGCCGGTCGACCTTCCCCGTCCCGTTCGTCGGCAGCGCGGTGAACAGCAGGATGTGCCGCGGCCGTTTCGGTCCGGAGAGGGTTGCCCGGCAGAAGTCCAACAGGGCTGATTCATCGGGGAGTTCGCGCCCCGCCGGGACGACGCAGGCGACCGGCCGGTCGAGCCCGTCGGCGTCGGGGGCGGCGACGACACAGACCGCGCCGACGTCCGGATGCTGGAGGAGGTGGTGCTCGACCTCGGTGGGGGCGACCCAGTAACCCCCGCTCTTGATCATGTCGTTGGCGCGCCCATGGCACCGGTAGTGACCGTCGCGGTCACGGGTGAAGACGTCCCCGGTGTTGAGCCACTCGCCCTGGAACATGGCCCGTGTCTCGGGGGTGCGGCACCAGTAGCCGGTGGCCGCCGAGGGCGCGCGCACCTTCAGCACGCCGGACTCCCCGGGCGCGACCTCGGTGCCGTCGGGTGCGTCGATGCGCAGTTCGTAGCCGGGGACGGGGGTGCCGAGGGTGCCGGGGCGGGTGCGTCCTGGCCGGTGGGAGAGGAAGACGTGCAGCGCCTCGGTCGTGCCGAGCCCGTCGGTGAGGTCGACGCCGAAGCGGGCGAGGAAGCGGTGCTGGAGCTCGGGGGGCAGCGGTTCCCCGGCCGACACGGCGAGCCGTACGGTCCGGAAGGCGTCGTCGGGGACGCCGGGGGCGTGCAGGAGGGCGGCGTAGGAGGTGGGGACGCCGAAGAAGACGGTCGGCGCGTCGTGCGCGAGGTGGCGGGCGAGGCCCGCCGGGGTGGGCGGGGCCGGGTCGAGGACGGCGGCGGCTCCGGCGGCCAGCGGCAGCAGACAGGAGTTGCCGAGGCCGTACGCGGAGAACAGCCTGGCCACGGAGAGGCAGCGGTCGTCGGGGCGCAGTCCGAGCACCTCGCGGCCGTACCCCTCGGCGACGGTCCGGATCGAGCCGTGCCGGTGCATCGCGGCCTTGGGCAGGCCGGTGGTGCCCGAGGTGTACAGCCACAGCGCCGGCGAGTCCTCGGTGGTCCGGTCCGGCGCCCCGTCCCCGCCCGCGCCGAGGAGTTCGCCCCAGCCGACGCGGGCGACGGGGGCGCGCGGGTGCACGGGGGCGTCGTCCAGTACGACGACGGTGTCGAGGTCCGGCAGCTCCCCGCACCCCAGCGCCCCCACGACCCGCTCGCCGAACTCGGGCCCGGCGAGCAGCTTGCGGCAGCGGCAGTCGCGGATGAGTACGGCGAGTTCGGCGCCCGAGGTCATCGTGGACGCGAGGACCGGCACCGCGCCGATGCGCAGCAGCGACAGCAGTGCGGTCACCGCCTCCGCGCGGTCGGCGCAGTGGATCAGCACCCGTTCCTCGGGCCGCACCCCGAGCGCGCGCCACCCCCCGCTCGCCTCGACCACCTGTGCGGCCAACTCCCCGTAGCTCAGGGTGACTTCACCCTCGATGAGCGCGGGCCGGTCGGCCCGGCCGCGGGCGAGGAGATAGCCGGCGGCGTTGAAGGGACTGCTCATGGTTCCTCCCGAGGGCGCCGGTCCAGCGACCCGCCGCCGTCGGCGGATCCGCTGTCCGATCCGAGGATCGGCCAACGGTGATCGGCGCCTCAAGGCGCGTACGCAGGGCGCTCGGGGCACTCGGGTCTTCTGAAAGGCCTTGCGCCCGCTTCAAAGAGACTCGGCCGGCTCTCCGCGCGTCGGCGCCGTGAGCACCGCGAGGCACGCGACGACCAGCACGATCCCGGCCCACCCCGCCGCCGGCACCCGCTCCCCGACGACCAGCACCGCCAGCACCGCCGCCACCGCGGGCTCCAGCAGCGTCAGCGTCGTCGCCGTACTCGCCGGGACCCGCGCGAGCCCCCAGCCGAAGAGGAGGTATCCGAGGAACATCGGGACGACGGCCATGTACACGCCGACGGCCGCACTGGTCCCGGAGTCGAGCAGCGGTCCGCCGGTGGCGAGCAGGACCGGCATCAGCAGCAGCCCGCCGATGCCGAAGACGGTGCCCATGGCCGCGCGGGAGGTGTGGCCGGCGCTGATCAGCCGGTGCGCGGCCCAGGAGTAGACGGCGTACGTGAGCCCGGCGAGCAGTCCGAGCCCGACCCCGAGCACCGTCTCGCCCGCCGTCCGCCCGCCGCTGCCGGCCCGCGCCGCCTGCGCCGCGCACAGCAGCGCCGTCCCCGCGAGCCCGAGCAGCGCGCCGGCCGTCCAGCGCCGGCTGAGCCGCCGCCCGTCCACGACCCGCTCGATGAGCGCCGAGGCGAGCGGCGCCGAACCGATCGTGACGACCGTCCCGGCGGCGACCCCGGCGAGGTGCATGGAGGTGTAGAACGCCAGCGGATACCCGGCCACGGAGACCGCCCCGAGCAGCACCAACCCCCGCCGTTCCAGCAGCCGAGGCCCCTCACGGAGGATGCGGGGCACCGCGAGCAGAGCTTGCAGCAGCCCACCGAGCCCCATGGCGACGGCCCCGATGGCGAGGGGGCCGACGTCCGGGGCGAAGGTGGCGGCGGTGCCGGTGGTGCCCCAGAGGACGGCGGCGAGCAGGACGCAGAGGGAGCCGATGCTGGAGGGGGCGGGCCGCGTCCGGTCGGGCCGGGGTGAGGTGGGCGGGCTCAGAACATCCGGCCGGGGAGGAGCGGGCGGGCTCGGATCGGGCCGACTCGGAGCGGGCTCCGGCAGCTCGGGCCGGCCCGGCTCAGGCACGGTCTCGGCGGGCCTGGGCGGAGCGAGCCGTCGGCCACCGGCCCGCGCACCGGTCCCGTCCGCACGCCTCCCTCCGGAAACCGTCTCCGCTCCAGCCGATCCGCCCCCTGCGAGGGCTCCCGCGGCTCCCTCGCTCCCCGCCTCGTCCTCCACCCCCCTCACACCCTCTCCAGCAACTCGACAGCCATCCCCCGCGCACGAACCAACCGCGCGCCGTCCCCCTCCAGTCCCGCCCGCGAAGTCGCCCCCTCCAGCAGGAACGCCAGGTGTTCCGCCAACTCCGCCGCCTTCTCAGGGTGTTCGGGCAGCAGGCGGGTGAGGTGGCCGGCGAGGAGGGACTCGACCTCCTCCTTGTGGCGGCGTACGACGTCCCTGCCCTCGTCGCCGGCGGGGAGTTCCGCGGCGGCGTTGAGGAGGCCGCAGCCGCGGAAGCCGTGCTCGTAGGCGAAGGCCGCGTGGTCGGCGTACGCGTCGAAGACGGCGAGCACGCCGGCCCGGGGGGCGTCCCCGGCCTGCGCGAGGCGGCGGCGGTACAGGCCCAGCCACTCCTCGTGCCGCTCGTCGAGGTACGCCCTGACCAGGTCGGCCTTGGAGGCGAAGTTGTTGTACAGGCTCATCTTGGCGACGCCCGCCTCGGCGGTGATCGTGTCGATGCCGGTGGCCGCCACCCCGTCCGCGTAGAAGCGGCGCGCGGCGGCGGCGAGGAGGCGTTCGCGGGCGCTCGGCTTCCTGCGCGGGCCCGTCTCTTCGGTCTCGTTCATCGGCCCCACCCTCCCAGAATTAGGTAGACCAGTCTACCTAGCCCCGGCGACACCGACCCCCGCTGCTAGGGTCCCCACTCATGGAAACCCCCTGGCTGTCCCCGGCCGAGCTGCACACCTGGCGCTCCTTCAGCGACCTCACGCTGGTCATGGAGGACGCCCTCGACCAGCAGCTCCGCCACGACTCGGGGCTCAGCCACCTCAACTACTCGGTCCTGGTCTTCCTCTCGGAGGCCCCCGGGCACCGGCTGCGCATGACCGACCTGGCCGCGCACCTGAAGATCGCCCGGACCCGGCTGTCGTACACCGTGGCCCGGATGGAGGAGACGGGGTGGGTGCGGCGGGAGGACAGCCCCGGGGACAAGCGGGCGCAGCTCGCGGTGCTGACCGAGGCGGGCTTCGCTACGCTGAAAGCCGCGGCGCCGGGGCATGTGGCCCTGGTCCGCGCGACCGTCTTCGACCGGCTCACGCCGGAGCAGGCGCGGGCGTTCGGGGAGGCGTGCGCGATCGTGCTCGCGGGGCTGACCGGGCCGGAGCGGCCGGCGCTGCCGAACGATCTGCCCTGGCGGCGCTGAACCTGACCCACCTCCAGAGGACGTCCGCGACGCGTGACCGGGGGCACCTCTCCCCCGATGTTGCAGTTTTGCAATACCTCGCTAAGCTGGGCCACAGGTTGTTGAACCCTCAAACGGCCTCCTGTTTGCGCACCCCGTTTTTCCCACCCGCCCCGAAGGAGCCCCTCGTGAAAGCCACCCGCAAGGTCTGGACCGTAGCCATAGCACTCGGCGTGGTGGCCACGACCGGCGCGGCGTACGCGGCGACCCCGCAGCCGGCCCGGACCACGACCGAAGAGGCCCAGCTCCAGAAGCTGTACAAGGACGCGGTCGCCGAGGGCGGCCGGCTGGTCGTGTACGCCGGCGGCGACAAGCCCGGCCAGGCCGACTATCTGAAGGACGCCTTCGTCAAGAAGTTCCCGAAGATGAAGGTCGACATGGTCGTCGACTTCAGCAAGAACCATGACGCCCGCGTCGACAACCAGGTCGACGAGCACCACGTCGTCGCCGACGTCGTCCACCTCCAGACCGTCGACGACTTCCCGCGCTGGAAGAAGGAGGGCGTCCTGGAGAAGTACCGCCCGGTCGGCTGGAACCAGGTCGACAGCCGGATCAAGGACAAGGACGGCTACTACACCGGCCTGTTCTACTTCGCCTTCGCCGACGTCACGGCCACGAAGCTGGGCTCCAAGGCGCCCGTCGAGGCCGCCGACTTCCTGAAGCCCGAGTTCAAGAACAAGCTCGTCTTCACGTACCCGAACGACGACGACGCCGTCCTCTACTACTTCAAGCAGCTCACGGACCGGTACGGCTTCGGCTACCTCCAGAAGCTGCTGGCGCAGCACCCCAAGTTCGTGCGCGGCACGCAGGACTCCTCCGACCTGGTCGGCACGGGGGACTACGTCGCCAACTTCGGCAGCGGCGGCAGCTCGAACGGCCTCTCCCAGGTGACCCTCCCGGAGAAGTCCCCGTGGGTGGCCTGGCCGCAGACGGGCGCGATACTGAAGGACGCCCCGCACAAGGCCGCCGCCAAGCTGTACCTGAGCTGGATCCTCTCCAAGCAGGCCCAGACGAACGACATCGGCACGTGGAGCAGCCGCACGGACGTCGCCGCGCCGGCCGGCCGCAAGGGCATCTTCGACTACAAGAACATGAACCCGCTGGGCCTCGGCGCGTTCATGAGCGACCGCACCGCCCTGGACCGCTACAAGGCGCGCGTCAACCTCTATGTGGGTGACGTCCAGGGCGTGAACCCGTCCGACCCGAAGAACGTCCTCGGCCTGTACCCGGTGAGCCAGAGCGGCACCCAGGGCTGACCCCCGGAAGGCCGGTGCCCCCCACTCCCTGGGCACCGGCCTTTCCTGTGACAAATTCCGCATATTCCCGCCAAATCTTCGCTTTAGCCGGACATTCGGTCATCGTCGACGGCATGCCCAACTCCCGCATCCGGCGCCCCGCCATGATCGGCGGCGCGGCCCTCCTCACCCTCGCGCTCGCCGCGATCGGTACGACGGCCCAGGCGGCCACATCGGCCGACACCCACACCACAGGCGCCCCCAGCGCCGCCATCGCCTACCGGACGGCGATCCCCGGCCGGACCGTGGCCCTCACCTTCGACGACGGCCCTGGCACCGCCACCGCCCAGGTCCTGGACCTGCTCGCGCAGTACCACGTCAAAGCGACCTTCTGCGAGATCGGCGACAACGCCGCCGCCCACCCCGACCTGGTGAAACGCGTCCTCGCCGAGGGCCACCGGCTGTGCGACCACACCGTCGACCACCCGCAGCCGATGCGGACCCTGCCGTACGAGAAGCAGGCGTACGAGATCACGGCCGCCAAGCAGATGATCGTCAAGGCGGCGGGTCCTGGTACCCGGATCAGCTGGTTCCGGGCGCCCGGCGGGGACTTCGGCGCCGAGAACCGGGCGATAGCCGTCCAGGACGGGCTGCGCCCGCTGGGCTGGACCGTCGACCCGCGCGACTGGAGCCGGCCCGGGGTCGACTCGATCGTGGCCACCGTCAAGCAGGAGGTGCGGCCCGGCGGGATCGTGCTCATGCACGACGGCGGGGGCGACCGCAGCCAGACGGTGGCGGCGCTGCGGGAGCTGCTGCCGTGGCTGGTCGGGCAGGGGTACACGTTCACGTTCCCCGCGAGCTGAGGGGGACCGGCGAGGGGCGTCCGGGGGCGGCGGGGGTGAATTGATCAGGCCGCCCTGGGGTGACTGGTCAATTCGGCCGTGCTTCTGTCGCATCGCAGGTCAGAGGGGTGACGTGCGGCGTCGGAGCAGCTAGGGGGCCGTGAGAGGCAGGGCTCGGGGACCGGCTGGGACCAGGCGGCCCCGGCTGCTGCTAGCGTCCTGCCTCGGACGGTGACAGGACGTGACAGGAGGAGGGGCGGATGCGGACCGGGCTGCTCGTACCCTGCGCCGCGCTGGCCGCCGTCCTCCTCAGTGGCTGCGGCGCGCCGGACGGCGGGCTCCGGGTCGAGGGCCCGGCGCCCTCGGCGCTGCCCTGGTCGGGGCCGACATACATGACGGACTGGTACGGCCGCTCCTGGCAGCACCCGAGCGAGGTCGTACCGGTCGGGCGGGTCGTGCTGGAGCAGTTGACGTGGCGCGGCTGGGGTTCGGCCCGGCCGACGGCGCGCGGGGTGGTCTCGGACCTGACGTGCCTGTCCGGCTGTCCCGGCGGGAAGACGCCGAGCTACCGGGTGACGGTCGCCCTCAGCGGTCTCGTCCGGCGCGGTGACGTCGCGTACTACGGTCACGCGCGGCTCACCCCTGTCCGTCCGCCCGCCCCTTTCTGGATGGACGGCAACGACGACCTGGTCCTGGACGTACCGGAGAAGTGATGCGCGACATGCCGCCGGCCGGGGGCGACGGTACCGGACGTGGCCGTGCGCGGCTGCGGGCTCCGGCCTTGAACGTGGGGACGAAGGTCGCCCTCGCCGTCGCCGCCACGGCTGTGTGCGTGTCCGGCGCGATCGGCGTGCTCGTGCACCACATCACCGCCCAGGACCAGCTGAACGCCGCCCGTTCGGCCTTCGACCAGCAGCTCCAGAACGCCGCCGAGGACCACGCGGCCGGCCGCCCGACCCACGCCCGCGTCGACCCGTCCGACCTGCCGCCCCCGGTGGCGAAGGCGGTGCGCGGCAAGGTGCGTGTGACGTATCTGGACGACGGCGTCCTGTGGGCGGCGACCGAGATCACCGGCGGGCAGGTCCTCGCGCTGGAGCGGCCGTACGACCCTGAGGAGCACGCCCTCGACACCCTCGACCGCACCCTCCTCGTCACCGGTGCCACCGCGACCGTCGTCGTCTCCCTCGCCGGTCTCCTCCTCGGCGTGCGGATGGGCAGGCGGGCCACCGCCGCCGCGCAGACCGCCGAGCGGATCGCCGAGGGCGACCTCGACGCCCGGGTCCGCCCCGACGGCCGCGACGAGATCGCCCGGCTCGCGACCGCCGTCAACGTCATGGCCGACGCGCTCGGGGCCCGGCTCGAAGCGGAGCGCCGGGTGACCGCCGACATCGCGCACGAGCTGCGCACCCCCGTCGCCGGTATGACCACCGCCGTCGGTCTGCTTCCGCCCGGGCGGGCCTCGGAGCTGGTCGCGAGCAGTGTCCAGAAGCTGCGCGGGCTCGTCGAGGACGTTCTGGAGGTGGCCCGGATGGACGCCCAGGTCGCGGTCGTCGACACCGAGCAGCGCGAGGTCAGCGCGATGGCGCGGCGTGCGGTCGCCGGTCTGGAGGGCGTACAGGTCCAGATCACGGAGGACGCCCTCGTCCGCACCGACCCGCGCCGCGTGGAGCGCGTCCTCACCAACCTCGCCGCCAACGCCCTGCGGCACGGCGCCCCGCCGGTCGAACTGGAGGTGGACGGCCCCCAGATCCGCGTCCGCGACCACGGCCCCGGCTTCCCGCCCGACCTCCTCACGGCCCTCCACACCACCGGCCCCCAGCGCTTCCACACCACCTCCACCACCGGCGGCACGGGCCTGGGCCTGACCATCGCCCTGGGCCAAGCCCGGCTCCTGGAGGCCGAGCTGACGTTCCGGAACCATCCGGAGGGGGGAGCGGAGACGGAGCTGACGTTGCCGATGCCGCCGGATGAGAGGGATTCGGAGCGGTTCTGAGGGGGTGGGGGGCTGGGCGGGGGCGGCTGTTTGGGCAGCGGGGGGGCTGAGGGTGGGTGGCTCGGGGGCTGGGGGTTTTGAGCGGGCGGGGGGGTGCGCTGCGCGCGGACGACTCGGGGTGCGAGGCGGTTCTGGTCGGGCGGAGGCTTGGGGGGCGGGCGGAGGCTCAGGGTACGGGGTGGTTCCGATCCGGCAGGGGGTTCCGATCCGGCGGAGGGTGCCATGTGCGGGGCGGTTCTCGGTGCGGGGGCCTTTCGGCGCAAGGCAGTTGGGCGCTTGGGGGCGTGTGCCGGTGTGCGTGTCGGTCAGGGGTTCGCGCCGTTCTGCGCTCGCCCCTTCGTGTCCCCTCTCTCCATCACTCGTTCGCAGTACGGCCCTGCCCCCGACATGAGTGCGAGGTGTCTCCTTGCTGACCCATCCGGTGCCCTCAAGTGTCCCCCGGCCCGAGGTGACCGGCCGGACGGGGCGGATGAACTCCGTGGACCGCCTGTTCGCGTCGTTCACCGGCGCCGACGCCTCGCCCCCGGCGCCCTTCATGGTCTGCCAGATCCTCGACTTCCCCTTCGGCTCCTTCGAGTTGGACGACGTACGCGCGCGGGTCGCGCAGCGCTCGCCGTACCTCCCGGCCCTGCACACCGCCTCGGCCCCCGGCACGAGGTCCTGGCTGCGGACGCCGCCGGACACCGGACTCCACGTCGGCGAGGCGCAGGAGGTGCCGGCCGGCCGCCTCGGCGCCGCGACCGACGCGGTCCTGCGCCTGCCGCTCCCCACCCGCCCCGCACCCGCGTGGGACCTGCACGTCCTGTCCAGCCGGACCGAAGGGGTCCAACGAATCTGCTTCCGCGCCGACCACGCCGTCCTGGACGGCATCGGCACCGCACACCTCACGGCCGAACTCCTGGCCGACGGACCGGTCAGGGGCCCGCGCGCGTACCGGCCGCCGGCCAGGTGGTCGTACGCGTGGGTGCGCACGTGGCCGGTGAGGGGGTTCCGGCCGGACGAGGTGGTGCCTGCCGGGTGGGGCGCGGGGGCGGGCGGGGGTTCAGCGCGTGACGAGGGTGCGGCGCGAGGCGGAGATGCGGCGCGCGGCGGGGGTGGTACGGCGCCGGGCAGGGATGCCGTGCCGGGCGGAGACGCAGCGCGTACCGGAGGTGCGGCGCACAGCGGAGATCCGGCGCGCAACGGGGGTGCGGCGCGCGGCGGAGGCGTGGTGCCGGACGGAGGCGCAGGGCGTACCGGAGATGAGGCGCACAGCGGAGATCCGGCGCGCGGCAGGGGTGCGGCGCGCGGCGGAGGCGTGGTGCCGGACGGAGACGCAGGGCGTACCGGAGATGCGGCGCACAGCGGAGTTGCGGCGCGTAACGGGAGTGCGGCGCGCGGCGGAGACACAGTGCCGGGCGGAGGCGCGTCGCGTAACGAGGGTGCGGCGCGCGGCGGAGATGCTGTGCCGGGCGGAGATGCGGCACCCGGCGGGATCCCGGCGCCCTGCGAAGACCCAGCCCCCGCGTTCGTCGACATCCCCACATCCGTACTGCGGGAAGCCGCGAGCAAATGGGCGGTCGGCGTCAATGACGTGTACCTCGCGGCGTTGGCCGGGGCGCTCGGGCGGTGGCAGGTGGGGCATGCGGGGTATGCGCGGGACCTCATGGTGATGATGCCGATGTCGGTGCGTACGGAGGCGGCGCGGCTCGCCGTGGGGAACTCGGCGCTGGCGGCGCCGCTCCGGCTGCCCTGTGCGCTGCCCGCCCCGCGCGACCGCCTCGCCTCGGTCACCGCGCAGGTCACCCGGCACAAGACCTCCGGCCTGCGCGAGACCGGCTGGCGCACCTTCTCCCGCACCCCGCCCGCCCTGCTGACCTGGGCGGGCACCCGCGCGGGCTTACGGCTGGCCGCCAGCCACATCGCCCTCCCGGACACGTACGACGTCTTCGCCGCACCCCTCCTCGCCACCAGCATCTTCGCCTTCAACTCCCCCGACCTGCTCGGCTACTTCTCCCTCACCAGGACCCCTACGACCGCCCGCTTCGGCGTCCTGCCCGACCGCTCCCGCACGGCAACCGGTGAGCTGCCCGGCCTGTTCGTCCGGTCCCTCGACGAGCTCAACGAACACGCACCGTAACCAGTTCCGCCCTGTGGTCGTTCACCGGAAAAGCGTAATAAGGGGGAGGCAGATGGACATGTCCGCGCAGCCGGCGGAGCTCGACGCTTCGCGCGCCCTGCGGTTCTGGATGGACCCGGCGTACATCGCGCTGCGGCACGCCGGGGCGGGCCCGGTCGTACGGGTGCGGGTCGGGCCAGCGACCGCTTTCCAGGTCAACGACGTGTCGCTGATCCGGAAGGTCGCCTCGCGCGAGGACACCTTCCCGTTCTGGGGTGCCGACCCGTGTGTCCGGGACGTCGTCGCGGGCGGGCTGCTCGGGGTCGAGGGCAAGGTGCACCACGCGCGGCGGGCGGTGCTGAACCCCGCGTTCGCGGCCGGCCGGCTCACCGGGCTCGCGGTGACCGCGCGGGACACGGCCGAGCGCCTGCTGCGCGCGCTGCCCGCCGACCGCCCGGTGGACATGTGCCACGAGATGACCCGCTTCGCGTGCGGCCTCATCATCGGCTGCGCCCTGCGCAGCGAGCTGTCCCCGACGGCGCTGTCGGCACTCGCGGCGACGCGTCCCACGTTGTCCACGGGAGTGGCCTGGCGCGTCGCGCTGACGCCGTGGCCCTGGGCGCCCGTACCCAGGCCGCGCGCTTTCCGCCGTGCCCTCGCGCGGCTGGAGGAGGTCGGCCAGGAGGTGTGCGCCCGGCATCGTCCGGACGACGACGGGCAGGACGTGCTGTCGCGGCTGAGGCGCGCGGCGGGCGGGCGGCCGGGGACCATGGCGGACGACGTGCACACCTTGCTGCTCGCCGGCCTGGAGACCACAGCCTCGACACTCACCTGGGCCTGCTACCGGCTGGGCCGCCACCCGGAGCACCAGCAGGCCCTACGGGAGGAGGCGGACGCGGCCCTGGGGCAGGCTCTCTGGGAGGCGGACGCGGGGCTAGGGCGGCGGCTCAGCCAGGAGAAGGCCGACGCGGACCTCGGGCAGGCCCTCCGGGAGGAGGCCGACGCGGACCTCGGGCAGCCCCTCCGGGAAAAGGCCGACGCCACCCTGGGGCGGGCCTATCGGGAGGAGGCCGGCGCGGCCCTAAGGTCGGACCTGAGCCTGGGCCAACTCCCCCTGGCCACCGCGTTCATCAAGGAGGTCATGCGGCTGCACGGCGCCCCCTTCCTGATCCGCCGCACCCGCCACGAGACGACCCTGGGCGACCGCCGGCTACCCGCAGGCGCCACCGTCACCCTGCCGCTAGGCGCCCTCCGCCGCGACCCCGCCCGCTTCGACCGCCCGGACACCTTCGATCCCTACCGCTGGCTGCCCGGGAGCACCTTCGCCGCACAGCGCCAGTTACCCGAGGACGTCTCCGCCGCACAGCACCGCCTGCCCGAGAACACCCTCGGCCCGCATCCCCGCCTACCCGGAGACACCCCCGCCCCACACCCCGAACCGTCCCCACACCCCGAACCACCGCTCCCCGCAACCTTCCCCTACGGCCTAGGCCCCCGCCACTGCCCCGCCGCCCCCATGGCCGACGTCATGGTGCCGGTCGCGCTCGCCGCCCTGGTCGTCTCCCGCACCCTCCGCACCACCCACCCAGGCCGCCCGGTACGCCTCGGCATGGAGCTGACCCCCACCCCGAACGGCCTGACCATGACCGCCACGCCCCGCGAACGGGAGACCCGCCGATGAACCCGGCCCCGGAGAAGACGACGCCCTCGACTGCGGTAACCAGCGGCGCCCCACGAGCCGGGAACCCGCCCCCCTCGGCCGACGGCATCTCATCCCCGGACACCGACCACCTCCAGCAACGCATCACCCGCACAGCCGCCCGCATAGGCCACCACATAGACCTCCTCTGCCCCAGCGCGGCAGCCCAGGCATGCGCCACCTGGCTGCCCCCCGCCCTCACCCCCGAAGTCATGAACACGCCCACCCTCGCCCGCCGCCTGCAACGCGCGCTGAGCGCCCCGGTCCGGCATCTCACCGAGGCCACGGGGCGACGGTGGCGGCCCGTGCTGCTCTGGGAGGCCGTCGAACTCCTCGGCGGGGACGCCGAGCGGTACGGGCCGCTGATCGCGGCGGTGGAGCTGATGCACACCGGCTCGCTCATCGTCGACGACGTCCAGGACGTCTCGCCGCTGCGGCGCGGACGCCCGGCGGTCCACACCGTGTTCGGCGTGCCGACGGCTCTGAACGCCGGGACGGCCGCCTACTTCCTGTGGGACAGGGCGGTCCACCTCACCTGCCCCGACGACGCCCGCCGACGCGGCGAGCTGCGCGAACTGCTGCTGGCCGCCCTGCGGGCCGGACACGCCGGGCAGGCCCTCGACCTCCAGGGCCACCGCGAGGAGATGGACCGGGCCGTGTCCGGCGGCGACCGGCACGCCGTGCTGCGCCAGGTCCGGCTGACCCACCGGCTGAAGTCCGGCGCCCCGGTCGCGGCGGGCCTGGAGACGGCCGCGATCGTCACCGGCGCGGGCCCCGAACTACGCGCGGCCCTCGGCGAGTTCGGCTCCGCCGTGGGCACGGCGTACCAGATCGCCGACGACCTGGCCGACCTGCGCGGCGTACGCCGGGCCGGGGCCCGCACCAAGGAACCCGCCGAGGATCTGCGCGCCGGCAAGGTGACGATGCCGCTGGCCCACGCGGTCACCCTGTTACCGGCCCACCGGCTGGACCAACTCTGGCGACGGATCGGGGATGCCCCGGCCGACCACGCCGAAATAGCCGAGGTGTGCCGGGAGTTGGAGGCGTGCGGGGCGGTGGAGGCCTGCCGAGAGGAGGCCGCCGGCATGGTCCACGACGCCTGGACCCGACTCGCACCCCTGCTACCGGCCGGGCCGGAGGGCCGGTTGCTGTACGACCTCGCCGCGCTGATCGTCCGAAGCGACCAGGTCGCTTGAACGGACCGGCGGAGCGGGCGGACCGGCGGAGGAGGCAGACCCGCAGAGGGAACGGACGGCAGAGGAGGCGGACCGGCGGAGGGGACGGGCGGCAGAGAAGGCGGACCGGCGGAGGCGGCGGGTTGCGAAGAGGGGCGCCGCCCCTCATACGGAACCTCTCGCCCTCTCGCCGCCGGCCCCCCGTACACCCCGCACCGCACCCCACACCACCCCCTCACCCCCTCACCCCCCTGCAAACTCCCCCAACACCCCCGCCGCCGCCCCCGGTTCGACCAGCCACTTCAAATGGCTGCCCGGCAGCGTCCGCACCTCGTACGGGTTCTCCGGCGTCAGCGCGTCCCCCTCCCGGATCATCCGGTCCTGCATGGCGAGCGGGATGCTCGTGTCCTCGGTCAGGCGGACGTACGCCTTGGGGATGCGGCCCCAACTCCCGGCCTGCGCGCGGTCGTCGGCGGAGCCGGTGTCGAGGTTCTCGTCCGGCTGGTAGGTGTTGAGGACGGTCAGGAACTCGTCGTCGGTGCCGTCGGCGAGGAGGGCCGCCTTGACGCGACCGAGGACGGTGGGGTCGGCGGTGCGGAAGTTGGCGCGCAGCAGGCCGAGTTGAGGGATGTCGCCGACGATCGTCGAGGCCAGCGCCGTCCCGTCGAGGGCCGCCATCTCGGGCTCGGAGTAGTAGGCGCCGACGGGGAGGTCGACGGGGGCCCAGGAGGAGACGTACACGATGCGGTCGATCAGGTCCGGGCGCCGGTTGGCCGCGGCGGTGGCCGTGATGCCGCCGCGGCTGTGGGAGACGAGCACGACGGGGCCGTTGGCCTTCGCGCGTTCCAGCACGCCGATCAGATGGGCCGCGTTGTCGGCGAGCGTGACGCCCTTGATCGCGCCGGGTGCCGTGGCGAGCCCGGCGGGGTCCTGCGGGGCCTGGTAGGCGTGCGGGAAGGTCGCCGCGAAACCGTGTCCCGGCAGGTCGACGGCGACCGACCGGTGTCCCAGGAGGCCGAGTTCGGCTTGCAGCGGCGCGAAGGAGAAGGAGTTGGCGAAGGCCCCGTGGACGAGGACGAACGTCGGTCGCATCGGTCGGTCTCCAAGTCACCCTGTGGCGCAGATGCACGGCATACGGACGCGGCTCACCCTAGTCGCGGGACGATCATGGGACGAGCCCTTGATCAGCTGCCTGCCGGCACTCATCCGCACACCCCCCGATACCCCTCGTCCGGCACGTACTCCTCCCACTCCTCCCGATCGGGCCCCCCTCCCGCCCGCGCGCACACCTCCCGCACCGCCTCCCCGGGATCAAGGTCGTAACTGCGCACGGGCACATGGACGCTCCCCGCCCGCAGCACCTGACCGCTGAAGGTCAGCGAAGTGATCGCCTCCCCGGCCGTCGGCAGGGCGTCCCCCACCGGCTGCCGGGTCTCCGTGTCCCACAGCTGGACGGTCCCCGCGTCCCCGCCGGCCGCCAGCGTCCGCCCGTCGGGGCTCAGCGCGAGCGCCGTCACCGCTTCGGGTACCTCCACGGCAGGCTGCCGGAAGGCGTCGGCCAGCACCGCCGCCCGCCCGTCCCGCCAGAACGTGACCCGCCCGGCGGAGTCACCGGTGGCCGCCCGCGCTCCATGGACGTCCCGCGCCACGGCGTCCGTGCCCGCGTCGGCCCGTTCCGTCCCGCCCGCCGCGGCTGAGGCCCGCCAGTCAGGCGTCGTCGGCGCCTGCACGTCGTAGGAGTGGACGGTGTCGTCGGAGAGGTAGCGCAGGATCGGGCGCACGGGGTCCCAGGCCAGGGTGGCGTACGGCTGCCAGGCGGTCAGGGGGCGGCGGAAGACGGGCAGGTCCGGTTCGGACAGGCGCCACACCCGCAGTTCCGCGCCGTCGGTGGTGGCCAGGAAGTCTCCGTCCGGGCTGAAGGCCGCGGCGTCGATCCGGCCGTCGTCCAGGGAGGCCAGTTCGCGTCGCGTGCGGAGGTCCCAGACGTGCGCGCCGTTCGCTGAGGTCAGCGCCAGGCGGTCGCCGGCGCCGAACAGCAGATGTACTGCGTCGGCGTCGCACACCCCGTCACCGGGCAGCGTGCGGTGGTCGTCACCCTCCCAGATCTCCACCTCCTTCCCTGTCTCGCATACGGCCAGCCGCCGGCCGTCGGGGCTCGCGGCGACGTCGTCCAAGGCGCGAGCCCTCGTCTCGTACAGCAGCCTCCCCCCGACAACGGACCGCAGCCGCACGGAGTTCCCGTCGTCCGTCAGATAGCTCGTGGTGTTGACGGCGAGGTCGGTCGTGCGGCGCGGGAGGGGGCGCAGGGCGCCGGTCCAGCGGCGGACGGCCGTGTCCCACAGGCGGATGCCGGTGCCGTCGGAGAGGGCGAGCACCCGGGCGTCGGGGCCGGCGGCGATCAGTTCGGTGCCGGCCGGGAGGGGGCCGGTGGCGGCGACGCGGCGGGCGGTCACGTCCCACGCCTGCCAGGTGGCGCCGTCGGCGGTGAGGAGGGTGCGGCCGTCGGCGGTGAGGAAGGGGCCCGGGCCGTCCGGGTCGGGGACGGTGAAGGCGTCCAGCTCGGGCTGGGCCAGCGCGCCGAGGACGGCCCGGCGGGACTCGGGGAGGTGGGCCAGGTTCCAGGCGGCGGCGCTGAGCCGGAGCGCGGTGCGCGGGTCCGTCGTGCGCAGGGAGTCCGCGACGGCGGCGAGGCGGCGGGCGGCGGCATCGCTGTGGCGGCGGGCGTCCTCGCGGTACTGGACCCAGGCGAGCAGCCCGGCCACCAGGGCGACGGCGACAACGGCCGACAGCGAGGCCAGCAGCAGCCGGGAGCGGCGCGCCGCCCGCTCGGCGCCCTGCCGTCCGGCGACCGCCGCCTTGATGAACTCCCTTTCCACTCCGCCGAGTTCGGCGAGTCCCTGAGCCCTCTCCAGGCGGGTGCCGTGCCACAGGGCGCCCGGGTCGCGGCCCGCCTCCCGCCAGGCGTGCGCCGCCTCCGTCAACCGCCGCAGCTCGCGCAGCCGTTCGCGGTCCTCCTCCAGCCAGCCGGCGAGCCGGGGCCAACAGGTCAGCAGCGCCTCGTGGGTGAGCCGCACCCCGTCCTCGTCGACGGTCAACAGGCGGGCGCGGGCGAGGCGTTCGACGGTGTCCGGGTGGGCCCACGCGCCGGCCTCGGCCCGGTCGAGCGGGCGCCCGGTGTCGGGGGTGCCCGGTTCGCGGCCCGGTGCGACCAGGCGCAGCAACAGGCGCCGGGCGGCGGCCTGTTCGGCGGGGCCGAGGCCGTCGTACGCCTCCTCTGCGGTTGCCGCGATTGCGCCGTGGGCTCCGCCGGACGCCTCGTACGCGGCCAGGGTCAGGCGGTGGCCGGCGCGGCGGTGCCAGGTTTCCAGGAGGGCGTGGGAGAGCAGCGGCAGGGCGGCGGGGGCGCCCTGGACCTCCTCGATCACGCGGGTGGTGAGTTCGGGGGCGACGAGGAGGCCGGTGCGGGCGGCGGGGCCGGTCACCGTCTCGCTCAGTTCGGCGGCGGTCATCGGGCCGAGGGCGAGCGCGGCGCCGTGCAACGCGTCGGCCAGGGCGCGGTGTTCGAGGCAGCGGGCGTAGAAGTCGGCGCGTACGGAGAGCAGTACGCGCAGTTCGCTGCCGGGTTCCCTTGCGGACAGCAGGAGTTGGAGGAAGCGGTCCCGTTCGGCGCGGTCCTGGCAGAGGGTGAACAGTTCCTCGAACTGGTCGACCACGAGCCAGCGTTCACCGCCGGATGACAGCAACTCCCCGTGTGTGGTGGCTGGTTGAGGGCCGGGGGTCAGGATGCGCAGCTCCGCCGGACATTGAGCCCGTTCCCGCAGCCGTGGCAGCAACCCGGCTCGCAGCAAAGACGACTTGCCGCTGCCGGAGGCCCCGAAGAGCACCGCGAGCCGGTGCCCCGTCATCAGTTCCTCCAGTTCGGCTACCACCCGCTCCCGCCCGAAGAACAGCTCCCGGTCGCCGGGTTCGAACCGCGCGAGCCCCCGGTAGGGCGCCTCGTCCCGCACGGCCCCCTCGGGACGTCCCACGGCCGTTCACCTCCTCCATCCGTCCGGTACGCCTCCATAGAGGACGATCCGGCGCCGGAGGTTCCGCTTTCTTCAGGTGATCAGCGGTGAGTATGCGTCAACTCCCCTTCCCCAGCGCCCAAGAGAGCTCCCGCCCCACCCGGACCGGCCTGCCCGCTTCACTCACCCCGCACGTCTGCCGATACCGCACCCCAGGAAGAAACCGTCCCCATTCCTCCGGAGTGAGATCACGGGCCACCCGCGCGCAGACCTGATCGGCGGTGCGGCCGGGATCGACGCTCCAGAGCCGGGCGGAGTAGTCATGGCTCCCGGTGGCCAGCGTGTGCCCATCGGGGCTGAAGTCGAGGGCTCCGACGATCGCGTCGTGCCCGGTCAGCGTGGCCCACACGGTGTGCCGGGCGAGGTCCCACAGCACCGCCGTGTGGCCGGCGCCGGCGGTGGCGAGGACGCGGCCGTCGGGGCTGAACGCCACGTCCTGCACGGGCCCTGCGCCTCCGACGAGGGTGACCTCGGGAACTTTTCCGGCGACGTCCCAGAGGATCACCCGCCGGTCGTGGCCCGCCGTGGCGAGCACGCGGCTGTCAGGGCTGAACGCCACGGCGGCGACCGGTCTGTCGTGGCCCCTCAGCGTGGCGGCCCGGGTGCGGTCGGCCACGTTCCACAGCACGGCCGCGTCGGAGTGGGCGGAGGCCAGCAGCCGGCCGTCGGGGCTGAACGCCACGGCGTTCCCGGGGGCTCCCGCGCTGTGCAACGCGGCCAGGCGGGTGCCGAGTTGGGCGTCCCACAGCATGACCTGCCCGTCCGTGCCCGTGGTGGCGACCAGCCGGCCGTCGGGGCTGAAGTCGACGTCCATGACGCGGCCGGTGTGGCCCGCGAGTCTCCTGGGGGGCCGGATCCCGTGGAGGTCCCACAGGGTGAGGGCGTGGTCGGCGGCCCCCGGCCGGTCCGAGGTGCCGCTCGTCGCGGCGAGCGTTCCGGCGTCAGGGCTGAAGGCCAGCGCGTTCACCGGCCCGTTCCCCTTGTCGAGACGGGCTGTGGGGACCCGGCGCCGGGTGTCCCACACCGTGATCACCCGGTCGTGTCCGGCGGTCGCGAGCGCGCGGCCGTCGGGGCTGAACACCACGTCCGTCAAGCGGTCGGTGTGGCCGGAGAGGGGGATGCGCGTCGGGTCCCACAGGATGACCGCGCCGTCCTCCGAGCCGGTGGCCAGCAGCGTGCCGCTCCGGTCGAACGCCATCGCGCGGATGTCGGCGGCGTGACCGACGAGCCCGGCCTTGACGGCCTTGCGCTCCAGGTCCCAGAGGATGACCGTGGCGTCGTGTCCGGCGGTGGCGAGCGTCCGGCCGTCGGGGCTGAACACCAGGGCCCGTACCTCACCGGCGTGGCCGCTGAGTCCGACCGGGTCCCTTCGGCCGCTCAGGTCCCAGAGCCGGACGGTGTGGTCCTGGCCAGCCGTGGCGAGCGTACGGCCGTCGGGGCTGAACGCCACCGTGTCCACGCTCCCGGTGTGCCCGGTCAGCGCGGCGGTCTCCCTGCCGGTCCGCGTCGACCCGAGCCGCACCGTCCCGTCCGTACCGGCCGCCGCGACGGCACGGCCGTCAGGGCTGAACGCGACCGCGTTCGCCCGCCACTGCCGGAACACGGCCCTCTCCCGGCGGCTCCCGACGTCCCACAGCCGTACGGTCCCGTCCGCCGACCCGCTCGCCAGCAGCCGGCCGTCGGGGCTGAACGCCACACTGCGGACCGTACGCGCGTGGCCGGACAGCACCGCCGTCCTGCGGCGGCGCGCGACGTCCCACAGCGCGACGGCCGCGTCGTCGCCGCCGGTCGCCAGCAGCCGCCCGTCCTGGCTGAACGCCACACCGCGCAGCCACGATCCGTGCCCGGCCGGCGCCGCGAGCCGGGTACGGCGGACCGGGTCCCACAGCCGCAGTCCGTCGCGGCCCACGGTCGCCAGGGTGCCGTCGCGGCCGAAGGCGACCCCGGTCACCGCGTCGCTGTGCGCGGGGATCTCCGCCCGGTAGTACTGGAGCGTCGACATGCTCAGCAGCGCGCCGCGCGCCTCGGCGGTGGGGGCCGTGTGATACGCCTCCACGGCCAGCAGCATCGCCGTACCCGGCCGGGAGTCCGTCAACTCCAGTGCCTGGGCGGCGAGTTGACGTGACAGCCGCTCTTTCCCCGCCACGACGGCCTGTTGCCGCAGTTGCAGCGAGAACATCCCGGCGCTTGCCACCATCGCGAGCAGAACGGCGAGGCTGACGACCAGATGCCGCAGCCGGCGGCTGCCGCGCGCGGCGGTCCGGCGCTCCTCGGCCAGCGTGTCGAGCCCCGCGTCGAGGAACGCCCCTTCCTGCGGGGTGAGTTCGCCGCGCCGCCCGGACCGGACGAAGCACTCCTCGGCGGCGGCGAGCCGGGTCCCCCGGTACAGGGCGCCCGGGTCCCGCCCGAGCGCCTCCCACTCGGCCGCCGCCTCGGTCAGCCTCCGGTGCAGGCGCAGGTGTTCACGGTCCTCGTCGATCCAGGCCCGCAGCCGGGGCCACGAGGTGATCAGCGCCTCATGGGCGAGGTCCACGGTGGCGCCGTCGACGGTGACCAGGCGGCCCCGTACGAGCCGCTCGATCACCGCGTCGTCCGCGCGGTCCTCGGTCAGCGCGTCCAGTTCGGCGCGGTCGGCCGAACGGCGCGTGTCCTGCGCGCCCTCCCCCGGCGTGACGAGCCGCAGCAGGACGTGCCGCATGTGCACGGCCTGGCGCGGCGGCAGCCCGCGGTAGATCTCCTCGGCCGTGCGGGCGATCGCGCCGTGGACGCCGCCCGCGGCCTCGTACCCGGCGACGGTGAGCATCCGGCCCCTGCGGCGGTGCCAGGTCTCCAGCAGCGCGTGGGAGAGCAGCGGCAGGGCGCCCGGTTCACCGGCGGCCTCCTCGACGACGCGTGCGGTCAGCGCGCGCTCCACGATGAGCCCCTGGGCCGTGGCGGGGACGAGCCGGCCCCGGCCGAAGAACCGGTCCGCGTCCCGTGGTTCGAACCGCGCCAGCCCCTGGTACGGCGCGCCGGCGTCCTCGTCCTGCGCGGACTGCCGCGCGGCCAGCAGAGCGGCCTCCTCGGCGGCGGCGCGCCAGCGGCGCTCCCACTCCTCGCGCTCGCCTCCGCACGCCTGGACGTAGGCCAGCACGACCTCGAGCGACGGCAGCCTGGTCCCGTCGGCCGCGCGGGACAGCCCCGTCGCCGAGTACGCGACCCGCCGCGCCATCTCCCGGTAACCGAGTCCCCCCGCCTCCGCGCGGAGCTTGCGCATCTCGTACGCGAGCCGCTGGACAGGACCCGCGCCCGGATCCAACGGTTTCTCACCGCGCCCCACGCCGACCCCCGTCCGCCTTGCCTGGCCCACTTGTCACGCTACGGGCGCCGAAGTCGGCCGGTAAGGACGGAAATCGTCACTCGCGTTCTTTGATGAGTGCGGCGGAAGACCCTCGGCAAGCCCCTCGCCCTCACCGCGGCCCTGTCCTTCGGCACGCTCGCACCGGCGCAGGCGGGCGCCGCTGCTTCCGGCTCAACCCCGACGGCACAAAGACCTGTCTGGATCACAGCAAACCGGTCGGGCTCCTGCACCATGCGCTGGGCCACGCGATAAGCACCACCCCCCTCCCCTCAACAGGAGCGGCATCCTTTCGGGTGGTTTAGATGCGTTCACCCCCTTAAGGAAGGGCGTGCTACTTACGTTGCGTCACGTCCGCCGATCCAGTAGGAGCGCTCTTGCTGTACGTCGACCACGCCGCGGCCTCCGACCTCCCTTTGCTGGCGGCAGCCCGCGCGGAGGCCGTCGCGTGGTTACGGCAGCGGGGGATCGACCAATGGCACGTCCCGCTGCCGGCCGAACGGCTGCGGGCGGTCGTACGGTCGGGGTGCCTGTACGTCGTACGGGACGGCGGCGGCGCGATGGCGGCCATGTTCGTGCTGGAACCCGAGCCGATCGGCGGCCTGTGGACGGCCGAGGAACTGCGCGAACCGAGCCTGTACATGCGGTGGTTGATCGTGCGCCGGGCGTTCGCCGGACGCGGCCTGGGCGGGCGGGCCCTCGGCTGGGCGAGCGACCGCGCGGCGGCGTCCGGGCACCTGTGGCTGCGGGGCAACGTCAACACGGGCAACGACCGGCTCCAGGACTTCTACCTGCGGCAGGGCTTCGCGCACGTCCGGACGGTCGCCGGGGGCGGGGAGACGGGGGACGCGGGATGGCTGGTGCAGCGGGCGGCGGTACGGGACGGCCGGCACGGGCTGCGGGGGCCGGACGAGCCCGTCCTCAACTCGCCTTGACCGGCCCGCACTTCCTACGACGCCCCCTGACCGGCCCACACTTCCTGCGCCGCACCCCAGAATCACTCACCCGCCCCTGCGCGCAATCCGGCGAACGGGTGACCCGGAGGTACACGGAGGCACGTCCGAGAGCACAGAAAAGACCCGTACCGTCCGGCTACATCCCGAGCGCCCGCTTTACGCCTTTCATCGTTTCTTAAGCCGGGATACGTGTAGTACAGGACGTCCGACGAGACCTTTCCCGAAAGAAGTCGCCCATGCCTCAGACGAACACCGTGCTCCCCCGGCGCCGGGCGCGCGAGCTGATGCGGCCCGTGCCGGACCCGCTGGAACGGGTGCGCCCGGCATGAGCGAGGCACTCGACAACCGGATCGTCTCCGGTGTGTTCCGGGGCAGTTGGCGGGATCTGATGACACCGCCCTTGCGGGAACGGGCCGTTGTCGTCGCGGACGGCCAGCTCGCGGCGCTGGCGGCGGCCCGCGCGCATCTGTACGGGCGGGGCGAACTCCTCGTCGTGGGACGGGAAAGGGTCGACGAGTCGCTGTGCGCGCAGCTGCCGCGGCTCGTCTCGACGAACCCGCTGCGGCCGGGCCGGGTCTGGCTGACGACCAGCGGCAGCACCGGCCACCCCCGGCTCCTCGCGCACACCCTGGCCAGCCTGACGACGCTCGACACCGCGCCGCCCGCGCGCCGCTGGCTGCTGCCGTACTCGCCGGGCACGTACGCCTGGTGGCAGCTGGTCTCGCTCAGCCTCGCGCACCCCGGACAGGACCTGGTGACCGCGCCCGGGCCGCGCCCCGAGCAGTGGCTGCCGGTCGCGCTCGCGGAGGGCGTGGACGCGGTGTCGGCGACCCCGTCGTTCTGGCGGCTCGCCCTCGCCTCGGCGGGCCCCCGGCTCGCGGCCCTGCGCCCGCGCCAGATCACCCTCGGCGGTGAGCCCGTCGACCAGTCGCTCCTGGACCGGCTGCGCGAGCTCTTCCGGGGCGCCCGTATCAGCTGGATCTACGCCTCCGCCGAGACCGGCGCCTGCGTCGTCGTCCATGACGGCAAGGCCGGCTTCCCGGTCGAGTGGCTGGAGCGCCCCGGCGCCGGCCGCAAGCCGGAACTCCGGGTGCGGGAAGGGCAGTTGTACGTCCGTCCGGTGCGCGGGGCCGAGGAGATGCCGGAGTGGGTCGCGACCGGTGACCGCGCGGAGTTCGTCGGCGGGCGCGTCGTCCTGAGCGGGCGGCTGGGGCAGGACCAGATCAGCGTGGGCGGGCTGCTGCTCTCCGCCGGGCAGGTGCGGGACGTGCTGCTGGCCCATCCCCGGGTGCACTGGGCCCGCGTCTTCGCGCGTACGGCGCCCTTCGTCGGCTCGGTCGTCGCGGCGGACGTCGTCGCGGACGTCGGCGAGGAGGAGCTGGTCGCGTGGTGCACGGCGCGGCTGCCCGCACATGCGGTGCCCCGGCTGGTGACGTCGCTGGAGACGGTGCCGCTGGGGGCGAGTCTGAAGAGCCGGCTGCACCGGAGCGGGGAGCCGCCGCGCCGCAACCATGTGTGAATCGGCGGCTCCGGGGGCCTGGCGGCGGGCGGGCGAGGGCCGTTGTCAGTGGTGGCTGCGATGCTGACCGGCATGAGTCCTTGGAACCTCCTCGACCTCGACCGGGCCCTGCGCGACAGCTGGGCCGCCGACACCAGCTCGCCCGACGAGCAGGACCCCTGGGAGCCGGACAACCCGGCCTGGGGGCACTGCGACATCACCGCGCTCATCGTCCATGACGTCTTCGGGGGCGAACTGGTCGTCGGCGAGGTGTACGACGACGGCGCCCGGCGCGGCTTCCACTGGTGGAACCGGCTGCCCAGCGGCGTCGAACTCGACCTGACGCGCGAGCAGTTCCGGCGGGGGCAGACGATCACCGCCGAACGGGTCGTCGTGCGCCCGCCGGGGCCGCTGCGCCGGTGGGAGGAGTATCTGCTGCTGCGGGAGCGGGTCGTGTCGAGACTCGGGGCGCTGCCGGAGCCGTACTGAGGCCGGCCGGCTCGCGTCTAGCGCGGAGTGACCTGGAACCCGAAAGGGACGGCCCCGAGGTCCAGTGCCGTGGCCCCGCCGTCCACGGTCAGCGCGGCGCCGTTGACGAACGACGCGGCCGGTGACAGCAGCCAGGCGACGGCCTGCGCCACCTCGCCTGGCTCTCCGGGCCGCCCGGCCGGAAGCAGCCGGGTGGCCTCCGCGTAGGCCGCGTCCACGTCCCCCGGCCCGTCGCCGCCCGCCTCGGCCCCCAGCCCCGCCTCCCGCGCGAACCGCTCCATCCGCCCGTCGGCCATCTCCGTGCGCACCCAGCTGGGGCAGACGGTGTTGGCCCGCAGCCCCTGCGGCCCGTAGTCCACGGACAGGGACCGGCACAGCTGGAGCAGCGCCGCCTTGGAGGTGGCGTAGGCGGCGTTCGCGTACCCGTTGCGCAGGGCGGCGACCGAGGCGACGGCGACGACGGAGCCCCGGGCCTCGAGCAGGTGGGGCAGCGCCGCGCGCAGCAGGAGGAAGGGTCCGGTGAGGTTGGTGCGGAGCACCAAGTCCCAGTCCTCGAAGGAGAGTTCGCCGACCCGGCCGCTGCGGGCGACGCCCGCGTTGAGGACCAGCCCGTCGAGCCGCCCGAACCGCTCGACAGCGGTCCCGACCAGCCGGCGTACGTCGTCCGGGTCGGTGGTGTCGGCCGGGCAGGCCAGTGCGCCGGTCTCCTCGGCGATCCGCCGCAGCGGCTCTTCCCGGCGGCCGGAGACGACGACCTCGTGCCCGTCCTCCCGGAGCAGCCGCGCCGTCGCGGCACCGATCCCCGTGCCGCCACCGGTCACGATCACCACACGCGCGTCCGCCATCTGAGTTCAGCCTCCTGCTCGGCCCCGATCGGGCCAGACGATCTTATGCGGCCTCGAAATGAGCGGCGGCGACCACCAGGTCCTCCCAGGCCATCCCCACACTCTTGAACAACCGGGGCCGGTCGAAGGCGGGTTGGACCTCCCCCCGGACCAGTGCCGCGAGCGGGACCAGCGCCTCCGGAGCGACGCCCGCCTGGATGAACCGACGGCCACCACAGTCGAGTCGGCCGACAGCAGGGAGCCGTCGAACAGCGGGGTGCGGGCGGGGGCCTGCCTCGGGGTCCAGTCCGGCCGGCAGGCTCGCGCGCAGGGCGGAGACGGCGGCGGGCAGGGAGGGGGCGGCGGGCAGGACGGTGATCACACGGGGGAGCCTTCCTCGGCCGCCGGACAGCGAAACCGGTCGAGGGCGCGGCGGTGCCGGGCGACGACCGAGCGCAGGGTGGCCGGGGTGAAGTGCGGTGCGGCCAGGTGGCGTTCGAGGGCGGGGAGGTAGTTCCAGCGGACGGCGGGGTGGGCCGAGTGGGCGTAGTGGTGGAGGTCGCCGTAGGGGAGCCAGGTGAGGGCGGCGAGGTGGGCGAGGGGGCCGCCGCGGGGGTAGAGGCGCAGGCAACGGCCGGCCTCGACCCAGGCGGGGGCGCCGGTGCGGGGTTCGGGGTCGAACCAGGTGTGCTCGTTCAGCAGGCTCAGCCAGGCGAGTTGGGGGTAGAGCAGGAGGCGCGGGACGAGGAGGCCGGCGAGCAGGGCGGGCCAGCCGCCGGTCGCGTACGCCGCCGCGGCGAGCAGCGCCAGGGCTGTCGTACGGTGCCAACTCCTGGTGTTCGTACGGATGTCGGCGGCCGTCGTGCGGATGCCGGTGGGGGTCAGGGGGAAGATCAGGGCGCGGCGGAAGCGGGGGCGGGAGACACCGGGGCGCAGGCCCGCGGTGTGGAGTTCGGTGAGGTTGGGGTCGGTCGTGAGGGTCGCGTGGGGGTGGTGGTCGCGGACGTGTCTGCGGCGGCGGGCGGTGACCGGGGCCAGGCCCAGGGGGTGGTGGGCGAAGAGTTCCGCGAGGAGGTGGTTGGCGCGGCGGGTGCGGGCGAGGACGCCGTGGACGGCGAAGTGGCTGATCTCCTGGAGGTGGCGGAAGTGGACGGCCACCGCGAGCGCCGCGGCGAGCGCCCCGAGCGGGCCCCGGCCGGCGAGCAGCCACCAGCCGGCGATCTGGGTCCACTGGCCGGCCAGCAGCAGGGCGGGCGTGAGGTTATTGGCCCGGGCCCGCTGGAGCGCGACCAGTTCGGCGGAGCCGGCGGTGCGCGGGCGGGACCGGGCGAAGTGCGCGCGGTCGATCTGACGCAGGGCGACGCCTGTGACGAGCAGGGTCAGGCACAGCAGCAAGGGCGGTCCCGAGGTAGCCGGAGGGGGGCGCGGTGGTCGCCCGCGCACGGTCGTCACACACGGTAAGCCGGTGAACCAGCTTTTCCGGAGGGGGAGTTGAGGTCTGTCCGAAACCCGTCCCACGGCGCCGGCACGCGCCGGGCCGCCCTGGTCACACCCGTCTCGATGCCCTTCTCACAGCCGCCCGACGATCTCCCCCGCGCGCCCCTCGTCCCACGCGTCCCCCTCCAACAACGCCCCCGCGCCCGCCTCGTACGTCTGTAGCGCGGTGGCGGCCGAGTCGGGCCCATGCCCCCAGACGGACTCGAAGCGCGCGGTCCAGCGGTCGACTCCCTTGAAGTAGACGGAGGATCGGCCCCGGGTGTAGTCGGCGTCGCCCTGTTCCTCCTCCAGGAGGACGGCGGCGGAGGCGAGGACGACGACGTCGACGGCGAGGTCGGCGCGCAGCCGGTCGCGTACCGCGAGTCCGCAGGTGACGCCCAACTCCCGGTGCATCCGGATGAGTTGGAGGAGGTCACGGGCGAAGTCGGCGCGCACGAGGTCGGCGCGGTGGCAGATGAACAGGCGCTGGATGGTGCCCCCGGCCTCGACCAGCCGGCGGTTGGCGGCGATGTACTCGCGGCGGCCGGTGAGCAGGGCGGGGTTGGTGGTGAGGTCGGTGGCGAGGATGCGCAGCGGCTCGGTGCGCGAGGCGACCAGGGTGTTGACGAGGAGGACGGAGAGGCGGGGCACTTCGGCGGCGTACACCCGCAGATGGCCGTCGACGATCTCGCCGTAGTCGGAGATCAGCTCCTGCTCCAGCTGGTCCCGGACCAGTTCGTAGTAACGGGAGTCGTCCATGTCCTTGGAATTGTTCGCGCGCCGCAATGTGATGTACCTGCCTCTCAGCCATAAGTGATTGATCGTGAGCCAGACGACGAGCAGGGTCTGGACGGCGAACAGCAGGTTTCTGACGCCTGACTGTTCATTCGCCCAGGCGATCGCGGGAATGACGATACCAGCGACGCCGATGAGTCCGTTCAGGACGGGCGAGATCAGCCAGTCCTTGACCCGGACCACCGGATCCGTGCGTGAAATGCTCATCCCGTAACCATCCCCCGGAATGATCCCGTCGATTCCGTGGATTTTCGCCGGGGGAGGGTGCGCAGTCGATTTAAAGCCGGTGCCGGGACACTTAAGACCCGGGTGTTTCGATCGGGAATTCGTACGTGATTTCCCATTGGTTCGCCGGGACCAGCACGTCCGCGGTCTCCACCGCCCGTCCCGTCGTGTCGAAGTGGGTGCGCTCGATCAGGGTGGCGCGGGAGCCGGCGGGCATGCCGAGGAGAAGCGCCTGCTCGCGGTCGATCTGGACGGCGCCGGGCACCTCGCGCACCCGGACGACCTTGATCCCGATCTCGGCCATCCGCTCGGCCACCCCGAGCCCGGAGAACGGCCCGCCCTCGGGCAGCACGACGAGGGTCCCGCCGGTGATCGACATGGGCTCCCAGCTGGTCATCAGCATCACGGGCCGGTACGGGCGCAGGAACTCGTAGACGGTGCGGACGCACAGCGCGCCCTCCGCGATCCCGAGCCGCCGCGCGATCCCGGCGGGCGCCGGCACCTTGGCCACGCTGTTCGCGTCCCACGTGCCGGGGAAGCCGACCGGGGCGATGCCCCAGTTGCCGACGCCGGAACGCCGGGTACGCCACAGCGTGAGCCGCCGCTCCACCGCGCGCACATAAGTACCGGACCCGGCGCGCCCTTCCAGGAGCCCTTCGTCTATCAAGAGTTCCTGGGCGCGGCGTACGACGTTCTCGCCGACGCCGCCGAGATCCTGGCCCAGCGCGACGCGGGATGGCAGTCTGTCGCCAGGGCGCCAGGTACCGTCCGCGATACGCGCTCTTATCGCCTCCGCCACCAGCAGGTAGGGAGCCGGGGAAGCCGAAGTCCCGTCGGCCATGCTCCTCCTCGCGGTCGCGGATCACTCTCCAGAGATTGACAAGTTAGTCCACTAGCTGAAAGCTAGTGGACCAGAAATGCGGAGGGTGATTATCGGGCGACCGGACGGCGGAGGACGTGGGCGAGAACCGCAGAAACTCCACCGTCGACGCCCTGGTCCGACGGCTCGCGGAGCTGACCGGAACTCACCCTCGCGTCGTGTGGGAATCGACCGGCGCCCGAATCGAATTCGACGTCACTCCCGAGGCGAACGCGCACTGGCGGGAGGTGCTCGGAATCCTGGAACGGGGGGTGGCATTCGGGACGACGGACTCGGGGCGGCGGAAGGTGGCGTGGCTGCGGGTTGAGGTGGAGGGGGCGGATGGGGGCGCTGGGGGAGCTGATGGCGGCGCGGGGAGCGCGAACGGAAGCTTGGGGGGCTTAGGGGGCGCGAGCGGGAATTCAGAGCGCCCCGACGGGGAACAGGGCCCCACCCCCTGATGCCTTTACCCCTGCCTTTCGCGAAAGGCCACGGCGCCCACAACGACTTCATCGTCCTGCCCGACCCCGCCGCGAACCTCGCCCTCTCCCCCGCCGACGTCTCCCGGCTCTGCCACCGCCGTACCGGCATCGGCGCGGACGGTCTGCTGCGCGCCGTGCGCTGCGCCGCGCTCCCCGAGGCCGCTCCCATGACCCGGCAGGCGGAGTGGTACATGGACTACTACAACGCGGACGGTTCGCGGGGGACGATGTGCGGCAACGGGATACGCGTCCTGGCCCGCTACCTCACCGGCCAGGGCCTCTGCCCGCCGGGCCCCACCCCGATCGCGACGCGGGCCGGCGTCCACACCGTCCATGTCCCCCGCGACGACGCTCCCTTGACCGTCGACATGGGCCACCCGTACCTCCCCGGCACCCCGGGCATCACCGTCACCACCGGCACCCACCACTGGCCGGCGACCCACGTAGACATGGGAAACCCGCACGCCGTGACCTTCGTGACGGACCTGTCCCACCCCGGCGACCTCCGCGTCCCACCCCTGGTGACCCCCCTCGACGCCTACCCCACCGGCGTGACGGTCGGCTTCGCCCACGTCCTCTCCCCCCACCACCTCTTCCTCCGCGTCCACGAACGGGGCGTGGGCGAGACCAAAGCGTGCGGGACGGGGGCCTGCGCGGCGGTCGCGGCGTTACGTCATCTGAACGGGCGGACGGGGGCGGGGAGTTATGTGGTGGACGTGCCGGGTGGGCGGTTGGGGGTGCAGGTACGGGGAGATGGGCGGATGGTGCTGGAGGGGCCGGCGGTGATCGTGGCGTACGGGGAGGTGCGGTTGGACGGGTGAGGGTTCCTTGGGCCCGTCGCTCCCGTCTGGCCCGCAAAGACGAACAGACCTGCCTCCTTTGCGAGTTCTCAGTCCTCGAGTTTCTCGGTGACCGTGGACACCGGGCTGTGGAGGATCGCGTCGAAGGACTCCCGTACCGGGATGTCCATGTACGCGCTCTGGATGCGGATCCGCTCGGGGCCCGTCAACTCCCCTGGGGTGCGGCGGAGATCGGCGATGGTGAGGGTCGACTCCGCGTCTGTGAACGCTTTTTCGATGCTTCCCTCCTCGGGCGGGGCCAGTTCCGTGGCGGTGACGGTGAAGCCGAAGCGGCTGTGCTCGGCGCGGGGCATGTCGGCGGTGTGGCCGGTGGTGCTGATCAGGCCTAGGGCGAAGTAGTCGGCGCCCAGGGCGCGTTGGAGGTAGTGGCCCATGGGGAGACCGGGGTCTTCTGGATGTGGGCGTTGTGGGCGGCCAGGACGATGCGGGTACCTGGGCCGAAGCGGTCGAGGTACCAGCGGACGGACTGTGCCATGTAGGCGTCGCGGACGGAGGTGTCCGCGGTCAGGCCGGTGCCGGAGAACAGCCCGGCCATGGCGCGGAAGGAGTGGTCGGCGTGGCAGGCGCCCTCGACGCGGCGGACGGCGATGTCGTAAGCGCGCTGATCGCTGCGGGAGACGTACAGCGGCTCCAGGGCGCGGAACCGGAAAAGCAGGCGGGCCGACACCGCGCTCAGGGCGTCCTGTTGGGCTGGCTCCAGGCGGGCCCAGGCCGGTGCGGCGACCGCGCCCGAGCCGCCCGCGAACGGTTCGGCGAGGGCCAGCGCGGTCTCGACGAGCGGGAGCGTCTCGGGATCGGTCGCGCGCAGGTACCCGGCGACCGGCGCCAGCGCGGGAAGCAGCGACCCGCCGGCGCCGGGGATGTCGACTCCCGCGAACCGTACGGGAGTTGACGCCGTACGGTTGTGGCGGCGCATCCAGTGCAGCGGGTCGGACATGCCCACGGGGATCGATCCGGCGAGGTGGTCCTCGAGTCCGTCGTCCGCCCCCGCGCCCCGTACCCAGTCGTCGATCGGGAACCCTCGCTGAACCCGAACTCGAAGGCGAGCACGATGAATCCGCAGCGCTCGACGAGGAACCGCAGGACGCGCTCGCGCAGTTGGGCGAACTCGTGGATGAAGTGGGAGCTCTCACCGAGGGCCACGACCCTCGCGTCCCCGACGATCCCGCGCAACGGCTCCAGATCGTCCAGCGGCGCCTCGGGGGCGAGGTGGGTGAGGGGGACGGCGTGAGCGCGGAGCCAGTCGGCGAAGGGGGTGGGGGCGGGCATCGACGGGGACTCGTTTCTCGGCGGGGGTGGGGGCGGGGTAAGGGGGCTGGGGGTACGGGAGTTCACGGCGCTCACCGGGATTCCGGGCTGCCGGGGCATTGGGGTGTCGGAGCGCCGGGGTGCCGGGGTGCCGGAACGCTGAGACGCCGGAATGCTGGGATGCCGGGGCGCCGGAACGCTGGGGGCGCCGGGGTGCCGGGGGCGCCGGAATGCCGGGGGCGCCGAAATCGGCTGCGCCACCCGGCCGGCTACGGCGCCACCGCCGCCAGCTCATCCACCCCGCCCGCCATGACCGTCCGCAAATGCTCACTGAGGTGCTCCAACGGCCAGTCCCACCACGCCAGTTCGAGGAGGCGGTCGATGTCGGCGGCGTCGTACCGGCGGCGGATCAGGCGGGCGGGGTTGCCGCCCACGATGCCGTAGTCGGGGACGTCGTCGGTGACGACCGAGCCGGCCGCGATCACCGCGCCGTGCCCGATGCGGACGCCGGGCATCACCAGGGAGCCGTACCCGAACCAGACGTCGTTGCCGACCACCGTGTCGCCCCGGCCGGGCAGCCCCGTGATGAGGTCGAAGTGGTCCGACCAGGAGCCGCCCATGATGGGGAAGGGGAACGTCGAGGGGCCGTCCATCCGGTGGTTGGCGCCGTTCATGAGGAACCGCGTGCCCTCGCCAAGCGCGCAGAACTTGCCGATGACCAGCTTCTCCGGGCCGTAGTGGTAGAGGACGTTGCGGGTCTCGAAGGCGGTCGGGTCACCGGGGTCGTCGTAGTACGAGAACTCCCCGACCTCGATCAGCGGCGAGGTGACCAGCGGTTTCAGCAGGACGACGCGCGGCTGGCCGGGGATGGGGTGCAGGATGTCCGGATCGGCGGGGACGAGGGGCACGCGCTTCCTTCCGCAGGGGACGCCGGCGGGCGCCGGTCTCCTGAGGGAATGTACTGAGGGCGCGGCGGATTTCTGAGCGAATTTCGGGCGGCGCGGCGGGGGCGGTCCGCCGCGGGCGGGGTCACAGCCCGAGGCCGAGGGCCAGGCAGGAGTAGTACTTCCACGAACTCTCGCCGCTGTAACGGGAGTTGACGCCGCCGGGCGGGGACTGCGGCGTCTCCTCGGTCATGTCCTCGAAGCGGACGCGGCCGGGGAGACTGCCGTAACGCTCACGCCGGGCGGCTGCCGCCGGGTCGGGGGTGTGCTGGTCGGTCATGGGCGTCTCCACTTCACACGTCGTGGACATGCGGCCAGGGTGCGCCCGGGGTGCGTCACCTGTCAAGACGGTGACGAAATCACTCCAGAGGTCGTCCCAGAAGTCGTCCCAGGGATCACCCCAGAGTCACCCTCGGAATCACCCCGGCCTCGTCCCGCAAGCAGCGGGGTGAAGCCACGGGCTTCGCCGCTATTGAAGTTCGAGTACGCCGCAAGCCACCCAGCGGCCATACGCACAAGCGAAAGCCAAGAAATCAGCCCCGCTCACCTTTCTGGGAAACAGCCGGACGAGGGAGCATCCCCTCATTCCGCACATATAGCCGCCCCGAAGCGCCCTCTCAAGAACCAGGGATCACGTAAATCCGGGCCGCACGGAAAACCACAGCGGCCCGCGGCGCAGAAACGCCCCTCAGCCCGCCCCGGCAGGCCGGGTGAAAGCCACTTGGACAACGCGCCGCCCGGTCCGGATCACCAGCCCGTTCGCCAGTTCCGCCCCGCTTCTGCCCCCCATCAGCCACAGGTTGAGCGCCGCTCCCAGCAGCAAAGGGTCGAGCCCCGGCCGCACCGCGCCCCAGGAACGCACCGTACGCGCCTCGAACAGACCGCCCCGCAGCCGTACGACAGCGGACACGTCGTCTATACGGGCGGCGATCACGGCGGCGCCGGGCTTCCGGCGGGCCTCGTCCAGGCACCACTCGGGCGGGCCGGGCTCCGCGACCGCGACGGTACGGGCGACGACGTCCGCGCTCTGCGCCCACTGGGTGTGCGACGACTCGACGGCGACGGCGTAGAAGCCGCGGTCCCGCTCGTGGTGCCCCGCGGTCATCGGCCAGCGGCGCACCTCGACCGAGCCGTCGGCCCCGACGGTTCCGGTCACCTCGTACGCCGTCGGCGGCCGGCCGCGTTCCGGGCACGGGTCCGGCACGGGGCGTGGCCGGGGCGGCTCAGGGGGCAGGCGGACCCCCTTGTGCCGCAGGAACTCGTACATACGGTTCTGGGTGAGCTCCCCCGACTTGTCGACGTCCGCCAGCTGGCTGTCGATGACGGGGCGCAGTACGCCGGGGTCGTGTTCCCGCTCGGCCCGCAGCAGTTGCTCGTACAGATCGCCTTCCGGATCGAGGGCGGGCGCGGTGCGGCCGAACGCGGCGGCGGGTGAGAGGGGGTCGAGTTCTTCGAGGCCGGTGGTGGCGAGGAGGGTGACGCGGTCGGCGGCGGCGGAGTAGAAGGTGGTGCTTCCGTGGTCGCCGATGACCCAGTCGCTGGCCACGACGGCCGCCCGCCACCCCTCCTGGGGCGGGATCACCATCAGGCCCGCGTCCATGGGCGCCCGCAACAGCTCCAGTACGGTCGCCCGGGAGTGCCGGGCCCAGACGTTGGGGTGGAAGACGGTGGCGACGGCGAACTCGTCGGCCGGCAGCGCGGTGACGAGGTCGAGAGGGAGCCGGGGGTGGCGTCCGAGCAGTGAGTGCTCGCTCCAGGTGGAGTGGATGACGACGAGGCGGCGTCCGTCGGCGACGCCGAGGCGCGCGCGGTACCAGTCGCGCCGCGCCTCGCTCTCCTTGAGCCGCTGGAAGCACCAGTCGCCGATCACCTCCGCCCGCGCCGCCGCCTCGGGGCAGGTCTGGAGCAGCCGGGCCAGCTGGTCGTGGTGCGACAGGCCGATGGCCGCGGGCACCACCTTGCCCCGGTGCACCAGTTCTCTGCGGGAGAGCCCCGCCGGGGACGTGGCGTCCCCGGTCGACTCGCTGACCAGCCGGTTGTAGCCGGCGCCGTGCGGCATCACCATCAGCGGGGCGTCCAGGCGGCGCATCGACGGGTGGACGGCGCAGGCGACGGCCAGCTCGAAGGAGCGGCGGGTGGCCTCTTTCCAGGTCAGCAGGTTCTGTCCGACCACGGAGGCGAGGTACTCGTGCAGGCCGTCGGCGAAGGCCGAACCGGGGTTGACGGTGTAGTACTTGGCGATGCCGTCCTCCGGCCGCAGCAGGTCCATGACGTCGAGGACCCGGGTCGCGGAGGTGAGCGTACGGGCGACGCCCAGGACCTTCGCCCTGGGCTCCGGCCAGGTGTCCCAGCGGGACCGGGCTCGGGGCGGGCGCGGGCGGCGCATCAAGGGCAACGGTCTCTCCGGGCATCAGGGAAATCAGGAACGGGCGGCGTGCGGAAGGCGGGTCTCGAGCGGCTCAGTGAGCCTCGGCCATCACTCCCACGCCTGTGTGCAGCACCCGCAGCTTCGCCTCGCAGGCGGCCCGCAGTCGCGTGTCGCTCGTGCTCGCGGCCAGCTCGGAGAGCACCCCCAGCGCCTGGTCGAGTCTGGCGTACTGGTGCTGCTCGTTCGCCAGCTCCGCCGCGCTGATCGCCGCCTCGCTCGCGGCCCCGAGCCGCTCCAGCCGCTGGAGCGCCCGCGCCCGGACGAGGTCGATACGGGGCAGCATCCCGGCGTCGCCGTCCGCCACGGCCTGCGCCCTGGCCCCGGTCAGCACGTCGAGGGCCTCCTCCTCGCGCCCCGCGGCGACCAGCGCCTGCCCGACGTTGTACGACTGCACCACGACGCCGTGCGCGTCCGGGACGGCGGAGTTGGCCTCCAGCGCCTGGACGAACAGTTCGTGGGCCTCCTGCGCGGCTCCCGAGGCGAGCGCGATCAGTCCTTGCGTCTCCCGGATCATGCCGCTCAGCCGTGCGTCGGCGACCTCGGCCAGCAGCGGCTCGGCCAGCGTCAGCGCCCGGCCGGCCTCGTCGTACTCGCCCAACCCGTAGTGCGCACGCGCCAGTTGGTTGCGCATGCGGATCTCGGCGTCCGGGCGGCCGGCGTTCCTGGCCGCCGCGATGCCCAGGCGATGCGCCTCGACGGAGTCGAGATGATGCCTGCGTCCGTCGAACAGCGCCCAGAGTGATTCGCAGAGCTGCCAGACGGTCTCGTGCCACTCCTCGTCGGCGGCGGCGCGCAGCAGTGCCAGCAGGTTGCCGCGTTCGGCGTCGAGCCACTCCCGTGCCTGCGCGCCGTCCGCGAACAGGTCCTCGCCCGGGGAGAGTTCGGCCAGGGAGGAGGCCGGCGGCGGCTGGAGGCGGAAGCGGCCCGCGCCGAGCGCGGCGATGTCCGCGTGCGCCGTGGCCGCCGTGTAGAAGTCGGCCACGGCCCGCAGGAGAGCACTCCGCTCGGGCTCCGGGAGACCACGCCTGGCGTGCTCCCTGATCGCGTCGTGCGGCCGGTAACGGCGTGGCCTGTCCGGCGAGTTGACCTCGGTCATCCGGTCGGCGCTGAGCAGCTCGCCCACCGCGCCCTCCGCCTCGGGCACACCGGCCGCCGCCGCGAGGCCCGCCGTGAACGTCGTGCCCGGCAGGCAGCCGATGAGCCGGTACAACTGTGCGGCGGGGCCCGGCAGGCCTTCGTAGGCCATGTCGAGAGCTGTCTTCACCGATGTGGTCCTGTCCTTCGCATCCGGTATGGCGTCCGCGTCGAGTGCCCGCACCGCGTCGGCCAGGCCGAACTGCGGGTGCTGCGCCAGCCATTCGCCCACCCCGCGCAGCGCCTGGGGCAGACCGCCGCACAGCCGGACCAGCGTCCGGGCCTCGCTGTCGGTGTCGGCCGCGCGCCAGCCGCGTACGAACTCCACCCCGGCCCGTTCGTCGAGCGGAGCGAGGGGGACGGACACCGCGCCGTCCATCGTCAGGCCGGGCAGCTTGGTGCGGCTGGTGGCCACGAGCAGGCCGGTGGCCGGGATCAGCGGGCGCACCTCCGCCGCCTGCCGGGCGTTGTCGACGACGACGAGCATGTCCCGTTCCGCCGTGAGGCTGCGGAACAGCGCGGCGCGTTCCCCCAAGCCGGCCGGGATGAACTGATCGTGCACGCCGAGCGCCCGCAGGAAGCCCTCGAGGGCGCCGTTCACGTCACCCGCGCCGTCCCGGCGGCCCGAGCCCAGGTCGACGTAGAGATGGCCGCCGGGATAGGCGGGCGCCAGCTTTCTGGCGACCCAGTGCGCCACCAGCTGCGTCTTGCCCACCCCGCCGAACCCGGAGAGGACGACGACGCCTGGCATCCGCGACGCCCGCAGCGCCTCCGCGATCTCGCACAGGCGGGCGAGTTCGGCCGTGCGGTTGACGAACGAACGGTTGGCGGGCGGGATCTGATGGGGAGTCACATGCAGCGCGGGCAGCGTCACGTTCATCGACTCCACCCGCCCCGCCATCAGGAGGGGACCGTTGATCACCGCGTTCCCGGAGACGGAATTGTGCGTGGTCGTCATCGCACCGGCTTCCCGTTCGTCCACGCCATCCCCCTTTTGTTCGCCCGGACCAGGCCTCAACGTACCCGCCGCCGGCCTGTGGCACCGGTACCGGTTCGCAGCATACGGTGGACGGCCGGAGCAACGTGGAGAGAAGAAGCGGGGGCCTTGTGGAAGCGGAACTGATGACACTGATCGGGACCGGCGCGACGACGGTGGTCGGGCTGATGGTCACCGACGCGTGGGAGCAGGCGCGGCAGCGACTGGCGCGGCTCCTCTCCCGGGGCGGTGAATCCGCCGCCGTGGCAGGCGAGTTGGAGGAGTCCCGCACCGCTCTGGTCGCGGCGGCCGGAAGCGCCGACGAGGAAGAGCTCGCCGCCGACCTGACGGCTTCGGTGCGGCTCCAGTTGCGCCGGCTGCTGACGCGGGACCCTGACGCCGCCGCCGAACTCCGGCTCCTGGTCGAGGAGTTCACGCCCGTGCTGCGTTCCGCTCCGGCGGAGACGGTGCACAACAGCGTCTCCGGCGGCACGCAGCACGGTCCCGTCGTCCAGGGGCACACCTTCACGAATCTCACGTTCGGTGCCGGGCCGGCTTGAGATCGCCCAAGAGGTCGTCGAGGACCGTCTCCTCCTCGACACGGACGCCGAGTTCGGTGAGTGCCTGAGCGAGCGCCGGGTCCCAGGGCGCGTCGGCCGGTGTGCCGGTCAGGCTCAGCGAACCGGGTCCCGCGCCCGCCGCCGCGCGGTAGTCGGCTGCCGTATAGCGCCAGGGAGTCCACGGCACGCTCCGCAGCAGCGTCGAGGCGATGCGCAGGCCGCCCCAGTCGAAGTCCCCGTGGTAGCGGAGAGCCGCTCCTTGCTCGTGCATCCGGCGCAGCAGGGTGAGCGCGGCGGTGGACGGCTGGCCCTGGAGACAGACCATGGGCGGGCAGCGCGGCCCGTAGGCGTCCGCCGCGGCTGTGAGGACGGCCGGGTTCTCACACACGTGCACCCACGCCGGTGCTCCCGCGAGCGGATGCCGGACCAGCTGGCGCAGAGTCAGCACCGCGGGCTCCCCCAGGTCGGCCGTCCAGTCCAGGGCCGGTGTGCCGCGGAGGCTGAGGGTGAGCACCGTCGAAGACACGTCGTCCTTCAGCAGGCCCACCGAGGCCCACACTTCCCGCTGCCCGCGGGCGCCCTTCTCCTCCTCGCTCCCCGTCAGCGCGTGCACCGCGGACCGTACGACGGTCGTCAACGGCCGTCCGTCGTCCAGGGCGTGGGCGTCGCCGAGGGTCTGTGCCGCGAACGCCGCCAGGGACACGGCGGGTTCGGCGGGCAGCGCGGCGAGCGCCTTGACGGCGTCCTCCACCAGGGCGCGCGCCGCTTGCGGGGTGCGGGTGAGCCGTCGTATCCGGCCGCTGCCGGTCAGCTGGGCCGCCCACTCGGCGAGGCCGAGGGCGGGGGCGAACAGCCGCAAGGGGGAATACGCTTCCTCCCACGCCTGGGCCTCCGCGGCCTTCCGCTCGCCGGCAAGGTCCACCCCGCCGGTCAGGGTGACGACGGCGGCGGCGAGACCGGCCGGGCTCGCCCCGGACCGGCGCAGCACCGCGTCCACGTCCTCGAGCCGTACGGTCAGCGAACCGCCGGCACCCGGGCCACGGCCCAACAGGCGTTCGGCCGCGCGGCGTTGGGCTTCGGTGGGGGCGGTGAGGGTGACCGTCGCGGTGAGCGGTCTCGCGTGGGCCATGCGGTGCCGGACGCGCTGGAGGAGCCAGGACAGCTCCGGGCCGCCCAGGAGGCGCCGCAGCCGGTCCTCGTCCGCGTCCGCCGAGGGCTCGGTCATGTCCACAGTGCCTCCTGGTCCCGCTCCGCCTCCGGCACGGGGTCGTCCGGTCCCGCGCCCCGCACCCGCGCGGCCCCGTCCCACTCCCAGCGTGTCACCAGCACCGCCGCGATCCCGTCGACCCGTGAGAGCTGCGCGATGGCGATGCCCGGGACCTGCGGGTAGCAGGCCCACTCGCGTTCGCTGGTCATGACGACGTCGAGGTCGAAGGCGTGCAGCAGTCCGAGGCACTTGGCCCGCGAGTCGTCGTCCACTCCGGCGAACGCCTCGTCGAGCGTGACCAGCCGCGGCGCGTACGGCGCCCGCGCGCTCGCGTAGTGGGAGGACGCCGCGGCGAACAGGGGGACCGACACGGCGAGCACGCGTTCTCCGCCGGAGGCGGGGCCCGTGGCGGAGACCCACTTGCCGTGCTGCTGGCGCTCGATGCCGAACTCGTGCCAGGCCCGGTAGTCGAGTGCGGCCGTCAGGTCCTCCAGCCAGCTGCCGGAGCTGCCGTCGGCCTGCCGGCGGGCGATCTGGGTCTGGAGGAACTCCCCCACCGCCGCGCGGTCCTCGGGGGACCAGGCGTCCGCGGACTGCCGCAGCCGTTCACGGGCCTGCGCGAGCCCCTGGGGTGCCTTCCGGGACCCCCGCCACACCAGGCGCAGTCTCATGCCGGTCGAGGTGGGCCGTTCCTCCAGCTCCGCGTTCATGGCGCGGACCTGCCGCTCGGCGGCGCCGATCAGTTCCTGGAGGGTGCCGGCGACCTCGGTGATCAGATGGGTCTCGAGGACCTCCCGCTCGTGCGCGGACAGGATGCGGGTCAGCTCCTCGACCTCCGCGCCGAGCGCCTCGGCGATCTCGGGCACGGTCCGCTCGCGGCCCTGGTAGACGATGTGGACCCGCATGCCGTCCTCGCCCGGGTACGCCGTCGCGCTGTGGCCGTTGCGGGACAGGGCGTCCTGTAGCTTGGCGAACTCCTCGCTCAGCCGCTTCTGCACCCGCTCCCAGGCCCCGTCCGAGTCGTCGACGCCGGAGAGTTCCGCCTCCATGGCGCGGGCCAGGGAGATCGCGGGGGTGGCCGCCCAGACCCCGGTGGCCGCGTCCGTGTCCGGGACGGCGGTTTCCGGCAGGGCCACGGTGAGCAGCCCGGTCGCCGCGAAGCGCCGCAGGGCGGCGATGGCCCGCTCCCGGGCCGCCGTGGCGTCGATCAGGTCCTTCCCGAGCTGTTCGGTGCGGCCCTCGGCGTGGCTGGCCCGGCGGTCGGCGTCGGTACGGGAGGCCTGGGCCGCCTTGAGGCCGTCGGCGCAGCTCTGCCGGGCCCCGGCGGTCTCGGCGAGCCGCCGCCCGAGTTCGGCGACGGCGGCCCCCACGGTGGAGAGCAGGGTCGTGTGCCGTTCGCCGGCGGTGTCCGCCGCCCGCGCGGCGTCGGCGGCGCGTAGCGAGAGCTCGGCCGTGCGCCGGGCCGCCCCGTCGGTGTCCGTCCTCTCCTGGCCGACGGACCGTCCTGCTTCCGTGTGCTCGCGCAGGGCCGGCCAGAACGCGGCCAGCAGGGTGGCGAGTTCGGTGAGGGCGCGGCGTACGCCGGACAGGCCCTCCCGGTCGGCGGGGAGTCCCATGTCGGCGGCGGTGGTGGTCAGTTCGGCGGTCGCCGTGTCCGCGGCCCGGGTCGCGTCGGCGAGTTCGCCCGCCCGTTCCTCGTGCCGGGCGCGGGCGCGGTGTGCGGCGTCCGAGGCCGCCGCGACGAGCGCGTGGGCGGTGCGCAGGGCGTCGTCGTCGGGGAAGGACGTCAGTTCGTCGTCCAGGGTGCGGCGGAGCTGGTCGACCGCTCGCAGTTCGTCCCCGGCCGCCTCCGACCGGGCACGCAGGGAGGCGAGCTGGGCGCGTACTTCCTGAACGCGGGCCCGGCGGGCGGCTTCCCGGGCGCCTTCTCCGACGTACTGGGCGGCGGGTTTGGTCCAGCTGCCGGTGAGCGCGCCGGAGCGGAAGCGGCCGTCGGCGGACACCCAGGTTCCCGCGACGCGGGCCTCGGGTGCGGCGCCGCCGTCGGGGACGAGGCCGATCGCGGCCAGCAGCCTGCGCACCACCGGCTCGCCGACGGCGGCGGCCCGCGCGTCGCCGTGGTCCACCGCCGGGCGCAGCGCGTCCGCGAGGCTCGTCCCGAAGACCGGTGCGTTCGGGTCGAGGAGGACGTCGTGGCCGTCCCCGGTCAGCGCCGGGCCGGCCGGTGAGACCCAGGCGTCCAGCAGGCCGGAGGCCTCCAACGCGGCTTCCAGGCCTGCGCGTTCACGCTCGGGGACGGTGTCGTGGAACTCGACGAGCCGCCACAGCGGTGCTCCGTCCCGCCGGTCCCGGATGCCGGGGGCGCGGGTGCGGGGCGCGGGGGGAGCGGACTGTCCGCCGCTCTCCAGGGCGGCGAGTTCCTGTTCGAACAGGCGGCACTGTTCCACCAGTTCGTCCCGGTGGCGGGTCAACTGTGCTGTCCGGTAGGCGAGTTCGGCCGCGCGTGCGCGGTGTGCGCCGGACGCGGCGGCACGGGCGGGGTTGGTCCCGTCCAGGGTGACCACCCAGTCCTGGAGACCGTCCAGCAGCCCGGGAAGTCCAGGGACGGCCAGTTCCTGGCAGGCGGCGAGGTGGACGCGTACCCCGTCGACGAGGGCGCGTCCCTGGCCTGCGGCGTTCTCTTCCGCCTCGGCCTGCCGCACCCCGCTGTGGACGGCCTCCTCCTGCGCCTCGTCGGCCCGCCGGAGCGCGGCCCGGCGCTCGCCCTGCGCCCGGTCCGAGCGGTCCGCGAGCAGCTCCAGGTGTTCGACCGTACGGCGCCGCCGGTCGGCCGACTCCCCTGTCGTGCGGCGCAGTTCGGCCTCGGGGACCCCGTGCGGCACGAGGTCGCCGGTGATGCGCGCGGCCGTGGCGGTCTCCCCGACCCGGGCCCGGAGTTCACCCAGTGCCCGCTGCGCGGCGGCCTGCCGGCTCTCGGCGGCGGTCAGCCGGAACGCGGCCCGGTGGTGGGCGGTCTCGGCCTGTCTGACGTCCTCGTCGGCCCGGGCCCGTTCGGCGGTGGTGCGGGAGGCGTCGGCCGCCGCCTGTTCGAGCGCCCGCGCGTCGCGCATCTCGGGTCCGGCCCGCAGCGCGGCCTCCTGCGCGGTGAGGCGGGTGATGCGCGCCTCCAGCTCCGCGGTCTCTTCCTCGGCGGCTGTCCGGTCCGCCAGGGCGCGCTCGCGGTCGGTGTGCGCATGGGTCAGATCGCGTTGCAGCTGTTCGTAGCGGGCGTGTTCGCTGCGGGGCAGCCGGGCTCGTCTGCGGGCGGCGACGCGTGCGTAGCGCCGGTAGTCGCCGAGGAACGCGGCGGCCGCCTTCTCCGCCTCGTTCGCCGCCCGCAGTTCGGCCTTCTCCTCGTCCAGGGAGCGGAACGCCTCGGCGACGTCGGCGATGACCGCCTGGTCCATGGGCGGGAGCGCCTCGGTGAGGGCGCGGGAGAGCGCCGCCTCGTTGGGCCGCTTGGACAGCTGCGGCTGGCGGAGCTGGATCAGCAGGTCCACCAGCGCGCCGTAGCGCCGCTCGCCGAGGCCGAAGAGGGTCTCGTCGACCGCGCGGCGGTAGGACTTGGCCGTGTCGTGGACCATGCCGTGCGTGCCGACGGCCTCGGCGAGCCGGTCGCGGGACAGGGCGGTGCCGGTGGCGTCGAGGAGGGCGAGGTCGCGGCCGACGCGCTGGTCGGTGACCGCGAACCAGTGGCGGGCGATGCCGCGTCCGCTGGCCGCCTTCAGGCCGCACAGCAAGGTGCAGAAGTGTTCCTCTCCCGTCGTCCCGTCGCGGCGGCCGAATTCGATCCAGGTGTAGCCGAGCCGTTCGGGGTGCGGGTGTTCCCCGCCGAGCAGCAGGTTCCACTCCATGCGTTTGCCGGGGTCGCCGTCGGGCTCCACGCGGCGGGCGGAGAGGTCGCCGTCGAGGAGGAAGGGGAGGGTCAGGGCGAGGACCTTCGACTTGCCGGTGCCGTTGTTGCCGCGCAGCAGCAGCCGGCCGTCGTGGAACCAGAACTCCTCGACGTCGTAGTGGAAGAGGTCGACGAGTCCGATACGCAGCGGGCGCCACCGGCCGGGGGCGGGGGTGGGCAGTGCGGTCACCGGTGGGCCTTTCGTAGTACGGAGGCGGAGAGCGAGGCCGGCCGGCCGGTCACCGCTGTCTCACCTGGGGTGCGCCGACCGCGTACCGGGCCAGGGCCGGGCGGGCCACGACCCCTTCGGGCGTCCGTGTCACCAGCCTGAGGGCCACGAGCCGTTCGACGGCCCAGGCGACCAACTCGGGTTCGGCACCCGGTTCTTTGGCGGCCTTCAACCAGAAACTGCCGTGTTCGACGGCCAGTTCACGGACCTTCCGCTCCAGTTCGGCCAAGCCGACGCAGCCGTCGCGCGCGGCCAGATGCCCGGCGAGCAGCAGGGTGATGTGGCCGTGGGTGCCCTGCTCCGGCATGCGTACGTCGGTGAGGTCGTCCAGCGGGTCGACCATGGCGATGCCTTCGGCGCGCACCTCGGGGACGAGTCCGGTCAGTTCGGTGACGCGGGCGGTGAGGAAGCCGCGTTGCCGGGTGAGGTAGATCAGTTCGTCGTCGGTCAGCTCGTCGTAGTAGAGCACCGGGTCGTCGAGCAGGCGGCGGGTGAGCTTGCGGCGGATCGCCCGGAACCGCAGTTCGTCGCTGTCCAGGGCGGTCTCGGCGGTGAGTTCCGCCAGCCGGTCGTCGAGGGTGGTGGCGGTCACCATGGACGGGCCGCGCCGGGTCGCCGGCACCCCGGCGAGGACGCGGCGCCGGACGTCGTAGAGCACGTCGCCCACCCCGTTGACGTACGCGTCCTCGTCGCCGGCCACCCGGCGCAGGACTCCGAACCGCAGCAGCAGCCGGACCACGGCGGCGAGGTCGAGGCGCTCGTCCCGGCGTTCCAGTGTGAACGTGATGCCCGCGGCGGCCAGGTGGGGGTCGGCCGCGGCCAGGACCACCTGTTCGGCGAGGCGGCCCAGGGCGACCTGTGCCTCGCCTCGTTCGAGCGCCGCCAGGGCCAGGCAGAGCAGGACGTAGCGGCGGCGGGTGAAGGGCAGGGCCGCGCGGCCGGGCTCGCGGGCCGGGTGGGTGGCGTCGGTGAGGCCGCCCGGGTTCTTGCGCAGCCGGGCCGCCTCCGCGTCCACCCGCACGGACCAGCCGACGTTGCGGTCGAACCAGTCGCGCAGTTCCGTCTCGTACCGGCGGACCAGGCGGAACTCGTCCGCGTACGGGCCCGAGGCGGTCAGCAGCGGTTCCTTCAGCAGGGCGCGGGCCGCTTTCTGGATGTCGGCGGCCCGCTGGCCCTCCAGCACCTCGCCGAGCGGGTCAGCCATCGGTGTCCTCCGGGGCCTTGCGGGTCTCGGTCAGGTCGACGATCTCCACGAGGTGGTCGGGCCCCCGGAACACGCCGTGCGGGGTGCGGATCTCGGCGCGGGTCCCGTCGTCCAGGGCCGTCAGCCGGATCTCCATCGAGCCGTCGCCGCTGGTGGCCACCGTCCGGGTCATGCCGGGCCGCCACGTCGAGAGGGCGTCGCCGAGCAGCCGCAGGAACAGGGCGAAGGCGAGCGGGTCCAGCTCGCCGAGCCGGGACAGCCTCGTCTCGCCGCCGGTCGCGAGCGCGGCGCGGGCCCGCGCCGTCTGCCCGCGCTCCCGGGCGGCCAGCTCGGCCAGGTACCGGCGGGCCTCGGTGCGGTCGGTCACCCGGCGGGACCTGCCGCGGCGTTCGTAGCTGCCGGTACGGCGCAACTGCGGGCTGATGCGCACCGGTTCGGCCTCCCGCCACGGGGTGGCGGCCGGCACGGGGGCGGCCGTGCGGGCCGCCAGGGTGTCGCCGTCCACGGTCAGGTGCCGTGCGGGGTACAGCCCGAAGGCCACCCGCCACAGGCGGTGCCGTGCCTCGTCGTCGGGGGCTTCGGCGAACCAGCGGGCCAGCGTCCAGAAGTCCGCCGACCGGTCCGAACGCCCGGCCCGGCGGTCGTTCAACTGCCGTACGACGGACAGGAGTTGCGGAATCGAGCCGAGCGCTCTGCGGCGCAGCAGGCCGGCCTGCGACTCCCTGCCCTCCTCCGACACGAACCAGTCGGCGAGCCCGCGCCAGCGCGCCTGCCAGCGCCGGTACGCCTCGGCCGCGGCCCGCTCCGCCTCGCCGGGAGCGGCGTCGACGGCCTCCCGGGCCGCCGCGAGCCGCAGCAGCGGTTCCACCTGGCCCTGTTCGGTGAGCGCCCCGATGAGCGCGGCGATCCGGCCGCCCAGGGTGATCAGGTCCTGGATGAACCGCTCCAGGTACTGGATCAACCGGTCCTTGTAGGCGAGGAAGGTGTCCACCTCGACGCCGTGCAGGTCGATGGTGCGCTGCAAGGAGCCCATGAACGCGCGGGCGTTGTCGGCGAGGGCGGTGAAGCGGTCCGCGAGTCCCAGCAGAGCGAGGTGGGTCTTCGCCGGATCGGCCTCGTCCTGCGCGGCGATGACGAGGAGGGCGCGCAGCTGGCTGACGATGTCGTGCAGGGCGACGGCCTGGAGTTCGCCCCGCCGGCCGAGCGCGGCGTCGTACGCCCCGAGTGCGGTCTCGGCGGCCTCACCGGCCTGGGTGAGCTGGTAGATGAAGCGTTTGCGGTAGAAGTCCTCGGGGGTCGTGACGCGGGCCGTGTCCGGGTCGGCGCGCAGATTGCCCCACTCGGCCAGGCTGTCCAGTGCCTTGACGAGGGCGTCGAGGTCCGAGGGGCGCTCGGGCGCGGCCAGTGCCGCGTACACGTCCTCCGGCCGCAGATGCACCGCGAAGCGTTCCTTGGCCTCGGTGAACACCCGCATCACCGTGCGGTAGAGGGCGGTGTTGGGCACGGTGAGGTGCGCGAAGGGACCGTAGCCGGGCCGGCCGACGTCATCGGCACGGCCCTCGGAACCGGCTGTCGAGAACGTCATGGCGCGTCCATGATCCTCAAGACCGGACATGGTCAGGCCCGAATGGCCGAATCCTGTGGGCGATTGCCGCGAACCTGTCCGGAATACACCTCCTGAATGCGCGTACGTCGCTCATGTCACCACCCTCGCGCGGGGCCTCGGCGATGGTCCGGGCCAGTGGTGGAGGCCGCCGGCGGATGAGGCCGGCTGCGGCCGCCCATGTGCCGTTCGAAGGCCGCGCCCAGAGCGCTCGCGAGAAAGTCCTCGAAGACCTTCTCCATGTTGAACAGGAGGCCGTCCGCACGGACGGGCCGCCCGTCCTCGTACTCGAACGAGGCACCGCGCAGGGCGATCTCCGCGGTGACATCCTCGAGCCGGGCGTCGAACCGGCGCAGTCGGGCTCGCAGAGCCTGCGGGACATCCGGCAACCGCGCCAGCCGGCGGGCGGCACCGGGCAGCAGCTGGTTCTCGGGGATGCCGGTGGTGTGCTCGTCGTACGCGATCTCCGGGGGTGTGGCTCACCCGGCTCGCAGGCCGGCGCGGCTCGGGCAGTACGGGGCGCGTACCGGTCCCGACGACGGTCGTCCGATGGCTCCCGGCGCTGCCTGGACGCCGGGCTCCAGACCGGTCTCCTCCCGAAGCGTCTCCAGGCCGTGCTCGGCTTCCACATCCACGTCGTCGCCCCAGTGGAGCTCAGCGAGGAGAGGCAGGATCTGATGCCGCCGGACCCGCTCCAGTCCCTTGGGCCGGGTATGCACGGCGGCGTCGGGCCGGAACTCCTTCCGCTTCAGCCGGTCGGCCGGAAGGAAGTTCACCGGTTCCCGTGACGGGTGCAGTTCCACGAAGGAGAAGCGCCGGCGCACGGCCGCGTCCATGAGGGCGATGGAGCGGTCGGTGGTGTTCATCGTGCCGATGATGACGAGGTTGCGGGGCAGCTGGAAGCGGCGGCCTTTGTCCGAGCTGTAGAGCAGGTGCACGAACTCTCGGCTTCCTCGGCGAGCGTCTTGAGCGGTCCGGGGACCAGGTCGAACACGATTCCCGAACCGGCGTCGGACAGCCCGCGGCCGTCGGTGAACTCGCCCGGACCGCTCGCCTCCTCCGCCACGAGGGGCACCGCGCTCGGCCGGAACCCTTCGAAGAAGTCCTCGCAGGAATAAGCCGGATGGAACTGCCCGGCGGCCCGTGGAGGATCAACTGGGGCCGGTCGCGGAGGAGTTCGACGCAGTCCTGGAGCCACTCCGGGTCCCGCGTCGTCAGCTCGTCCGCCGGCTCCTGTGCGGCGTCCGGGAGTTCGGCTTCGGCGACCGAGCCGCTGGGGTCTGGACGGGGTCTTCGTCCAGGAGGACTTCGAGGTCCGCGGTGAACTCGGACAGCTCCAGCAGGCCGACGCTCATGCTGCCCAAAGGGTCGGCGAGCTGCGGGGGCACGTCGGCGAGCGTGAGCGGGTTGTCGAGATTGGCCCACTGCACGGGGCGTTGCAGCGCGGCACGCAGCCACGTGAGCGGGCCCTTCCCGACCTCACCGAGGTAGATCCGGTCACCGTCCATCGTGATGACGATGTCGTCCTCGCGCATCCGGGAGAGAAAGGCGTGCAAGACAGCGGCGGTCTCGCCGCGGCGCGCCGGGCTCAGGTCGGTGTCATGCGTGTCGACCATCTCACGGACCTCCTCCGGTCCCGCCCCCGGGCCGAGAGTGGGCAACCGCCGGTCGGCCGTGAGGGTACAGACGTTCTCGTCCCGCCACAGGGAACGGATCAGAGGCGACCCGGCACGGTCCGTACCGAGGATCAGCCAAGTGCGGCGAAATGGTTCGGACTTGACGGGTGTGGTGCGGTGGAGGCGGGCCCGCGCAGTAAGGCCGGCCGAGGCCTTGAGGTCAAAGACGCGACTCGCTTCCAACAGGCCGCGCCACTCGGCGTGTTCGCCTTCCGGGAGCCCAAGTTGTGTGGGCACCTCCCCACCTGGCGCCAGGGCGAGACGGGCTGCCTGGATCCAGGCTCGCAGCGGCTCCTCTTCCAGGCCTTGGTCCGGGCAGTGGTCCTGGCCTCAGGGAACGCCTCCTCCCACTCCGCCTTCAGCGTGCCGTCGATCTCCAGCACCCGGCTCCACACCTCGGCGAACGCCGGCCCGTACCCGGCCGGGAGCCGTGACAGCGCGTCCATCGCCGCATGTACGCCCCGCGCGCTCAACTCCGTGACAGCACTCATGGCATCCCCCTCCTCGCGGACTCCGACCGCCCGCGCGACTCACCGGGTAAATCGACTCCGGTGCCCCAACATATCCATCACCACTGACAACGCGAGTCCAGCAAAAGTTTCATGTCCCGGCTCGCCCGGACAGTGAAAGGCGCCGGCGATCGGCCTTCGTACCGCATCTTCACGGCGCGGGGCGGACACCCGGACACCCCAGCCCCCGCCGACCTGACCGACCGGCAAGTACCAACATCCCAGGCAGCAGCACCGGATAGGGGGTCGTAGGGGTATTAGGGGGTAGGGGCCCCGGTCCGCTCTTCGTAGGCTTCAAACGCAAACGCCCAGCGAGGCAGCGTCACCGAACAGCGCACAAGAACGAGGTCGAGGCGATGGAGTTTGCCGTAAGCGATTCCGTGGGCGTCACGGTCGAGGACGGGATCGCCGCACATCACTTGACCGGCCGCTACGAGATCATGGCCGGCCGAATGACAATGGCGGACCTGCTCGACACGATTCTCTCGGTCCTGGGGGAAGAGGGAATATCCTCCGGGGAAGTTCAGGAGACCGAAACTCAGAAGACCCCGGAACTTCAACAGACCGGCACGCTTCAAGAGACCGGCACACTTCAAGAGACCCTCCAGGAAAACAGCCCCACTGAATACCGGCTCACCCTGGACGGCACGCCGACAGCCGTCCGCGCCCGCCCCCTCCCCACCCCCCTCCCCGGCACCCTCGACCCCGTCCACCCCCCGGCCCCGCACACCCAGATCCTCCTCGCCGCCGCCGGCCCCCTCTCCGCGAAGGCGGACGCCCTCTTCGACCGGCTCGTCCACGCTCTGGAGCTGCGCGGCCGGCGCTACACGGACGCCGAGATCGAGTCGATCGTCCGGGCCATGCCCCTGGTCGACCGGTACGCGGTGCCCGAACCCGCCTTCCAGGACTGGGCGTTGATCTTCCGGGACCACTACACCGAGAACAGCGTCGGCTTCCTGCTCGGCATGGAGCGCGCCGGGATGGACCCGCGGTGGATCTTCGCGCTCTCCACGGGCGACCGGACGCTGCACCGGGACCGGGTGCACGCGTGGTTCCTGCACCGCGGGTACCGCAGCGACACGCTCGACGACGCGGCCGTCGACGGCTCGGCGGACATGGCGGACCGCGCCCACGCGCTCGCCGTCGACGAGCGGGTGGACCGGTTCATCCAGGAGGCGCACGCCGCCGGGCGCAAGGTGCTGGTGATCGACGACGGCGGGCTGCTCGTCCAGGAGTACGGCGGCGCGCTGGAGCAACACGTCGACGCCGCCCTGGAGCTGGGCGTCGGCGGGCTGAAGCGGATCGACCGGGCGCCCGGTGAACTCGCCGTGCCCGTACTGAACTTGGCGCGCTCCCGGCTCAAGACCATGCTGGGCTACCACGAGATCGCCGACTCGTGCGTGCGCCGGCTGCGGGCGATCCTGCCCGGTGAGAAGTTCCTCGGCCGGCACGCGCTGCTGCTCGGCTTCGGCACGCTCGGCGCGCGGGTGGCGCACTATCTGCGGCTCCAGGGCGTGCGGGTGGCGGTGGTCGACACCAGCATGCTCGCGCTGATCGCCGCCGCCGAGCACGGGTACGAGACGTACCTGACCGCGGCCGAGGCGCTGCGGGCGCACACCCCGTTCCTGATCGTCGGCAACACCGGCGAACTCGCCCTCACCGAGGAGGAGTTGCCGCTCCTCCCGGACGGCGTCTTCCTCGCCGGGTTCGCCGCCGAGGACTTCAGTCTGTTCAGCGAGGGTTTCGAGGGGCTGGAGTCCGTCGAGATCCCCGGTGTCGGGGTGCGCCACACCCTGCCCGCCGGCACCACCGCGACCCTCCTCGGCGACGGCCGCTCCCTCAACCTCTTCGAGTACGAGGGCGTCGCCAACCGGGGCTACGACGCCTACCGCGCCGGCACCCTGATCGCCGCCGGGCTGCTGTGCCGCACGGCCGGCGCGCTCGGACCCGGCGTCCATCTGGCACCCGTCGACCAAGTCATCGACGAGGCCGGGCTGTTCACCGCGTACTACCAGCAGTACCTGGCCTCGGGAGCCCGCCGCGCGGCGCTCCCGGGCGACGCGTCCTGAACACCCGCTGAGGTCTCTCTCCCCCACAAGCCCGTCTGTGAGGTCTCTCCCCATGCGCATCCACGTACGAACGTCCGACGACTGTGAGGAGCGGAGCATATGAACAGCACAACGGCCGACACCGTCGTCACCACCGACACGGACGGAAAAGTCGCGCTGGCCGCGCTCTTCGACCGCAGCGCGCCCGACTACGAACGCGTCGGCGTGGACCACTTCGCGGCCCTCGGCGAACGCCTGGTCGCCCACGCCCGCATCGCGCCCGGCCAGCGGGTCCTGGACGTGGGCTGCGGCACCGGAGCCGTCCTCGTGCCCGCCGCGCGGGCGGTGGGCGCGGACGGGGACGTGACCGGGCTCGACCTGTCGGCGGGCATGGTGGCCCGCTCGCAGGAGGCGATCGACCGGCTGGGGCTCACCCAGGCCCGCGCGGTGCGCGGCGACGCGGAGACGGTCACGCCCGACGGGCTGCCCGCCCCGGAGCCGGGCTCCCTCGACGCGGTCCTCGCCGGCATCTGCCTGTTCTTCTTCCCCCACCCGCGCGAGGCAGTCGCCCGCTACCGCGAACTGCTGCGCCCCGAGGGGACGTTGGGGGTCTCCTGGTGGGGTCCCGGCGATCCCCGGTGGGCGCCGGTGTTCGCGGCGAGCGCGCCGTACGGGCAGGCCGTGTCGTGGCACGCGATCGACGGCGACGGCAGCCCGTTCCGGTCCGTCGAGTCGTTCCACGCGCTGCTGGAGGACGCGGGGTTCACGGAGGTGGAGACCTTCGAGGAGGACTGCGTCACGCACTTCGCGGACGCCGCGCAGTGGTGGGAGTGGGTGTGGTCCACCGCCGGGCGCGCGTTCTGGGAGAGCGTGCCGCAGGAGTCCCGGGCCGCCGCCAAGGCCGCCGTCGACGCCGAACTCGCCCGGATCGCGGCCCCGGACGGCAGCCTGACCAGCGTCTCTCCGGTCCGGTACACCCTGGCCAGGCGTCCCCGGTGACGACGGCCGGCGTCCTGAGCACGGGCATCCGGCACCCGCTGTTCTCCGCCTCCTGGCTCGCCGCGGCGGACGCGGAGTGCGCGGGACCCCCGCTGGACGAGACGGCGGCCGTCGTCATCGGCCTCAACGTCGCCGCCACCTCGGTGCAGCTCCTCGCCGACCTGGCCACCGGCGCCCTGCGCTTCAAGCCCGGCCCGCCCGACGGCCGCCCGACCTGCTCCCTCGACCTCGGCCACGAGGCCGCCGTACGGCTGCTGTTCGGCACCGGCGCCGAGCGGGCCGCGCTGTTCGAGGACGGTGAACTCCGGCTCGAGGGCGCCTACATGTTCGTCTTCTTCCTCGACCGGCTGCTCCAGCAGGACCGGCACGGGACCGTGGCCCGGCTGCGCGCCCTCACCGAGGGCGCCCCCGACCCGGCCCCCGAGTGGCCGCCGGCAGCGCCCGCGGTCGTCCCCGAGGCGGAGGCGCGGGCCGAGGCGCACGCGGCGGAGATCCTGCCGCGGACGATGGCCGTCCTCCGTGGGGAGCTGGGCGTCAGCACCCCCGGCGCGCAGCTGTACGTCTCGCACGCCCCTTCGGGGACGGTGGTCTCGGTGGCGCTGGGCGAGGCCAGGCCCGGGGTCGCGTTCACCCGCGCGTCCGCCCCGATGTGGTACTGCGCCGCCAAGTCGGTCGGCACGGTGGCGTTCGGCCGGCTGTGGGAACAGGGCCTGGTCGGACTGGACGAGCCGGTGACGGCGTACGTGCCGTGGTTCACCGGCGGCGGCCGGGAGCGCGTCACCCTCCGGCAGCTGCTCACCCACACCTCGCCGGTGCCGATGGCGCTGGACCCGCTGCACGGGGCGCTGACCGCGCCGCAGGAGGTCCGCCGGGAGCTGGTGCGCACCATGACCGTCCCGGCGGAGCGGGCCGGCGGGCGGATCAACTACTCGCCGTGGTGGGCCTGGTTCATGCTCGCGGAGGTCCTCACCGCGGTGGACGGCCGCAGCTGGGAACAGCTCCTGCGCGACGAAGTCCTCCTCCCCTGCGGCATGTCCGACACCCGCGTCACCCTCCTCGACGACTCCTGGCCCGAAGAGGCGCGCCGGCTCCCGCTGTTCTACGTCAGCGGCGGCGGCCTGCCCGCCCAGCCGACCCACTGGTGGGCCACCCGCGCGGGCTGCACCCAGCCCCTGTTCGGCGTCAACACCCGTGGCCCGGTACGGGATTTGGGGCGGCTGTACGAGATGCTGCTGGCGGACGGACGCGGCCCCGGCGGCCGGGTGCTGAGCCCGCAGACCACGACGGCGCTGACGGCCCATCACCGCGTCGGCCTGACCGACCCCTACGGCAACGCCGACTGGGGCCTGGGCTTCCGGCTGGAGTCCCGCCACCTCGGCGAGCTGTTCACCTCCTTCAGCCGGTACGCGTCACCGCGCACGTTCGGCCACTACGGGCTGTGGACGTCCCTCGCCCTCGCCGACCCCGAGGCCGGCCTGGTCACCGCCTTCCACCTCAACGGCAAGACCCTCCAGGACGAACACCAGCGGCGCACCCTCGCGATCGGCGACGCCGTGTACGAGGACCTGGGCCTCACCTCCTGACCCCCGCTCCGCCCCCCTCCTCTTGAAAGGCATCCAGCACATGACCACGACGCCCCAGCGCCGGTCCCCGCACGAGATCATCTCCCTCGCCACCGCCTTCTGGACCTCGAAAGCCCTGCTGAGCGCCGTCGAACTCGGCGTCTTCGCCGAGCTGGTGAACGGCCCCCTCGACGGCGAGGAACTGGCCGCCCGGCTGGGTCTGAAGGGCCGCGGCACGCCCGACTTCCTCGACGTCCTGGTCACCATCGGCCTGCTGGAGCGCTCGGCGGACGGGGAGTACCGCAACGGGGAGCTGGCGGCCACCTACCTCGACCCGGGCAAGCCCGCCCAGGACATCTCCGGCTACCTCGAATACCTCAACTCCGCGTTCCCGGCCTGGTCGCAGATGTCCGAGGTGCTGCGCAGCGGTGACCGGCTGGACTTCTCCGAGGCGCTGTCGGCGGCGGCCAACGGCGGCGAGGAGACCGTCTCGGGCGCCACGCTCGCGGACGCCGACGCCGAGGCCGACACCTTCGGCGAGGCGTACTCGACCCCGGAGCAGGTCACCGGTTTCGTCCGCTCGATGACCGGGTTCAGCCTCGGCGCGCACCAGGCGCTGACGTCCGCGTTCGACTGGGCGCAGGTGAACGAGGTCGTCGACGTCGGCGGCTGCGAGGGCGCGTTCCTCGGTCACGTCCTCGGCGCGCACCCGCACCTGAACGGCACCGTCTTCGACCTCCCGCAGGTCGAGGACCGCTTCCGGATCCACCTGGAGAGCGTCGGCGTGGCCGGCCGCGCCCGGTTCGCGCCCGGCGACTTCTTCACCGACTCCCTGCCGTCCGGGGACGTCCTGGTCATGGGGCACGTCCTGCACGACTGGAACACCGACATCAAGAAGATGCTGATCGGCAAGGCGTACGAGGCGCTGAAGCCGGGCGGCTCCCTCCTCGTCTACGAGATGCTCGTGGGCGACGACCGGCGCAGCAACATCACGGGCCTGCTGACCAGCCTCAACGTCTCCATGGTGTCGGCCGGCGGGCTCGGCTACACCGGCGCGCAGGCCACCGAGTGGCTCACCGAGGCGGGCTTCCGCGAGGTGACCGTCACCCACCTCGACGGCCCCGAGTACATGGTCGTCGGCGTCAAGTGACCTGATTTTCCCAGGAGTTCCAGGCAGGGCGGACGGGTGATCCCCGTGCGCCCTGCTCTGCGTGGCTGCTACTGTGTGCGCCGACCTGACTCGTGAGAGGAACCGCGGACGTGGCGGGTGACGACGACATCTCGGGGTGAGACCCGATCCGCAGGCCACCGGCCGGCGCTCAAGCGCCCTGCCTGAGTGGCCCGTTCGTCGTACCCCTTTTCCCCACGTCACCCAGGGCAGAGCTCTGCCCGCGCACCTCCGAGGTCGTCTCTCATGTCCGACGTCGTCTGCTCCGCCCTGTCCTTCTCCTGGCCCGACGACACTCCCGTCTTCCGGGACCTGTCCTTCACCGTGACCGCCGGGCGCACCGGCCTGGTCGCGCCCAACGGCGCCGGCAAGAGCACGCTGCTCAAGCTGATCGCCGGTGAACTCACGCCCACGAAAGGCTCGTTGACCGTGGGCGGCACCCTCGGTCACCTCCCGCAGAGCCTCCCGCTGTCCGGCCGGCTCACGGTCGCCGAGGTGCTCGGCGTCGCGGACGTGATCCGCGCGCTGGACGCCGTCGAGTCCGGCGACGTGCGCGAGGAGCACTTCGCGACGATCGGCGACGACTGGGACGTCGAGGAGCGCACCCGCGCCCAGCTCGACCGGCTGGGCCTGGCCGCACTCGCCCTCGGCCGGACCCTGGGCACCCTCAGCGGCGGCCAGATCGTCTCCCTCGGCCTCGCCGCCCAACTCCTCAAAAAACCGGACGTGTTGCTCCTGGACGAGCCGACCAACAACCTCGACACCGAGGCCCGGCACCAGCTGTACGACGTCCTCGACGACTTCTCCGGCTGCCTGCTGCTGGTCAGCCACGACCGGGCGCTGCTGGACCGCATGGACCGCATCGCCGAACTCGCGGGCGGTGAACTGCGCTTCTACGGCGGCGACTTCACCGCGTACGAGGAGGCGGTGCGGGCCGAGCGGGAGGTCGCGGAGCGGAACGTCCGCAGCGCGGAGCAGGAACTCAGGCGGGAGAAGCGGGAGTTGCAGCAGGCCCGTGAGCGCGCCGAGCGCCGGCAGTCCAACGCGGCCCGCAACCTCAAGAACGCCGGGCTGCCCCGGATCTTCGCGGGCACCATGAAGCGCGGCGCGCAGGAGTCGGCGGGCCGGGCCGGGCAGACGCACGCGGCCCGGGTCGGCGAGGCCAGGGCGCGGCTGGAGGAGGCCGGGCGGGCGCTGCGCGACGAACAGCGCCTCAGCCTCGACCTGCCCGACACCCGGGTGCCCGCCGGACGCGACCTGTTCGTCGGCGAGGGGCTCCAAGTCCGGTTCGGGGAACGGCCGGTGTTCGCGGGCGACGGGCTCGCCCTGACCGTGCGCGGCCCCGAACGCATCGCGCTGACCGGGCCCAACGGGTCAGGAAAGACCACCCTGTTGCGGCTGATCACCGGCGAACTCGCCCCGGACGCCGGGGAGATCAGGCGCGGCGAGGGGCGGATCGCGTATCTCTCGCAGCGGCTGGACCTGCTGGACCTGGAGCGTACGGTCGCCGAGAACTTCGCCGCGTGCGCGCCGGAGCGGCCCGAGGCCGAGCGGATGAACCTGCTGGCCCGGTTCCTCTTCCGCGGCGCGCGGGCACAGTTGCCAGTAGGTGTGCTGTCCGAGGGCGAGCGGCTGCGGGCGACGCTGGCGTGTGTCCTGTGCGCCGAACCGGCCCCGCAGTTGCTGCTGCTCGACGAGCCGACGAACAACCTCGACCTGGTCAGCGCGGCCCAGCTGGAGAGCGCGCTCGACTCCTACCAGGGCGCGTTCATGGTGGTGAGCCATGACGAACGGTTCCTCACGGAGATCGGCGTGAACCGCCGACTCCGGCTCGCGGAGGGGGTGTTGAGGGAGCACGGGACGACCTGACCCGACGCCCGCCCGCCCCCGACCCGAAGGAACCCCCATGCCGGCACACTCCCCCACGACCGCACCCTGGGCTCCCTCTCCGGCGGTCGTCGTCGCGAGTCATGACCGGTGGCGGGGGCGGGAGGTGCGGCTGGGGTAGCGGCGGCGGGGAGGCCCCGGCGGGTTCCCGGGGCCTTGCCCCTCCCCCCGTCACCTGCCAGGATGGTGACGTGAACCTCGACCACGTCTTCGTCTGCGGACACCCGGCCCTCGACTTCGCGGCCACCCTCCGCGCGCGGCGTTCGACCAGGTTCGAGATGTTCGTGACGCCGGAGCGGCTGAACGCGTGGTACCTGGAGTCGGGTCTGGTGGACACGATCACGCCGGGCACCGAGGACGACGTCCGGGCGGCGACGACCGTACGCGAGGCCCTCTACCGGCTGATCGGCAGCCGGCGGCTCGGCGCGGAGCCGGACCGGGAGGCGCTGGCCGTCCTCAACGCCGCCGCCCGCGCGACTCCGGTGACGCCGCAGCTCACCGTCTCGGGGCGGCACAACGAGGCGACGTCCGGGCAGGCGCTGGCGACCGTCGCCCGGCTCGCCGTGGAACTCCTCAGCGGCCCCGACGTCCCGCTCCTCAAGGAGTGCGGCAACCCGGAGTGCACCCGCGTGTACATCGACCGCTCCCGGGGGACGCGGCGCCAGTGGTGCGGGATGGAGTCCTGCGGCAACAAGATCAAGGCGGCGGCGTACCGGGCACGGAAGAAAACGGCCCTCTGACCAGCCACCCCCGGGGCGGGGACTCACCTCAAGTCCCCGCCGGTGCAGGAGAGTTCAGAGCCGCGAGATGACCTTGTGCGGGGTGACGCGGACGACGACACGGTCCGCGTCGTCCTTCGAGGCGGGGTTGAAGACGGCGTACGGCTGCCCCGTGTACTTCAGGGACAGCTCGTCCGGCAGCTCCTTGTCGAGGTCCGGGGTGACGGTCGCGGTGCCGCGGATCTCGGCGTAGGTGTACGGCGCGTCCGGCGGCACGATCATCACCGTCACCCGCGGGTCACGCGCGAGATTACGCCCCTGCGCCCGGTCGACGGTCGTCGAGAACAGCAGGTCGTCGCCGTCGCGTTTGATCCATACGACGGTCAGGTGCGGGTGGCCGTCGCGGGACAGGGTGGCCACGGTCGCGAAGACCTTGGTGTCGTCGAGGTGTTTCTTCAACTCGTCGGTGAGCTCGGCTGCCATGGTTCGGGCTCCTTGCTGAAGAGATACTGAAGAGAAGCCGGGTCCGGGAGGACACGGCTCCGCTTCAACATCCGCGGCGGCCCGCTTGTTCCGGCCAACCGCTACCAGGTGACGGGGAGTTCGTAGGCGCCGTAGACGAACCCGTCGTGCTTGAAGGGGATGTCGGACAGGTCGGCCGCGAGGCGCAGGGTGGGGATGCGGCGCAGCAGGGCCGGGTAGGCGATCTGGAGTTCCATGCGGGCCAGCGGCTGGCCGAGGCACTGGTGGACGCCGTAGCCGAAGGTGACGTGGCGGCGGGCGTCGCGGGTGAGGTCGAGGCGGTCGGGGTCGGGGAAGACGTCCGGGTCGCGGTTGGCGAGCTCGTTGACCGGGATGATGCCCTCGCCGGCGCGGATCGTCGTACCGGCGATCTCGATGTCCTGGGTGGCGACGCGGCGCAGGCCGCCGTGGGTGATGGTGAGCCAGCGCAGGAGTTCGTTCACGGCGGAGGCGATCAGGTCCGGGTCGTCCGTGTCGCGCAACAGGGCGAGCTGGTCGGGGTGTTGGAGCAGGGCCAGGGTGCCGAGGGTGATCATGTTGGCGGTGGTCTCGTGGCCGGCGAACAGCATCAGCACGCCCATCGAGGTGGCCTCGGCGCGGGTCAGCTCGCCGGCCTTGACGCGTTCGGCGAGGTTCGAGAGCAGGTCCTGCGCCGGGTTCTTGAGCTTCTCGCCCATCAAGTCGTCCAGGTATTCCTGGAGTCGGAGCCGGGCCTCGTAGCGCTCGGCGGCCGGGGTGCTCTTCTTGACGATCAGCTGGCTGTTGCCCTGGAAGAACCCGTGGTCGCCGTAAGGGACGCCGAGCAGCGCGGAGATCACGAGGGAGGGCACGGGCAGCGCGAACGCCTCGACGAGGTCGACGGGTTTCGGCCCGGCGAGCATCGTGTCGAGGAGGTCGTCGACCACCTTCTGGGTGGGCCCGCGCAGCGCCTCGACGCGCTTGATGGTGAACGCGCCGGTCGCCATCCGGCGCAGCCGCGCGTGCTCGGGGTCGTCCATCATGATGAAACTCAAGTCACCGGCAGAACCGGGCTGTTGGCGCATACGCGCGCTCGCCTCGGCCTCCCCCGGGGAGAGTTTGGGCGCGCCGGGGAGCAACGGGTCCACGCTGACGCTCGGTTCGGACAGCGCGGCCCGGTGCTCGGCCCAGCCGGTGACCAGCCAGGCGACCGTGCCGTCCCAGAGCCTGATCCGGATGAGGGGCGCCTCGGCCTGGCGGGCGCGCAGCGCGGGCGCCGGGTCGAAGGGGCAGCGGGCCGGGCGGGAGGTGTCGTACGCGGGGATCTCGGGGGTTTCCGGGGTGTTGGCTAACGTACTGGTCACCGGGCGCTCCTTCGTGGGGGTGACGGGGGCCGGGTACTTCAGGCAACACCACGGGGAACGTCGAGTCAATCGGTTGATTTAAATCATGGGGCCGTCAGGAGGGGCAGCGGCTCGAAGCGGTGGTGCCGCCAGAGGCGGCGGGAGGTCTCCAGGGGGTAGGGGGCGGTGGACGGGGTGGTGTCGAAGATCCGGGTGAGGCGGCGCTCCGGGTCGTACGCGGGCCAGCCCGGGTCGCCTGTCGTGGCGAACTGCGTCCAGGCGGTGCGGAGTTGGGCGGTGAGGGTGCGAGCCTCGGCGGTGTGGTCCGGGCCGATGGCGACGGGGCCGAGGTGGGCGTCGTAGGTGCCGAAGAGGAGGGGGCCGTCGAGTCCGTGGCAGGCACGCAGGAGGCCGCCGGTGCCCGGGGACTGCCAGGCGAGGTCGTACAGGTACGCCGCCCCGCCGCCCTCGGTCTGGGCCTCGGCGAGCCGGTGGGTCGGCATGCGGAACAGCCAGTCGGACTGGACGCGTTCGAAGAGGTCCTCGGCGCTCGCCTCCGGGAACGCCTCGCGGTAGCCGGCCGGGCCGAACTGCCGTAGCGCTTCGGCCGCTTGGTCCTCGGTGACCTTGCCGAAGAGGCCGCCGAGGAGGAGGAAGGTGCGCCACTCGTCGCGGTTGTGGCCGATGATCAGGTCGATGTCGCGGCCGGCGCCCTGTGCGAGGCCCTGCCAGGGGGCGACGGGCAGGACGTCGCCGTCGACGACCGGGGAGAAGAGGGACTGGGTGTGCGCGAAGACGCCCCAACTCCCTTCGTGCTGGCGCATCTTGGCCTCCAGCGCGCGGCCGGCGGCAGGCAGAGCGCGCGGGTCGGTCCCGGCGAGGGCGTCGGCCGTCGGCCGCACTCCCGCCTCCGCCGCGATGAACTCGCCGACGTCGCGGGCGAGTTCGGCCGAGAGGTAGGTGCCCGGCAGGCTCTGTCCGACGGCCCGGCAAAACAGTCCCCTGGCGCGCGGCATGACCATCAGGGCGGCGATGGAGCCGGCGCCGGCCGAGTCGCCGAGGACGGTGACCTGGCCTGGATCGCCGCCGAACGCCTCGATGTTGTCGCGCACCCACTCCAGGGCGGCGACCTGGTCGAGCAGGCCCCGGTTGGCGGGGGCGCCCTCGATATGCGCGAACCCCTCTATGCCGAGGCGGTAGTTGAGGGACACGAACACCACGTCGCCTTCGCGGGCGATGTATTGGGCGTCGTAGCCGGGGCTGCCGGAGAAGCCGAGTTTGTAGGCGCCGCCGTGGATCCAGACCATGACCGGGCGGCGGGCGGCGGGGTCGGGGGCGGGGGTCCAGACGTTGAGGGTGAGCCAGTCGTCGCCGGTGTCTGCGGAGGGGGGACCGGCGTCCCGGCCGCCCATGAAGGTGTCCTGCGGGGCGGGCGGCCCGAAGTCGTACGCCTCGCGGACGTCGGTCCAGGGGCGTACGGGGCGCGGGGCCTGGAAGCGGGCGGCGCCGGTGGGGGGCTGGGCGTAGGGGATGCCGCGGAAGACGGCGAGGCCGGCTTCGGTGCGGCCTCGGAGGGGGCCGGTGGTGGTGCGGACCTGGGGGGTGAGGGGCACGGGGACTCCGTACGTCGTCAAGGAACCGGCGGGGCGGCCCGGCCGTCGGGTGGGCCGGAGAGCTGGCCCGGCCGTCGGGTGGGCCGGTGAGGCGGCCGTCGGGGGGCCGCCCTCTTTGACAGTTGCCTATTTTTTGACATCTGTCTACCGTCGAGGGCATGCAAGCCCGCCAGGACCGCCGCGTCCTCCGCTCCCGGACCGCCCTGATGACCGCCGCCGTACGCCTGGTCACGGAGCGTGGCACCACCGCCCTCCCCGTCGCCGAGCTGTCCGCCGCCGCCGACGTCAGCCGCCAGCTCGTGTACCTCCAGTTCGGCGACCGCGACACCCTCCTCGTCGCGGCGGCGGCCGATCTCGTCGCGCGCGAACTCCTCCCCGAACTGGCCGCCGCCGACGCCCCGTACCGGGCCCGCGTCCTGGCGACGGCCCGCCACTTCGCCCGTCACCGCCCCTTCTACCGCGCCCTCCTCACCGGCTCCTGCGCCTTCCCCATGACCCGCGAGCTGAACAGGCTCTTCGGCTCGCTGATCACGCAGGAGGGGCTGCGGCAGGCGTACGGGGAGCTGGACGCGGGCACCGTCGCGGACGTCAAGGAGTTCATCACGGGCGGGACCGGGGCGATCGTGAACGGGTGGCTCGTGGACGGGGAAGAGCCTTTGGACGCCGAGGAGTTGACGGATCGTCTGCTGCGGGCGGGGGCCGCGCTCATGGCGCGCCGGGCGCTGACGGCCGATGCGGGGGAATCCCTTCCGGCGTGACCGGGTTACCTGGTTCGACCGAACGCCGACCGAGCAGCGGCCGGACCACGACCGAGCTTTGCCCGACCCACAGGAGGCCCGATGAGCCTGCGCCAGTACGAGTACGCCCTGGCCGTCGCCGAGGAGGGCTCGGTGACGGCGGCGGCCGAGTCGCTGCGGGTCGCGCAGCCCTCGGTCTCGCAGCAGATCCGGGTCCTGGAGCGGGAGTTGGGGGTGAAGCTGTTCGCGCGGACCACGACCGGGCTGGTCCCCACGGTCGTCGGCCGGGCGTTCCTGCGGGAGGCGCAGGTCGCGGTGAGCGCCGCGCGGCGGGCGACGGCCACCGCGCGGGCCGGGGCCGGCGAGCTGACGGGCGAACTCACCGTCGCCGTCCAACTGGGCTTCGGTGCCCGCCAGTTGCCGAGGGCCCTCGGCATCCTGCGGTCCCGGTTCCCCCGGCTGGAGGTCACCGTCTTCGAGGAACCGTCCGCCGCCGAGCTGGAACGGCTCTGCAAGCGGGGGGTGTTGGACTTCGCCCTGATGGGGGCCTGCGACCGCAGCCCCCTCGACGCCCATCACCTCGGCGACGAGGAGTTCACCGTGGTGCTGGCCGAAGGACACCCCCAACTCTCCTCGGAACGCGTCGAGTTGAGCGCGCTGGCCGGGGAGCCGTGGGTGCGGTTCGACCGGGACAGCGCGCTGGACGCCGTCCTGCGGTACGCGCTCCAGGACGGCGGCCTCGACGCGGCGGTCACCGGCGCCCGGGTCTCCCAGACGGGGACGGCCGTGCGCTGGGCCGCGCACGGGCTGGGGGTGACGCTGGTGCCGAGGGCCGCCGTGCCGCACGGCTACGAGCACCTCGCCCGGCCGGTGTCCCCGGCGGTGTCGCGTCCGGTGATCGCCGTGACCCGGCAGGACGCGGGGCCTGCGGAGAGGGAGTTGCTGGAATTGCTGCGCCAGGAGAAATGGGGCGGGTCACCGGATCACTGAGGAAATTCCCCCCCCATCCACAACGAAATTACTCCCGGTCACCCACCCCGCCCGCCCGGAAACAAGAAACAGCACCGCCTGCGCGATATCCGCCGGCTCCCCCACCCGCCCCAGCGGCGGGACATCACCCGCGCCGACCGGACCCCCGGCCTCCCCCAGCCGCGCCCACTGCTCGCGCACCTTCTCCCCGCCCGGCGTGGCGACCCGCCCCGGGGTCACGGTGTTGACCCGCACCCCGAACGGCGCCAGCTCCAGCGCGAGCCCCCGGCTGTAGTTCTCCAGCGCCGCCTTGGCCGCCGTGTAGTGCAGGAACGGCCCCAGCGGAGTCCGTACGGCGGCCGAGGAGACATGGACGACCGCCCCCGCGCCCCGCTCCCGCATCCCCGGCACCAGCAGCGCGTCGAGCCGCACCGCGGAGAGGTAGTTGTGGTCCAGCGCGCCCTGCCACTCCTCGTCGGGAATGGACGCGGCGTCCTTGAACGGCTGCCCGCCGCCCGCGTTGTGGACGACGATGTCGACCCCGCCGAACAGCGACTCCACGGCGTCGGCGAGCACCCGCGCCCCGGCCGCCGTCCGCACGTCGGCCGCCACGAACCGGGCCCCTTCCGGCACCCGCCCCGACTCGCTGCGCGCGGACGTCAGCACCTCGGCGCCGGCGTCGAGCAGCCCCCGCACGACGGCCGCCCCGATCCCCCGGGTACCGCCCGTCACCAGGGCCCGCTTTCCCTTGAGCCCGCTGAATTCCTCGGTCATTTCCCTTGCCTTTCCGTTCGCGTGAATTCACGGTAGTTCCGGGAACTCACGCGGGGCAAAGACGAAATATGAGCGGCCCCTATAGAGAACTCCTATACCGATACGCCCTCACCGCCGCAGCGCCTCCGCCGGTTCGATCCGCGCCGCCCGGGCCGCCGGATAGAGCCCCGCCAGCAGCCCGGTGACCAGCCCGACGACGGGCGCGGCGGCGACGGTCGCCGGATGGACCACCGGCGTCCAGTCCCGTACGACCGCCACCCCCACCACCGTGATCACCCCGACGCTCGTCCCGACCAGCCCGCCCAGCGCGCCGAGCGTGCCCGACTCGGCGAGGAACTGGAGCGTGATGTGCCGCCCGCGCGCCCCCAGCGCCCGGCGCAGCCCTATCTCCCCGGTGCGTTCCAGGACGGCGACCAGGGTGGTGTTGGCGATCCCGACCGCGCCGATGACCAGGCAGATCGCGGCCAGCAGCAGGAAGAGCTGGCCGAGGTCGGAGGTGACCGACGTGCGCAGGTCGCGCGGGTCGGGCGGCGGGGTCGCCTTGAGGTACTCGGGGTGGTCGGGGCGCAGCGCGGTCGGCGCCTCGTACGCCACCTGGGCGGCGGCGCCCGTCCTGGTCGCCACCAGCATCTTCGCGCCGCCCTCCGCGGGCGCGCCCCACAACTGCCGTGCCGTGCCGCTCGGGACGACGACGCTGAGCAGGAGGTCGGCCTTGCGCTGGACGTCGGCGACGATGCCGATCACCGCGAAGGGCTCGTCGTCGATGAAGACCGCCGGGCGGGTGTCCAGGGTGGTGATGCCGAGCCGGGCGGCCGTGCCGGCGCCGAGGAGGGCGACCCGGGCCGCCGTGTCCTGCTGGAAGTCGTCGTACAGGCGGCCCTGCGCGAGCGTGGGCAGGGCCGCTTCGAGGGTGCCGGGGGAGGCGGCCAGGATCTGGGCCCGTTCGCCGGGCGCGTCGGCGAGCGGGGAGGCGCGGACCGTGTCGGAGCCCGTGGGCCGCACCTGCCAGTAGACGCCCGCGTGCCGGACGCCGTTCAATGCCTCGATCCGCTGGTCGGCGTCGTCGGGGAAGGCGTAGCCGGCGAACTCGTTCGTCTCGCGGCCCACGTCCTCGATGGTCACCTCGGTCGCGCCGAGCAGGTCGAAACGCGAGTCGATCTGCGAGGAGGCGGTGGCGGTCAGGCCGAGCACGGCGACGAAGGTGCCGACGCCCAGAACGGTGCCGAGCGCGGTGAGCGCGGAGCGGGCGGGGCGCTGGAGCATTCCGGCGAGGGATTCGGCGAGGAGGTCGCGGGGGGCGAGGGCGGAGGGGGCGACGGGCGGGCGGCGGCGCGATCGTAGTCGCAAAAGTCGCTTTCGTAGGGCCCAATTCCCCTTGCTGCGTGGGTAGTTCACTCAGCACCCCCCGCCTTCTCTTCCGTCAGCACGCCGTCCCGGATGGTCACGGTGCGTCCGCCGTGGGCGGCGACCGCCGGGTCGTGGGTGATGACGAGTACGGTCATGCCCTCCGCGTGCAGTTCGTCGAGCAGCGCCAGGACGCCCCGCGCGGTCGCCGTGTCGAGGTTGCCCGTGGGCTCGTCGCACAGCAGCAGCGAGGGCCTGGCCACCAGGGCGCGCGCGATCGCGACCCGCTGCCGCTCGCCGCCGGAGAGCCGGGTCGGCAGGGCGTCCATACGGTGGCCGAGCCCCACCCGGGTGAGGGCGGCGCGCGCCCGTGCCGTGCGGTCGGCGCGGGGGGAGCGGTTGTAGACCATGGCGAGCGAGACGTTCTCCAGCGCGCTGCGGTGCGGCATCAGATGGAACGACTGGAAGACGAACCCGATGTGCCGCCCGCGCAACGCGGCCCGCACCGCCTCCCCCGCGCCGGCGGCATCGGTCCCGTCGAGGAGATACGCCCCCTCGGTCGGCGCGTCGAGCAGCCCGGCCACATTGAGAAAGGTGGACTTCCCGGACCCGGAGGGCCCGATGACGGTGACGAACTCACCGCGCTGGACGGTCAGATCGCAGGGGCGGAGTGCGGGGACGGGAGGGGGGCCGGGGTAGGTGAGGCCCACTTGACGGAACTCGATGACTGGGGGGTGGGGGGTGGGTGGGGGTGGCATATCAGGCAGGGGTGGCGTGTCGGGCGGGGGTGCTGTGTCGGGCGGGGGTGCTGTATCGGGTGGGAGTGCCGTGCCGGGCGAGGGCGTCGTATCGGGCGGGGGCGGCGTACCCGGCAGAGGCGCCGTGCCGGGCGGAGGCGGCGTACCCGGCAGAGGCGCCGTGCCGGGCGGAGGCGGCGTACCCGGCAGGAGCCTCGTATCGGGCAAGGCCCCCCGCGCCCCCTCCCGGCGTCGGCCCAGCGGGCGCAGTCTCATCCGCCACCCCCGCCGGACGACCCCGCCCGCCGCACCCCCGTGACCACCAGCGCCCCCGGCTCCAGCCGCCCCCCGTCCACCGGCACCACCGCCACCTGTCCGTCCCCCTGCGTCCCCGCCCTGACCCGCACCCTGCGCTGCGCGCCGTCCGCCGCGACGACGGTCACCGCGCTCTTGCCGTCCGCTCCGACGGAGACCGCGGTGACCGGTACGACCAGTGCCGCGCCGTCCGTTGACCCGGCCTCGACGGTGAGCCGGACGTCCTGGCCGGCCAGCGCGCGGTCCAGCGGCTTGTCCGGCTTGACCACGACCGGGTAGCCCTGGGGCGCGGCCGGGGCGCGTTCGGCGTCGGTGCCGGCCGTGGCCGACGTACCGTCCTGCGGCTGGCCGGCGTCCTGGTTCTCGGCCACGGAGACGACCTTCCCCGGGACGGTCGTACCGGACCGCTCGTCCAGGATCTCGACCCGCTGACCGGCTCTGACCAGCCCCTTCTGCCGCTGTTGCAGATATCCCCGGACGACGAGCGCGCCGGCCGACACGGTCATCACGGCGCCGCTGACCCGCGAGCCGACCGTGGCGGACACGGAGTCCACGCGGGCCGGGAACCCGGACAGGAACACGACCTCGGCGGCCGGCAGCATCGGTCCGTCGGCGGCTTTGGCGTCGGCGAGAGCTTGACGGGCCGTCGCGAGGTCTTCGCGGGCCCATTTGAGGGCACGGCGGGCTTCGGCGACGGCGCGGGGGTCGGGGGCGGGGTCGGCGGAACTCTCGCTGGCGGAACTCCCGCTGGCGGAGCCTCCGTTGACGGAACTCCCGTTGACGGAACTCCCGTTGGCCGAGCCTCCGTTGGCGGCGCTCCCGCCGGTGGAGCTGGCGCCGGTGGAGCTCCCGCCGGTGGAGCTGGTGCTGGTGGAGCTGGCGCCGTTGGAGCTGGCGCCGGTAGAGGTGGAGCTTGCGGCAGTTTTACCGGTGCCGCTCCCGCCGGTGGCCGCGCCGCCCGTGCCCGTACCGCCGGTGCTCTTGCCGGTACCGCTCCCGCCGGCACCGCTTCCCCCCGTACCGCTCCCCCCACTGGAACCCGTAGGCGTAGCCATCGCCGCATCAGCCGCCGACTGCGCCTGTTCCAGGGCCCGTTGGGCAGCCCGGACCCCCTGTTCCCCCGCCTTGACCGCCGCGCCGTCGTCGACCGCCGGCCGGGGGTCGTAGCCGAGCCGCGCGTAGAAGGACCGCAGCGCCGCCTTCGTACCGGAGCCGAAGACACCCCGCGCGTCCCGGCCGGTGCTGTGCCCGAGGTCCCGCAGGGCCTTCTGCACCTGGGCGACGTCATCGCCCTTCGCCCCCGGCCGGAGGTCCCGGTACACGGGAAGCGCCCCCTGCATCGCGAACACCGGCCGCCCGGACACCTCCAGCAGCAGTTGCCCGGCCCGAACACTGCCCCCGGCACCGACCGGCAACTTCGTGACGACGGGTACGCCGCTCCCCTCCCCACCCGCCACGGGCGTCACGGTCACGGACTCCCCGGCAGTCGCCGTGGCCCGCAACACCACGGTCTCCTTCAACACCCGCCGCTCCACCGGCGCCGTCAGCACATCCGCGGCGGGCGGCCGAGTGTCGGCGGCAGCCTGGGCAGGCGACTTGACGACTTGCGCGGCACCGAACCCGGCCGCGGCGAGGAGGGCCGACCCAGCGGCAACGACGGCGACCCAGCGACGCCGGGTCATGTACGGCGCCCCTAGCTGCCCCGACGCCCCCAGCGACTCCGACACCCCTTCCGGCAACCCCAGTTGCCCTCGCGACTCCGGCGGGCCCGGCGGCTCCGAATCGCCCGGCACCTCCGGCGAAACCGGCAGCCCCCGCGCCTCCGGCGGACCCGGTGATTCCGGCGGACCCGGCGACTCCGGCGCCCCGAGCGCCCCCAGCTGCCCCGACGCCCCCAGCGACTCCGACACCCCTTCCGGCAACCCCAGCTGCCCTCGCAACCCCGGCTCCCCCTCCCCCCTCACTCCCCCACCCCTCAACTCACCCATCCCCCTCACCCCACCGACACCGCAGCGGAAGCTTTCAGCATCCCGTCGATGTCCGACTTCGCCTTGCCCAGCGCCTCCGCGTTCTGTTCGACCGCCTGTTGCTGGTAGGCGTAGTCGACGGCGAACCAGACGCCCACCACGTTGTGCTGCGCGCGGCACTGCTGGTCGGCGACGGCTACCTGGATCTCCTGCCGGGTGGGCTGCGGAGTCCTGGCCCACTGTTCGTCGCCGCCCGCGGCCAGCGGGTCGGGGTAGTCGTACCCCTTCTCCTTCATGCACGTCGACCACTGGGCGAACACCGCGCGGGTGCGGGCGTCCTGTTGGGCCTTCACCAGGGTGTCGAGTTTGAGGTCGGTGGAGAGCTGCGGGTCGCCCACGTCCCCCTCGACCGAACCGGTGAGCTTCTTGCGGGTCTCGCCGACGCAGCCGTGGTCGGGGACCGTCTGTCCGTTGACGGTCTGTCCGCCGGGGCCGAACTTCTCCTTGGGGTCGGACGATCCGCGCTCGGCGGTGAGCATCTCGGGCGTGGTCTTCTGGCCCTTGTTCCCCCAGGCACCGCCGCTCTCCTGCGCGGGGACGCCGCCCACGGGGTGGTACCCCCACTTCTCCGCCTGCTGGGCGCTCTGGAGTCCGAAGCGGCCGTCGGTGCGGGTGGCCGGGGAGCCGGCGGAGGCCTGTGACTGGGTCCGCGGGGGCGTGTAGTCGAACCCGAACCGTTTCATGCAGTCGGACACGAACCCCGCGTAGGCCTCGTCGAGAGTCCGCTTCTGCTCCGGGTTCAGCAGATAGGTGTCCAGCGGCATCGACTTGTCATTGGCGTCGGTGATTTTCGGGGTCTCGGTGACGGCCGGCGGTTTCCTGGATTTCTCCTTCGCATTCGCCGACGGACCACCCGAATCCGAACAGCCGGCCAGGAAGAACGGCACGCAGACCAGGAGAGCGGAAAAGCGGCGCGAAGTGCGGGACACGGCGATGCCTTCTTTCGGTGCCGGGGGCACGGACCTGGATCCGTACCCCCGGATCTCTTGGTCAGGAATCAGACGACCCGGCCCGACGCGTTGTTGTTCTTCATCGTGGAGTTGAGGTCGACGGTCGCGTAAGGCGCGACGCTCTGGCAGGCGACGTTGCAGTTGTAGCCGCTGTTGTAGTACACGCGGAACGTCGAGCTGAGCCAGCTGTCCACCGCCGCGGTGTGGTTCTTGACCGCGACACCCGCCCCGGAGCTGCCGTTTCTGCCGGCGCTGAAGTAGTGGCCCGCGTAGTCCGAGATGTCGTACCGCTGCACGAAGACCGCCCCGTACCCATAGGCCGAGGAGTTGTAGTACAGGCAGGCCTCGCCGACCGTGCAGTCGTAATTGATCGCTGCCGCCGCCGGTGACGCCGTCACCAACCCTGCGGTCAATGCGCCGCCCGCCACCGCGGCCGCCGCGATGAGTTTCCTGATACGCATGCCGATCCCCCTTTTTCCCGGTTCGGATTTCGGGCCGCGCTGCCCGCCGCCCGGAAATCGCTGCACCAAGAGTAGGTCTGGCTTCGGCAAAGAGCCCGGCCCTGTTTTTCAGGGGTGTCCGAAAATCGAGCGGTCCGGCCGGCTTCCGATGGGTGGCGCCCTGTAACTCGCCGCCCGGAATGTGGTCCTTCATTACAGAATATCCCCCAATGGAATCAAGAGTTCCATCTATATGGAATGTCCGACTCTGGCGCGAACCTTTTTCCCGATGGAGCACGGCGGAGCACGTTGGATCACGGCGGATCAGGGAACCGCCCCCTCCGCCGCCTCGTTCACCCCCGGATCGACCCACTCCTGCCAGCGCGGGCTCGTCGCGAGCTCCCGCACCTGAGCCGCCCGGTACCCGGTCCCGGTCGCGGTGACGACCACGCGGGTGCCGTCGGGGCGCAGTACGTCGGCGGTGAGCCGGGCGCCGTCCGTCCTGAGGAGCAGCACCGATCCGTTCCCGAGCTTGGCGATCGTGCAGCCGTCGTCCCCGGCCGCGCAGGAGTAGTGCCGCCCCAGCTCCGCGCGCCACGGCAGATGGGCCTGACCGCTCGGGTCCGAGGGCTTGCTCGTCGGCCGGCCGGCCCATGAACCGGCCTGCCCGCTCTCCTCCGCCTTCCGCACGAACCCGCCCTGGAGGGACACGGCGACGGTCCCGCCCCCGCCCGCCAGCGCGACCTCCCCGTACGTCTGCACGGCCGTGTACCCGGGGTCGCTGTCCCGCGCCTCGGTGATCGTCAACTCCGGTTTTCCCGGCAGGAGTTGGGCCAGCAGTGCGGCCGTCGCGGCACCGCTCACGGGCTCCTTGCCGGTCGGCGCCGAGCCTGCCGCGGAGGAGAAGTCGGGCAGGGTGACCGTACGGACCGAGCCCGCCGGCTGCGGCGGGGCGAGGAGCAGGGCCGCCGCGGTCAGCGCCGCCGCCGTCGCCGTACCCGCCGAGATCCACAGGGCCGTCCGCCTGCGGCGGCGGGCGCGGGTGCCTCTGGTCAGCGCGGCGGAGACCAGGAACTCGGTGCGCGGTACGAGGTCGTCCAGCGCGGTGTGGAGGGTGCGGGACAGCTCGGGGCCGTACCGCAGGTCGTCGTCGTGCGGCATGGGGCAGCGTCCTTTCCGGTGGCGCGAGGGGTCAGTGGACGGCGATCGAGTCCCGGCCGTCGCCGATCGTGCGGCGCAGTCTGGCCAGGGCTCTGCTGCTGCGGTTGCGGACCGAGCCGCGGGTCATGCCGAGGACGGCCGCGGTCTCCTCCACGCTGCGGTCCTCCCAGTAGCGCAGGACGACAACTGCGCGGTCCCGTAAGGGGAGTTCGGCGAGGGCGGCGAGGAGGGTGAGGCGCAGGGCGCTGTCGGGGGCGCCCTCGGCGGAGGGTTCGGGGAGGGCGGCCACGGGGTGTTCCGAGGAGCGGCGCAGCCGGCGGTGGGAGATATAGGTGCGCATGAGCACGGTGTGCGCGTACGCCTCCAGGTTGTCGGCGCGGCGGGCCCGCGACCAGGAGGAGAAGAGCTTGCCGAGCGCCGTCTGGACCAGGTCCTCGGCGAGGTGCCAGTCACCGCTCATCAGCAGGGCGGAGCGGAACAGCCCTGGTGTGACGGCGTGCGCGAAGCCTTGGAACTCGTCGAGAGCTCTTGCCGACGTCACCAGGTCCCGCCCTTCCCCCGCCGCTGCCGGATCCCGTACACCCGGTAGACGCCTCGGGACCCGGTCCGTGTCGCACCCGGGCCGGAACTTTTTTCGTTTCGGGCGCGGGCGCCGGGGCAGCACGCTATTAATTAACTCAAGTAATTTAATTGCCGGTTGCCCCCACCAGCCGCCTTCCCGAGAGACATCTCGCGTGCCTAACAAGTCAAGCCGCTGCGGCCAGAGCCACTGAATGACCGGAGGTGA